>NZ_JBITHZ010000030.1:0-134393 GCF_044458585.1 Nonomuraea sp. NPDC050451
CCGTTCAAGTCCCTGTCAAATTGACCCGACTTGCTCGACTTGCGGAAATTAAGACCTGCCCCGTTTCCGGGACAACCCCTCTAACTTACCAGCCCTCACGAGTGGACGCGCACGTCCGCCGCGATGGAGGAGGAGAAGAAGGGTTGTGCCGTACTGCGTCGGCTCTTCAAGATTAGCAGCGCTCCCGACCCCTCGGGCCGGATCGCCACGTCCAACGGACACAGATCGATCACGACCGAACATAGACTCCCCACGTGAGCAGTTACACGCCGCCAGTGGCGAAGAAGGTTCCGACTGAGCGCACCCACCACGGTGACACCGTCATCGACGAGTACGCCTGGCTGAGCAACAAGGAAGATCCCGATACCACCGCCTATCTGGAGGCGGAGAACGAGTTTCTCAAACAGCAGACCGCTCACCTCTCCGACCTTCAGGAGCAGGTGTTCCAGGAGATCAAGGGCCGCACGCAGGAAACCGACCTCTCGGTGGCCAGCCGCAAGGGCTCCTGGTGGTACTTCTCGCGCACCTCTGAAGGCAAGCAGTACGCCGTCTCCTGCCGGGTCCCGGCCGACAGCGACGCGCCTCCGGAGATCACCCCGGGAGCCACGCTCGAACGCGAGGAGGTGATTCTCGACGGCAACGAGCTCGCCGGCGACAGCCCGTTCTTCTCGATCGGCACCAGCTCCGTATCGCCCGACGGCACGATGCTGGCCTATTCGACCGATTTCAAGGGCGACGAGCGATTCACGCTGAAGTTCAAGAACCTCGAAACAGGCGAGCCGCTCCCCGACGAGATCACCGACATCTTCTACGGCGGCGCCTGGTCGGCCGACGGCTCGACGTTCTTCTACACGCGCGTGGACGACGCCTGGCGCCCGTACCAGGTCTACCGGCACACCCTCGGCACCGAAGAGGACGTGCTGGTCTACGAGGAGTCCGACGAGCGTTACTGGGTCGGCATCGGCCTGACGCGCAGCGAGAAATACCTCGTGCTGGGCGCGGGCAGCAAGATCACCAGTGAGGTGCGCATTCTCGACGCCACCGATCCCACCGGTGAGTTCACGGTCGTGCGCCCCAGGAAGACCGGTGTCGAATACGGCGTCGAGCACGCGGGCGACTTCTTCTACGTGCTCCACAACGAGAACGCCGAGAACTTCGAGCTGGCCACCGCCCCGCTCGACGCCCCCGGCACCTGGACCCCGCTGATCGCCCACCGCGACGACACCAGGCTCCTGGAGATCGACGCCTTCTCCGACCACGCCGTGGTGCACTTCCGCCGCGACGGGCTGACCGGCCTGCGCGTGCTGCCGTACCCGGGCGACGTCCAGGATGGGCGCGAGCGGATCGAGGCCGCCGAGCGGAACGCGTACGAGATCGACTTCCCCGAGCCGCTCTACGACGTCGGCCCCGCGGGCAACCCCGAGTTCACCACGACGCGGCTCCGGCTGGCCTACACGAGCATGGTCACCCCGCCCAGCGTGTACGACTACGAGCTCGACACGCACGAGCTGATCCTGCTCAAGCGGCGCCCGGTGCTGGGCGGCTACGACCCGGCCGACTACGAGCAGTTCCGCGAGTGGGCCACGGCCGAGGACGGCACGAGGATCCCGGTGTCCATCGTGAAGCGCAAGGACGCCGCCAAGCCCGCCCCGACCGTGCTGTACGGGTACGGCAGCTACGAGACCTCCATCGACCCCGGCTTCTCGGTCCCGAGGCTCTCGCTGCTGGACCGCGGGTTCATCTTCGCCGTCGCGCACATCAGGGGCGGCGGTGAGATGGGCCGCCGCTGGTACGAGGACGGCAAGCTCACCAGGAAGCGCAACACGTTCACCGACTTCGTGGCCGCGGCCGGGCACCTGAAGGCGAGCGGCTGGAGCGAGCGGATCATCGCCAGGGGCGGTTCGGCCGGCGGCCTGCTGATGGGCGCGGTCGCCAACCTGGCGCCGGAGGAGTTCGCGGGCGTGGTGGCCGAGGTGCCGTTCGTGGACGCGCTGAACACCATCCTGGACCCGTCGCTGCCGCTCACCGTGATCGAATGGGACGAGTGGGGTGACCCCCTGCACAACCCCGACGTCTACGCCTACATGAAGAGCTACACGCCGTACGAGAACGTGGATGGCCGGTCGTACCCGCCGATCCTGGCCATCACCAGCCTCAACGACACCCGCGTCCTCTACCACGAGCCCGCGAAGTGGATCGCCCGGCTGCGGGCGACGGCGAACGGCGGGCCGTTCCTGCTGAAGACGGAGATGGGCGCCGGGCACGGCGGCCGCAGCGGGCGCTACGACGCCTGGCGCGAGGAGGCCTTCGCGCTCTCCTGGATCATCGAGAGGGGCACCTCATGACCTATCGGGCCGACGACGGGCGCTACGAGCGGCAGCCGTACAACCGCAGCGGTCGCAGCGGGCTGAAGCTGCCCGCGGTCTCCCTGGGCCTGTGGCACAACTTCGGCGACACCCGTCCGATCGAGAACTCCCGGGCGATCCTGCGGCGCGCGTTCGACCTCGGGGTGACGCACTTCGACCTGGCCAACAACTACGGCGTCCCGTACGGCTCGGCGGAGCAGAACTTCGGCCGCATCCTGCGCGAGGACTTCATCCCGTACCGGGACGAGCTGATCATCTCCACCAAGGCCGGCTACGACATGTGGCCGGGCCCGTACGGCGAGTGGGGCTCGCGCAAGTACGTCCTGGCCAGCCTCGACCAGTCGTTGCGGCGCATGGGCCTGGAGTACGTCGACATCTTCTACAGCCACCGTCCCGACCCGGAGACGCCGCTGGAGGAGACCATGGGAGCGCTCGACCGGGCCGTGCGCTCGGGCAAGGCGCTCTACGCGGGCATCTCCAACTACTCGGCCGAGCAGACCGCCCAGGCCGCGCGGATCATGCGCGAGCTGGGCACGCCGCTGCTCATCCACCAGCCGTCCTACTCGATGATCAACCGGTGGATCGAGGACGGGCTGCTGGACGCGGTGGAGGAGGCGGGCATGGGCTGCATCGTGTTCTCGCCGCTGGCGCAGGGCCTGCTGACCGACCGCTATCTCGACGGCGTGCCGGCGGACTCGCGGGCGGCGACGAGCAGGTTCCTCAGCGCCGACCGGATCGACCTCGACCTGGCCCGCGGCCTCAACGAGATCGCCAGGGGCCGCGGGCAGACGCTGGCTCAGATGGCCCTGTCGTGGACGCTCAGGGACCCGCGCGTGACGAGCGTGCTCATCGGGGCGAGCAGCGTGCGGCAGCTCGAGGACAACGTGGCGTGCGTGGACGGCCCCGACTTCACGGAGGACGAGCTGGGGACCATCGACAAGATCACCGAGCGCTACACGGCCCGCTGATCACAGGGATTCGTGCCGCTGGAGGTAGGTGAAGGCGGCCCAGCCGGGCAGCACCGGCAGCCAGAACGTGAGCAGCCGGTGCAGCAGCACGGCCGAGGTGGCCAGCTCGGCGGGCACGCCGGCCACGGTCAGGCCGCCCGCGAGCGCGAGTTCGACCGCGCCCAGACCGCCCGGTGTGGGCGCGGCCGAGCCGATGGCGTTGGCCGTGAGGTAGACGACCGCGACGGCGGTGAAGCTGAGCGAGCCGCCGAACGCGGCCACGCAGGCGTCCAGGCACAGCACGAACGCCAGGGTGATCATGAGCGTGCCCGTGCACGCCTCCACCATCTTGCGCGGCGACTGCAGCACGTCGAGCAGCCTGGGCAGCACGTTCGTGAACAGCTTGCGCATCCTGGAGGTCACCAGCCTGCGCAGCGGCGGCACGCCGAGCACCACCACGACCAGCACCGCGACCGCGAGCAGCACCACGACGAGGCCGCGGGACGGGGTGAACGACGTGGTCGTGGTGGACCCGGTGATGTAGGCGAACAGCAGCAGCAGCGCGATGTGGAAGACCAGCATGATGAGCTGCGAGGCGCCCACGCTGGCCACCGCGCTCGCCGGTGGGATGCCGCGCTTCTGCAGGTAGCGGGTGTTGATCGCGACCCCGCCCACGGCGGCGGGCGCGACGAGCTTCACGAACGACGAGGCGAACTGCACGAGCACGGTACGCCAGAGCGGCAGCGGCTCGGGCACGAAGCCCCGGAGCATCAGGGCCGCGGCCACGAAGCTGACGAACGACGCGACCAGCGCCACCCCGGACCAGGCCCAGTTGGCCGTGGTGACCACCCGGTAGATGTCGACCCGGCTGAGCTGGGAGAGCACGATGTACGCGGCCAGCGTGCTGGCGATGATCGTGATCAGAGTGCGCGGTTTGAAGCGTTCGAGGCGTACTTCCTCGACCTTGCCCTGCGGCTTGAGCGCGACGATGTGCTCGCGGATGCCGGCCAGCAGGTTTTTGTTCTTCGAGAGAGCCGAGCGGGTCTCCCTGGTCAGCGCGATGCGCTGGAGCAGCGGCATGGCGGCGGCCAGCGTGTCGGGCCCCATGACGGCCGCCGCCGTCCGAACGGAGCGCTCCGGGCCGACGCGCAGCGCCAGGTAGGTGAGCAGCTGGGCGATGTCGAGCCTGAGCAGCAGGTCACCGGCGGCGATCTCGCCGCTGCGCGCGTCGGTCAGCACGACGCGGCCCGCCCGGTCGAGGTGGATGCTGTCGCCGGTGAGCCGCCGGTGCGCCAGGCGCTGGATCTGCAGCAGCTCCACCTGCTCCCAGATCTGGGCGAGCAGCTCGTCGTCGATCTGCTCGTCGGGCACCTCGTCGAGGGGGCGCGTCTCGATGTGCTCGTACGCGAGCATCGCGGCCTCGGTGCCGATCTCGCTGGTGCCGAGCAGCCTGGGGGTGCTGGCGCCGGCCGCCTGGGCCGCGTACGCCATGAGCGCCTCGCGCTCCAGCTCCGCCCGGAGCGACCTGATGGCTCTGCGCCGGGTCTCGGAGTTGAGCCGGATGCGCCGCCACAGCCGGTACGGCAGCCCGGCCACCTGCCGGTCGCGGTCGAGCACGGTGACGTCGAGGCTGGTGCCGTCCTTGAGCCCGATGGCGTAGCGGCGGCTGCCCTGGTGGTCGTCCTCGATGCGGCGGGCCGAGACCACCGCGAACGACAGCTTGCGCAGCGCGGCCACCAGGGCGCTGCCCGCCGGCCTGGTGTTGGGGCTGCCGACGCCGTAGAGGGTGGCGTAGCCGATGACCATGCCGACCAGCACCGTGACGATGGCGCTCGGGATCGTGATCTGCCGGCCGGAGAAGAACGCGAGGACGTAGAGGGCGATCGTGGTCCACATCAGCATGCGCCAGGTGGGCCGGCGCGAGATGCGGACGGCGGTGGCGTACGCGACGACCGAGGTGAGCAGCGTGTTCAGCGGCTCGATCGTCCGGTCGCCGGTCAGCAGCACGCGCAGGTCGTCGGCGTTGCCGGCGACCAGCCACTGCCCGAGCAGGAACGACCCGGCCATGCCGATGATCGCGGCGATCAGCCCTTCGGCGACGCGTAGCCCGTCGCGGTGGAAGACCCGCTCGACGGCGAACGCCGCGGGCACGATGAGCACCGCCGCGCCACCGAGGAACGCGGCGATCCTGCTGAGCAGCGGTACGAGCTGCGCGCCCTCCTTGACGTCGGCCTCCAGGCCGATGAGCGTCTGCTTGGCGACCAGCGCGAGCAGGATCACCGCGCCGAGCACGATGAGCGTGGCGAAGAAGCGCAGCAGGTCGGAGGGGCGGCGGAGACGCTGGGGCAGCAGCGGCTCTACAACGTAGACGTCGCTTTCGGCGCGTGACTCAACCACGGCTGGATCCCCCTCGAGGTCCTCCGTGTCATCTCGTTCCCTGATTTCGGCCACCGACAGCGATTCTGCACCTTCCCGGCCGGACCGTGCGATCTCTAGGTTTCCAGTGTCCTCAATCGTCCCCCGCACACGTCGCACCGGGCAGGCTACACGCATTTCCGCGTCTCCCGTCATTCCAGGTACGGGACGTAGTCTGTGTCCCATGTCGGGTGAATTGAGGGTTTTGGGAGCCTGTCCGCTGGACTGCCCGGATGGCTGTTCCTGGGTGGTCACCGTCGAGAACGGCAGGGCCGTCAAGCTCCGGGGCAACCCCGATCACCCGTACACCAGGGGCGCCCTGTGCGTGAAGGTCAACCGCTACCTTGAGCACACCCAGGCCGACGACCGCATCCTCTACCCCATGCGCCGCACCGGCCCCAAGGGCTCCGGCCAGTTCGAGCGCATCACGTGGGACGAGGCGCTCGACGAGATCTCGCGGCGGCTGCGCGGCATCGTGGAGGAGCACGGTGGGGAGGCCATCTGGCCGTATCTGGGCACCGGCACGCTCGGCTACCTGCAGGGCTGCGAGGGCGTGGCCGGCCGGCGGTTCTGGAACATGCTGGGCGCCTCCAAGCACTGGCTCAACATCTGCTCGGCGGCCGGCAGCAGCGGCCTGATGCGCACGAACGGCACCCCGGGCGGCATGGACCCCGAGAACTTCGCGCTGGCCAAGCTGATCCTGCTCTGGGGCACGAACACGCTGACCAGCGGCCACCACCTGTGGAAGTTCATCCAGGACGCGCGGGCGAACGGCGCGCACGTCGTCGCCATCGACCCGATCCGCACCAGGACGGCCGACCAGGCCGACGAGTACCTGGCGATCAGGCCGGGCACGGACGCGGCGCTCGCGCTCGGGCTGCTGAACGTCGTGCTGGCGGAGAACGCGCAGGACGAGGAGTTCCTGGCCGAGCACACCGAGGGTTGGGAGGACTTCCGCCAGGAAATCCTGAAATATCCGGTCGAGACTGTGGCTGAAATCACCGGCATCCCCGCCTCCGCCATCCACAGCCTGGGGATGAAGCTCGCCCACACCCGCCCGACCGCCATCCGCGCCACGCAGGGCCTCCAGCGGCACCAGGGCGGCGGCACCGCGCTGCGCACGATCGCCTCGATCCCCGGCGTCACCGGCGACTGGCGCCATCCCGGCGGCGGCATCGCGTACTCCACCAGCGGCCACGTGCACTTCGACATCGACTACCGCGACGACCTGCTGGCCAGGCCCGTCCGCACTCTCGTCATGACCAAGCTGGGGTCCCAGCTCGACGACGTGAAATGCCTGTGGGTGTACGCGGCCAACCCGGCGGGCTCCAGCCCCGACGCGAACGCGATCAGGCGGCAGCTCGCCCGCGAGGACCTGTTCACGGTGGTCATGGAGCAGTTCCCGACCGACACCGTGGACTACGCCGACATCGTGCTCCCCGCGACCATGCAGACCGAGCACCAGGACCTGCACGCCGGATACGGGCACCTCTACCTGCTCTGGAACGAGCCCGCCGCGCCCCCGCCCGGCGAGTGCCTGTCCACGACCGAGACGTTCCGGCGGCTGGCGGCGCACATGGGGATGACCGAGCCGTCGCTGTTCGACTCGGACCTGGAACTGGCCGAGCAGCTGCTGTCGAGCGGGCACCCGTCGCTGGAGGGCATCACGCTGGACCGGCTGCGCAAGGAGGGCTGGGTGCGGATGAACTATCCCGAGCCCTTCGCGCCGTTCGCCGAGGGCTTCCCGACGCGGTCGGGCAGGATGCGCTTCCCCCCGGCGGGCAAGGCGTACACGCCGTCCCACACGGCCGGCGCGAGGGGCGGCTCGCCGTACCCGCTGGCGCTGGTCACGCCCGCGTCGCACACGTTCCTCAACACGACCTTCGGCAACAACCCGGAGCTGCGCCGCCGCGCCAAGGACCCGGTGGTGCTGGTCAACCCGGCCGACGCGGCCGCACGGGGGCTGGTGGCCGGTCAGCGGGTACGCGTGCACAACGACGGCGGCGAGTTCCTGGCGGACGTGGAGATCAGCGACCGCGTCGCGGCCGGGGTGGTGGCCTCGCCGAAGGGGCGCTGGCCGAAGCTGACCCCCGGCGGCGCCAACCCGAACGCGGTCGTGGCCGAGCGGGACGGGGACATGGGCAGGGGGCCGGGCTTCCACGACAACCTGGTCGAGATCAGCCCTTGTGCCGGTCCATGAACGCCACGATCCGGTCGAGCACGTCCTTGCCGTGAGGGCTGCCGAACAGGGCCGAGGCGTGCAGGCTCTCCCCCGGGATGACCATGGTCTGGTTGTCGGGGGCCTTGGTGGCGGCGGCGTGCGCCTCGGCCAGGTCGTCGGCGCCGCCGTACCCGTCGTTCTCGGAGCCGATCTGGAGGAGCGGGACGGTCAGCCTGGCCGCGTTCTCCGCGCTGATCTCGCCTGAGACGGCCACCACGCCGGCCGCCTTCGGGCCGAGCCTCAGTGCCGCGGGGACGGCGGTGGTGGCGCCGATCGAGCCGCCGACCAGGAAGATCCGCTTGACGCCCGACTCCTTGGCCAGGCGCTTGCCCATCGCGACGGCGGCGTCCTCGGGGAGCGTGGTGGACCTCCTGGCGTACAGCAGGACGCGGTAGCCGACGGCCACGAGGCGGTCCGACAGCGGCCGCCACGTGCACACGTTGCCCCGGCGCTCGTAGGTGATGACCACGCCGACCGGGCCGTCACCGGTGATCACGCCGGGGAGATCACCGTCGTGCTTGAAGATCTTGCCGTCCGCCTCGGTGAAGCACCCGGAGACGTTCGGCCCCGTCGGAAGCGGGGCCGACGTCGTCGCCTCGGGAACCGGGGCCTGACTCGTCGCCGCGGGAGCCATGCTCGTTTCCCCCCGAGAGTGGCCGGGCGCCGCGGCACCGGTGCTGGCCGCGCCCCCGCAGGCCGTCAGCACTCCCACCATGAGCCCCACCACACCTACCAACGCGCGCATGGCCGCCCTTTCCTCTCGACTATGTCAGAACTGACATAGTCGCAGGAGCACCATATCCTTGGGCGAACCATGACCTCAACGCTGGGATTCGCGATCCTCGCCGTGCTGGCGCGCGGCGAGCGCACGGGGTACGACCTCGCCGCAGCCATGCGGCGGCCCGTCGGCTACTTCTGGACGGCCGGGCACAGCCAGATCCACGCCGAGCTGCAGAAGCTGCGGGCCGGGGGGCTGGTCGGGTTCGAGGCCGAGCACGGGCCGGGGCCGCAGGGCAGGAAGGTCTACCACCTGACCGCCGAGGGCGGGGCGGCGCTGCGGGAATGGGTCACCGAGCCGCCCCGCGAGCGGCCGGAGCGCGACGAGCTGGTGCTGAAGACGTACGCGTCGTGGCTGGCCGAGCCGGAGCTGGTCAGGCGGATGTTCGCCGACCAGCTCGCCGCGCACGAGGAGCGGCTGGCCGAGTACGAGCGGCAGGAGGCGTCATTCGACGGGCCGCCCGCCTTCGGCGATCCCCGGTTCGGCAACTACGCCACGCTGCGCTGCGGGCTGAGCTACGAGCGGCACCGGGCCGACTGGTGCCGCTGGATGCTGGCTCAGCTCAGCGAGAGCTTGTAGCCCTCGTGGGAGGCCGTGAAGCCGAGGTTGTCGTAGAAGCGGTGCGCGTCCGTACGTGACTTGTCGGAGGTGAGCTGCACGATGGCGCAGCCGCGCTCCCGGGCCCGGTCGACCGCCCACTCGATCATCCGGCCCCCGAGGCCCTGGCCGCGGGCGCCGGTGGCGACCCTGACGGCCTCGATCTGGCACCGCTCGGCGCCCAGCCGCGACAATCCCGCCAGGTACGTGAGCTGCATCGTGCCCACCACCTCGCCGTCCTGCTCGGCCACGATCAACTCGTCGTACGGGTTGGCGTCGACCCGCTCGAACGCCGCCAGGTAGCGCTCGTCGCCGGGGTCGCCCTCGCGCGTGGCGCCGAGATGGTCGTCGGCCAGCATCGCCACGATGGCCGGCACATCCTCCTTGCGGGCCGTGCGGAAGAGCGCTTTCTCACTTTGCTGCATGTCCGAATGATGTCAGGGATGGCTCAGGGTCCGTCCCCGATGCCCCCAGGGGGGCCGAAAAGGCACCATGAGTGACATGAACGAAATCAGCCGACGGGATGAAGTCTCGCTGTCGGGCGCCGCGCTCCGCGGCGCCCCCTGGAAGGCCGCCGCCATCGGCGGCGGCGCCGTCGCCGCGACCAGCTTCGGCCTGGGCGTGCTCACGGGCGGCGGCGACCTGGTGTGGGCGCTGGGCCTGGGCGTCAGCCTGTTCGCCCTGATCGCCGCGATCGGCGCGGTCTCCAAGCCGCACGAGGGCGACCGGGTGACCCGCCAGGCCCGCCTGTGGTCGCTGAAGCACCCGTGGAAGTTCGCGCTGCTGCCCGCGGGCATCACGGCCGTGCTGGACTATCCGGTGCAGCTCGTGCTCGACGGCGAAGGGGTGTTCGGCTCCGGCGTGCACGCCCTGTGGCACGGCGCCCTGGTCTATCTGATCGCCGGCGTCCTGACCCTCACCATGCGGGGCCGCGCCGGTTCCGCCCGGTGAGGTCAGCCCTGCGCCTCCCGCTCCGCCTGGCTCCGGCACACGCAGAACTCGTTGCCCTCCGGGTCGAGCATCGTCACCCAGCCGCTGCCGTCGGGCTGCCGCAGGTCGTCATGGACGGTCGCGCCCAGCCCGATCAGCCACTCGACCTCCTGGTCGCGGGTCCTGCCCTCGGTGCCGTTGACGTCGAAGTGGACCCGGTTCTTGACGGTCTTGCCCTCGGGCACGCGGATGAACAGCAGGAACGGGTCCTGCTTGGTACGCAGCAGGACCTCGTCGTCGCCCGGCTTGTCGCCCTCGCCGAGCGGCAGCCCGGTGACCTTGCTCCACCAGCTGGCGATCTCGTACGGGTCGGCGGCGTCGACGGTGACGGCATGAATTTCGATCACCCCGCCACCCAACCGGCGACGGGCCGAAACGTCAAGGTCAGGCGAGCACGCGCAGGCCGATGACCCCCGCCAGGATCAGCGCGATCGAGATGAGGCGGGGCAGCGAGACCTCGTCCCCCATGGCGATCATGCCCAGCACCGCGGTGCCCGCCGCGCCGACGCCGGTCCAGACGGCGTACGCGGTGCCGACTTCGAGGGTCTTGAGCGCGTACGAGAGCAGGCCGAAGCTCAGCACGGCCGTGACGAGGAACGACAGGGTCCACCAGAGACTGCCGAACCCGTTGCTGAGCTTGAGCGAAAGGGCCATCGCGACTTCGAAGACGCCGGCCAGCACGAGGACGATCCACGCCATGATCAGAACTCCCTTGAGACGAGACTGCAGTGCGTGCGTCGTCTTGGCGTTCCGGGTACGGCGCGTCTCGTCCGGGAGCTGTCAGCTCATCGGCAAGAACGCGGGGCTCGACGGGATCATTCCCACCAGACAGTGACCCATCGGTCGCGCGGCAACGGCCACATGCCGAGCTCCAGCACCGTGGCTGCCACCTCCTCCGCCCTGGACGGGTCAAGGCATACCCTGCGGCACGCGCTGACCGCCAGGTCCTCCAGCGAGGTGAATCGTTCCAGGGGCGCTTCCCGTTCCTCCACCTGCACCACGTAGCCGAGCGCCGCCGCCAGCGCCACGCAGTCCTCGGCGATCGGCCGGACCGGCCGGTCGACCCCGTGGAAGTGCTGCCACAGCGGCGTCATCCAGCTCATGGGATGGCGGTGCGTGAGCTCCAGCACCACCCGCCCCTGCGTTCGCTCGTCGAGGGCCCGCAGGAACTCGGCCAGGTCGAGGACGTTGTAGACCACGTGGGCGGCGACGGTGACGTCCACCACGGGCACCCGGCCGGCCACGTCGGGCCAGCGCCCCTCGATGGCCGTGACCGGCACGCCGAGCTTCTCCGCCCGGGCGGTCAGCCCCTCCAGCATCGACGCCGAGGTGTCCACCGCGTAGAGGTGGCCGATGCGCTCGTGCAGCGGCAGGGAAGAGGCACCGGGGCCCGAGCCCACGTCGAGCAGCGTGCCCTTGTCGGGCAGCGCCTCCGAGAGCCGGGTCATGGTGGGACCGTCGTCGGGCTCGGCCAGCGCCCTGTCGGTACGGGTGCCGAACCGCTCGGGCGAGTGACTCCAGGGGTCGGCAGAAGCCTTGGCCATGATCTCGTCGGGAATGGCCCAGGATTCCAGGCGCTCTCGCCATCTCGCGGCGAGTTGTTCGGCGTCCATGGAGACGAGCATGCCATGCATACCTCGGGTTACCCGCGGGTAGCATTGCAGAGTAAGGTTACTCGCCAGTACGAATACCCCTCGGTTCAAGGAGATCGACCCCATGGGCCACTACAAGAGCAACGTGCGAGACCTGGAATTCAACCTTTTCGAGGTGTTCGGGCGACGCGAGATCCTCGGCACAGGGCCCTTTGCGGACGTGGACGAGGAGGTCGCCCGGGGCCTCCTTGACGAGGTCAACAGGCTGGCCACCGGCGTCCTGGCCGACTCCTTCGAGGAGGGCGACAGGAACCCGCCCGTGTTCGACGCGGCGACCAGCTCCGTGAAGGTGCCCGAGGGCTTCAAGAAGTCCTACAAGGCGCTGGTCGACGGCGGCTGGGCCAACCTCGACCTGCCCCCCGAGCTGGGCGGCCCCGGCATCCCGAGGAGCCTGGCCTGGGCCACGGCCGAGCTGGTGCTGGGCTCGAACCCGGCGCTGTACATGTACGCCGCGGGCCCCAACTTCGCCTACACGCTGTGGAAGGTCGGCACGCCGGAGCAGAAGCGCTTCGCCGAGCTGGCCATCGAGCGCGAGTGGGGCGCCACGATGGTGCTCACCGAGCCGGACGCCGGCTCCGACGTGGGCGCCGGGCGGACCAAGGCGGTGCGCCAGGAGGACGGCAGCTGGCACATCGAGGGCGTCAAGCGCTTCATCACCAGCGCCGAGCACGACATGTCCGAGAACATCTTCCACCTCGTGCTGGCCCGCCCCGAGGGCCACGGTCCGGGCACCAAGGGGCTGTCGATGTTCCTGGTGCCGAAGTTCCACGTGAATCTCGAGACCGGCGAGCTGGGCGAGCGCAACGGCGTCTACGTCACCAACGTCGAGAAGAAGATGGGGCTGAAGGTCTCCACGACGTGCGAGCTGACGTTCGGCGACAAGCACCCGGCCGTCGGCTGGCTGGTGGGCGACGTGCACGAGGGCATCAGGCAGATGTTCATGGTCATCGAGCACGCCCGCATGATGGTCGGCACCAAGGCCATCGCCACGCTCTCCACCGGCTACCTGAACGCGCTGGAGTACGCCAAGTCGCGCGCGCAGGGCGCGGACCTGACCCGGATGGCCGACAAGGCCGCCCCGCGGGTGACCGTCACCCACCACCCGGACGTGCGGCGCGAGCTCATGCTGCAGAAGTCGTACGCCGAGGGCATGCGGGCCCTGGTGCTCTACACGGCCACGTTCCAGGACGCCCTCCTGGTCGACCCCGACGACCGGCACGCCGTCGAGATGAACGACCTGCTGCTGCCCCTCGTCAAGGGCGTCGGCTCCGAGCGGTCGTACGAGCTGCTCTCCCGCTCGCTGCAGACCCTCGGAGGCTCCGGCTACCTGCAGGACTACCCGATCGAGCAGTACATCAGGGACGCCAAGATCGACTCCCTGTACGAGGGCACGACCGCGATCCAGGGCCTGGACCTGTTCTTCCGGAAGATCCTGCGCAACCAGGGCGCGGCGGTCGGGTCGCTGCTGGCCGAGATCGGCGAGTTCGCCGGCTCGGAGGCGGGCAACGGCCGGCTCAAGGAGGAGCGCAAGCTCCTCGCGGAGGCCGCCGGCGAGGTCAAGGCCATGGGCGACACGATGGCGGGCTGGGCGCTGAGCTCGCTGGAGGCGCCGGCCGAGGTGTACAAGGTGGGGCTGAACACCACCCGTCTCCTGCTGGCGCTGGGCGACCTGGTGATCGGCTGGCTGCTGCTGCGGCAGGCCGAGGTGGCCCTGGTCAAGCTGGCCGACGGCGAGGACCCGTTCTACCTCGGCAAGGTGGCCGCGGCCTCGTTCTTCGCCAAGACGGTCCTGCCGCGGCTGGCGGCGGAGCGGCGGGTGCTGGAGTCCACGGGGCAGGAGCTCATGGAGCTTCCCGAGGAGGCCTTCTAACCCGCAGAGGCGGGGGGCTGGGAGTGCTTCGAGGGAGTACGGTCGCGGCATGAGCTCGACTTCTCACGATCATCCCCTTCCCCCGCCCCGGGTCGAAGAGGTGTCCGAGGGCGTTTTCGCCTACATCCAGCCCGACGGGAGCTGGTGGATCAACAACACCGGCTTCCTGGCCGGCCGGCGCGGCGTGATCTGCGTCGACGCCTGCTCGACCGAGCGCCGTACGCGGGCGTTCCGGGAGGCCATCGGCAAGGTCACCGACCGGCCGATCACCACGCTGATCAACACCCACCACCACGGCGACCACACGTTCGGCAACTGGCTCTTCCCCGAGGCCACGATCGTCGGGCACGAGGGCGTGCGGGAGCAGATCCTGGCCGAGGGCGTCCCCACCTACCGCGCCGCGTGGTCGCCCGAGGTGGAGTGGGGTGAGATGGAGGTGGCGCCGCCCTTCCTCACCTTCACCGACCGGATCACCCTGCACTCCGACGACCTGCGGTGCGAGGTGCGGCACGTGGGCCACGCCGCGCACACGACGAACGACTCGTACGTGTGGATTCCCGAGCGGCGGCTGCTGTTCTCTGGCGACCTCGTCTTCAACGGCGGCACGCCGTTCGTCCTCATGGGCTCGGTGGCCGGGGCGCTGGACGCGCTCGACCAGCTCAGGGCTTTGGGGGCGGAGACCATCGTGCCGGGGCACGGCGGGGTGTGCGGGCCGGAGGCATATGACCGGGTCGAGAGTTACCTGCGGTTCGTCCAGGAGACCGCGGCCCGGGGCCGGGCGGCGGGGCTGTCGCCGCTGGAGGCGGCCAGGGAGGCCGACCTGGGCGAGTGGGGCGGGCTGCTGGACTCCGAGCGCATCGTGGGCAACCTGCACCGCGCCTACGCCGAGCTCGACGGCCGGCCGCTGGGAGCGCCGATCGACCTGGTCACCGCCGTGTTCGACATGATCACTTACAACGGGGGCAAGCCGCTGTCCTGTCTCGCCTGAGATGTTACGGGTGTGATCTTCTGTACCCGGGTATGACCGTGGCTGTACTCGCCGTTTGCCTGGAGGTCGTCATGGGTGTCGGGGTAAGTATCTTCTTCCTCACGCTTGGCGCCATCCTGAGATTCGCGATCGAGCCCGACGTGTTCGGCAAGAGCGTCCACATGGACGTCGTCGGGCTCATCTTCATGATCGTCGGTGGCGTGGGAGTGGTGCTGAGCATCGTGCTGGCCCCCAGGAGGGGCCGCACTTCCGAGGACAGGCTGATGCACCGCGAGAACAACCCGCCGGAGATCTAGAGGCTGAGCTGCACCGCGGCCCGGGAGGCCAGGATCGGCCTGATGTGCTCCGCGATCACCGCCTGGTGCTGCGGGTGGTCGCGGTAGACCAGGTAGTCGTCGACGTCGTCGAAGTCGGCCACCACCGCGTAGTCGTGGTTGCCCTGGTTGATGCCCGCGTCCGCGCCCACGGTGTACGAGCGGAGCTGCGGGATGATGCCGGGCAGCTTGCCCAGCTCGGCGGTCACCGTCTCCTTCTGCTCGTCGGTCGCGGCTTCGGTCCAGGTGAACAGCACGATGTGGCGAATCATGCGATCAGGTGTATCAGATCGCGGCGGCGAGACTCTGTACGGGATGGGTGCGGGTGTCCCGGCCTACGGCGATCGCCGGGAGAGGGGTCCTCCCGGCGGTCGCCGTAGTCTTCCGCGGCTAGCTCCAGGCCAGCATGTGCAGCGGGTCCTCCAGCATGTCGCCGACGTCGCGCAGGAACATCGAGCCCAGCTCGCCGTCGACGATGCGGTGGTCGAACGAGAGGGCCAGGGTGGTGACCTTGCGCACCGCCAGCTCGCCCTCCACCACCCACGGCATGTCCCTGATCTGGCCGACGGCGAGGATGGCGGCCTCGCCGGGGTTCAGGATGGGGGTGCCGGCGTCGACGCCGAAGACGCCGACGTTGGTGATGGTGAAGGTGCCCCCGGCCATCTCGGCCGGCTGGGTGCGGCCCGCCCTGGCGGTCTCCGTGAGCTCGGCCAGCCGCCCGGCCAGCTCGGGGAGCGACAGGGCGTGGGCGTCCTTGACGTTGGGCACCACCAGCCCGCGCGGGGTGGCGGCGGCTATCCCCAGGTTCACGTAGCGCTTGACCACGATCTCCTGCGCCGCCTCGTCCCACGACGAGTTGATCATCGGGTGGCGTTTGACGGCGGTGAGGACCGCCTTGGCCACCAGCAGCAGCGGCGACACCTTGACGTCCGCGAAGTCCCGGAAGGTGCGCAGGCGCTGCACCGTCTCCATGGTGTTCGTCACATCGAGCTGGAGGAACTCGGTGACGTGCGGAGCGGTGAAGGCGCTGGTGACCATGGCCTGGGCGGTCATCTTGCGCACGCCCTTGACGGGGATGCGCTCCTCCTGCCGCTCGGGTGCCGCCACCTCGGGGACCGGGACCGCCCCGGCCTCCGCCGCGGCGTGGACGTCCTCGCGGGTGATCGAGCCCTCGGGGCCGGTACCGGTGAGGGTGGCCAGGTCGACGCCGAGGTCCTTGGCCAGCTTCCGTACGGGTGGCTTGGCGAGGACGCCGACCCGGCCGGCGGGCGGCACGACAGGGGCAGGAGCAGGGGCAGGGGCGGAGCCGCCGTCCACCTCCACGCGGGAGGGGTTGGCCACCGGGCTCGCCGGGATCCCGGGAGCCTGGGGCTTGCGGGGGCGGCGCTTGGTGGCGCCGGTCTTGACGCCGTAGCCGACCAGGACCGCCTGGCGCTCCTCCTTGGGAGCCGGGCTGCCGTGGGCACCGGGCTCGACGGCACCCTCCGCCGGAGGCGTGGGCACCAGGTCCTCGGCCAGGGCCTTGGTCTCCTCCGAGACCTCGGAGGTGTCGACGGCGATGATGGGGGCGCCGACGTCGACCGTCTGGCCCGCCTCGGCCAGCAGCTCCGCGACCACCCCGTCCCAGGGGATCGGGAGCTCGACGATCGACTTGGCCGTCTCGATCTCGACGACGATCTGGTTGACCTTGACCGCGTCACCCGCCTCGACGTGCCAGCGGACGACCTCGGCCTCCGTCAGCCCTTCGCCGACGTCAGGGAGCTTGAACTCGCGTCGCATGAGAACCCCACCCCCCTCAGTACCCGAAGGCCCGGTCGACGGCGTCGAGCACCCGGTCCAGGTCGGGCAGGTAGTGCTCCTCCAGCTTCGACGGCGGGTAGGGGGTGGAGAAGCCGCCGACCCTGAGCACCGGCGACTCCAGGTGGTAGAAGCACTGCTCCGTGATCCTGGCCGCCAGCTCGGCCCCGAACCCGCTGTTGACGGGGGCCTCGTGGACGACCACCACCCGCCCGGTACGGCGCGCGGAGTCCATCACGGCCGGCTCGTCCAGCGGGTTGAGCGAGCGCAGGTCGATCACCTCCAGCGAACGGCCGTCCTCCTCGGCGGCCGTGGCGGCCTCCAGGCACGTCTTGACCATGGGGCCGTAGGCCAGCAGCGTGACGTCGGACCCGGGCCGCACGACCCGGGCCGCGTGCAGCGGCGGCCACCAGTCGGTGGAGCCGGTGTCGATGTCGGCCTTCTCCCAGTAGCGCCGCTTGGGCTCGAAGAAGATCACCGGGTCGTCGCTGCGGATGGCCTGCTGGATCATGGTGTACGCGTCGGCCGGGTTGGAGCAGGAGACGACGCGCAGCCCGGCCGTGTGGGTGAAGTACGCCTCGGGCGACTCGCTGTGGTGCTCGACCGCGCCGATGCCGCCGCCGCACGGTATGCGTACGACGACCGGGAGCTTGATCGCGCCCAGCGAGCGCATCGGCATCTTGGCGAGCTGCGTGATGATCTGGTCGGCGGCCGGGAAGACGAACCCGTCGAACTGGATCTCGCACACCGGCCGGTAGCCGCGCAGCGCCAGCCCGATGGCGGTGCCGATGATGCCCGACTCGGCCAGCGGCGTGTCGATGACGCGGTCCTCACCGAAGTCCTTTTGCAGGCCGTCGGTGACCCTGAAGACGCCACCCAGCTTGCCGACGTCCTCGCCCATGATGAGGACCTTGGAGTCGTCCTCCATGGCCTTGCGCATGCCCTCGTTGAGCGCCTTGGAAAGGCTCATCACCGTCATTTGGCGAACCCCTCCAAATACGCGGCGTACTGGGCGCGCTCCTGGTCCATCAGGGCGTGGGGCTCACGGTAGACGTGGTCGAAGATGTCGAGCGGCTGGGGGTCGGGCATGGCCAGGCAGCGCCTGCGCAGGTCGGCCCCGAGCTGGTCGGCCTCGGCGTCGACGGAGTCGAAGAACGACGGGTCGGCGTGCTCGTTCTTGAAGAGGTACGACCTGACCCGCTCGATCGGGTCCTTGAGCTTCCACGCCTCCAGCTCGCTGGCCACGCGGTAGCGCGTCGGGTCGTCGGTGGTGGTGTGGGCGCCCATCCGGTACGTGAACGCCTCGATGAGCGTCGGCCCCTGACCGGTGCGGGCGGCCTCCAGTGCCTTCCTGGTCACGGCCAGGCAGGCGAACACGTCGTTGCCGTCCACCCTGATCCCCGGGAAGCCGAAGCCGGAGGCGCGCCGGTAGAGGGGGATACGGGTCTGCTTCTCCAGGGGCTCGGAGATGGCCCACTGGTTGTTCTGGCAGAAGAACACGATCGGCGCGTTGAACACACTGGCCCAGATGAACGACTCGTTCACGTCGCCCTGCGAGGTGGCGCCGTCGCCGAAGTAGACGATCGTGGCGGCGCTCGCGTCGTCGCGCTGGATGCCCATCGCGTAGCCGACCGCGTGGAGGGTCTGGCTGCCGATCACGATCGTGTACAGGTGGAAGTTGTGCTCCTTGGGGTCCCAGCCGCCGTGGTTCACGCCTCTGAACAGGCCGAGCAGCTTCACCGGGTCGACGTCGCGGCACCACGCCACGCCGTGTTCGCGGTAGGTGGGGAAGGCCATGTCGGAGTCGGTCAATGCGCGGCCCGAGCCGATCTGGGCCGCCTCCTGGCCCAGCAGCGAGGCCCAGATGCCCAGCTCGCCCTGGCGTTGCAGCGCCACGGCCTCCAGGTCGATGCGCCGTACGAGGACCAGGTCGCGGTAGAGCGACCGGACCTCCTCATCGGTCAGGTCGATGTCGTAGTCGGGGTGCTCTACCCGCTCACCCTCGGGGGTGAGCAACTGGACGAGCTCCGGAGGTGCGTCAGAGGCACCACGAGAGGCGTCGGCTGTCACGAGGCCTCCTTTGTCGGCCTCGTGACACATGTGCTGTGTCTATCGATGACCTCGACAAGCTCGGTCATGAGCCACTCCTGTGCGGTCGTCAGGGCAGATCCTCGATGGGGTTGCCATCTCGGGCCGGCCTTCCAAGCGATGAACCATCTGGTGGTGGTTCGTACGCGTTTGGGGACATCGTGGCAGACGTCACAGCCCTGCGCGCAAGCCCCATGCCCTCCCCGTTCCCGTTGTGTCGACAGCCACACGCGCCGGTAGGCTGTGCTTCCCAGTCACCCACCGCATCCAGGAGGAACGCAGTGGCCCGCGTCATCGTGGACGTCATGTTGAAGCCCGAGATCCTCGACCCGCAGGGCCAGGCGATCGCCAGGGCGCTGCCCAGGCTCGGCTTCTCCGGCGTCTCGGCCGTACGTCAGGGCAAGCGCTTCGAGGTCGAGCTCGACGGCCCGGCCGACGAGGCGGCGCTCGAGGAGGTTCGCAAGATGGCCGAGACCCTGCTCGCCAACACGGTGATCGAGGACTACAGCGTCCGGGTTGAGGATTAGGGGAGATTTGCCGCCCGGATTCCCCCCTGGCCGGTTAAAGCGGGGTTCGGGAGAGGCACAATGCCACGGGCGTGCCAACACTAAATAACAACAACGTGATTTTGCGGTTAGCCCCGTTTTCACAGGGAAACCTACTCCAGGTGACGTTCTGGCGCCCGGAGGAGTCCGGTGGATATTGAGTTCTCGTTGGCACTGCCTCGGGATGCGATCGGCATACCGATGGTCAGGCGAGTGCTGGGCGATGCCATGCGTTCACTCAACGTGAGTGAGACGTGCATCGCCGACATGCTCCTCGCCGTCTCCGAGGCGTGCTCCAACGCGGTGCGGCACGGGGGGCCCGCCAACCGCTACGAAGTGAGCGCGGCGATCGGCTATGGCCGCTGCGACGTGCGCGTCGCGGACAACGGCGACGGGCTGCCGACGATGCCGCCGCACTTCCCTCCACCCGACACGGAGAACGGCCGTGGTCTGCTGATCATGCGCTCCGTGGTGGACGAGATCTCCTTCGGCATCACGCCCGGCCGCGGCACCACGGTCCACCTGCGCAAGCACCTCGCCTGGGACGACGCGGCGGATGCCCGTCCCCGTGAGCTGGCAGCTGTCTGACCTGCGCCTTCGCCCGACGCACGAGCCGATGTGGACCACCCGGCAGCACCCGATAATCTGAAGACACCGCCGCAGACCACCGTCCACCCGAAGAGACGGTGGCGCGTGCGCGCGCATTCCTCGGAGGGGACGACTGTCATGAGCGCTGCCCGTGTGGGCGTAGTCACGTTTCCAGGAACTCTCGACGACCAGGACGCCGCCAGGGCCGTACGCCTCGTGGGCGCGGAGGCGGTGCCGCTGTGGCACGCCGACCACGACCTGAAGGGGGTCGACGCCGTCTTTCTGCCCGGCGGCTTCTCCTACGGCGACTACCTGCGCTGCGGCGCCATCTCCCGGTTCGCGCCGCTGATGGACGAGCTCATCCCGGCCGCCAGGGCGGGGCTGCCCGTGATCGGCACCTGCAACGGGTTCCAGATCCTCTGCGAGGCCCACCTGCTACCCGGTGCGCTGACCCGCAACGCCTCGCTCCACTATGTCTGCCGTGACCAGCGGGTCCGGATCGAGCAGACGGCCACCCCCTGGACCAGCTCCTTCGAGCCCGGCCAGGAGATCGTGCTGCCCGTCAAGCACGGCGAGGGCCGCTACGTGGCCTCCGAGGACACCCTGGCCGCGCTGGAGTCGGGCGGCCACGTGGTCGTGCGCTACGTCGGCGGCAACCCCAACGGCTCGCTCAACGACATCGCGGGCATCCGTAACGAGGCGGGCAACGTGGTCGGCCTCATGCCGCACCCCGAGCACGCGGTCGAGGACCTGGTCGGCGCGCCCAGCACCGACGGCCTCGGGTTCTTCACCTCCGTCCTCAAGAAGCTGGTGAACGCATGACCGATAATGTGAAGCGGGCCGGAGAGACGCCCGAAGAGCCGATGCCCTTCGCCGAGCTGGGGATGAAGCAGGACGAGTACGACCGGGTCAAGGAGATCCTGGGTCGCCGTCCCACCGGCTCCGAGCTGGCCATCTACAGCGTCATGTGGTCCGAGCACTGCTCGTACAAGTCGTCCAAGGTGCATCTCAAGCAGTTCGCCACCAAGGCGCCCAAGTCTGACGCGCTGCTCGTGGGCATGGGTGAGAACGCGGGCGTGGTGGACATCGGCGACGGCTGGGCGGCCACGTTCAAGATCGAGTCGCACAACCACCCGTCCTACGTCGAGCCGCACCAGGGCGCGGCCACCGGCGTCGGCGGGATCGTCCGCGACATCATGTCGATGGGCGCGCGCCCGATCGCGGTGATGGACGCGCTGCGCTTCGGCGGCGCGGACGCCGTGGACACCCGCCGGGTCCTGCCCGGCGTGGTCGAGGGCATCAGCCACTACGGAAACTGCCTGGGCCTGCCCAACATCGGCGGCGAGGTCGCCTTCGACCCCTGCTACATCGGCAACCCGCTGGTCAACGCCCTGTGCGTGGGCCTGCTCCGCAAGGACCAGATCAAGCTGGCCACCGCGCCCGGCCCGGGCAACAAGGTCGTGCTGTTCGGCGCGTCCACCGGCCCCGACGGCATCGGCGGCGCCTCCGTGCTGGCGTCGGCGACCTTCGAGGACGAGTCGCACGCCAAGCGGCCCGCCGTGCAGGTGGGCGACCCGTTCATGGAGAAGCTGCTCATCGAGTGCTGCCTGGAGCTGTACGCGGCCGACGTGGTCGTCGGCATCCAGGACCTCGGCGCGGCCGGGGTGTCGTGCGCGACGACCGAGCTGGCCGCCAAGGGCACCGGTGGCATGCACGTCGACCTCAACCTCGTCCCGCTCCGCGACCCCTCGCTCAGGCCCGAGGAGATCCTCATGAGCGAGTCGCAGGAGCGGATGATGGCCGTGGTCCGGCCCGACGACATCGCGGCGTTCATGGCGATCTGCGACAGGTGGGACGTCCCCGCCACCGTCATCGGCGAGGTCACCGACACCGGCCGCCTGGTGATGACCTGGGACGGCGAGGTCATCGTGGACATCCCGCCGGGCACGGCGGCCGACGACGGGCCCGTCTACGAGCGCCCGTACCACGAGCCGTCCGGGCAGGCCGCGCTCAACGCCGACACGCCCGACCGGCTGGAGCGGCCCGCGGACCTGCGGGCCACGCTGTTCCAGCTCCTCGGCTCGCCCAACCTGGCCTCCAAGGAGTGGGTGACCTCCCAGTACGACCGCTACGTCCGCTCCAACACCGTGCTGGCCCAGCCGGCGGACGCGGGCATGCTGCGGATCTCGGAGGTCATCGCCGGCGCGGAGCCGACGACCCGGGGCATCGCGCTGTCCACCGACGGCAACGGCCGCTACGCCAAGCTCGACCCGTACGCGGGGGCGCAGCTGGCGCTGGCCGAGGCGTACCGGAACGTGGCCGTGACCGGCGCCAAGCCGCTGGCCGTGACCAACTGCCTCAACTTCGGCTCGCCCGAGGACCCCGAGGTCATGTGGCAGTTCGCCGAGGCCGTGCGCGGCCTGGCCGACGCGTGCCGCACCCTGGGCGTGCCGGTGACCGGCGGAAACGTCTCCTTCTACAACCAGACGGGCTCGACGGCCATCCACCCCACGCCGGTCGTGGGCGTGCTGGGCGTCATCGAGGACGTGGCCAGGCGGGTGCCGTCCGGGTTCACCGCCGAGGGGCTGAAGGTCGTGCTGCTCGGCGACACGCACGAGGAGTTCGGCGGCTCGGAGTGGGCGCACGTCGCGCACCGCCACCTGGGCGGGCTGCCGCCCCGGGCCGACCTGCAGGCCGAGCAAGCGCTGGCGACCGTGCTGGTCGAGGCCGCCAGGCGGGGGCTGCTGGAGGGCTCGCACGACCTGTCTGACGGCGGGCTGGCCGTCGCGCTCGCGGAGTCGTGCCTGGCGCGGGGCGTCGGGGCCTCGGTGGCGCTGAGCGGGGACGCCTTCACCGACCTGTTCAGCGAGTCGGCCGCGCGGGCGCTGGTCGCGGTGCGGCCGGAGGCCTACGAGGAGTTCGCGTCGCTGTGCGGGCGGCACGAGGTGCCCTGCTACGGGCTCGGCACGACCGGAGGCGCCTCGCTGGTGGTCGAGGGCGTGTTCGAGGTGCCGGTCGAGGAGCTGCGGGAGACGCACTCGGCGGCGCTGCCCGCGCTGTTCGGCTGACGGTCTTCCGGAGGGCCGGTACGGGTTGCCCGTACCGGCCCTCCTTCGCGTGTTACGCCTTCTTCTGGCCCAGGCAGACGACGTAGACGGTGCCGCTGACGCTGGTGCCGTGGTTGCCGCCGCTGGTGGTCTTCTGGTCCGTGGTGTCGGCGGAGGAGTAGGTGTTGTTGCCGTTGTCGTCCTTGGCCACGTTCACCGTCCATCCGTTGCCGCCGCTGGGCGCGCTGCTCATGACGATGGCGTTCTTGAGGGCGGTGAACGAGAAGCCGCCGCCCGTCATCATGCCGCCCTTGTCGCAGTTGGCCGTCGCGGAGCCGGTCGAGGTCAGGGACGCGGTCTTGGTGTAGGTGATGTAGTTGGCGCCGTCGCCGGGCTCACCCTGCGGACCCTGAGGGCCCCGGGGGCCCTGGTCGCCCTTCTCGCCCTGCTTGCCGGGGAGGCCGTCCTGACCGTCCTTACCAGGCAGACCGTCCTTGCCGTCCTTGCCGGGGAGGCCGTTCTTGCCGTCCTGACCGTCCTTGCCGGGGAGCCCGTCCTTGCCGTCCTTGCCGGGCAGGCCGTTCTTGCCGTCCGCGCCCTTCGGGCCCTGCGGGCCGGCCGGGCCGGCCGGGCCGGTCTCGCCCTTCGCGCCCTGCGCCCCCTGCTGGCCCTGCTGGACGGTCGTCTGGGAGGCGCCGCCGATCAGGATCCGCTCCTCCGTCTTCCGGCACTTCGTGTCCGGGTTGACGATGCGGGCGTACCGCGTCTTCTTGTGCACGCAGGCGTGCACCTCGCCGGCGGCCGACGATGCGGTGGCGACGCCACCGACGGTGAGGAGCGAGGCGGCCAGCGCCCCCACGGCGGCGAGGGTGAGCGTGCGCCCACCGCGAATCTTGTTAGCCACGGCTGTCCTTCCGAACAAGTGATGCTCATGTTGTCCATGAGATGCACGTTTCAATCGTTCCAAGAGATGACAGGAACTACATAACGTATCCATCACGAAACGGAGGGTTACTGACCAGATTGACAGGATTTCGAGACGCCGGTGAGTAAAACGACGCATTGGCGGCGTCGATCTCCGGTGGATAATCGGGTCTGTGTCAACCCCCTACCTGCCTCCGGCCACCCAACCCGTGCGCGGTGTGGTCTGGGGCATCCACCTGGTCCTGCCGCTGCTGGGGCTCTGGCTGCTGCTCGCCCAGCCGACGATCAACATCATGTGGCACCACAACCTCAGCCACTTCTGGATGATCATCACGGTGGCCGGGATCAACGTGGTCCTCGGAGTGATGATCAGCGAGGCGTCGCGACGCCGCCAGGACGCCCGGTTGTTCCTCGTGTCCATGGTCTTCCTGAGCAGCGCCGGCTTCTTCTTCATGCACGGCCTGGCCACGCCGCAGATCATCCTGCCGATCGGCTCACTGGGCTTCGACGTGGGCCAGCAGGTGGGGCTCTCCGTCGCGGCGGCGTTCGCGTTCGCCTCGGCGCTGCCGCTGGGCGACGCGGCCGCCAAAAAGGTGCTGGACGCCCAGCACCTCATCCGGGCGGTGCTGTTCGGCTTCATGGTCGTCTGGGGCGTCACGTCGCTGGTCCCGGGGCTGACGCAGCTCAGCGAGCCGCCGCTGGCGTCGCCGGTCGACTGGCTGGCCTGGGCGTCCGTCCCCGGCGTCCTGCTGTACGGGGCGGCGAGCGTGATGATGTTCCTGCTGCACCGCAAGCGCCCGTCGGCCATGCTCATCAGCCTCATCACGGCGTACGCGCTGCTGGCCGAGGCCATGGTCGCTGGCATGTCGCAGCTCAACTGGCACCTGTCCTGGTGGGAGTGGCACCTGCTGCTCACGCTGGCCTTCGTCTTCGTGGCCTACAGCGCCTACCTGCAGTTCAGGCGGGAGGGGTCGAGCGCGGGCCTGTTCGACTCGGTGACGCTGGCGGCGACCGTGCGGCGCATCCAGCAGGACTACGACAAGGCCCTGGAGGAGCTGGTCGAGCACGTACGGCGGGGCGAGCCGCTGGCCGCGGCCCGGCTGTCGGGCAAGTTCCGGCTGAACGAGAGCCAGGTCGCGGTGCTCGACCGGGCGGGCGAGGCGCTGGCCAACGAGCGCGAGCTGTCCGGGCGCCTGGCCGCCCTGGTGTCCGTGAGCGCCCAGACCCGGGTGGGCCTGCCCGAGGACCAGCTCCTGGCCACGGCCCTCGACCGGGTGCGGCAGGCGTACGGCGACGTGAAGATCGGCCTGGTCGCGGAGGGCAGGACGGAGATCGGCTCGCGCGAGTACGAGTTCCCCGGCAACCAGCCCGTCAGGCGCGACAACCTGCTGGCCTTCCCCCTGACGGTCAAGGGCCACCTGGCGGGCGTGCTGGAGGTGCCCATCGGGCGCAGCCGGCAGGACGAGGCGCTGGCCGCCACGCTGGCCGGGCAGCTGTCGATCTCCCTCGAGAACGCCCGCCTCTACCAGGAGCTCGACACGCTCTTCCGGCAGTACATGTCGCCCGACGTGGCCAACGCCCTGCTGGCCGACCCGGCGCAGGCCGCGCTGGGCGGCGAGCTGAAGGAGCTGACCGCGCTCTTCGCCGACCTCAAGGGCTTCACGACGTTCTCCGAGAAGGTCACGCCGGGCGAGATCGTCGAGATGCTCAACCGCTACCACACGGCCGCCGTCCCCTGCATCCTCAACAACGGCGGCACGATCGTGCAGTTCGTCGGCGACGCGCTGCTGGCCCTGTTCAACGCCCCCGCCACGCAGGCGGGCCACGCGCGGGCCGCCTGCAAGGCCGCGCTGGAGATGCAGCGGGCCGCCGCCGAGGTGGCCGAGGAGATGTCGTGGAAGCGGGTGGACGACATCCCGTGGCCGACGTTCAGGGTGGGCGTCAACACCGGCCCCGCGCTGGTCGGCAACATCGGCAGCCCGGAGCTGCGCGGCTTCAACGCGATGGGCGACTGCGTGAACGTGGCCGCCAGGCTCGAAGGCATCGCCGAGCCGGGCACCGTCGTCATCGGGGAGACGACGCTCAGGCAGCTGGGACGTGGCGCGTCGGTGAACCCTCTGGGGCCGCTCAACCTCAAGGGCAAGGAAGAGCTCGTCAATGCGTACGTTCTGACTGATTTGCAATAGAAGGGTGACTCCCGTACCGCCATAATCGGGCGCATGGAGCCAGAGTCCGGCGAGTTTCTGTCCATGCTCACCGATGAGGAGGTCGCGGCCCTGCGCGCGGCCGGCCGGCCGCGACGGTGGGATCGCGGCACCACCGTGATCAACGAGGGCGACACGTCCGACTGGGTCCTCGTGCTGACGGATGGCCGGGTCAAGTGCTCGTCGCACACGAGCGCCGGCACCGAGGTGGTGCTGGCCGTGCGCGGCCCCGGCGCGCTGCTCGGGGAGATGTCGGCCATCGACGGATCGCCCCGCTCGGCCACGGTGACCGCGCTGGAGCCGATCTCCGGCATCGTGGTGCGGGACTTCTCGTCGTTCCTGGAGTCCCACGGACGCATCGCCGTGCTGCTCATGCAGCTCGTCACCGGGAGGCTGCGGGACGCGGACAGGAAGCGCATCGAGTACGGCGCGTTCGACACCACGGGCCGGGTCGCGACGCGCCTGCTGGAGCTGGCCGACCGGTACGGCGAGAAGACCAACAGCGGGGTACGCGTGGCGCTGCCCCTGTCGCAGGACGAGCTGGCCGGCTGGACGGGCGCCTCCCGCGAGGCGGTCAGCAAGGCGCTGCGCACGCTGCGCGACCGGGGGCTCATCGAGACCGGGCGGCGGCGCGTGGTCATCCACGACATCGACGGCCTGCGCAGGAGGGCCCGCTAGAGCCCGCCCGCCAGATCCCGTACGTACGCCGTACGTCATAGTGGAGGGCATGGTCGCGGTCATTCCTCACGACGCCAGCCGCTTACGCTACGCCTGGCGGGTCTGCGCGGTCACCAGCCTGGGGCTCGTGCTCATCGGCATCGCCGGCAGCACGCTCAACGTCGCGCTCCCGACGGTCGTGCGGCACTTCCACGCCGACGCCCTGGAGTCGGGCTGGATCCTCCTGGCGTTCCTGCTGGTGAACACCGCGAGCCTGGTCTTCTTCGGCCGGGTGGCGGACCTGCTGGGCAGGCGGGAGGTCTACCTGACGGGGTTCGCGATCTTCACGGTGGCCTCGCTGCTGGCCGGGCTGTCGCCGAGCGTGTGGTTCCTGATCGCGATGCGCGTGCTGCAGGCGGTCGGGGCGGCGATGATCCTGGCGAACGGCACGGTGATCATCACGGACGCGTTCCCGCCCGACCGGCTGAGCCAGGGCATGGGCGTCTACATCGGCACGTTGTCGGTGGCGCAGCTGGCCGGGCCCACGCTGGGCGGGTTGATCGCGGAGACCGCGGGCTGGCAGTGGATCTTCTGGGTGAACGTGCCCGCCGGGCTGGCCGCGCTGACCGTGGGGGCGGTGCTCCTGCGCAGGATGCCCAGGCGGCCGAAGGAGCCCGTGGACGCGCTGGGCAACGTGCTGCTGTTCGCGGCACTGACGGCGGTGCTGCTGGCCCTGTCGGAGACGGGCTCGGCCGGGCTGACCAGCCCCGTGGTGCTGACGGGGGCGGCGGTCTTCGTGGTGCTGCTGCCGCTGATCGTGCTGGCCGAGCGGCGCTCCTCGAACCCGGTGCTGGACCTGCGGCTCTTCGGCGGGCGGCTGCTGGCCTACGCGAACCTGGCCTCGTTCTGCAACGCCCTGGCCCGCTCGGCGCTGATCCTGGTGGTGGCGCTGTACTTCCAGGCGGCCAGGGGGGTGGACGCGTTCACGGCGGGGCTGAGCGTGCTGCCGGTGCCCGTCGGGATCGGGCTGGCCTCGCCGATCGTGGGCCTGCTGGGGCGGCGGGTGTCGCCGTACGCGCTGTCCATCGGCGGGGCGGTGCTCAGCGCTCTGGGGCTCGGGACCCTGATGCTGACCGCCGATCCCGCCACGCCGTACTGGGTGATCGGGATCGGCCTGTTCGTGGCCGGCTGCGGCAGCGGAACGTTCCTGACCGGCAACACCACCCAGGTCATGCGGGCGCTGCCGGCCGGCAGCCTGGGCGTGGTCAACGGGTTCCGCGTCATGATCATGAACGTCGGCATCGTGATCAGCGTCGGCCTGTCGCTCAGCGTCCTGACCGCTTCCGTGGGGCCCGGGCTGCGGGCCCAGGTGTATGCGGGCACGCTGTCCAGGCTGTCGCCGGTGGCCGTGGGACAGCTGATGGACGGCTTCCAGCGCGCGTACGCCGTGCTGTTCGCCGTGGCCCTCGCGGGTGCGCTGCTCGCGGCCCTGGCGCGTCCTCAGAGGGCGGCGGCGAGCCTGGACTCCACGTCGCGGTAGCGGGAGACCGGGATGAGGTGGACGCCGGCGAAGGCGCCCGAGTCGCGCAGGGCGAGCACCTGCTCGCAGGCCGCCTCCACCCCGGCCATGCGGTCCGCGGCCACTTTCGCGATCAGGTCTTCCGGCAGGTCGATGTCGGGGATGCTGGCGGCCAGCATCCTGGCGTGGCGCTCGCTGGCCAGCACCATGACGCCCGCGTAGACCGGCACGTCCACGGGGTGGGCCTCGCGCCAGCGCAGCTGCGCCTCCAGCGAGAAGCCGACCTGCAGGAACAGGAAGTCGGCCGCGCGCTTCCACGTGGGCAGCGAGCGCATCGAGGCCGCCGCGCCCAGCCGCAGGCCGGGCGAGAACTCCCGGGCCTCCTCGATCATCGAGCGCACGGTGAGGTCGCTGGTCCGGTTGCCGCTCGTGGGCTTGTCTCCGTAGACGAACAGGAACTGGTCCACCCCGTACGCCGCCGCCGTGAGCAGGTCGCGGCGGAAGCCCAGCAGGTTGCGGTCGCGCGAGTTGAGGCAGGCGATGCCGCGCCCGCCCATGGCCTCGACCTCGTGCGCCACCGCCACGCTCGACACCGTCGCGCGCCCGATGTGGTTGTCGGGGATGAGGAACGAGTGGGCGATCTTGCTCATGGTGCCGATCTGGTGCCTGACGTGCTTCAGATCGGGCTTGGTGGGAGGTTCGATCTCGCAGATCAGCTCGAAGGACATGATCGAGACTCTAACCTTTGGGCGCGAGCGCCTCTATGCCGCTGAGCACCAGATCGACGCCGAACGTGTCGTACAGCCCCTTCTCCGTCCCCTTGACCAGCGGTGAGGCCATCTCGACCAGGTGCGGGTACGTCTCCTCGGGCAACGACCGCAGGCCCGCCAGCTTGGCCCTGACCGCGTCCGGGCTGACGGTCTTGACGTGCATGGGGGCGTCGGCGATGGCGATGGCGCTCTGCAGCAGATATTTGCTGATCAGGCAGCTCTCGTCGATGCCGAACCCGGCGCTGCGGGCCAGGCCGAGCGACTGGTCCCAGACGGCCAGGAAGTTCGGCACCTCGATGGGGTCGATCTGCTCGAGCACGCTCTTGGCGCACGGATGCGTGCGCAGCGTCCTGATCAGCCCCTCGATCAGGTCGCGGAACTGCTCCCGCCACGGGCGCTCGTCGGCCTGCTTGGGTGCGAAGCCGCCGATCAGGTGGTCGGCCATGCCGACGAGCAGCTGCTCTTTGTTCTTGTAGTGCCAGTAGAGGGCCATCGGGGTCACGCCCAGGTCCGTGGCCAGGCGCCGGATCGTCACGGTGTCGAGCCCTTCGGCGTCACCGATCTCCAGGGCCCGCTCCGCGATCGCCTGCGCGGTCAGTTTTCCCATCACGGTTGACAACTATACGCCGTACAAGTTCAACTATACGACGTACAAGTACGGCGTATAGGAGGAAATGGCGTGCGGTGGTGGGCGTTGGTCGCGGTGACCTTGGGCACCTTCATGACTTATTTGGACAACAACGTCGGCAACGTTGCGTTGCCGACCATCCAGCGGGAGCTCGGGCTGACGATCTCGGGCCTCGAATGGATCGTGAGCTCGTACATCCTGGTCTTCGCCGGGCTGATGCTGGTCGGCGGCCGGCTGGCGGACGTGTTCGGGACCCGCAGGGTGTTCCTCGGCGGGCTGGCCGTCTTCACGCTGGCCTCGATGGCGGCGGGGCTGGCCACGTCCGGCGCGGCGCTGATCGCCGCGCGGGCCGTGCAGGGCGTGGGGGCGGCGCTGCTCACGCCCACCGCGCTCACGCTGATCAGCCAGATCTTCCCCGACCCCGGCGAGCGCGGCAGGGCCGTGGGCATCTGGAGCGCCGCGGGGGCGCTCTCCATGGCGCTCGGGCCGATCACGGGCGGCTTCATCAGCCAGAACCTGCACTGGGGCTGGATCTACCTGATCAACGTGCCGATCGGCGTGGTGACGTTCGGCCTGGGGATGTGGGCGGTCAGGCCCGCGTTCACCCGCGTGCGGCACCGGATCGACCTGCCCGGGCTGGCCACTTCGGCCCTCGCCCTGTTCGCCCTGACATATGCGCTCATCGAGGGTGAGAGTGCCGGATGGACCTCGCCGGAGATCCTGGCCGCGTTCGGCGTGTTCGCGGCGGCGGCCGTGGCCTTCGTGCTGGTCGAGGCGCGGGCCGCCGAGCCGATGATCGCGATCTCGCTCTTCAGGTCCAGGGTGTTCAGCGGCGGGCTGCTCACCAGCGGCATCTGGTCGTTCGGCGTGTTCGGGATCTACTTCTTCAGCGCCCTGTGGCTGCAGAACGTGCTCGGCTTCTCCCCCACCCAGGCGGGCGCGTCGTTCGTGCCGATGGCCCTGGTCATGGCCGTGATCGCGATCCTGTCGCAGCGGATCAGCGCGCGCATCGGCATCGGCCCCACGGTGGCGCTGGGCATGGCTCTCATGGGCTCGGCGATCTACCTGCTCTCCGGCGTGGGCGCCGGCGCCGACTACGCCGACGTGGCCCCCTGGTTCCTGCTGTACGGGCTCGGCGGCGGCATGCTCGTGCCCCTGACGGCCGCGATCCTCGGCGGCATGCCCCAGGGCAGGTCGGGCGTGGCCTCGGGCGTCCTGAACGTGTCACGCGAGGTGTTCGGGCTGCTCGGCATCACCGTGCTGGGGGCGATCCTGAGCGCCAGGCAGAGCGGCAGCGACCGGGCGCCGCTGCTCGCCTTCCTGGACGCGTACCAGTTCACGCTGGTCATCGCGGCCGTGGTGGTGCTGGCGGCGATCCCGGTCGCCCTCTATTCATTGCGAGGGAGCGCCGACGCCTGGAGGAGCGGCGGGAGCGAAGCGACCAGAGCGGGGGAAGGCGTCGGCATCGAGGGCGACCGAGCCCGCCTCACGAAGTGAGGCCATGGACACAGGCTCGTCGAACTGAGTGCGGTAGAGCTCCTCGTAGCGGCCGCCGGCGGCGAGCAGGTCGGCGTGCGTGCCGCGCTCGACCACGCGCCCGTCCTCGATCACCAGGATGAGGTCGGCGGCGCGGATCGTGGAGAGCCGGTGGGCGATCACCACGGCGGTCCTGCCTTCGAGCGCCTCCCCGAGCGCCGCCTGCACGGCCGCCTCGGAGGTGGAGTCGAGCGCCGCCGTGGCCTCGTCCAGGATCACCACCCTGGGCCTGGCCAGCAGCAGCCGGGCGATCGTCAGCCGCTGGCGCTCGCCGCCCGACAGGCGGTAGCCGCGCTCCCCCACGACCGTGTCGAGCCCGTCGGGCAGCGACTCGATCAGGGTGGCCAGCCTGGCCCTGGTGAGGGCGTCCCAGATGTCGTCCTCGGTGGCCTCGGGCCTGGCCAGCAGCAGGTTCGCCCTGATCGTGTCGTGGAAGAGGTGACCGTCCTGGGTGACCATGCCGAGCGTGTCGCGGAGCGAGTCGGCGGTCAGGTCGCGTACGTCCACGCCGCCGAGCCGTACGGCGCCCGAGTCGACGTCGTACAGCCTGGGCAGGAGCTGGGCGATCGTGGACTTGCCCGCGCCGGACGAGCCGACCAGCGCCACCATCTGGCCGGGCTCGGCCCGGAACGAGACGCCGTGCAGCACCTCGACGCCGCCGCGCGAGTCGAGCGTGGCGACCTCCTCCAGCGAGGCCAGCGAGACCTTGTCCGCCGAGGGGTAGGCGAAGCGGACGTCGTCGAACTCAACGGCGACCGGGCCCTCAGGGACCTCGCGGGCGCCGGGCTTCTCCTTGATGAGCGGCTCGAGGTCGAGCACCTCGAAGACGCGCTCGAAGCTGACGACCGCGCTCATGACGTCCACCCGGGCGCTGGCGAGCGCGGTCAGGGGCGCGTACAGGCGGGTGAGCAGCATGGCCATCGACACGAGCGCGCCGGGCGCGAGCTGGTCGCGCAGGGCGTAGAAGCCGCCGAGGCCGTACACGAGCGCCAGGGCCAGCGCCGAGACCAGCGTCAGCGCGGTGACGAAGGTCGACTGGGTCATGGCCGAGCGCACGCCGATATCGCGCACCCGCCTGGCCCGGCCGGCGAACTCGGCCGACTCGTGCGCGGGGCGGCCGAACAGCTTGACCAGCGTCGCCCCGGGCGCCGAGAAGCGTTCGGTCATCTGCGTGCCCATGGCCGCGTTGTGGTCGGCCGCCTCGCGCCGCAACCTGGCGATCCGGGTGCCCATCCGCCGGGCGGGCAGCATGAAGACCGGTAGCAGCAGGAGCGCGAGCAGCGTGATCTGCCAGGAGATGCCGATCATGGCGATGAGCGTGAGCACGAGCGTCACGATGTTGCCCGCCACGCCGGACAGGGTGTCGGTGAACGCCCGCTGCGCCCCGATCACGTCGTTGTTCAGGCGGCTGACCAGCGCGCCGGTGCGCGTCCTCATGAAGAACGCGACGGGCATCTTCTGCACGTGGTCGAAGACGGCCGTACGAAGGTCGAGGATCAGGTCCTCGCCCAGGCTCGCCGACAGCCACCGGTTGAGCAGCCCGAGCCCCGCCTCCGCGAGGGCCAGGCCCGCGATCGCGAGCGACACCACCACGACCACGTCGAGCGGCTCGCTGTTGAAGATGGCGTCCACCACCCGGCCCGCGAGCAGCGGGGACCCCACCGCCAGGCCCGCCATCACCACGCTCAGCACCAGGAACAGCGCCAATTTCCGGCGGTGCGGGCGCGCGAACCCGCCGATGCGCCGGAGCGTCGCCCTGGAGACAGGGCGACGCTCCTTCTGGTTGTTCATCGAATACAGCTGGTGCCAGGCGGTCATCTCCATGCTCATGGCATGGAACGGTATTGCCTCAAGTTAAGTTGAGGTCAAGCGCCGATCTTCTTGCCCTGGCCGTGCCAGACCACCGCGACCGACGGGCGCGGCTGGTCGCCGTCGGGCCAGTGGCTGCTGGGGTTGTCGGGGTTCGCGCCGTCGGTCTCGCCGGGGTGCTGCACCGCGACGAAGACGCTGCGCTGGTCCGCGGTCACCAGCGGGCCGCAGGTCTCCGCGCCGAACGGGACGGTGAGGAACTGGCGCAGGTGGCCGCGCTCCTTGCCGCGCACGGGCATCACGAACATGCCGTCGTTGCTGCCGAGCTGGTTGCCGTCCGTGGAGATCCACAGGTTGCCGTCACGGTCGAACGCCAGGTTGTCCGGGCACGAGATCGGCGAGACCTTGGTCTTGTCGTAGCCGGCGAAGTAGGTGTTGGGGTCGTTCGGGTCACCGCAGACCAGCGGGAGCGACCACGCGAACGTCTTCTCGCCCGCGTCGTTGCGCCGCTCGACGATCTCCAGGACGTGGCCGTGCTTGTTCGAGGGGCGCGGGTTGGCCTCGTCCACCTGGGCCGCGGTGCGGTTGGTGTTGTTGGTGAGCGCCACGTACACGGCGCCGGTGACCGGGTTGCGCTCCATGTCCTCCGGGCGGTCCATCTTGGTCGCGCCCACCTTGTCGGCGGCCACGCGGGTGTAGACCAGGACCTGGACGGCGGTCATGCCGTCCACGAACGACTTGTCGCCCGAGACCAGCGGGATCCACTCGCCCGAGCCGTCGAACTCGCCGTCGGAGGGCAGCTTGCCGCTCCCGTCGATCTCGGAGGCGGGGCTGTCGCCGGTGAACTTGGCCACGTACAGGGTGCCCTCGTCCAGCAGCGTCCGGTTGTGCCGGTCGAAGCCGGGGATGTAGCGGTTCTTGGAGACGAACTTGTAGATGTACTCGGAGCGCGAGTCGTCGCCCATGTACACGACCAGGCGGCCGTCGCGGGCCAGCGTGGTGTTGGCGGCCTCGTGCTTGAAGCGCCCGAGCGCGGTCCGCTTGATCGGCGTGGAGTCGGGGTCGAACGGGTCGATCTCCACGATCCAGCCGAACCTGTTGGCCTCCTGCGGGTGCTTGGCCAGGTCGAAGCGCTCCTCCACCCGGTCGAACCTACGGTTGCCCGACGGGGTGCCGGTGGTGATGGTGTAGCGGGTGATGTACGGCTTCTGCGCCTCGGGCACCTTGTCGCCGTTGACGAAGTACTGGTCGAAGTTCTCCTCGGCGGTCAGCACGGTGCCCCAGGGGGTGGTGCCGCCCGCGCAGTTGTTCAGCATGCCGACGGGGTTGCGCCCCTCGGGGTCGGCGGCCGTCTTGAGCAGGTCGCTCCCGGCCGCGGGGCCGGAGAACTTCATGGGGGTCTGGGCGGTGATGCGGCGGTTGTAGCGGCGACGGCCCCTGGTGACCAGCTTCCACTCGCCCGCGCCGGCCCGCTCGATCTCCACGACCGAGCCGCCGTGCGCGGCCAGCGCGATCTTGATCTGCTCCTCGGTCGCGGCGGCGCCGCCGGTGTAACCGCGGAACATCAGGGCCTCGTTGGTGTACTCGTGGTTCACCCACAGCAGGCCGCGGTCGCGGCCCATCGGCAGGAGCATCACGTAGTCGCAGTTGTAGCCGAACTGCTTGGCCTGCGCGTCGGCGCTCTGGTTGGCGAAGTCGAAGGCCGGGGCGCCGGGCAGCACGGGGTCGCCCCAGCGCACGACCACGGACGAGCGGTAGCCATCGGGGATGGTCAGCTTGTCGTCCTTGTTCGGCGCGACCGGGGTGAACCGGAGGTCGCCGGAATTCCCACCTCGGGCGAGCTCAGCGGCCTGCGCCTCGGGGTCGTCGGCCATGGCCGGCGCGGCCCCCGCGATCCCCGCGCCCGCCACGAGGGCGCCCAGCGCGCCGGCGCGCAGCACGCCGCGGCGCGACAGCGCCTCCTTCACCACGTCACCGAAATAAGCGTTGCCACTGGTGTTCGCCACGTCATGCGCGCACGCGTTCCCGCAGCGGAACTGACACGTCATCGCGGAGCGACCGCCGTTGTGCGGGGTGGAAAGCAGCGGCAGCAGCCGCCCGCCCGCGTTCCGGTTCGCCACAGATCCTCCATATATGTGCGCGGTTGTACGGCGGGGACGTTACGGCCGCTGTCAAAACCGGAGGTGAACGATGACCTCCGTCTCGATGAACGCTGCCAGGGAGACAATGGTGGGGTGCCACCACGCAAACTGGATCAGGAAAAGCTGAGATCGGCGCTCGACGGCCAGCTCGTCGCCCTCGACGAGCCTCCCTACGACGGTCCCGCGTCGGCATTGCCCGACGCGCTCGTGTCCGCCGTGCTGGCCGCCTACGACCGGGGGCTCGAGCCCGAGCGCGCCGCGGCCAGGCAGGCGGTGCGCTACCTGCTCGACCGGCTGGCGACCGCCGCGCCCGGCAGGACCGTGGAGGTACGCGTGCCGCCGTACGCCGCCGTCCAGGCCGTCGAGGGCCCCCGCCACACCCGGGGCACGCCGCCCAACGTGGTCGAGATGAACGGGCGCACCTGGATGGAGCTGGCCCTGGGCCGCCTCACCTGGGCGGAGGCGATGGCGAAGAACCTGGTGTCCGCCAGCGGGTCGCGGGCGGACCTGTCAGAGCACCTGCCGCTCTAGCCTGCTAGCCGCGGGTGCCGCCCATCCAGGGAAACTTGTCCTGGACGCACTTGTCCACGAGCGGGCTGGGCAGGTTGGCGCACTCCTGCACCACGTTCCAGAACCAGAGCGCCACGATCGCGAACAGGACCAGCGAGAGCCCGCTGATCACGATGCCGGCGATGGCGCGGCCCTTGCCGGCGCGCTTGGCGAGCGCCACGCAGCCGAAGACGATCGACAGGATGGCGGTGATCAGGCCCGTGAAGCAGACGAAAACCAGAAAGGGGCTGGCCACGCCCAGCACCAGCGACGCCGTGGCCAGGCCGCTGCCGGGCTGGGCCTGCTGGTAGGGGACGCCATAGGGCGGCGGGCTGTAGCCGGGCGGCCCACCGTAGGGGCTGGAAGGCGTCGTACCGGGAACGGTCGGCTCGGCGGCGTACCCGCCCGGGTGAGGAGCGCCGCCGACCGGCGCTCCTTGGTCCGGCGGCGGGTAGGGGCGCTGGTCCTCCTGCTCGTAGCGGGACGGCGCCGGCCTGGCCGGCGGCTCCCCCTGGGCGCCTCCCCAACCCGGGTACGTCGGGGTGGCCCCGGGGATCGGATACGCCTGGGTAGCCTCGGCGTCACCCTCGGTCGGCGGCATGGCCCGGGTCTCCTCGGCATCGCCCCCGGTGGGCGGCCCTCCGGTGGTCGGCAGGGTCTGCGTCTCCTCGGCATCGCCCCCCGTGGGCGGCGGGGTCTCGGGTGAGGTGGGCAGGTCGGGATGGGCCGGCTCACCGCCCGGCCTGGGCTCGTGCGTGGGCGGCACGTCGGGCCGGGGCACCACAGGCGGCACGGGAGCGATCGGCTCCTCGCCCTCCTGAGCAGGCTCCCGCCGCTCCTCCTCCGGCTCGCCGTCGCGCCACCATTCGGGCGCGTGCCGGCCGGGCTCTTCCTCTTCCCTACGGCCTTCGCGCGGGCCCTGGCCCGGGCGGGGCTCGTTCGGGTCCCCAGGTGTGGTCATGCCTCTCCCCGACGGCTCAACTGCCGGATACTTCACCCTTTCGCGGAGAGGGTCGGCTAAACCGCGCGACACGGTAAAAGGCTTCCGATACTTGGGTCACCATGCGCCAAAACCGCAGGCGGCGGGCAAGATGGGTGCATGCTGGAGGAGACCCTGACGTACGCGCTGATCAAGGTCATGAAGGCGCACCGCAACCAGTTGGCCGCCGAGCTGGGCCCGCTCGGGCTGCACGCCGGGCAGGAGTTGCTGCTCAACCAGCTGTGGCGGCAGGACGGCCTCTGCCAGGGCGAGCTCATCACCAGGCTCGGCGTCGAGCCGCCCACCGTGACGAAGACCCTCCAGCGTCTGGAGCGCGCCGGGCTCGTCCACCGCGCGCCTGACCCCGGCCGGGCGCGGGTGACCCGCGTCTACCTCACGGACGCGGGCAAGGCGCTGCAGAAGCCGGTGGAGGACATCTGGAACCGCCTGGACGAGGAGCTCCTGCGCGGCTTCGACCCCGAGGAGCGCACGCTGCTGGCCCGGCTCGTACGCGCCATTCCCCATTAGTCGTTTCACTCCCAGCGAAATCCCCTTGCGACCAGGACAGCCCTTCCAGTTAGCTGGCTAATTAGTCGGCTAATTGAGAGGGGATGTCTCCATGCACGTACTGATCACGGGTGGTTCGTCGGGGATCGGCGCCGCCACCGCGCTCGCGTACGCCAAGGCCGGGGCGCGCGTCACGATCACCTACAACACCGGCGCCGACCGGGCGGCCGGGGTCGTCAAGCGGATCGAGGAGGAGGGCGGCCAGGCCGCGGCCGTACACCTGGACCTGGAGGACCACGCGACCATCGCGCCCGCGGTCGCCCAGGCGGGCGAGGTGGACGCCCTGGTGGCCAACGCCGTCCGCTGGGGCACCATCATGCCCAACAGCGTGCCTTTCGAGGGCGTGCCCGCGGCCGAGTGGTCGGCGGTCATGCACGCCAACGTGGTGGCCAACGCGCTGCTCGTGCAGGCCGTGCTGCCCGGGATGCGGCGCAGGGGGTTCGGGCGGATCGTGTTCGTCTCGTCGGGCGCGGGCGAGGAGGGGCTGCCGGGGCCGGGCGCGTACGGCACCGCCAAGATGGCCCTGCACGGCATGGCCCGCGCGCTGGCCTGGGACGCCGGCAAGGACGGCGTCCTGGTGAACGTGGCCGTCGCCGGGCTCACGCTGACCGAGCGGGAGCGCCCGGTGTCACAGGAGGCGCTGGACGCCATCGCGGCCCGCACGCCCACCCGCAGGCTGTCCACCGCGGACGACCTGGCCGCGCTGATCCTTTTCCTCGGATCCGCGGCCAACCGAAACCTCACTGGAGAGATCATCCGGGACGGTTCCAACGCAGGCAGATCCAGCCACGTGGCCTGATATCGCCCCCGAGTGTGCGAGCACAGAAGCGGCCGACCTAAACTGAGCCATGTGCTGAAGGGCGACGGCCGGCTCGGCCATGACCTGGACCTCGATGACCGCGCTCCTAAAGACGCCTGTGGCGTCTTCGGCGTCTGGGCTCCGGGCGAGGAAGTTTCCAAACTCACCTACTACGGGCTGTACGCGTTGCAGCACCGCGGGCAGGAGTCCGCGGGCATCGCGGTCAGCGAGGGCAGCCGCATTCTCGTCTACAAGGACATGGGCCTGGTGGCCCAGGTCTTCGACGAGTCGGTGCTCAGCACCTTGCGCGGCCACCTGGCCATCGGACACTGCCGCTACTCCACCACCGGATCGAGCGTGTGGGAGAACGCGCAGCCCACGCTGAGCTCCACCGACGTCGGCGGCCTCGCGCTCGCCCACAACGGCAACCTGATCAACACCCCGGAGCTGGCCCAGCGCCTGGCTCCGGGCTCCACCCGCGCGACGACCGACACCGAGGTCCTGACCACGCTGCTCGCGCAGGACCGCACGCGTTCCATCGAGGACTCGGCGGCGGAGCTGCTCCCGCAGGTCAAGGGCGCCTACTCGCTGGTGTTCATGGACGAGAAGACGCTCTACGCGGCCCGCGACCCGCAGGGCATCCGCCCGCTGGTCCTGGGCCGGCTGGAGCGCGGCTGGGTGGTGGCCTCCGAGACGGCCGCGCTCGACATCGTGGGCGCCACGTTCGTCCGCGAGATCGAGCCGGGCGAGATGCTGACCATCGACGAGCGCGGCGTCAGGTCGCGCCGCTTCGCGCTGGCCGAGCCCAAGGGCTGCCTCTTCGAGTACGTCTACCTCGCCCGCCCCGACACCACCATCGCGGGGCGCGGCGTCCAGGTCACCAGGGTCGAGGTGGGCCGCGTGCTGGCCCGCGAGCACCCCGTGGAGGCCGACCTGGTCATCCCCACGCCCGAGTCCGGCACGCCGGCGGCCGTCGGCTACGCCCAGGAGAGCGGGATCCCCTACGGGCAGGGCCTGGTCAAGAACTCCTACGTGGGCCGCACGTTCATCCAGCCCTCGCAGACCATCCGCCAGCTCGGCATCCGGCTGAAGCTCAACCCGCTGCGGGAGGTGGTCGAGGGCAAGCGGCTGGTGGTCGTGGACGACTCGATCGTGCGCGGCAACACCCAGCGGGCCATCGTCCGGATGCTGCGCGAGGCCGGGGCCAAAGAGGTGCACGTACGCATCTCCTCGCCGCCCGTGGCCTGGCCGTGCTTCTACGGCATCGACTTCGCCACCAGGGCCGAGCTGATCGCCGGATCGCTGTCGGTCGAGGAGATCCGCGCCTCGCTCGGCGCCGACACGCTCGGCTACATCTCCCTGGAGGGCCTGACCAAGGCCACCACCATTCCCGCGGACCGACTGTGCAGGGCCTGCTTCGACGGCTCCTACCCGATCCCCATCGACCAGGACAACGTGGGCAAGTTCGTGTTGGAGAGCAAAGCGTGAGCGAGCGTAGCGAGCGAACCAATGAACACAGCAGCACTGTGCTCACGCTGCCGACGAAGGAGGCTGCGTGAGCACCTATGAGGCCGCCGGGGTCGACATCGAGGCGGGCGAGCGCGCCGTCGACCTGATGAAGAGCAAGGTCGCGCGCTCGCGGCGGCCCGAGGTCGTCGACGACGCCAGCGGGTTCGCCGGGCTGTTCGACGCCTCGGCCCTCCTGCGTTACGAGCGGCCGCTGCTCGCCACCTCCACCGACGGCGTCGGCACCAAGGTCATGATCGCCCAGCGGTACGGCAAGCACGACACCATCGGCATCGACCTGGTCGGCATGGTCCTCGACGACCTGGTGGTGTGCGGGGCCGAGCCGCTCTTCATGACCGACTACATCGCCTGCGGCAAGGTGGTGCCCGAGCGCGTCGCCGAGATCGTCGGCGGCGTGGCCGAGGGCTGCCGCCTGGCCGGGGCCGCGCTGGTGGGCGGGGAGACGGCCGAGCATCCCGGTGCCATGGGGCCCGACGAGTACGACCTGGCGGGCGCCGGGACGGGCGTCGTGGAGGCCTCCGCCATGCTGGGGCCCTCCCGGGTCGTGGCGGGTGACGTGGTGCTGGGGCTGGCGTCCTCCGGGATCCACTCCAACGGCTACTCCCTGGTCCGCCACGTGCTCCGCGAGGCCTCCCTGTCGCTCGACGCCGTCCTGCCCGAGCTGGGGCGCCCGCTGGGCGAGGAGCTGCTGGAGCCGACCCGCATCTACTCCCTCGACTGCCTGGAGCTGACCCGGGCCGTCGACGTGCACGCCTACGCCCACATCACCGGCGGCGGCATCGAGGGCAACCTGTCACGGTCGCTGCCGAACCACCTGGACGCCGTGCTGGACCGGTCGTCCTGGACGCCGCCCGCCGTCTTCGGGGTGCTCGCCGGGCACGGCCAGATCGCCCAGAAGGACCTGGACCGTACGTTCAACCTCGGCGTCGGGATGGCGGCCATCGTGGCCGCCGACTCGGCGGACGAGGCTGTCAGGGTGCTCGGGGCACGCGGGCTGGACGCCTGGGTGCTCGGGGAAGTGGTCCCGGGCGAGGGCCGCGCCCGCTACCGGTAGCCGTCACTCAGATGCCCAGCTTGGCGGCGATGCCGTCGAGGACGTACTCGAGGCCGGTCTCGAACCGCCAGAGCACGTCGTCCTTGCGGGCGGCCGTCATCAGGTAGCCCTCGAAGGTGGGGTAGCGCCCGGTCTGGATGTGCCAGGTCATCTGCGGGGCGAGCTCGGTGCGCAGCTCGCCCCCGTCGGCCCAGCCCTGCTGGTCCATGAAGCTCTGCACGGCGATCTCGTACGCCATGGCGCCGTTCGCGTAGGCGTCGACGGCGCGGAACACGCTCATCATCGTGTCAGGGTCGAGGCCCGACCCGGCCAGGGCCGACAGGGAGCGTTCGGTGACGGCCATGCGGCGCGGGGTGATCGCGAGCATGGCCTGCGGGGACAGCTGAGCCAGCCACGGGTGCCGCAGCATCATCTCGCGGGTGCCGTGCCCCAGGGCGCGCATCGTCTCGCGCCAGCCGAGGCCCTCGGGCAGCCGCAGCTCCTCGTAGACGTGGTCGACCATCAGCTCCAGCAGCTCGTCCTTGCCTGACACGTACCGGTAGGGCGCCATGGGCGCGACGCCCAGCTCGGTGGCCAGGCGGCGCATGGTGACCGCGTCCAGGCCCTCGCCGTCGGCGATCCCGGCCGCGGCCGTGGCGATGCGCTGCGGCGTGAGGGTCTGCCGCGGGGCGGGGGCCGGACGTTCCAGGCGCGCCCAGAGCGGTTCGCGCGGTTTCTCTTTCTCGACGGCCATGTGGCTCCCCTTCCGTTCCCGATACAGCGTATCCGAAGTAGACAACGTACATTCTCGTGTGTACGTTGTATCTCGCTGAATACGACGTACACAACTGGAGCCCTCATGAACGACAGCCCGCTCAAGGTCGCCGTCATCCTCGGCAGCACCCGCGACGGCCGCCTCGGCACAGTCGTCAGCAACTGGATCGTCGGCCGGCTCGACCAGCGCGGCGACATGGCAGCCGACCTCATCGACCTGGTCGAGACGCCGCTGCCGACCGTCTTCCCGGTCCTCGGCCAGCCCCCGGCCTCCCAGGAGGCCAGAGACCTGCTGGCCGCGGTGTCACCGCGGATGGCGGCGGCCGACGCCTTCGTGATCGTCACGCCGGAGTACAACCGCAGCTTCCCGGCCGCGCTGAAGAACGCCATCGACTGGCACGGCCCGGAGTGGCACGCCAAGCCGGTCGCCTTCGTCTCCTACGGCGGCTTCTCCGCCGGGACGCGCGCGGTCGAGCAGCTCCGCCTGGTCCTGGCCGAGCTGCACGCGGTCACCATCCGTGACAGCATCGGCTTCCAGCGCGTCTGGGAGCAGTTCGACGGCGAGGGCAGGACGGTCGACCCGGCCGTCGAGCCCGCCACCAAGGTGATGCTGGACCGGCTCGCCTGGTGGGCGCAGGCCCTGCGCGAGGCCAAGGCCGTCCGGCCGTACGCGGCGTGACGCGCCATGACCCGATCTCTCTACGTCGGCGTGTTCGGCCTGCTGCTCGGCATGTTCCTGGCCATGCTGGACGGCCTGATCGTGGGCACCGCGCTGCCCACGATCGCGGGCGACCTCGGCGGCCTGGACCGCCTGCCCTGGGTGGTGACCGCCTACCTGCTCGCCGCCGCGGCCACCACCCCGATCTGGGGCAAGGTCGGCGACCTGTTCGGCCGCAAGGCGACCTTCATCAGCGCGATCGCGCTCTTCCTGGCCGGGTCGGGGCTGGCCGGCCTGTCGCAGGACATGGGCCAGCTCATCGCCTTCCGCGCCGTGCAGGGGCTCGGCGCGGGCGGGCTCATGGTCGGGGCGCTGGCCATCATCGGCGTGCTCGTGCCGCCCCGCGAGAGCGGCCGGCTGCAGTCGATGATCGGCGTCATCATGCCGATCGCGTACGTCGGCGGGCCGCTCCTGGGCGGACTGCTCACCGACTACCTGAGCTGGCGCTGGACCTTCTACGTCAACCTGCCCGTCGGCGCCGTGGCGCTGCTGATCATCTCCACCCGGATCCACCTCCCGCCTGCCGAACGCGTCAAGCCCCGCATCGACTACGGCGGCGCGGCCCTGCTCACCACCGCCATCGTGGCCATGACTCTGCTGGCCGGCTGGGCGGGCACCACGTACGCCTGGACCTCACCCCAGGTCCTCGCCCTGGGCGCGCTCTCCGTGCTCGCCCTGGCAGGATTCGTCGCCGTCGAGCGCCGGGCCGCCGAACCGGTCATCCCGCCCCGGCTGTTCGCCGACCGCGGCTTCACCCTCGCCCAGGTCCTCAGCTTCCTCGTCGGCGCCGCCATGGTCAGCGTGACCAACTACCTGCCCCAGTACATGCAGTTCGTCCAGGGCGCCTCGCCGGCGGCGGCCGGCATGCTGCTGCTGCCGCTGATGTTCGGCATGCTCGCCGCGCAGCTGGTCACCGGCCGGCTCATCAGCCGCGACGGCCGCTACCGCCGCTATCCGATCCTCGGCGGCGCGCTCATGACCGCCGGGTCGCTGGCCCTGCTCCTGCTCGACGCCTCCACCCCCGCACCGGCCGCCTCGGCGCTCACCCTGGTCATCGGGACGGGGATCGGCCTGGTGATGCAGAGCACGACGCTCATCACGATCAACGGCGCCGACCCGCGCGACATGGGCGCGGCCAGCGGCACGGTCACCCTGCTGCGCACCGTCGGCGGATCGCTGGGGATCGCCGTGCTCGGCACCCTGTACGCGGCCCGGATGCGTACGGAGCTGACCGCCCGCCTCGGCCCCGGCCAGGCCGAACGGCTGGAGCGGGGCGGGGAGCTGACGCCCGGATCGCTGCCGCGCCTGCCCGCCCCGATGGCCGACGCCGTCCGCGAGGCCGTCATCAGCGGCCTGCACGCCCTCCTCCTCGGCGCCGCCGCCCTCGCGGCGATCTCCTTCGCGATCGCCTGGCTCATCCGCGAGATCCCGCTCCGCACCGAAACCGCACCCCGGCCCGACTCCGAACCGGCGCCCCTGCCCCGGAAAGGCTGAGTCAAAATTCCCGCGACAGCGGGATCCGCGTCCGGAAAAAGGGAATCGCGCCGATAGCGGGCACTGCGATTCCAGAGGGGGCCATGAACGGATTCTATTGGGGATTCGCCACGGCGGCACTGGCGGCCACGGCCTTGACGATGGCCCGCAGCTCCGGGACTCGCGCGGCTCTCCGCGCCATATTCAGGCGCCCGCTCGGCGAGCTGACCCTGATCGTGAAAACCGGGACCACACTCGAGTCCCAGCAGGGGGCACGGCCCGCCATGGAGGAAGAGGTCATCCCCATAGATGAGCTGATCATCAAGATCGAGGAGGACCGGAGCAGCCCGGTGGCGCGTCACCACCGATACGCGGGAGGGCCGGAATGAGCCCGGGCGGCGGCGCGACGACCGTGGACCGGAATTTCCGGCTCGTGTTCTTCGTGGTGCTCGGCTTCACGGTCCTCTTCGTGGGCGGCGCGATATATACGGGGCTTTTCATCGAAAATCCCACCGACTCGCAGAAGTCAACGATCGAATGGCTGCAAAGAGCCGCGTGGGCCGGTCTGGGCGTGATTTTCGGGTTGCTCGGAGGCAAAACAGTTTGATGATGGCCAGCCTGATCCTGCTCGTGGCGGCGTTCCACTTCGACCTCCTCGCCGGCCAGTGCCACAGCAGACCGGGTTTGCCCTCTTTCGTGCGCCACGACTCGGCCGGCGTGATCACGTGAGACTGCTCAGATGGCTGAACCGGTTCGCGGGCGGCGGGAACCCATGGCCCTCCAAGACGTTCTAACGTGCAGATCGACCCGAGGAGATCTGCGTTGAAAGACCTGTTCCCGTACCTCCCGCTGCTGTTTGTGGTGTTCGGATTAGTGATCATCCTGGTTGCGATCAGAGGGATCATCAACGGCAAGCGGTTCGTACGGCAGGCGCAGCGGGTGCAAGGCGTGGTCAGCGACGTCCGGACCAGGTTCACGGGACAGGGCGAGCGCTTGAGGGCGAACCAGTGGCCGGTCCTGACCTTCACGACCCTGGAGGGGCAGGAGATCACCACCGAGGCGGCGACCACCTCCGACCTCGGCACCGGCGATGAGACCGAGGTGCTCTACGACCCGCAGGACCCGACCACGGCCGTGCCCGCGCAGGACGCCGGCGGCAGCTACGGCGGCATAGTCGTCGGGCTCATCGCGGTCGTGATCGGCGTGGTCTTCTTCTTCGGCTTCTGGGACGGCGGCAGTAAGAGCGGGTGCGAGATCCAGCGCCCCGACGGCTCCCTCGAGAGCGTCGCCTGCCCGCCCGGCATCGGAACCGGCGGATGACCGGCTCGGACTGCTCGGGGGCAAACAGTTTGATGCCGGACGGTGCCACTCGCCGCCGCCGACACGCCACGGCATTGCAGGAAATCAGGTCAGCTCTCGCGGCTCGGCCGGGCGTGAGGCTCAGGCAATGATCGCAGGGCATGGGGCTTCGCCAGGCCGACCACGTCCCGCGATGCATGGGCCACGAATTGAGTAAGCAGGTGGTCGCTCTGCTTGACCTTCACGTCGAACTCCGATCGCGACAGGGTGGGACGCATTTCATCGATCGTCTCCAGCACGCTCCGAGCGCAGGCCGTCACGTCGTTGTCGCCGGCGATGATCTGGGCGCGGAACAGGGCATGCAGGGCTGCTCCTTGGGCGCGGTCGCTCTCGGCACGCGCTTCACGATAGGTCGGCCCGTCACGATCATCCTGTTGTCTGTACCAACGCGTGATCCGCGCCTGTCGGTAAGTAGTCGAAGCGGCAGCGAAGGCTCCATATGTCTCGATCCGCTCTTCGCGGAGCTTGGAGTCTCGGGACCGTATCTCCATCTGGTCGGTCGTACGGCGCTGTAACCAGTGCGTGACGATGGACCCTAAAAGGGTTCCCATTATGGCGACGACTCCTGCCAGCACAGCTTCCATGAGCTCATGGCATCACATCGAATGGATGATCCGACAGGCACGGATGGAATTCGGAATCCCGGCACCCTGCCGCCCTTCGAGTTGCCGCTTCACGGCCGACGACGTACCCGTGGCGAACGCGGCCCACAGCCTGGGGAGCGTGAAAGCCCGGCAGGCCACCTCACCGGCGCCGCGGCCCTCGCGGCGATCTTCTTCGCGCTCGCCTGGCTCATGCGCGAGATCCCCTATCCGTGTACCCTCATCAGTCGTATTCGCGCTGCGCGCCTACCTCGATCACTTCGGGCTGGTGTTCGGCTGTTTCGACTTTGCCCTGGAGGCCGACGAAACGGCCAATGATCCTTACCGCTGGATATTCCTGGAATGCAACCCGAACGGGCAATGGGGTTGGCCGCCCGATGCGGGCGCAATAGCCGGCGCTTTCGCCGAAACCCTGTTGGAGGGATGGTTCGCATGAACCTGGCTGCCAAGCTCCGTCATGAACTGGCCGCCGCCGTTGACTCTCCGACCTGGCGTGCGGCGCTTGAAGCGGTGCCGCGCGAGCTCTTCGTGGGCGATGCCGTCTACCGCTACCGGGCCGGACAAGGCCGGGTGGCGGTGCATCGCTCCGAGATGGACCCGGAGGACTGGCTAGCCCTGGTCTACACCGATGAGACATGGGTGACCCAGGTCAATGGCGTCATGGCCGAAGATGCAACCCGGCCCATGGGCATCTTGCTGCCCACATCGTCGTCAACGCTCCCGAGCCTGGTTGTCCGGATGCTTGAAGCTGCCGAGATCGGCGAAGGCGAAGAGGTGTTGGAGATCGGAACCGGAACGGGCTACTCCACGGCTTTGCTGTGCCATCGGTTGGGCGATCGCGCCGTCACATCGATCGAGTTCGACCTCGTTGTAGCCGAGCGCGCGAAAGTCGCGCTGAACGTGGCCGGGTACATGCCGACGCTCGTGCAGGATGACGGGCTGATCGGGTACGAGGCGAACGCTCCCTACGACAGGCTCATTGCCACCTGCGCGGTGCGTACGATCCCGCCCTCGTGGGTGCGGCAGATGCGTCCAGGCGGGACGATCACGGCCCCCATGCTGGGTTGGACGGGCGGGGTCGCGTTCGCGCATCTCCACGTCGCTGACGACGGCACCGCAAGCGGACGTTTTCTCAAGGACGACGTCTACTTCATGATGGCGCGGCCCCACCTGCCGCCCCCTCGACCAACCATGACTATGGGTACGGGCGAGGTGAGCGAGAGCAGGATCGACCCGAGCATTCTCACGGACGACACCGCCCTGTGGGTTGCCCAGCTCGCCGTCCCGCAGGCGCAACACGGATGGGCCGAAGACATCCTGACTCTGCTTGATGTGGAGACCGGGGCACAGGCCGACGTCCGGCCCTCAGTCGAGGGTGGCTGGACAGTCCACCAAGACGGGCCACTCAAGTTGTGGGACGCCGTTGAAGACGCCATTCTGACGTGGCAGGAAGCCGGTCGGCCCCACCAATCCGGCTTCGGGCTCACCGTCACACCCGAGGCGCAATGGGTATGGCTGGGCGAGCCTGACGGGCCTTCCTGGGCGTTGCCCACCTGAAGAGCCGTTTCTTAGTGCGGTGACCGCAAACTTTCACCAGTCTGACGAAGGGGAAACCCCCGGCTCAGGATGCCTGCCGAACCAGCGACTCAAAGGCGCCGCAGGAAGTCCAGACTTCGCCGCCAGGTGCGATCGGCCGCTTTCGCATCGTGATCATGCAAGTTCGCGTCCGTGTAGAAGTGTCCGACACCTGGATAGGTGAAGACCTCCACAGCGGCACCCGCGCTCATCGCGGCCTTCGCCCAGCCGTCGACAGCAGCGGGCGGCGCGAACGAATCCGGATTTGCGACGTGCAGTTGTACAGGCAGGGCGGGCCGCGCGGACGCGGGGAGCTGCGTGATGCCGTGCAGGAGCAGCAGACCAGCCGTGTCGCGCCGTTCGGGCAGCAGTTCCCCGACCACCCCGACGCCCATCGAAACGCCGGCGAGAACGGTGCCCCCAGGCATTCTCCGGACGGCATCGCGGGCTCGTTCCACGATGACCTCCCAACCGATCCGGTATGAGCCATCCCATCATCCTCTCCGCTTCACGGCCGGCGACGCACCCGCGGCGAACGCGGCCCACAGCCGGGGGAGCGTGAGGGGGCCGGCAGGCCACCTCGCCGGGGATCGGGGCGAAGCCCCGATCCCCCATCGGCACGCCCGAGCGCCAGCGAGGACCGCTCGGGGTGGGCTCCAGCAGGCCAACCCGGTAATCGCGCAACGGGCGGGCGCCGGCGAGCGCAGCGAGCGGGGGTTTGCCGGGGTCGAAGGGGCGGAGCCCCTGGGAGGCAGGGCCCGAGCACTCGCATGGCACGAAGTGCCTCCCGACGCGAGGACCTTGCATTTCCCCTGGGAGGTCACATGTTGATCATGTGGCCGGCGAGGCCGTGGACCGCCTCCTTGACCGCTTCCCCGAGCGTCGGGTGCGCGTGGACGTTGCGGGCGACCTCGTGCACGGTCAGGTCCCACTGCTGGGCCAGCGTCAGCTCCGGCAGCAGTTCGGTGACCTCGGGCCCGATCAGGTGGGCGCCGAGCAGCTCGCCGTGCGTGTTGTCGCTGATGATCTTGACGAAGCCGGCCGAGTCGCCCAGGCCGTGCGCCTTGCCGTTGGCCGTGAAGGGGAACTTCGCCACCTTCACGTCGTAGCCCAGGTCACGCGCCTGCGCCTCGGTGTAGCCGAAGCTGGCCACCTGCGGCTGGCAGTACGTGGCCCGCGGGATCATCACGTAGTCGAGCTCCATGGTCTCCGCGTCGGCGATCGTCTCGGCGGCGATGATGCCCATGGACTCCGCGGCGTGCGCCAGCATCAGCTTGGCGGTGACGTCGCCGATGGCGAAGATGTGCGGCACGCTCGTACGGCAGCGCCCGTCGACCGCGATGGCGCCCCGGTCGGTCAGCGCCACGCCCGTCTTCTCCAGGCCGTAGCCTTCGACGCGCGGCTGGAAGCCGATGGCCTGCAGCACCTTGTCGGCCTCGAGCACCTGGGTCTCGCCGCCGCGGGTGACGGTGACCTTGACGGAGGCGCCGGTGTCCTCGATGGCGTCCACGCGGGTCGAGGTCAGCACCTCGATGCCGAGCCGCTTGTAGCGCTTGGCCAGCTCGGCCGACACCTCCTCGTCCTCAAGCGGCACGACCCGGTCGAGGAACTCCACGATCGTCACCTTGACGCCGTAGTTGTGCAGCACGTACGCGAACTCCACCCCGATGGCGCCGGCGCCCGCGATGATGATGCTCTCCGGCAGCTCCTCGGTGAGGATCTGCTCCTCGTACGTCACCACGCGCTCGGAAAGCTGCGTGCCCGGGATCAGCCGGGTGGTCGCGCCCGCCGCGATGATGCAGTGGGAGAACGTGATCGTCTCGCCGTTCACCTGGATCGTGTTCGCGTCCAGGAACGTGCCGCGGCCGTCGTACTCCGTGATGGCGTTCTTCTTCATCAGGTAGTGAACGCCCTTGACCCGCCCGTCGGCCACCTTGCGGCTGCGCTGGAAGGCCGCGCCGTAGTCGAAGGTGACCTGGCCGCTGATGCCGAACGTCTTGGCCTCGTTGTTGAAGATGTGGGCCAGTTCGGCGTTGCGCAGCAGCGCCTTGGACGGGATGCAGCCCACGTTCAGGCAGACGCCACCCCAGTACTTCTCCTCGACGACCGCGGTGCGCAGTCCGAGCTGGGCGGCGCGGACGGCGGCCGTGTACCCTCCCGGACCCGCGCCGAGAACGACGACGTCATAGTGAGTGCTCATGAGTCGGACCATACCGTCAGCTAGACCTCGACCTTGTACGAGAGGGTGAGCTCGTCGGCGGGCACCCCGCGGATCCCCCAGTTCACCTTGGGCATCTCGATGATCGTGATCTCCACGTCCTCCGGCTCGTAGCCGGATTTATCGTAGATTTCCCTGATCAGCGCCCGCTTGGCGTCGTCGCTGCGCCCGGTGAAGCAGATCACCTCGATGATGAGGTAATTGTCACTGCGCCCGGGGCACACGAAGTCGTCCTCGTCCAGCAGCAGGAACCGGTGGAACCGCTTCTCCGGCGGCATGCCCCAGGCGCTCACCAGGCACGACTGCACTAGATCGGAGATCTCCCGCTGCCGCCCGGCCCACACGTCCCGGCGCCCGTACACCTTCACCTGTGCCATATCGGCAATATAGAGGGTGTGATCCGCGTACTTCTGGCCGACGACGAGGCCATGATCCGGGCCGGGGTCAAGGCGATCCTCGCCTCCGACCCGACGCTGGAGGTGGTGGCCGAGGCCGGTGACGGCAGGCAGGCCGTCGACCTGGCCATCAGCCACCGCCCCGACGTGGCGCTGCTCGACATCCGCATGCCCAGGCTCGACGGTCTGGGCGCGGCGAGCGAGATGCGCAGGGTCGCGCCGGCGACGGCCGTGGTGATGCTGACCACATTCGGGGAGGACGACTACATCGCCAAGGCGCTCGACATCGGGGCGAGCGGGTTCCTGCTCAAGTCGGGCGATCCACGCGAGCTGATCGCCGGGATCCACGCGGTGGCCGACGGGGCCGCGTACCTGTCGCCCAGGGTCGCCCAGCGGGTGATCGCGCAGTTCGCCGGCGGCCGGATGACCAAGGGGGCGCGGGCCCGCGACCGCGTCGGCCCGCTCACCGACCGGGAGCGCGAGGTGCTCGCCCTGGTCGGCGCGGGCATGTCCAACGGCGAGATCGCCCGCGAGCTGCACATCGTCGAGGGCACGGTGAAGGCGTACGTGAGCGCCATCCTCACCAGACTCGGCGTGCGCAACCGCGTGCAGGCCGCGATCATCGCCCACGAGGCCGGGTTGGTAGCCTGACCCGTGATGTATCGCCTCGTGTTCACGCAGGTCTTGCGGCGTTTCGACGCCGAGGCCGTGCACCATCAGACCGTGAGCGCCCTCGCGCTCCTCGCGCGGCTGCCCGTGGTCAAGCGGCTGCTCTTCCGCGCGCTCGCACCCCACGACCCGGCCCTGCGGGTGACCGCGTTCGGCGTGCACTTCCCTGGCCCGCTCGGCCTGGCGGCCGGGTTCGACAAGGACGCCGCGTGCGCCGAGGGCATCGCCGCGCTCGGCTTCGGCCACGTCGAGGTCGGCACGATCACCGCGCACGCCCAGCCGGGCAATCCGCGCCCGCGCCTGTTCAGGCTGGTGGGAGAGCGCGCGGTGATCAACCGGATGGGCTTCAACAACGCCGGGGCGGCCGCCGCCGCCCGCAGGCTGCGCCGCGCCCGCGGCGTCCCCGTCGTGGTCGGGGTCAACATCGGCAAGACCAAGGTGGTGCCCGAGTCGGAGGCCGTGGCCGACTACGTGGCCAGCGCCAGGGAGCTCGCGCCGCTGGCCGACTACCTCGTGGTCAACGTCAGCTCGCCCAACACGCCCGGGCTGCGCAACCTCCAGGCGGTCTCGCTGCTGCGGCCGCTGCTCACGGCGGTCAAGGAGGTCGCGGACGGCACGCCCCGCCGCACTCCGCTGCTGGTGAAGATCGCCCCCGACCTCGCGGACGAGGACGTGGACGCGGTCGCCGACCTGGCGCTGGAGCTGGGCCTGGACGGCATCATCGCCACCAACACCACGATCAGGCACGGCGGCGAGACGGGCGGGCTGTCGGGCCGCCCGCTCAAGGGCCGCTCGCTGGAGGTGCTCAGGCGCCTGCGCGCCAGGGTCGGCGACCGGCTCACGCTGGTGTCGGTCGGCGGGGTGGAGGACGTGGACGACGTCTGGGAGCGCCTGCTCGCCGGGGCCACCCTGGTCCAGGGCTACACGGGCTGGGTCTACGGCGGTCCCCTCTGGGCCTCGCACATCCACCGGCAGCTCTCCAGGCGCGTACGCCGCCACGGCCTCAAGTCCGTCGCGGACGCCATCGGCCGCACCGCCTGAATCCCCTATCGTTGGGCGAATGATCGAAGAGGTACCTCTAGCGGACGGCGTCGTCCTGCGACCGGCCGCCGAGCAGGACGCCGAGGCCCTGGTACGCGCCTACGACCGCAACCGCGACCACCTGAAGCGGTGGGAGCCCCGCAGGGCCGACGAGTTCTTCACCCTGGACGGGCAGGCCAAGCGGCTCAAGAGCCTGCTCGAGGATCAGGCGCAGGGCCGGGCGACGCCGTGGGTGCTCGCGGACGGCGAGGAGATCGTGGGCCGCGCGACGCTCAGCGGCATCGTCCGCGGCCCCTGGCTGAGCGCCGACCTCGGCTACTGGGTGGACGGCGGCTACGTCGGGCGCGGCCTGGCCACCGGCGCCGTGCGGGAGGTGTGCCGGATGGCCGACGAGGAGCTGCGGCTGCACCGGATCGCGGCCAGCACCCTGCTCGACAACGCGGCCTCGCAGAACGTGCTGCTCAAGACAGGGTTCGAGCCGTACGGCACCGCCGACCGCTACCTCGAGATCGACGGCAGGTGGCAGAGCTGCCGCCTCTTCCAGCGCATCCTCAACGACCGCCCGGCCATGTGAGTCACACGCTGGGGCGGGTCGACTCCGCGTCGTGCGTCATGGCGTCGATGCGGGCCATCACCTCGGAGACGGGCACCACGCCCGGCCGGTGCGGACGCCGCCGCTGCCACGGGTGCGGCCCCGCCGGCGGGCGGTACTCCACCCCGAGCGCGTCCAGCCGCCCCAGGTGCTCTTCCAGCCGCCCCGTGAAGCCGTCGGCGGGCCCCGCCCACCCGACCTCCGCCAGCGCGCAGGCCCGCGGCCACAGGCGGTAGTCGACCGTGCGGGCGTCGGGCACGCGCTCGGTCCAGAGCTGCGCCTGGACCCCCAGGACCCGGGCGCGCTCCTCCTCCGTCCAGGAGGCCGGGGCCGGGTCGAAGGCGGCCACGTCCGAGACGGTGACGGCGTCGCCGATGGCCATGGGCTCGTCCGCCGAGGCCGCCTCCGCATAGTCGAAGTACAGCGGGAACACCGGGGTCGCCACCACGTCGTGTCCGGCCGCGGCGGCCCGGCGGCCCACCCCCATGCCCCGCCACGGCATCACCACGGTGTCCTCCCGCAGCCCGCCGCTGACGAACGCCTCGTCCCACACCACGGCTCGCGTGCCCCGCTCGGCCAGCGCGTCCGCGAGCCGCCGCAGGAACCACGCCTGCAGGTCGTTGGAGGTGGCCAGCCCGAGCGAGTCGCGGTACGCGGTGATCTCCGCGGACTCACCCCAATGGTCCAGCACGACCTCGTCACCGCCGATGTGCACGTAAGGCGTCTCGCCCAGTGCCCCGATCAGCTCGTCGAAGATCGTGGTCAGGAACTCGACGGTCGGCGGCAGCGGCGACAGGATCGCCGAGGAGATGCCCCACCGGTCGAGCACGTCGTACCGCTCCCCCGTCGCCCCGAGCGCCGGGTAGGCCGCCAGGATCGCCGACGCGTGCCCCGGCACGTCGATCTCGGGGACGACCGTGACGCACCGGGCGCGGGCGTAGGCGCCGATCTCGGCCAGGTCGTCGAGCGTGTAGTAGCCCCCGTGCGGCAGGTCGTCGTACGTGTCCGGCTCCCGCCAGTAGTTGGTCGCCGTACGCGGCCGGTGCGAGGAGACCTCGTGCAGCAGCGGGTACGCCCTGCTCTCCACCCGCCACCCCTGGTCGTCCACCAGGTGCAGGTGGAGCCGGTTGAGCTTGTGCGTCGCCATCAGGTCGAGCAGCCGGAAGATCTCCCGCTTGGGGAAGAAGTGCCGCGCCACGTCCAGGTGCAGCCCGCGCCAGGCGAAGCGCGGCGCGTCCTCGATCCGCACCCCTGGAACGGGCCACGAGGCCCCGGTGGAGAACCGGTAGGAGGCGGCGGGCAGCAACTGGTGCAGCGACTGCGCCGCGTAGAAGGCCCCGGCCCGCCCGCCGGCCACGATCTCCACGCCCCGCGAACCCGCCGTCAGCCGGTACGCCTCCTCGCCGAGCGCCGGATCCCGCCGGACGTCGATCTCACCCGCGTCGCCGGGCCGCAGGTCGAGCAGCGGGAGCGCGAGGCGTACGGCGTCCACCAGGTCGCCGGACACGGTCGCGCCCGAGGTCAGCTCGAAGGAACCGGAAAGATCGCTGCGCAGCTCTGGGCGAGGAATCATGCTTCGAGATAGTGCTGCAATCCGTTCGCCAGCGCCAGCGCGATCTTCTGCCGGAAGCCGGGATCCTGGAACTTGGCCGCCTCGGCGGCGTTGCGCATGTTGCCGCACTCGATGAAGATCTTCGGCACGGTCGACAGGTTGAGGCCGCCGAGGTCGTTGCGGTAGTCGAGGGCGTTGCGGCCGACGTAGGTGGAGTACGGCAGGCCCGTGCCCTTGGCGAACGCGTTGCGCACGTCGATGCCGAGCCTGCTCGACGCGCCCACGACCTTGTCCACGGGGCCGTTGATCTTCTTCGGCATGATGACGTGGAAGCCGTGGTTGGCGGGGGCCGAACCGTCGCCGTGGATGGAGATCGCGGCGTCGGCGTGGGCCTTGTTGCCGATCGCGGCCCGCTGGGTGATGCACGGGCCCACGCCGTTGTTGCTCGTCCTGGTCAGCTTGACCGTGGCCCCGCGGGCTTCGAGGATCTTGACGAGCCGCTTGGAGACGTCGAAGGTGAAGGCGGCCTCGCTGTAGCCGCCGTTGGTCTGGGTGCCCGTCGTGTCGCAGGGCTTCCACTTGGTCAGCACGTTGACCTTGCGGTTGACGGCCGCGGGGTCGCGGTAGTTGCCGCCGTTGTGGCCCGGGTCGATCACGACGACCTTGCCCTCGAGCGGCTTGGCGTCGGGCGGGGACTGCTTGGCGGGAGATTGCTCCGCGGAGGTCGCGGAAGCCTGCTCCGCTGCTGTCGCGGGAGCGGCCTGACCTGCCGCGGCGTCACCGGTGCCGGTGCCGCCACACGCGGAGGCGATCAGGCCGCAAACGGCGAGAACTGAGGCTGGCAGAGCACGCATGGCTTCCAACTTACGGCACGCCCGGAGCTCAAGCCCGTCTTATGGCAACTACGGCAGGTGGAGGGGAATCGTACGTACTGGCAGGGCCCCTAGGCCCTCACCAGACGCGCTCGCCGATCTCCTGGCGCTCCAGCAGGGCGGCCAGCTCCCGCGCGTCCTCGGCGTCGAGCCCGAGGACGACGCGGGGCCGGCCCCACGGGTGGTCGAGGGAGTGGGCGACGTAGCTGGCGACCGACTCAGCGGCGCCGTCGACGCCCCGCCCCCTCCCAGCCCGCCAGTGGCCCCAGGCGCGCTCGAGCTCGGCCGCCGCGCGCTGGGCGCAAGACACTAGTTCCGGATCACGCATGACTGTTCCCCCGGATCAGATCATGACCGGATCGGATCCGGTCACAAATAGCATGACCCTGACGAGTAAACAGCCGCGCGGCCACGTCTCCGCGCGGCTTGACCCAGCTTTGATGTTCTCTTAGGCGGGACCCGTGCTGCGCCGCACGATCAGTTCGGGGCGGATCTCACGCAGGCGCGAGACCTTGGCGGGGTCCCCGATCCGGTCGCTCAGCAGCGCCGCCGCCGACCTTCCCATGGTGCGGCGGGGCTGGTCGACCGAGGTGAGCGAGATGTGGTGGGAGGCCGACAGGTGCGTGTTGTCGTAGCCGACCACCGAGAGGTCTTGCGGGACTCGCAGGCCCAGGTCGCTGGCGGCCGAGAGCACGCCGAGCGCGACCACGTCGTTGGCGGCGAAGATCGCCGTGGGCCTGGGGTCGCGGGTGAGCAGCGCCGTTGCCGCCTCCCTGCCACCCTCCTCGGTCGAGTCCGCGGCCTCGACCATGATGTACGGCGCCAGCGAGTGCCTGCGCATGGCCACGAGGTAACCCTCGCAGCGCGACGAGCGCCGGCCCTCGATGTGCGCGATGCGCTTGTGGCCCAGCTCGACCAGGTGGTCGATGGCCAGGCGAGCGCCGAGCTGGTCGTCGTCGACCACGATGTCGACTCCGTCGAGCTCGATGTCACGTTCCCCTACGACGACGGTCGGGGTGTAGGCGGTGGCCTCGATCAGCGTCTCGCTGGTCGGCGCGATGCCCAGGAGGACCAGCCCGTCCACCCTGAGCTCGAGGAAGGCCTCGACGGCCTCGTCCTCGAACGCCGGGTCCCACTGGCTGTTCCCTATGAGCATGCGCAGGCCGTCGCCGTGCAGGCTCTCCTGCAGACCGTCGAGGAACTCTGCGTAGAACGGATTGTGCAGGTCGGCGACGAGCGCGCCCACCAGATGCGTACGGCCTTCGACCAGGCTCCGCGCAACCGCGTTCGGCCGGTAGCCGAGTTCGCGGGCGGCCTGCAGCACGGCCTGGCGCCGGTGCTCGCTCACGTGCGGGGATCCGCGCAGCACGAGAGAGACCAGCGATTTCGAGACGCCGGCTCGTTCGGCGACGTTGCGGATGGTCGGTCTGGGCCGAGGCAGCGTGTCTACCTCTCTGAGCTCGGTAATGGTTGAAGTGTTGACGGGCGGTCCTGACATGTGTCTCCCCCGCGATGCGGATATGGGCACCTGTCTGACCAAACGATCGAGTTCGCCGCAGGGTACGGCCTTCTCACCGTTTGACTCACGGAATCATCGCGAGTTGACCCGGGGAACCGGTGGCACGGCGTCGGCTACTGTGCAGGTGTGACACCCGGGAAGTCAGCCGAGACGGCACGTCCGGCGCGGCGCAGGCTCAGCGTCGACCGGCGTCGCGAGGAGCTGATGGCGGCCGCGCTCGAGCTGTTCAGCACCCGTGACGCGGAAGACGTCTCGATCGACGACGTGGCCTCGGCGGCGGGCGCTTCGCGGGCCCTGGTCTACCACTACTTCGGTGGCAAGCAGGAGCTCTATGTGGCCGCGCTGAAGAGCGCGGCGGAGCAACTGGAGTCCCGGCTTCGCCCTCATGAGGGCGGCAGGCCGCTCGAGGAGCTGGCCTCCGGGCTCAGGCGCTACTTCGACTTCGTCGAGGAGCACGCGGCCGGGTTCGCCGCGCTGCTGCGCGGGGGGCCCGCCAACAGGGTGGGCGAGGTCGGCGAGATCGTCGACGGCGTGCGCCGGCGACTCTTCCGCCTCATCCTGAAGCAGATGCGGGTCGACGAGGCCAGCCCGGTGCTGCGCACGACCCTGCGCTCGTGGATCGCCTCCGTGGAGACGGCCGGCCTCGACTGGCTCGAGCACCGTGACATAGAGCGACCGACGCTGGAAAAGATGCTCGTCGATCACATGGTCGCGCTGCTCGGCGTGGCCGCCGCCTACGACGGCGACGTGGCCACACTGCTGGAGCGCCTCAAGTAGAGAAGGATGGCGCCGGGCGGGCGGCGCCAACTCTCCCATGCGACGTTGTGCCGTCACAGCGGTGGACCAGGCCGTCGGCCTGGCTCACCCTCAACCCCCCTGAGGATTCGTGACGACCCTCACTTACTCCGAGCGCTGCTGCGGAATCCCCGCGAGCAGTGCCCGGACCTCGGTCTCCCGGTAACGCCGATGACCGCCGAGGGTGCGAATCGACGTCAACTTACCCGCCTTGGCCCACCGCGTAACGGTCTTGGGGTCGACCCTGAACATGGTCGCGACCTCAGCGGGCGTGAGCAGTGGCTCGGCCTCGGGTGTACGAGCTGACATTTGTGCGGCCTCTCCTCCGTGTGGACCGGCTTAGCGATCCTGTGACTGCCTTTGCGCGTGTCACGGATGTCCCCCTATGGCACAGAGCGTGCGGCTTTTCTGAGCCATATGCGGCATCACCCGATGTGACCATACCGCCACGCAGAGCGATTGGCGAGCCCTTCTTTGACCCAACTGCCCGCCCCCGCGGCGATGTCACGCTCGGTGATTCTAGCGACACGGTTCGTGGTATCGCAGTGAAAACGGCAAACTACTCAGTTCGCAGAAGAGAGCAGCCGTGAGACGTGACCTACTCATGCAGGTCAGACGGTCGTATTGAGCCTCAGTTGGCAGATTCCAGCTGTTGCATTGACTTCCACCGGAGGATCACCCTCTGGTACATGGCGTAGGCAAGTTCTTCTTGACCCGTGTCCAGGCCGGTCAGAGCGGCCGACAGCTCGGCGACCGACTGGTCGGCCTGCAGAGCGTCGTCGTCCATGAGGTGGACGAGGCCGCCGTAGTCGAGCTCGACCAGCGAGTGCGGGTGGAACTCCTCCAGCCACCTGGCGATGTCCTCCACGTCGAAGTTGGCCGCCACGTCGCCCAGGTGCCTGCGCAGCACGTTGAGCGCCCTGGCCGCCCGCCTCCTGGCCTGTGCCATGGAGGTGACGTAGATGAGGTTGCGTCCGGTAGCGGTCGTCACGTCCTGTCCCGGGTTGGCGGAGCCGAGCACCAGCCAGCGCTCGTTCCCATCAAACGGCACGAACCACGATGGCGGCACATGCCACGCCGTGGTGCGAATGTGCGTACGCAACGCGGACGAACCGGCCTGCCGCTTGTACCGGTCGAAGTCGTCCGCCACCTGGTCGGCGATCCCCTTGGGCACCAGGCGGTCCATCAGCTTCACAGGAGTGGCGCCACGCAGCCTTGAGAACGCCAGCCACGAGCGCAAACGGGTTTGCCAGGGGCAGACATAGAGACGGTCCTCAACACGCCGGAGATAGGCGTTGGGGCTCTCCTGGGCGGGAACGGGTTGAGGGGGCATACCGAGAAGGCGCATGACCGACTCGCCGTGCTCCGCATTGAGCGCGTTCGCGCGGCGCGGGCGGTCCCGTGAGTCGGCGTAGTCGGCCCACACCTTGCGCTCGGGTTCGGCGAACGCGGTCAGTGGCTCATAGACGCGGAGGTAGGCGGCATAGGGCAGCACGGAGGCATCGTGTCATGAAGCGAACCTGCGTGCACCGTTGTGGCTTACTACGCTGTGAGGTGATCTCCGTCGCAAAGGTGCGGCGGACCGGACAGGGAGTCACTACCGTGACCGACGTCTTCGGTTCGTCCCAAAAGGACGTCCACGAGCAGGTCGTGTTCTGCGCCGACGAGCAGAGCGGCCTGCGTGCCATCATCGCCATCCACAACACGGCCCTGGGCCCTGGGCTGGGTGGCACCCGCTTCTATCCGTACGAGAGCGAGAGCGCGGCCCTGGCCGACGTGCTCAACCTCGCCAAGGGCATGTCCTACAAGAACGCGCTGGCCGGGCTCGACCTGGGCGGCGGCAAGGCCGTCATCATCGGCGACCCGGCCCACGACAAGAACGAGGCGCTGCTGCGCGCGTACGGGAGGTTCGTGCAGTCGCTCGGCGGGCGCTACATCACGGCCTGCGACGTGGGCACCTACAGCGAGGACATGGACGTCATCGCCCGCGAGTCACGCTTCGTGACCGGCCGCTCGCCGGCCTACGGCGGGGCGGGGGATTCGTCCATCCTCACGGCGTTCGGCGTGTTCCAGGGCATGCGGGCCTCGGCCGAGCGCGTGTACGGCACCCCGTCGCTGCACGGCAGGCGCGTCGGCGTCGAGGGGGTCGGCAAGGTGGGCCACCGCCTCGTCGAGCTCCTGCGCGAGGACGGCGCCGAGGTCGTGATCTGCGACGTCGCCCCCAAGGCCGTCGAACGGGTACGCCTGCGCCACCCGGAGGTCGACGTGGTGGCCGACGCGGCCGAGCTGACCGGATCCGACATCGACGTGTTCGCGCCGTGCGCGCTGGGCGGCGCCCTCGACGACGCGACGGTCGCCCGGCTCCGGGCGAAAATCGTCTGCGGCGGCGCCAACAACCAGCTCGCCCACCCCGGGGTCGAGAAGCAGCTCGCCGAGCGCGGCATCCTCTACGCACCCGACTATGTCGTCAATTCGGGAGGCGTGATCCAGGTCGCGGACGAGATCGAAGGCTTCGACATGGAACGAGCCAGATCGAAGGCCACCCAGATCTACGACACGACCCTGAAGATCTTCCAAATCGCTGCCGATGAGGGCGTTCCTCCCGCTGTCGCAGCGGATAGGCTAGCCGAGCGCAGAATGTCGGAAGTCGGGCGTATTAGGGGCATTTGGCTGGGCGGCTGACGCCCCACGCCCATACGACGTACCGAGCTGGGCACAAAACAGGTACGGTAATAGGCGAACGATAGGCTGACGCCCAAAGAGAAGCGGCGTCAGTGTGTGGTGCGTTAGCGACGAGGGGTCGGGGACGACCCCACACGAGGGGGTCGAGCCAATGGGGCGCGGCCGAGCAAAGGCCAAGCAGGTCAAGGTTGCTCGCCAGCTGAAGTACAACAGCGGTGGCACGGATCTTGATCGTCTTCGCGATGAACTCGGGGTCGGAGACTCCAGCAGCAATGACGACGCCGACGACCTCAACGATGAGCTGGCGGATCGCTATGCCGATTACGCCGATGACTATGGCGCCGGAGACGACGAGGACGACCGCCCTTCCGGCCGTCGGTAGCCGTTCCTGGTTGACGTGACGGAGGTCGGCGTCCGCGCTGGATCCTCCTTCACGCTCGTCGGGCCCCACGGGCAACCGTGGGGCTTTCGTCACGTGGTCGTCTTTTCCAGGAAGCCCGCGATGACCGGCGCGATCTCCGGCAGCTTCTCCTCCAGCGCGAAGTGCCCGGTGTCGAACACGTGCACCTCCGCCTCGGGCACGTCCCGCCGGTACGCGTGGGCGCCCGCCTCCAGGAAGATCGCGTCTCCCCGTCCCCAGAGCACCAGGGTGGGCGGGCGGTGCAGGCGTAGCCATTCCTGCCAGGCCGGGTAGCGCGCGAGGTTCCCGGCGTAGTCGCGGGCGAGGGCCAGCTGCGCTTCCTTGCGTCCCGGCAGGTCCAGGAAGTGCTGGTCGAGCGTCCATCCGTCGGGCGCCACGAGCGCCGGGTCCGTCGTGCCGTCCTCGTACTGGCCGCGGGTGAACGGCAGCGTGAACAGCTCGCCGGACGGCGTCTTGACGGCCTGGCGCGCCATCTCGGACAGCCCCTCGTCGTACGCGTTGGCGTTCTGCACGATGAGCCCCGCGATCCACTCGGGATGCCGCTCGGCCACCCGGAACCCGACGGGCCCGCCGAAGTCGAACGCGTACAGCACGAACGGCCCGAGCCCGATCGCCTTCACGAACCCCTCTATGACGTCGGCCAGCCGGTCGAAGGAGTACTCGAACCCGTCGGGGGTCCGCGTGTGCCCGAATCCGGGGTAGTCGGGCGCGATGACCCGATAGCGGGTGCCCAGGGCGTCCATGAGCCGCCGGTACTGGTGCGACGCGGACGGGAACCCGTGCAGCAACAGCAGCGGGACGCCGCCCTCCGGCCCCGCCTCCCGATAGAAGACCTCGACCCCGTCGACGTCCACGAACCCGTGCCGCACGTATGGAATCTGCATCTCACATGCCTCTTTCTCTCGAAGACGCATTAGTTATAGACCGAAAGGTCCTAATGGGTCAACCCATGGATGTAGCATTAGCGGCATGGAGTTGCTGACGGGTGAGCCCCTGGCCCTGGACCTGGTCAACACGCGGACCCGCGACCACGACGCGCTGGCCCGGGCCGCCGACTTCGACGACTGGCTGGCCAGGCAGTCTGACCGCCTCACCCTGCCCGACGCACCCTTCCCCGCCGACGACCTGGCCGCCGTCCGCAGCCTGCGCGCTCATGTGGAGGCGGCCCTGGACGCCGCCCGCCAGGCCGTCCCCGCGCCACCCGAGTCGATCGCGGCGATCAACGAGGCCCTGCGGCTCTCCCCGCCGTATCCTCAGCTGGAGGCCCGGGGAGTCGTCTTCGCGAGCGTCACGCGGCGGGACGGCACGGGCGTGAGCCGGCTGCTCACGCAGCTCGCCGAGGCTGCCGTCGACCTGCTGACGGACCCCAACGTGGGCAAGGTCCGCTCCTGCGAGGCCCCCGACTGCCGGATGCTCTTCCTCCCGGCCCACCCCCGCCGCCGCTGGTGCTCACCGACGCTCTGCGGCAACCGGATCCGCGTCGCCCGCTACTACCAGCGACACAAGCCGGATCACTCCCAGACGTAGAGCGCGGCCCCCAGGAGGACGACGGTGAGCGCGCAGGCCCAGCCGCGCACGGCGTTGAAGCGGGTCCAGCGGGGCAAATAGTCCGCCCAGTCGGCCTCGCCCGCGTCGATCGCGTTGTTCAGCGGGATGTTGACCGCTCCCGTCACCATGATCGAGCCGGCGAAGGCGACGACGGCGCCCGCGACGGCCAGGATGCCCGGCAGGCTGCCGGGCCCGGCCACGAACAGCAGGATCCCGGCGATCAGCGCGAGGATCGGCGCCAGCGTGAACGTGGACAGGAACGCCGGATTGAGGATCTTCCGGTTGATGCTCCGCATGACGGCTGCCGCCTGCTCCTTGTCGACGGCGTCGAGGCCCGGCATCACCGACGTCGAGAACGCGAAGTAGACCCCTGCCATGAGGCCGTTGAGCACGAGGGCGAGGATCAACGCGACGGCCGCGAGTACGTCCATGCGGCAATGATCCCGCGCGGGTCAGATCTTTTCCACAGGGTTGTCGCCCGCGGTTGCTAGCCTGCCGGGCATGCTGGAGATCGGTGAGGTCGTGGCCATGCCGCTGCCGCTCGGCGGTTTCGGCGCCTGCCAGGTGACGGCGGCGGGCGGCGAGCTGACGGTGTGCGTGTTCGACTGGCACTCCGACGCGGTGCCCGCGCTCGACGACCTGCGCGGGGCCCACCCGCTGATCATCGACCACCACAGCTGGGAGGGCGTGCCCCAGATCCTGTCCGTCGACGCGTCCGCGCCGCTGCCCGCCGGTTTCGTCCGGCTCGGGTCGCTGCCCGTGGACGCCGCCATGCCGCGCTCGACCAACGCGTACGGCGGGTGGCCCGCCCTGGGTGTGCAGGTCGTCCTCCAGCGGCACTGGGACCTGCGGGTATCCGACGAGGTGAAGGCCGCCTACAAGGGCGCCGCTCCCGGGCAGATCGAGGCCGACTTCGGCGGCCTGCGCATCCGCAGGCCCGCCATGGTGTCCGGGCTCGACCTGCGGGAGCTCCACGGCGAGGTCCGCTGGGCCGGGCTGGACGCGCTGCCCCGGGTGACCTCGCTGACCTGGGCGGGGCCCGACCGCGGCCTGGCCGCCGCCCTCTCGTCCCGGCCGATCATCACCAGCCTGCACTGGGCCGACCCGCCCGCCGAGGTCGATCTGGGCGGGACGCATCTCAACGAGCTGACGTTCGCCGGAGCCTCGCCGCGCCGGCTCGTCCTGCCGCCCACCCTGACCCGCCTGCGCCTGGACGCGGCGCCGCCCGAGCTCGTCACGGCGGCCGCCGGCGGGCGGTGGATCCGCCTGACGACCCGCTCCGGCGTCCCCGCCGGGCTGAGCGGCGTGCGCGAGGTGGCGATGGAGGTGGCGGGCGACCTGCGGCTCTCGGCGCTCGACGGGCTCGCCGAGCTGGAGTCGCTGCGGATCCAGTGGCTGCGCTCCTACGGCGGGCTCGTCGGCGCGACCGCGTTCCCCCAGCTGCACACGCTGGAGCTGGTCGACGCGTACGGGGTCGACGCTTCGATGCTGCCCCCGCCCGGCGGCGCCCTGCGGCACCTCAGCGTCGCCTCGCTCAGGAGCAGCCAGAGCGGGCCGATCAAGCAGCGCTACCGGGGCTCGCAGGTGCAGGTCCGGCTGCGCGGGGCCAAGTCGGACAAGTGGCTGGCCGCCAACATCGACAATCCGCTGCGCAACTGGGTGGACGACGACCGGCGGGCCGGGGCGGCGGCGTGCCGGGCTTACACGACGGCCTCCGAGGCCATCGGGCGGCTCAGCGCCGACGACCCGGGCGGGGTGGCCGACGCCAGGCAGACGCTGCGGGAGTTCGTGGAGAGGCTCAACGACCTCGACGGACGGCACGGGATGATCGACACGTTGCGGCGGGAGGAGGCGGGCGACGCCTTCATGGCGCTGGCGGCGCGGGCCGGCGTGCCCTCGGGCGAGGCCGGGTCATGGTTCGACGAGTGGCGCGACTTCTGAGGCCAGCGTCTGGCCCGCCTCCACGGCCTCACGCAGGCTCCTGGCCAGCGTGTCCGCCTGCTCGGTCAGGTCGCGCAGGCCCTCGGCGTCGCCCGTCTGCGCCAGCAGGTCCCGATATCGGTCGTTGCTGCGCTGCAGCTCCTGGGCGCGCAGGGCCGAGTCGGCCGCCTTGACGAGGCCGGCGTACACCTCCAGCTCCCACACCCGCTCGGTGACCGCCGCCACGGAGCGCCGCAGGGCCTCCTGTTGGGGTTCGAGCACGGCGGCCAGCTCGGGTGTCATCATCTCGGCCCGCGCCTCGGCCTGCTCGGCCCGCAGCTCCGTCTGCGTACGCAGGAGGCGGGCGATGTGCCACAGCCGCTCGGGGAGCACGACGTCGTTGGCGACGGTGTCGAGGAGCCCCAGGCGATTCACCCGGGAGTCGGTCACCTCCATGATCGCCTGCCTGGCCCGGGCCAGCAGGGTGAGGGCCCGGGAGTCCAGCTCGGCGGGGTGGACGTGATGCGCGCCGCCCCTCGGCTCCGGCTCGGGCCGGGAGAGGCCGATGTAGAGCACGGTGACGAGGAAGACCATCAGGCCCGCCATCCCCGCCGACTCGTGGTCGGTCCTGAGGGCCGCGGCGCCGAACAGCGCGCCGCTCAGCCCCGTGACCCCCGCGGCGACGGCGAGCAGGCGTCTCATCCACGGCGGCGGCGCGGGCTCCCGGCGCCCGAGCAACAGCGTCCGGACACCGAAGATCCGCCGCCGCTCCCTCCGGGAGACGGCGGGGTCCACGATCGGTTCGTCCATGCGCGACGCCTCCCCCACTAGGCTGCTCTTCGAGCACACCGCGTGCGACCCCGCCGGATCCACCAGCCCCGTGTGCGGATGTGGTGCAGATGTCGTGCAGCTACGCTTTCAGCCGTGTCCCGACTTCCTGAGCTGTACGTCGCCGTGGACGTGGAGGCCGACGGGCCGATCCCGGGCCCCTACAGCATGATCTCCCTGGGGATGGCCGTGGCCGGGCGGCCCCACCTGACCTTCTACACGGAGCTGCGGCCGATCTCCGACGACTTCGTGCCCGAGGCGCTGGCCGTCTCGGGCCTGGACCGTGACCGGCTGCTGCGGGAGGCGCCCGCGCCCGAGGTGGCCATGGCGGCGGCCGCCCGCTGGGTCGACGGCCTGCGGAAGGTCGGCCGCCCGGTGTTCCTGGCCGCGCCCGCGGTGTGGGACGGGATGTTCGTGCACTGGTATTTCATGCGGTTCGTCGGCAAGAGCCCGTTCGGTGCGACCGGCTCAGGCGTCGACCTGCGGAGCTACTGGATGGGGCAGACCGGCTGCGAGTGGCGCGAGACGGGCAAGAGGACCATGAAGCGGCGGCTGGGGCTCGAGGGGCTGCCGCACACGCATCACGCCGGGGATGACGCGGCGGAGCTGGCGCAGATGTTCGAGGCGGTCATTCTCACGAGATCTTCAGAATCCGCACAGGAAGCTCTGAGGGAGTCCGGAGAGCGTTGAGGGGATCGGAGATTCCCCCTCGCTCGTATCGGACGGTGGTCCCGCATGACCTCGACCTCGGTGAAGCCCGCTGCCCTCTCGACGGGCCGCGCGGTGGTGCGTCTCGGCCTCCTGGGGCTGGTCGCGATCGGCATCATGGGCGCCGCTCTTGAGCTCGCCTTCGAACGCCACTGGCAGAGCCCGGTTCAGCTGATCCCGTGGGTGGCCCTGGTGCTGCTGGGGTTCGCGCTGGTGCTGCTCGCCCTGCGCGACACTCCCCGGGCGGTCACCGTGGTACGGGTGGTCGCGCTGGTGGTGCTGCTCGCGTCCGCGTACGGCGTCTTCATGCACGTGTCCGTCAACCACGGCGCGGGCGCGGCCGATCCCACGTGGGACACCCTTTCCCCGCTCACCCAATGGTGGTACGCGCTCACCAAGTCGGTCGGCCAGGCGCCGCCGCTCGCGCCCGGCATGCTCGCCCAGAGCGCGCTGCTGCTCACGCTGGCCACGCTGACGTCCAAGACCGATCGTCCGTGAACGGCGACTGAACGGCCCCGAATCGGAACCTTTCCCGCATCTTTCGCGTCACACCCACACAAAGCGCGTGTGACTCGTAAGGCTGGTGAGGTTCGAGTGGCGTTAGGTCGTACATTCATAGCGGCGGTCGCGGTGGCGGCCACCGTGTTCAGTGCTGACGGGGCGGCGGCGAAGACGGAGCCCGCGCCCAAGGCGGAGCCCCGGCCGGCCGTCCCGGCGGTGGCCGTGTCCACACCCGCCGCCGCGGTCGCGGCAGAGCCCGAGTGCGTCCGGGTCAAGGGCGCGGAGGCCTGCGTGGGGCCGGACGGGAGCGACCGTCCGGGCATCACGATCGAGGACACGGCGAACGACAAGCGCCACGCCACCGTGGAGTACTACCTCAACGGTTACCTGGGCACCATGTACGTCATCCACAACCTGGGGCGTAAGGGTGAAGTCCGGGGCAACCGAGAGATCGGGAAGATCGTGACGTTCCGGGCGGCGGTTTACGAGGGCAACCACCGGGTGCGGTTCGGGCGATGGAAGACCGTCCGCAACATCACGAAATATCCGATAAAGCGGGAAACGCGGGTCACGACGGCCGCCGCGCGGTCCCGGTCCAAGACGTGCACCTCCACGAAGGGCGCCTCCATCCTGTGCTTCAACGAGCGGAACACGGTCGTCTTCGCCTGTGACACGAGCGCCGACCAGTACCAGGCCCGCGCCGAATACTTCATCGCCGGCGACCCGACCGCCCGTTTCGAGATCCACCAGCTGGCCGGGGTGAACACCTGCGGCAAGGCCGAGCACGGGGACCTCGCCGTCAGCATGTACCGTGCCTCGCTCTTCGACCACAACCGGCGGGTTGCCACCAGGCTGTACAAGTACAACTAGGCGAAGGGCCGGATGATCTCCCGTACGGCCTCGGCGGACTCCCGGGGGTTGTCGTCGTGGGCGAGGCTGCTCAGCAGCTCGCGCAGATGGAACACCCGCATGCGGTCCCGCCAGCCGTCGGCCAGGTGCGCCGCGTCCGCGTACACCTCGAAGAAGCGGTTCGAGGCGACCGGGCGCGGCGAGCACCAGAGCATGCTGAGGTCGGCCTCGGCCCAGCTGTAGGAGACGGCCGGGTCGATCAGCGCCGGATCCCCCGCGCGGCCGGACAGGATGTTCTCGCGCCACAGGTCGCCGTGCGTCAGCACCGGCGGCCGTGGCGGGAGCAGGTCGGGCAGGGCGGCGCACAGGCGTTCGAGCGCCCGCCGCTCCTCGCGGCCGAACGCCGCCTCCACCAGCGGCTCCGGCAGCCAGCGCAGGATCCTGCGCTCGGCGAAGAACGCGTGGCCGTCGGCGTCCCAGGTGTTGTCCTGGCGCAGCCGGCCCAGCCAGCCGTCCCGGTGCCAGCCGAACCTGTCGGCCGCGGTCGTGGTGTGGAGAGTGGCGACGGTGCGGGCCAGGTCCTCCCAGAAGCGCTCCTCCTCGTCGCGGCGCGGTGGCAGGGGTTCGAGCACGAGCAGGTCAGGGGTGGCCGCCAGCACCTCGGGCGTGGTGACGCCGCCCAGCTCGCGCAGCGCCCGCAGCCCCTCGGCCTCCACCTCGAACAGGCCGGGCACGGGGGTGCGCAGGGTCTTCGCGAACACCCGCGAGCCGTCGCGCAGGGTCGCCAGGCCGGCCAGCGCCACCACTCCCCCGCCGGCCGCCTCCGCGGACACGGCGTCGAACCCGGCCTCCCTCAGGCGTGCGAGCAAGAGATCCACGATCGGCCCCCATGAAAGTTTCAACGGTGTTTGACGGGTGAGGCGGCGCACCTCATGATCATGATGCCTCCTGGTCAGGAGGAGGCGTCGAGTGAATTCCGCTATCCATGGCGAGGTACGCCGATGCCCAGACCGCTGTTACGAGCCGCGTCCGCCCTCCTGCTGACGCTGACCGCCCTCAACGCCCCCGCGGCGCACGCCGACGACGTCACCCCGGTAGCGGTGACCGTCAACGCGCGCGCCGCGCTCGCCACCGTCCCCGGAACCGGCATCGGGTCCAACCATGCGATCTGGGACACGAATCTCGGGACCGACGAGACCGCCGACCGGCTCAAGGACGCCGGCGTGAAGATGCTGCGCTATCCCGGCGGGTCGTACTCCGACATCTACCACTGGGCCACCCACACCGCCCCCGGCGGCTACGTGGCGCCCAACACCGACTTCGACACGTTCATGCGCGGCGTGCGGCGTACCGGGGCGCAGGCCATGGTGACCGCCAACTACGGCACCGGCACCGCCGACGAGGCCGCGGCCTGGGTCCGCCAGGCCAACGTCACCAAGGGCTACGGCATCAAATACTGGGAGATCGGCAACGAGAACTACGGCAACGGCCACTACGGCTCCGCCTGGGAGGCCGACGACCACGCCGACAAGAGCCCGGCCGAGTACGCCCGCAACGTCGTGGCCTACGCGGACGCCATGAAGGCGGTCGACCCGACCATCAAGATCGGCGCGGTGCTGACCACGGCGGCCAACTGGCCCGACGCCATCACCGCCGACGGCGACAGCGGCACCTGGAACAAGGTCGTCCTCTCGAACGCCGGATCGAAGATCGACTTCGTGATCCTGCACTGGTACCCCGGCGCCCTCGACAGGACCGGCCACGTGACCGACATGATCCAGCTCACCCGCCAGCAGCTCGCCAAGTACGTGGGCCCCGGCTCGGAGCGGATCGGCATCGCGATGACCGAGTTCAACACCGGGTCCAGCAGCAACGGCACCAACACCCAGCCCGGCGCGCTGGCCGCCGCCGACGCGTACGCGACGCTGCTGGCCAACGGGGTGTTCACGGTCGACTGGTGGAACGTCCACAACGGCATCGGCACGGTCACCCAGGTCGAGGGGCACACCGACTACGGCGACTTCGGCCTGCTGTCGAGCGGCACGTGCACCTCCGACAACAGCGTCTGCGAGCCGGCGCTCAACACGCCCTTCGCCCCCTATTACGCGCTGCAGATGGTGAGCAAGTTCGCCCGGCCGGGTGACCAGTTCGTCCGAGCCGCGACCGACCAGGCCAAGGTCGTCGCGCACGCCGCCCGCCGGCCCAACGGGGACCTGGCGGTCATGCTGATCAACACCTCGAACGACACGTCGTACCCCGTCGCGATCGACTACTCGGGCTACACTCCCGCGGCCGGCGCTCCCACCGTACTGACCCACACCAACGGCGCCACCAGTATCACCACCTCGACCGGCGGGACCGCGGCCAGTCAGACGCTGCCGCCCCTCTCCCTGACCACCCTCGTCCTGCACCCCGCGTCCCCGCAGACCGGCCTTCCCGGCGCCCCCGGCCAGCCGGCGGCCTCGCAGGTGACGGACACGACCGCCACGATCTCCTGGCCCGGCGCCGCCCCCGGCTCGCGCCCCATCGCCAAGTACGAGCTCTACCGCCAGCACGGAGCCGTCAGCGAGCAGCTCGGCGAGACCTCCGGCACCTCGTTCACCGTGAACAACCTCAAGCCGGGCACCCGCTACACGATCAACGTGATCGCCCGTGACAGCGGCGGCGGCCTGTCGTGGGCATCCCCGCCGCTGACGTTCACGACCGGCACACCCGCTTCCAGCTCCTGCTCGGTACGGCTGACCGTCACGACCGACTGGGCCAGCGGCTACGTCGGCGCCATCGACATCACCAACAACGGCGCCCCGGTCAGCGGCTGGACCCTGAACTTCAGCTGGCCCAGGTCGTGGCAGAGCCTGGGCAGCGGCTGGAGCGGCGTCTGGACGCAGACCGGGTCGGACGTGAAGGTCGTCAACGAGGCGGGCAACGGCGCGCTCGCCACGGGGGCCACCGCCACGGTCGGCTTCGTGGGCAACTACTCCGGCCCGAACGTCCTGCCCGCCGTCTTCACCCTCAACGGATCCGTCTGCACGACCCGGTGACAGCGCGTCCGGGGCCGCTTCGGCGGCCCCGGATCTCAGGAGGTCGCGGGGCGCCAGGTGAAGAGGACGAACACCACCAGGAGGGTGGTCATGAGGGCGTCTCCGACGTGCAGGAGGTACAGCCCCACGGGGTACGACTCGTGCAGGACGGAACCGGCGATCATCATGGCCTGGAACCCGAGCCACACCAGGAGTCCGAGCCCCAGGGCCTGGCGCCGCGTGCGGATCTGGAGCCGGTTCAGCAGCACGGCCATGACCAGCACCTCTATGAGATTCCTCCCGAACTGCCCCGCGAGCTCCCAGGGCTGCGGCGCGGCGGTGGGCACGCCGCGCAACGACGCCCACACCCCGCCGAAAACCATGTAGTAGACGGAGCTCGCGACGAGCGTCACCACCGCCGCGGCCCCTACGGCCCAGTAGTTGATTCTGTTCATGCCGGTCATTCTGAGCAGCCGCGCAGGAGGCGAACAAAGGCTGTCTCCGCATGCCAGCGATGAGTCTGGCTCATGGATGGGGTGAGCGGTCCGCCGTTGTTCCAGCGCGGGCATCGGCGAACGATGAAGGGCATGAGGCTCTCAGATCCCCCTTGCCGCCCCGGCCGGCTCTGGTTGACGAACGCCCGGCTGTTCGACGGGACCGGCGGCCCCGTCCGCCCGGCCGCCGGGATCCTCGTCGAGGACGGCGTGGTCGAGCTGGTCGGACGGGCCGGCGACGGCGTGCCCGACGGGGCGGAGGTCGTCGACATGGGGGGCCGTACCGTCCTGCCCGGCCTGATCGACGCCCACGCGCACGTGTTCGCGACGCCGCCCGCGCCCGCCGAAGGGGCCGAGCCGCTGTGGCCGGACGTGACCGCGCACTTCCTGGCCGCGCGGTTGCGGGAGACGTTGCGGATGGGGTTCACGACGCTGCGCGACGTCGGCTCGTACGGCGACGCGGTGGTCACGGCCAGGCAGGCGATGCGGTACGGGGCCTTCCGCGGGCCGCGGCTGCTGACCTGCGGCCGGATCGTGTCGGCCACCGCGCCCGGCGGCCGGTTCTTCGACGGGATGTACCGGGAGGCGGACGGCCCGGACGAGGTGCGCAAGGCCGTGCGCGAGCAGGTGCGGCGGGGCGCCGACTTCATCAAGATCATGTCCACCGGGGCGCGCTCGGTCGAGCTGGAGGACCCCCGGCCCGCGCAGGTGACCGAAGAGGAGATGGCCGCGCTGGTGGACGAGGCGCACCGGCTCGGCTACCGGGTGGCGGCGCACGCGGAGGGGCTGCCCGGCACGGAGCTGTCGATCAGGCACGGCGTGGACACCGTCGAGCACGGCATGTACCTCCACCGGCGTCCGGACCTCCTGGACATGATGGCCGCGGCCGGGCAGATCCTCGTGCCGACGCTGTCGTGCTACTACGGCGTCGCGGGTCTCTCCGAGGATGATTCGCATGGGGGGTGGACGCCGCCGCTGGTGGAGCTCGCCGAGCACAACCTGGCCGAGGCCGGCCGTACGCTCGCGGCTGCCCGTGCGGCCGGCGTGCCGATCGCGCTCGGCCACGACTGGCAGCCGTTCTCCGACGCCGCCGTCGAGGTCGTACGCATGGTCCGACACGGCATGAGCCCCGCCGGGACGCTGGTCGCGGCGACCGCCACGGCGGCCCGCGCCCTCGGGCTGGACGAGCGCCTGGGCACCGTCGAACCCGGCAAGCTCGCGGACCTGGTCGTGGTGGACGGCGACCCGCTGGCCGATCCGGCGGTGCTGTGTGACCGTACGCGGATCTGGCTGGTGCTTCAGCTTGGCGAGCCCGTGGCCGGCCAGGCGCTGGAGGCCCCGCTGAGCCGCCCGGCCACCTCGGCGAACGCGCGGACCGCCGTCGTCTCCCGCTCGGCCGCCCACACCAGCGCGCTCTCCAACGGCGGCAACCCGCGCAGCGGGATCACCGACACCCCGGGATGGGTGTAGTAGTCGGACAGCGAGGCCACCGTCGGATGGACGATCTCGCCGCGGGCCACCAGCGACAGCACCTCGATCATCCGGCCCTCCCGGTGGCGGCGGCCGATCGGGCGCCCCGCCGGGGTCAGCGGCGGGTAGAGCGCCTCCAGCGTCTCGGCCGGCACCATTCCCTCGGCGTCGATCACGTGGTGGTCGCCGAGGTCCTCCACGGTCGCGTAGCCGCGCTCGGCCAGCGGATGCCCGGCCCGCACCACCAGCGCGCGGTCGTCGCGCATGAGGACGGGGCCGACGACCAGGTCGGGGCGGCGGATCGGCAGCCAGTGGGCGACGGCGTCCAGTTCGGCGCGGCGCAGCCGGCCCAGCGCCTCGCCGGGGAACGCCTCGTACACCACGACGTCGCAGCCCGGGTGGGCCGTGGTGAACGCCCGTACGATCTCCGAGAACGCCGGGCCGCCCGCGGCGAAGTTGAGCAGGCTGACCCGCAGCTCACCGGTGATCCCCGACGCGATCTCCCGGGCCTCCGCCAGCGCCAGGTGGATCTGCTCGAACCCCGGCCGCAGCCGGTCGCGCAGCCGCTCGCCCAGCGGGGTCAGCCGCACGCGGCGGGAGGAGCGCTCGAACAGCCGGCCGCCCACGCGCGTCTCCATGGCGCGGATGGTCTGGCTCACGCGCGACTGGGACAGGTACATCCGCTCGGCGGCCCGGCCGAAATGCAGCTCCTCGGCCAGGGTCAGAAAGATCTCGATCTCCCGGAGCTCCACCGCTTCCCTCCGTCCTCCCAGGGAGGACCAGACTAGGGGTGCCCGGCATCCCCGCCTAGCGGCGGCTGTTGAGAGAGCGCGTTCTCATCATTTTCGACATTTACAAAGGGCTCCTCCCATGCCTGGAGGAGCCCTTTGCCGGTCTTGTCTAGGCGCGGGTCCACTTCTGGTTGGCGCTGCCCGCGCAGTCCCAGATCTGCAGCCGGGTGCCGTTGGCCGAGCTGGCGCCGGTCGCGTCGAGGCACCTGCCGGACTGGGGATTGACGATCCGGCCGGTGCCGGAGTCGTAGGTCCATCGCTGGGCGCCGGTGCCGTTGCAGTCGTACAGCTGCACCTTCGCGCCGTTGGCCGTGGCGCCGTCGGTGACGTCCATGCACTTGCCGAGCGCGCGTACCGAGCCGTCGGCGTTCCACGTCCAGCTCTGGGCCGCGGTGTCGTTGCAGTCGTACAGCTGGACGGCGGTGCCGTTGGCCGTGGCGGCGCCGGCCACGTCGACGCACTTGCCGCCGATGCCGGTGATCCGGCCGCCGGAGCCGCTGGTGGGCGGGGCGTAGACGCGGACGTAGTCCACGGACATGGTCTGCGGGAAGGTCGTGGTGCCGTCGGGGTAGCCGGGCCAGTAGCCGCCGACCGCCACGTTCATGATCATGAAGAACGGATGGTCGAAGACCCACCGGTTGCCGCCGAGGTCGGCGGGCGTCCGGCGCTGGTATTCGACGCCGTCGACGTACCAGATGATCAGGTTCGGGGACCAGTCGACGGCGAAGGTGTGGAACGCGTCGGCGAACGCGCCGCTGATCGAGTAGGGGGCGCCGATGCCTCCGGAGCCGAAGTAGCCGGGGCCGTGGATGGTGCCGTGCACGGTGCTGGGCTCGCGGCCGATGTTCTCCATGATGTCGATCTCGCCGCTGTCGGGCCAGCCGACCGGCCCGATGTTGTCGCCGAGCATCCAGAAGGCCGGCCAGATGCCCTGGCCGCGGGGCAGTTTCATGCGCGCCTCGAACCGCCCGTACGCCCTGGTGAAGGTGGCGGCGGTGAGCAGGCGGGCGGAGGTGTACTGGCAGGTGCCGTAGTGGCACTGGTAGTTGGCCGGGTTCTCGCGGCGGGCGGTGATCACGAGGTTGCCGGCGCCGTCCATGGCGGCGTTGCGGGTGCTGTTGGTGTAGTACTGCTGCTCGTTGTTGCCCCAGCCGCTGCCGCCGATGTCGAAGCGCCACTTCGACTGGTCGACGGCACTGCCTGCGGCCCCGTTGAACTCGTCGGACCAGACCAGCGGCCCGGGGGCGGGGGCGGCGCCGGCGGTGCCCGCCAGGGGGGCGAGCAGCGCGACGAGAACGGCGCCGACGGTGAATAACGCTCTGAAATGGGGGGTGCGGACCATACTGATTACCTCATCGGATCCACGGCTTTCGCTTTACGGAAACAATCCGGCAACATCACATCCATTGTCAAGAGAGCGCTCTCTCTTGTGGACAGGACTTTTGGTCAGCCGTTCTCGAGGGTGAGCAGGCCGCGCCGGAAGGCGACGGCGACCGCCGCCGCGCGGTCGTTGACGCCGAGCTTCGTGTAGATGTGCAGCACGTGGCTCTTCACCGTGGCCTCGCTGATGAACAGGCGCGTGGCGACCTCGCGGTTGGTGGCTCCGTCGGCGATGAGCTGGAGGACCTCCAGCTCACGGGCGCTCAGCGGGTCGGCGGGCGCGCGGACCTGGCCGAGGAGCCGGGTGGCGACCGACGGGGAGAGCACGGCCTCGCCCCGCGCCGCCGTACGGACCGCGCGGACGAGCTCGTCGCGGGCGGTGTCCTTGAGGAGATAGCCGGTGGCTCCGGCCTCGATGGCGGGCAGGACGTCCCGGTCGGTGTCGTAGGTGGTGAGCACGAGGACGCGGGCCGCGATGCCCAGCCTGGCGAGCTCCTTGATGGCCGCGACGCCGTCCATCCTGGGCATGCGGAGGTCCATGAGGATCACGTCGGGGTTCAGCGCCCGCGCCAGCTCGACGGCCTGGGCCCCGTCTCCGGCCTCGCCGAGCACCTCGAAGTCGGGGTCGCCGGCGAACATGCCGCGGATGCCGTCACGGACGATGGGATGATCGTCGGCGATCAGCAATCGGATCACAGTCTCAGCCATGCGCCACCGCCGGGACGCTCGCGGAGATCGCGGTGCCGGAGCCGGGCTCGGACTCGATCTCCAGCGTGCCCGCCACGCGGCTCACCCGCTTCCGCATCGAAGTCAGCCCGAAGCCGCCGCCGTCACTGACCCGCTCGGGATCGAACCCGGCGCCGTCGTCGCGCACGTCCAGGGTGACCACATCCTCCATGTACGACAGGGTCAGCCCGACCCGCGACGCGCCGGCGTGCTTGGCCGCGTTGGCCAGGGCCTCCTGCGCGGTGCGGAGCAGCGTCTCCTCGACCTCGGGATGCATGGGACGGACCGTACCAGTGATGGTGAGATCCGCCCGTACGCCATTCAGCTCACCCCACTGCGTGACGACCTCCGCCAGCGCGTCAGGCAGCGGCGCCGCCTCCAGCTGCCCCGGCCCCACCGCGTGCACGGAGCGCCGGGCCTCGGCCAGGCTCTCGCGCGCCAGCCGGATCGCGTTGTCCACGTGACGCCGCCAGTCCTCGGTCCGGTGCGCCGCCTGGAGCTGCGTGATGATGCCGGTGAGGCCCTGGGCGAGCGTGTCGTGGATCTCCGCCGCCATGCGCTGCCGTTCGTCGAGAACGCCTGCCTCGCGGGCCTGGACCAGCAACTGGGCGTGCAGCCCGGCGTTCTCCCTCATGGTCGCTTCGAGCTGCGCCACCATCCGCTTGCGCTCGGCGCTCCGCTCTGCCGTGATCTCGCCGACAAAGCTGAACAGGCCCACCAGGGCCACGATGGCGGCGGTGAAGAACAGATAGCTGAGGACCCCGGTCGGGGTGGGATCGGGCAGACCGCCATTGTAGGTCGCGACGCTGATCGCCGCCGTGGCGGTCACCCCGGCGAACCGCCACTTCCCTTTCAGGTACTGCCACGAGTGGATGTATCCAGCGAAACCGAAGAAGCTCGCGAACCACACCCCCTGCGTACAGAGCGCTCCGATCAGCACGACCAGCCCGGCCACGTACACCACGCCCCGGGGCACCAGCCACATCCAGACGGCCGCGAGCGCCGCCAGAGCGAGCATGACCCACGACGTGCCGTCCATGAGCGTGGAGAGCACCGCGGAGGTCCCGAGCAGAACGTACGGAGCGGCCGCCATCTGGCGCTCCAGCAGCCGCTCCCATCGATCGAGCCGCCCGGTCATACCTCACTACTCCCAGCGGAAGAACTTGGCCGCAGCGATGCTCACGACCACAGCGTACGCGGCCATCACGGCGAGCAGCAGCGGGCTGGGAGCGCCGCCTTCCCAGACGTCCCGCAGGCTCTGCCGGAACGCGCCCAAAGGGGTGTACTCGCCGATGCGGGCCACGAAAGCGGGCATCTGATCCGCGGGCTGGATGAGTCCGGCGAGGTAGGCCATCGGGAAGTACAGCAGGACCCCGATCCCGTTCGCGCTTCGGCCGTTCTTGGCCAGGGCCGCGATGAGCAGGCCGATGGCGAACATGGCCGCCGTACCGACCAGGAAGACCAGCACACCGGGCAGCACCTGGGCGGGCAGGTGGGCTTTCAGCACGGTGCCGGCGACCGTCACCAGCAGGGCGCACGCGGTCATCGCGAGAACGAGCTGCAGGAGCAGTTGCACCACCAGCATGTTCACCGGGCGTACCGGCGTGATGGAGAGCCTGCGCAGGATGCCCCGTTCGCGGTAGGTGGCCATGGTGGTGGGCAGCATGTACAGGCCCACGAGCCCCACGGCGATCGCCAGCGCCATCGGCAGGAGCACCGTGTCGCCCGGCTCGATCGAGCTCCCGAAGACCACCATGATGAACAGCGGGATGAGCAGCGAGAACATCGCTCCGGGCTCGCGGGTCAGCAGCTTCAGTTCGACGATGGCGAGCTTGGTCATGATCTTCCTCCGTCAGTGGATCGGACATTCAGTCGTCAGCGGGTCACGCGTTCAGCAGCCCGGACACTCAGCAACTCGGACGCCAGCTGACCGGACATCAGGGTGCAGACGTCCGCGGGCCGGACATCCGAGAGACGAACGCCGGCGTCGGATATCCGGGAAGCGGACGCCATAGGGCCGAGCCCGACAAAACGGACCGGTCAGGGGTCGAGTCGAAAGAACGGCCGGTCAGGGCCCGAGTCAAACGAGCGGCCGGTCAGGGCGACAAACGCATCATCAAGGGTGCGCTTGTCGATGCGCAGATCACTGACCAGCACGTGGTGGCGAGCGAGCTGCGCGGTAACCGCCGTGGCGAAGTCACCCCTGCCCGTCACGACCACCCGATCCCCCGTCCTGATCACGCCGGTCACCCCAGGCACCCCACCCAGCTCGACCATGTCCCCCGCCATCAGCGTGAACCGCATCTGGTGCTCGGCATCGACCCCGTCGACCAGCCCCGCCGGGGTGTCGAGCGCGACCACCCGACCACGGTCGAAGACGGCGACGCGATCGCAGAGCTCCTCCACCTCATCCATGAAGTGGCTGACCAGCACCACCGTCACGCCGCTCGCCCGCACCCGCTTGATCAGCTCCCAGGTGGTACGGCGAGCCTGCGGATCAAGCCCCGTCGTCAGCTCGTCGAGGAACGCCACCCGCGGATTGCCCACCAGAGCCAGCGCGATGAACAACCGCTGCCTCTGCCCACCCGACAACTTCCCGAACCGGCCGTTGCGCTTGTCCGCCAGCCCCCACTCCTCCAGCAGCTCCCGCCAGTCGCGCGGCTCGGCGTAGAAGGAGGCGTACAGGTCGAGGGCCTCCCACACCTTGATGTTCTCCGGAAGCTGCGTGTGCTGGAGCTGCACCCCGATCTGCTCACGCACCCTGGGCCCGTCCTTGACCGGGTCGAGCCCGAGCACCTCGACCGACCCGCTGTCGGCCCGCCTCAGCCCCTCCACGCACTCCACGGTGGTGGTCTTCCCGGCGCCGTTCGGACCCAGGATGCCGAAGATCTCGCCCTCCTCCACGGAGAACGACACCCCATCCAGAACCGTCAGATCCGCGTACTTCTTGCGGAGGTCTGTGACCTCGATGACTGCCATGGCCCAAGCATCGTTTTCCCGCCCCGGGACCGAATCGATCTGCCGGCCATACTCACCGATGAATGCTGCTGACCCGAAAATCCACCGAACGGTTGATGCGCCCCGCCAGCCGAAGTAGGCCTCCCTCGCAGTACGAGCGCCATAAACACGAGAACGGCTTGAAGACGTAGATAAGCCCTATCCGGCCACCTGCCATGATGAGCAGTCGGCAAGCTGCGCGATCATGTGGTCATGGTCTTTGCCGCCCCTTCCGAGCGCCTCCCCGCAGCACCAGACCTGATCAAGGTGTGGTTCCAGTTCGTGCCTCGGCAAGGCTGGCTTCCCTACGACACCGAAGGGCTCTGGGCCATGCGCTTGAGCGGGGACACCGCCCGTGTGGCCAACGTCCCCTTCCTGCAGGACGGGGTCGCCGAGGGCGACATAGTGCGCTTCATCACCGACGACAAGGGTCTTCACTGGGCCTGTGAGCGGGTGGAAGCATCGGGCAACTGCACGATCCGAGTCCTACCCGTACCTGATGGACCGCTGGGGCGCAGCGCACAGGCTGTGCACGAGCAGTTGGCCTCGTTCGGCCTGGGCGGGGAGTCCTTCAGCTCAGAGCTTCCCCTGGTCGCCTTCACCGTTCCCGCCAACGCGGACCTTGGGCAGATCAAGGCGCTGCTGACACGCGGCCAAATGGATGGCTGGTGGCACTTCGAGGAGTCCTGCATCACCGACGCCTGGCGAAGCGCCTAACGGCCGGTTTGCTCACGGGCCTTGTCCAGATAAGTCAACGTTCCACAGCGCAGGCAGTTCGCTCCCGCAGAAGACGCAGACGAAGTCGTCCTCTCGCACGATGTTGCGCTCGCGACAGGCCGGACAGCGCCGGAACACCACCTGGTTCGTGAAACCGGTCGGATACCTCAGGCCGGCACGGTCCAGGGCCTGAGCGACCGCCGGCCATGAGCTCGTGTCCGGGCAGTACCCGGTCGAGTGATTACTGACCTCGCCGACCACCCAGCAGCCGTCCTCACGGCTGAACCCGATCTCGCCGGCGCTCAGTACCGGGCCGCCGGCGGCACACGCGACATGCTCGCTGCGGCGTGGCGCCAGCCGCAGTACGCCATCCGTGCCGACCACGAAGGTGCACGGCTCGGCCAGTTCCGCAGCCGATCTCTCCGCGACCCAGCCGGCGAAGTCAGTCCCTGAACGAATCGGGCGGCCTTCGCTGCCCGACCGGACCGCTGCTTTCACGTCGGCCGGTCCCACGTACCGATAGCTCCGCCCCCCGTCGTTCATACGAGCCAACCTAGGACAGGCCAGAAGGTGACCAGGATGAAAGGTCTCCGAGCGCAAGCCCTGAAAGCAAGCCTGCCGACCGCTCGCTTTTCAGCCGGAGCAAACGTCCTGTTCGACTGTTGGGAACCGTGGTCAGGCGTGTGGAAGGCCGCGGCAGCGATTCCCAGCCGCGACTACGAGAACCGAGACCGGCGGTCGTCACCGCCTCGCCGCTCAGGGATCTTCCCGGAGAACACCGCCAGCCTCGCCGTGCACGCCAGGGCCGGGTCCCCTTGGCCGGCGCTCGCGAACATATCTGCCGTCACCGCCTGAACGGAGGTGGCCCGGTCAGGGGCGTGGCCATGACCAGCGCGGAGCGGCGGGGGCCCGATTCAGGAAATACCTGACATTTTTGCTGAGATGGCCGGCGACTATCGAGTAGCACTAACAAAGGGATATGCAGAGGGAAAAAGGTGTCAATCGCCGCTTGTGGCTCCAGTGGACGGAAACCGAACCCCCCGAAGAATAGTCTGCCGGGCGCACTCGAACGAGACTCGCCCGATTCGGAGAAATGCTCAAATTTCGGGACTGTAGTACGTTCCGGGGGAGAATATGCCTAAGTTTCCTAGTATTGTCTGGTTCCTTGCGGTCGGTGCCGCGCTGACTGGTGGGGTCATGCCTGCGGGCACTCCTGCCATCGCCGCATCCACCGTCACGAGCCACGCAACTCAGAATCCGGATCCGCTGGCCACCGTGCCGGCGCCGCGGGGTGATCGGACCGCCGCAGCGATGCGGGAGTACCTCGGGGACCTGGCCCGGAGGAAGCAGTTCACCGGCTCGGTGCTGGTGCTGCGGCGTGGGGAGGTGCTGGTGCGTACCGCTGCCGGCGCGGCCGACGCGGAGAGACACATCCCCAACCGGCCGGACACGATCTTCCGCATCGCCTCGGTCACCAAGGAGTTCACCTCGATGCTCGTCCTGAAGCTGCGCGACCGCGGGTTGCTCGGCCTGGACGACCCGATCTGCCGGTATCTCGTCCCGGCATACATCGAGACCTGCCCGCAGGCGTGGCGGCCCGTCACGATCCGCCAGATCCTCACGCACACCTCCGGCATCGTCAATATCCAGGACCTGCCGGGCTTCTATGCCATGCTCTCGCAACCGACCACGACCCGGGAGCTCATCCAGCGGTTCGTGCACAGGCCGCTGGACTTCAAGCCCGGGACCAACTGGAAGTACAGCAACGGCGGCTACGTCCTGGCAGGGGCGATCATCCAGGCGGTGGCCCGCAAGCCGTACGGCACCGTACTGCGTGAAGAGATCACCGGCCCGCTGCACCTCCGGCACACCGGCTACAGCAGGGGCAATCCGCCCCCCGGATACGCGAAGGGCTACTTCACGGTCGGATCGCCGGCCCCGCCCACCAACGGCTCCCAGGCGTTCTCCGCGACCGGCATCTACGCCACCGTCGACGACATCGCCCGCTGGGACCGGTCGTTCGGCGCGCATCTGGTGGCGCCGCCCGCCACCGTCAAGCAGGCGTTCACGCCGCAGGCGCCGTGTCCCCCCAACGGCTGCCTCAACCTGCCGTCGAAGGCGTACGCCTTCGGCTGGGCCGTCGACCGGCTCCACGGGCACCGGCTCCGCTACCACCACGGACTTCTCCAGGGCTACGCGGCGATGAACATGTACCTGCCCGATGACGACATCGAGGTAGTCGTGCTCAGCAACGTGCAGGACACCGACACTTACGGCATCGGCCGCCGGCTCGCCACGATGGCCCTCGAGTCTTCGAACGCGGGACGGTCCTCGTGACGATGGGAAGCCCGGCGATGGCGTGGGGGTGCTGATCGGACGCTGCGGTGCCGTTATCGCCTGAGCAAGAAACCTTGGAAACGAGCTGAGGCGCCGCCCTCTGAGGGTGGCGCCCATTCCGGAAGCTACCAACGCCTCTCCGGCACCGTCCACGATCGCCGGCGCCACAGTGGCCGACGTTGCTGTCAGCGGCTACTCGGGATGGTCCCGCAGCCATGCTTCGGCTTTGACGAAGGCGAAGTGCTCCGCCGAGACACCTGCGCCGCCGTGGGAGCGCCGTCGCGGATCGACTCCATCGGCGAGGAGGAGCGCCGTCAGGCCGACATGAAGACGATCACCTGCGTGCACGTGGCCGTCTCCTCATGAACACTCGCGCCTTCATCGAGAAGCTCCTGGAGTCTCCGCATCCTCCGACTCGACAGCGAGATGCGCGGGACTCATGTCCTGGTCCATCGCCCGACGACGTTGCTGTCGCCAACACAAAAACGCCCCGGAGCGATAATCGCTTCGGGGCATCTTGGCTGTTCAAAGATGGTGGTCAGGGGCAGGGTCGAACTGCCGACCTTCCGCTTTTCAGGCAAGCCGAGCACCCGCTCTCGCTGGGCTCTGGACGGCGCTGACCAGGCTCAGCCATCCCCAAGCGTCCGTCAACGTCCGCGATCGTCTGCCGCGGTTGTCACTCAGTTTGTCACTCAGTCACTCCACCAAAGAGGGTAAGCATTCACCGTCTGACGTTCCGGAGCCGGTCGTACCGTTGCACACCTCTGATCGATCACACAGCGCGATCAACAACCCGAAACGTACAGGCCGTGAATGCTGCCCCATGGTGACCAGCTTGCCGTGTCACCGCGACACCCTCGCCTCTATTTCAGCGTTTCGTAAATCCCCTTCGCCGTCATAGACGGCACCGGCCGACCGGACGCCGCCTCATCGGCGAAATCAAACCTGCTCAGCTCCGCAGTTCCCGTCCCCGCCTGGTAAGACAGCAGATAACACTTACCGTACAGCTCGAACGGAGCGAGCGTCGTCCACCCCGTCGCCCAGTTCTGCTGCCACACATTGCTGTACGAGCCGTCCTCGCCGAACTTGTCAAGACTCGCTTCGCCCGACCCGTTCTTGTACGACAGGAGGTAATACTCGCCGTACGCCTTGAAGGGGACGAGTGTCGTCCACCCCGTCGTCCACCCCTGCTGCCATATCCCGCTGTATGAGCCGTCCTTGTGGAACTTGCTGAGGTCCGCGTTTCCCGACCCGTTCTTGTACGACAGGAGGTACGGCTCGCCGTATAGCTCGAACGGAGTGAGTGTCGTCCACCCCGTCGTCCACCCCTGCTGCCACACCCCGCTGTATGAGCCGTCCCTGCCGAACTTGTCAAGACTCGCTTCGCCCGACCCGTTCTTGTACGACAGGAGGTAATACTCGCCGTACGCCTTGAAGGGGACGAGTGTCGTCCACCCCGTCGTCCACCCCTGCTGCCATATCCCGCTGTATGAGCCGTCCTTGTGGAATTTACTGAGGTCCGCGTTTCCCGACCCGTTCTTGTACGACAGGAGGTACGGCTCGCCGTATAGCTCGAACGGAGTGAGTGTCGTCCACCCCGTCGTCCACCCCTGCTGCCATATCCCGCTGTATGAGCCGTCCCTGCCGAACTTGTCAAGACTCGCTTCGCCCGACCCGTTCTTGTACGACAGGAGATAATACTCGCCGTATAGCTCAAACGGAGTGAGCGTTGTCCAGCCTATCGTCCACTGTTCTTCCCAAACTTGGGTTATTTGCATAATGGGAGTTTTACTTGATGGTCGGACGGGTGTCAACCGGCATGAGCGATCGGCATGATCCGCCTTTCCCGGTCGAGTGAATCCGATGTAAGCATTCACGTCGTGCACAGGCCCGCGGAGGAGGTCTGTGACTCCCCAACGCCACCCGGCCGTGCTCACCAGTTATGATCACGACCGGGTGGCCTGACAGCAGTCTTGCAGGCTCCCCAGGTCACAGCAGGTGACCTGGGCCCAGTGCAGACACGAGTTTCGGTCAGGACATTCGGGGGATGAGTCCGGCGGTCGCGGCGGCCCGCCAGGGCCGAACCAGCTGTAACACCAGGGCGCCCCCCAGGGTGTTACAGCCGGTCTTCCGCGCGCAGCGCGCTCAGAAGGGCGTGCGAAGCACCATTGACTGGTCGGAGCGTAGTCCGCTTCCCTGGGATCGCGACTTGGGAGCGGCTGTTGAGGTCGTCACCGTCTCATAGAGATAACAGGGACAGCCCTCCAGAAGGTCTGCCCCTTGTCTTGGACTGCGTTCGTACTGGTCACAACAGACTCAGGGACAGTAGGGACGGCAGGGACACTGACTGTCGAAGTCGCATGTGACCCAACTAAGTGACCGCCGGCGCCCAAGTCGTGCTCACCAGTTGTGAACACGACTGGGTGGCACCGCCGCTCACCGCGGCACGCTAGGCAGCTCAGCCGTGCCGACGTTTGTTACGCGGTTATGGTGAGCAGGTCGAGACAGTCCTCGGCGGTCACCGCGCAGGACCCATATCGATGGTGTAACTGATCTCGTAAGCCCACTCAACTACTCCCCCTTCGGCGAGGTTCGGATTGTTGTCTCCGAACTTCCACGTGAACTCGTAGCGCCCATCCGGATAATCGGCTACAGACACCCTCTTATACAGTATCCCGAGGACCTCATCCTTATCGAGGCTCGCCCGAGCCCTGACCAGCGCTGCCGGTGTGGCGGCGAGAATCGCCCCGGCAACCGCGCCCTTGGCGACGTGTCTTCTGGGCAGTGGATCGATCGCATGGTAGATGTCGTCCGCCAGCGCCCCCATCAACGCCAAGTATGTGTCTTTGTTGTCTTGGAAGTCACTTTCATTGGGGTCCGTGCTGCGGACGACTAGGCCAAATTCGAGGACGTCATCGACACTGAGTTCGCCCCGGAAGATCACGCCCTTGTCTTCCGAGATCATCTTTTTCTGGCGGCTGTGGATCTCGACCGGCCCGATCACACGCGGGTCGAAATAGCCGGACCCGGGCTCCATGGCCACTGCGCCAGCGAAGTAGACATTATCGGTGCCGGTCATGTCTAGGGTGTCGCCGCAGTACATACTCGTCAGCCTGATGACGACCCACTTCTGATAGCCGTTCGACTCTGCCATGAGTTCCTCCTGTCAAGAAATCGTCCGAAGCGTCTGCCTGCGGTCGGCCTCCCGTGGGCCCCATCCGGCGCTGAACCGTGCCCAGGCTGACCTGACGGGGACCGATGAAGCCGGACCCTCCGATTCCGCGAGCGGCAAGAGCCATTCTCCCGTAACCCAAGGGCTTACATGATCGTCCCCGGCGTGGCCGAGAATGGCAAGGAGTACCCAATCGATGACCTACCGAATCCCCTCGTTGGGGGCATAGCCCTGCGTGCTCACCTCTCGCAGGCAACAGATGCCGGGGCTGCCATCGCTCAGCTGGCGGCAGCCCGGCTGATCACCTCGTCACGGCAGCCGCGGGCAGCCTACTTGTCGGACATGGCTTACCGCCCTTCAAGCGGCTGACCAGCCCGAACGCTTGACAACCCCAAATAACCATCGCTGCCGTCACGCGCGGGGATTGCCCATCCCTTCCCTGAGCGTCTCCCTAAGGGCCCACGTACTTCATGCCATGAAGCTCCAGCACCTGGGCGGCTGCCAGCGTGCGAGGGTGGTACCGGGGCGTGTCCCATGGAACGAAGACGTTGTGTGCGGTCAGGATCGGTTCACGGAAGATTCCCGGCCGGTAGAGGTCAGCCAGGACGCCGACGGTCTCGACAGCCTTCACGGTGTACTGGGTGAAGTCCGCCCGGAGCATGGGGCATTGCTCCAGAGCTTTGGGGACACAGCTCCAGCACGTCGGCGGAGCGTTGGTCCGGCCGCTGTCCAGGCCGGTGCGCTCGAACACGGTCTTGGTCAGTAGCCACGGGATCAGGCGCGACTCCGGGTCTACCGCCGGACCGCCGCACACCTGGCAGAGCAGCTTGTTCATGCACCGCCACTGTCGCCGCGTGTTGAGCTTCCTCATGCGCTCGGAACCGCGCAGAGCGGGCTTGTCCAGCAGGTCGCGCACCCTGGCGCGGAGGACGCCTGACTCCCAGGACTTGGCGGCGGGAGGCCTGATCCAGTCGCCAGGGTGGGATGGCTGGTAGGCCAGGCGCAGTCGGCCCGCGCAGGGCTCGAAGGCGATCGGCTCTGTCACCAGTTCGTTGGCGAAGGCGATCGTGTACGGGATGGTCGTGTACCCGGTCATGGCTGAACTTCTCCGTGTGGAGTTGGTCACCGAGCGCTCATCATTGCGCTATTACGTAATAGCCTAAAGGTGCAGAAGCGCTATAGCGCGAGAATCATGGGGACGGTGCAGGTTGATCCGAACTCATTCACGCCGCTCTATCGGCAGGTGGCCGACCTTCTGCGTGCCCAGATCGAGGGAGGCGCGCTACAGCCTGGAGACAAGCTCAAGAACGAAGACGCCCTGGCCGAGGAGTTCGGCACCGGCAAGGCTACTGTTCGCCAGGCGTTGCGGTTGTTGCGTGCCGAAGGGCTCATCGACACGGAGAACCGGCGGGGAAGCACCATACGGACGCCGCCGGAGCTCACGGTGGTGAGCCTGGAGAAGCCAGCGCGGATCACGGCCCGGATGCCGACTGTCGCGGAGCGCACAACCCTGGGCCTCCCCGAAGGTGAACCTGTACTGGTCGTCACCTACACCGACGGCCGCACCGTGGTCCTTGCGCGGTCGGCGATCGATGCTGGTCCGGCCATGAACGATCACGTCGACGAATGAGGCCCTGAGATGCCTTGAGGAGCTGACATCCCGCACGAGGGACCTCGCCAGATGGACTCTCATGCGCGCCCAGGCTTGGTCAGTGCATCCGCCAGCTCTTCGATACTGGTCACAAGGAGATCGGCTCCTGCATCACCCAGACGGTCGAGCTTCCCCGGCCGGTTGGCGAAGCCGACGGCGACCACACCAGCCAGCTTGGACGCCTCGACGTCCGTCACCGAGTCCCCGACGAGCAAGGCGGACGACGGCTCCGCATCGAGGTGGCTGAGGGCCTGTTCGAGCAGGTAAGGGCTCGGCTTCATGAGCGAGGGGTCCGCCGCCGCTCGCGCCGAGACGTACTGCACCAGGCCGCCAAATCCCTCGCGATCCAGAAAGGCCGTCACCGCGGCCACCGAGTTGTTACTGACGATGGCCACGAGCAGGCCCTTGTCGTGCGCCCGCTCCATCAGATCCGCCGCGCCCGGAGTAGGGCGAGCTGTCCCGGCCGCCTTCACTTCCAGGTCCATGAGCGCCCTCAGAGCAAGCTGATTCAGCTCGTCGCCGAGGGAAGCGCTGAGCCGGAACACCTCCAGAGGGTCATCCGTAGCGCGAGCCTGCGCCGGGAGCTTCGCGCCAGCCTCCTCCAGCGTGGCGCGGAGGCTGGCCGCGACGGTGGACGCCGGCAGTCCTGCGAAGATGTCGCAGACCGGCCCGTCGAAGTCGAGCAGGAGGCACCGCGCCTCACCCATGACGGCCCGTACGGCGTCAGGGCCCGAGAGCGCCATCACGACACCTCGTGCCCGACGCTGTTCCACACCGCGTCGAACCACACGGAGGACTGCTGCACGTACTGGGCCGACGTCGAATCGGGACCGTCGCTCAGCGCGAAGTGGAACAGCTCGGTGTCCTTGCCCATCAGGTCGTACATCGTGACCGGCGCCCCGCCCAGCGCCACGGTGTGCTCCGCCACGGCGTAGTAGCCGAAGAACGCCTCTTCCCCGTTGATCACGTACATCTTGAACCGGGGCGGTTCCCCGCTGATCCGAACGTCGGCGGACGCATGCGGCACCAGGCCGAGGTCTCTCAGCTCGTGGACCGAGTCCACGATGGCCTGAGCATGCCGGGAGATGATCTTCTCGGCGCGCTGTCTGAACAGCGGTTCATCCTCCCCGTTGTCGGTCCTGCAAGGGAGAGACCACGGCCGGCCGGTGTCGGGGAGGAGGAGCCGGATGGAGATGCGTTCCGGAGTAAGGCGGCCCGCCCGGATGTTGTCGAGCGCTTCCATCACCGCCCCGTGCAGCGTCTCTCCGGAGAACCCGGCGAAGTCGATGGAGACCTCCGGCCGTTTGAATGCTTCCTCGATGTGAGGTCGCAGGCCGACGGGGCGGGCGGTCTTCTCGCGGACGAACACGCCGCTTCCCTGCCGGGAAACGATCAGGCCCTCTTCCCGGAGTAGGCGGATGGCTTGCTGGATCGTCTGGCGCGCAACGCCGAAGGTCTTGGCGAGTTCCGGCCCGGAGGGGAGCTTCTCCCCTGGCGCGAACTTTCTCGTGAGGATGGCCGCTCTGAGCTGCGTCGCGACCTGCTGAAAGGGCGGACGAGGGTCGTCCGGATCGAGTCTCATGCCTCGATCGTAGCGGCACCTGAACAACTTTGCTAGGCAAGTTAGGCATGACGCTTGACATGACTAGCCAGCCCATCCAACATGATGCTTGTACAACCTGCCTAGCCAACCTGGTCAGGCGGGGAGTGTGACGGGCGACTTGGTGCTCTACCTGGCCAAATCGCTCCATTGCGCAGCCGGAAGACCTGGGAAGGCGCCGACATCGGCGCACGCCGACGGGCTGGAGCACTCGCGCATTTGAGAACTGAATCCGGGCTACCGCCTCCCACCGAAAAGGCGGCCCACGCAGGGACATCTGCCCTGCTGCACATCCGCTGATCCATCAAGCACCGGGGCGGCCCTCATCCGCCAAGACACGAGCCGCCCCGGTTCCTCCTCAAGAGAGGTGTTCTCATCATGACCCACGACGTGCAGTTCTTCTGCGTCGTCTGCGAGGGAGTCGAGGAGTGCCCGTCCGGCGCTGAGCCTCCCATCCCGCCTGTCTGTCCTACCTGCGCTCGGCTGACGCTCGCCGACCTCCTGAACGGTCTGGCGGTGCGGGCATGAATCGTTCCGCCGACCCGCTGGGCGCGGTGTTGGCCGCCGGTCCCGCCTGCGGCCCGGACACCGCCGACCTGTTCATCGGCATCGACGAAGAGACCTTCGACGAGTGCCAGGAGCGCGAACGGCACGCCAAGGCCATCTGCCGCCGCTGCCCGGCCCTGGTGGAGTGCCTGGCCTACTCGCTGGTGCTCGACCCGAGCGACGGCGTCTGGGCTGGGCTGAGCCCCGAGGACCGCAACGGCATCACGGCTGAGGCGGTGGCGTGATGGCCGGCCGCTTCCAGTGCTCCGACTGCACCCGCCGTTCCCAGAGTCCGTACGGCTGCCGCCACTGCGGCACCGCTGCGGCCCTTCAGGTGCAGCTCTGCCGTACCCACGGCCCGCGCACGCACGGCGGCTGCCTGGTCTGCCGCACTCTCGCCCGCTCCCAGGCCAGCCGCTGAAAGGAACGACCCGTCATGAGCATCATCGGCAATCCCGACCCGTCCCACGAGCCGACTCCTGAGGAGATGGCCAGCGCGCTGGCCGACCTGGAAGCGCTCGCCAACCAGAGCTCGGTCACCGTCTCGCCGCCCCGGCCGCCGGCGACCGGTGAGACCAAGCGCGTGCGAAAGCTACGCGCCGAGGTGGCCGAAGCGCATCTACTGGCCGACCTCCAGGACGACGACGCCCCGCTGCTGCTGGACACGCCCAAGGTGCGCAAGCGCCGCAAAGCCGCCCAGCAGGCCGCGCGGCTGCACGCCCTGGCTCAAGACCCTGAGATGCGCGCCTGGCAGGCCGCCCGGATGCGGCGCCTGCTGGTCACCGCCGCACTCGTCTCGCTCACACTCGCGCTGGCCTGGTCAACCGCGGGTGTGCAGCACTTCGCGGCCGACGGTGCCGCGCCCTGGTCCCCGGCCTGGATCTTCGCCTGGCTGGTCGAACCGTTCCTGTCCCTGGCCCTGCTGGTCGTGGTGGGCGCACGCGCCTATCTCGGCACGCGCGGCCAACCGCTCGACGACCCCAAGCTCGTACGGATCGAGTGGCTGTTCCTGGCGCTCACGCTCGCCATGAACGCCTGGCCGTACCTGCCGCTGGTGGCCGCCGACTTCTCACTGTCCCGGCTCGTCCTGCACGTCCTGGGGCCGATCGTCTCGGTGGCGGTCGTCACCGCACTGCCCATCATCCTGGCCGCGTTCTCCGGCCTTGATCACAGCTCGTCCGGTACCCCTACCACGCCTTCGTACAGGGTGAACGCCGCGACGCTCGACAAGCTGACCATCAAGGCTCGCCGCCTGATCGTCACCGGACAGCTCTCCGTCGACTCCGGCGCGGACAAGTTCCGCCGCGCCCTGGGATGCGGCATGGACACCGCCCGAGCCGTCCGCGATGCCCTGCGCAGCAACCCCGCCTGAAAGGAGGAATGCCGTGCTGAACATCGCCGTCGTCGTCACGGCCAGTTGCCTGGCCATCCCGGTGGCCACCTTCATCCGCATGTTGGTGACCGGCCCGCGCACGCGGGCTCAGATCCACATGGCTTTCCAGACCCTTTCGACCAACACGCAGGGCGCGACCTCATCCGCCAAGACTCCGGTCGCGCCCCGCAACCCCGCCCTTAGCAACGGCAACGAGGTGCCTTCATCATGACCCAGAACCCGCACGAACCGGAAAACCAGCCCAGCGACGCTCCGGCGACTGGTCTGAACGGTTTCCGCTTCGCGGGCCAGCCCGACCCGGAGGCCGAAGACAACAGTGGCCAGGTCGTGCCGCTGGACAGCCGCCGCAAGGTGCGCCCGTCCAGCGACATCGAGCCTGCTGAGGAGGACGACTTCTTCGATCACGAGACCGTCGCCACCGAAGACCGGACCCTTGGCGGTCCCGTAGACCCGCCGGACGATGACGTGACGTACGTGACCCGGAAGGTCCAGCGCCGGGCACCCATCGTCCCTGCCGCGCTTCGTACCTGGCGCGGCATCCGCGCGATGATCGCCTGGCAGGCCAGAGACGCCAGTTATGTGATCGGCTACCACGCCGTGCGTTCGCCGAAGTACGCGGCCAAGACGCTCTGGTACGCCGTCCCCGGCCTGTTCGGCACCCTTGGCCGCCTGCTGCACTGGGCCACGGCCGAAGAGGGCAACTGGGCTCTGCGCCAGTATGCCGCCGACCGGAACGACCCCGAGACCTGGCTGAAGCTCGACAAGCAGCGCCAGCGACAGTCCCGGTGGCGCTGGTTCGTGCTCGCCGGAGGCGGCATCGTGGCCGCTGTCGGGCTGCTCGTGTTCGCCCTGGCCGACCTGCCGACGTGGGTACGGTGGGCGGCCCTGGCCGCCGTGCTGCCGGTGCTCGCACGGGCCGGTCGCCCGGCGGACGCACCCATCACGGACCGCGTCTCCGAGGGACCGCGCTACCGCAAGCTCACCGCCGAGTTGGTCCGCCGCGCTCTGCTGCACTGCGGCATCGCCGGGATCAACCAGGCCGTTAGCAAGGACCCGAACGCCATCAGCTTCCCGCAGGAGATCCACCGCGACGGCCCCGGCCACCTGGCCATCATCGACCTACCCTACGGGGTGGAAGCCGCCGACGTGGTGGCCAGGCGCGGTCGCCTGGCGTCCGCTATGCGCCTGCCAACGGATCAGGTCTGGCCCGAGCCCGGTGTCGGCCACCCCGGTCGCCTGGCGCTCTGGGTCGGCTACCAGCCCGCGTCCGAGATGAAGCAGCCCGCCTGGCCGCTGCTGCGTGACGGCAAGGTGGACGTCTTCAAGCCCTTCCCGTTCGCCACCACCCCGCGCATGGAGACCGTCAACGCCTCCCTGATGTTCCGTAACTGGCTCGTGGGCGGCCAGCCTGGGTCCGGCAAGACGTTCGCGTTGCGCCTGGCCGTGCTGGCTGCCGCTCTCGACCCGCGCGCCGAGCTGCGCATCTACGAGCTCAAGGGCGTCGGCGACTTCAAGGTCCTGGAGCCGGTCTGCACCGAGTACGGCAACGGCTTCGACGACGAGACCAAGGCGCGCTGCGCGGGCATGATCCGCTGGCTGTACAAGGAGTGCGAGCGCCGGTCGAAGCGCATCGCGCACAACGCCGCGCTGGGCAAGGCCCCGGAGAACAAAGTCACTCCGGAACTGGCCAGCCTCAAGGGATCGGGGCTGCACCCCCTGATCGTCGCCATCGACGAGATCCAGGAGCTGTTCCTCGACCCCAAGCACGGCAAGGAAGCCGGTGACGTCTGCGAGAAGGTCATCAAGCTTGGCCGCGCCCTGGGCGTGATCCTGCTGATCGGCACCCAGATCCCGGACAAGGACAGCCTGCCGACCGGCATCACCCGCAACGTCAACACCCGCTACTGCATGTCGGTGGCCGACCAGGTCGCCAACGACATGATCCTGGGCACCTCGATGTACAAGAACGGCTACCGCGCCACCGTTTTCCAGCCGGTCGTCGAGGCCGGATGGGGCATCCTGGCCGGTCTGGGCACCCCGGCCGCCCGCCGCTCGTACGAGGTGAACTCTGACGACGCTCAGAAGGTCGTCACCCGCGCCATCGCGCTCCGCACCGCCGCCGGGACGCTGCCCGAACCCGACACCCAGACCCGCCAGGACGCGCCCGCGTACGACCTGCTGGCCGACCTGGCGAAGGTCTGGCCCGCCGGGGAGAACGGTGCCTGGAACGAGACCCTGTGCGGCTATCTGAGCGAGCTGCGGCCCGACGCCTACAACGGCTGGGCCTCCGAACAGCTCACGACCGCGCTCAAGCCGTACGGCGTGACGGTCGCTTCCATCGGCCGCCGGATCGACGGCAAGCCTGTCACCCGGCGTGGCATTCGCTTCGACGATCTGGCCGACGTCATCGCGGAGCGTAACCGACGGAACGGCTCTGGCTGACCGTCCGGAGGGTGCTAGCGCTAGCTGCTCACCCTGCTAGCGCTAGCACCTGCGCTAGCACCCAAAAACCTGGACTGATCAGGCCGCTAGCGCGCTAGCGGCCCTATCCGACGACACCCAAAAACTGGCCCTGGAGGCTGTCATGGACCCCGTCGCCTTCCTCGCTATCACCACCGCGACCCTGGTCGCGTTCGTCACCTTCCGTTACTCCATCGCTTGCTGGATCCGCCCGTTCGGCACCTGCCGTAAGTGCCACGGCAAGCGCCTCTTGCCCAACCGCATCGGCCGCGGCGCCCATGAGTGCCGCCGCTGCCAGGGCACCGGCCTGCGGCTCCGCTGGGGACGCCACGCCTACAACTTCGCCCGCCGCCTCTACACCGACGGCACCCGATGACCATCCACGAACAGGAGAGCGCCATGACCGTTGACCCGATCCGCTACGCCCTGGCCGCCGCCGCTCGTGGCTGGCACGTCTTCCCGCTCGCTCCGGGCGGGAAGGAGCCACCCCGCGGCTTCACCCGCTGGGAAGAGCGTGCCACCGTACGACCCGACATCATCCATGCCACCTGGCGCAAGCCGTACAACGTGGGGGTGGCCTGCGGCCCTTCGGGGCTCGTGGTCATCGACCTCGATCTGCCGAAGCCCGGCCAAACGCCGCCGCCGGAATGGGATCGGCCCGGCATCCACGACGGTGCTGATGTGCTCGCGGCCCTGTGCGCCGCGCAGGGGCAGGAACTGCCCCTGGAGACCTTCCAGGTGCGGACCCGGCGCGGCGGCCTGCATCTCTACTTCAGTGCCCCGGCTGACGTGCTTCTGGCCAACACCCAAGGCGCGCTGGGCTGGCTGATCGACACGCGAGCAGTCGGCGGCTACGTCGTCGGTCCCGGTAGCCACGTTCACGCCAGCGACGGCCACGGCTCGTACGAGGTGATTCACTCCTCGCCCGTCGCTCCGCTGCCTTCCTGGCTAGCGGAGCTGCTGCGGCCCAAGCCGCTACCCGCGCAGCGACCTGTCTCGATTACTCTGGCCGCCGACCGTCACGGCTCCTATCTACGCGCGGCGATCGCCAGCGAGTTGGAACGGGTAACCAGCTCCCCGCCGAATGGGCACAACACCGCGCTCTATCGCGCGTCCGTCGCGCTCGGACAGCTCGTGGCCGGCGGCGAGCTGCCCGAGGCCGACGTCACAGGCTGGCTGGCCAACGCCGCTCAGCAGGTCGGCCAGCCCTACGGCGCGGCCATGCGCACCATCGCCAGCGGACTACGGGCAGGTGCGCGCCGCCCGCGAACGGTGGCCGCATGACGAGCGAGCGCCCATCTCATCTGCGCCTGGTCGCGGGTGATGCGGTCCACGTGCCCGGCGACGAAGGAGCCTCGCCGACGCCGTTCCGCACCTCGTGGACCGCTGACGAGCTGATGTCCGTGACCTTCCCGCCGACCAAGTGGGCCGTGCCCGGCGTCATCGCCGAAGGGCTCAACCTGCTGGCCGGTCCGCCCAAGGTCGGCAAGTCCTGGCTGTCACTCGCCACGGCCGTCGCCGTCGCCGGAGGAGGGAAAGCCCTGGAAGCCATAGAAGTAGAGCCCGGCCCGGTGCTGTACCTGGCGCTGGAGGACACGCCGCGCCGTCTCCAATCCCGCATGGGCAAGATCTTGGGAGACAAACCCGCACCACGCGGCCTGACCTTGGCCACCGCGTGCGAGACCCTCCCAAGAGGCGGAGACCAGGCCATCGCCCGATGGCTGGAACGCAACCCCGGCGCGCGCATGGTCGTCATCGACGTGTTCGCCAAGATCCGGGGCACCACCCCGCCCGGCCTGTCCGCCTACGACGCCGACTACACCGCCATGAGCCGAGCCAAGAACCTGGCCGACACCTACGGCGTGGCCGTCGTCCTGGTCCATCACGTCCGCAAGATGGGCTCCGACGACTTCCTGGAACAGGTCTCCGGCACCAACGGCCTGGCCGGTGCCGCCGACGCCACCTTGGTGCTGAAGCGCCAACGCGGAACCGCCGACGGGGTACTGCACGTCACCGGCCGCGACGTCGAAGAGGCCGAATACGCCATGGCCTTCCAGCCCGCCGCCGGGGTGTGGCACCTGCTGGACGGCCCGCCGGAGGATCACACGCTGGGGGAGACCCGCGCGGCCATCGTCCGCTACGTCCGCGCCAACCCGAACAGCACGCCCAAGGCCATCGCCGACGGCACCGGCCTGTCCTACGAGAACGTCCGCAAGACGTGCCCGCGCATGGCCACCGACGGCCAGCTCTGCGTGGACGCAGCCGGACGCTACCGCCTTCCAGGGACAGAGTCCCCCGGAAGGGTCCCTGCTGTCCCCGCCGTCCCTGAGTCGCTTCTGAACAGTGCAAATGCAGCCGATCAAGAGGGACATCTCACCGCGCCCAGTGTCCCTGCTGTCCCTGGTGAGGAGAGCCGCCTATGAGCCCCGTCGCGCTCAACGACACCCAGCTCTACCGCGTGAGCGACGCCATGTGCCTGCTGCGCATGAGCCGGACCGTCATCTACGAGCAGATCCGCACCGGCCGCCTTCGGTCGGTCAAGCAGGGCCGCGCCCGCCTGATCACCGCCAATGCCATCCGCGCCTACATCGCCCTCCTAGAGAAGGAAGCAGAGGAAGCAGCCTGATGACCAAGCGACGCAGCAGAGGAGACGGCGGCCTCCACTGGGACGACAAGCGCCAGCGCTGGATCGCCACCGCGAGTCTCGGCTACGCCCCGGACGGCAAGCGCATCATCAAGCGTGGCAGCGGTAAGACCAAGACTGAGGCCAAGACCAAGCTCAAGGAGGTGCTACGCGATTACGAAGACGGCCTGGTGATCGCCTCAACGGACAGCACCGTCAAGGACGCCGTGACGTACTGGCTGACCAACGGGCTGAAGGGCCGCTCTGAGAAGACGATCAAGACCTACACCTGGTACGCGAATACGCACGTGATCCCGTCGCTCGGCGCTCGCAAACTTCGGGACCTGTCAGTGGAAGACGTCGACCGCTGGCTGTCGAGCAAGACCGGAATTCTCGGTACCCGATCGCTCAAGCTCATTCACAACATCCTTGATCGCTCCGTACGCAACGCCATGCGCCGGGACGTGGTCAAGCGGAACGTCGTGGAGCTGTGCGAGGTCCCCGTAGGCAGGCCCGGCAGACCGTCCAAGGCACTCACGCTCGACCAGGCCGAAGCGGTGCTCAAGGCTGCCGAGACAGCGACGTGCCGCATGCGCGCCTACGTCGTGGTCTCCCTACTCACAGGCGCTCGAACGGAAGAGCTCAGGGACCTTCGGTGGAATCACGTCGTGGCATACGACGCCACCCGAAAGTCCTGGCAGGCCGTAACCGACGTTGGCTGGGAGCATGACCAGTTCGCCCTCTACGTGTGGCGTTCGGTGCGGAAGTCCGGCGATACCAAGACCGTCAAATCGCGCCGTTCCCTGCGGATTCCGGTTCGCTGCGTGACAGCACTCAAGGCGCTGCTCGACGAGCGTGCCAATGGCGAGAGCGTCGGCAAGTTCAGCGAGAGTCGAGTATTCGGCACCAGGAACGAGACCGCCATGACTGCGGAGAACGTTCGGCGGGATGTTCGAATTGCTCTCAAGAGCGCCGAAGGCATCGACCCGGCGGAATGGACACCCCGGGAACTGCGGCACAGCTTCGTCTCGCTGCTCTCAGCTCATGACGTCCCGATCGAGCACATCTCACGGCTGGTCGGTCACACGAACACCCTCGTGACCGAGGTGGTCTACCGCAAGCAGATCCGACCCGTCATGCAGGAAGGCGCGACGGTGATGGACGAGATCTTCCCGCTCGCTCCGGAACCGTAGTCACGCACTTAGACACGCAGACACAAATATGCCCCGTCCATGTGATCATGGGCGGGGCATTCCTGCTGGTAAATAATGGTGGTCAGGGGCAGGGTCGAACTGCCGACCTTCCGCTTTTCAGGCGGACGCTCGTACCAACTGAGCTACCTGACCCAGAGCGGTCCTGACGGGACTTGAACCCGCGACCTCCACCTTGACAGGGTGGCGAGCACTCCAAACTGCTCTACAGGACCTTGCGTTTCTTGCTGTTCTTGCCGTTTGCGCTCGTTTAGCTTACCAGCTTTTCGGTGGTCTTCGACCAGCCGTTTTCCGGTGCGCTAACCGCTCGCAGTGCCCCCAACGGGATTCGAACCCGTGCCGCCGCCTTGAAAGGGCGGTGTCCTAGGCCGCTAGACGATGGGGGCTCAGGATTCCCTGTCGCCTTCCGTCGGAGACCTCTGAAGCATAGGGGACGATTGCCCCTGATGCCAAAGTGGCTTACCGGCGGACGGCGATTGTGTGCCAGAGATCGGTCCCGTTGGCGACGGGGCGTTCGTTGGCTCCGGGGAAATCATACGTTGTGGGTCGGGCTCCACGTGACGCTGGATGTACACCGACTGCTCCCCCAGCCCTCCCAGCGTGATGTCGTCCCATGCCTGCATGCGCTTCGTCTCCCTGTCGAAGTACAGGACCGAGGCCTGGACCGGCGTGGGCTGGGCGTGTTCGAGTGCGCGCAGGCCGGCGCCGCCGGTCGAGCCCTGGACGAGGAGGCGGGTGCCCGAGGGGAGCATGGACGTCTTGCGGGCGTGGGTGTGGCCGGCGAGGATCATGGGGGCCGCGCCGGAGAAGCCCTTGCCGACGTCCGGGTCGTGTACGGCGATCACGTCCGGTTTGTTCACCTTGGCGAGGTGGGAGCGGGCGTAGTCCCCGAGCACGGCGGGGTCCGAGTCGGCGGCCACGGACTTGTCCGGGGTGAAGCGGGGGTCGCCCAGGCCGTAGATCTTCAGGCCTGCCACGGTCTCGGTGGTGTTGTCCAGGACCACGGAGTTCTTCTGCTTCTCGACCGCTTTCTGGGTGGTCATGGAGTCGTGGTTGCCGCGTACGTACACGTACGGGACCCCGAGGCGGCCGATCTCGTCCACGAACTTGTTCTCGGTCTTGGTGCCGTGGTCGGAAATGTCGCCCGTGTCGATGATCATGTCCACGCTGAACTGGTCCTTGAGGGAGCGGATGACGTTCCAGGCGATGGGGTTGATGTGGATGTCGGAGACGTGCAGGACCCGGATGGTCTTGGGGTTGGCGTCGTACAGCGGCAGGGTGGACACCGTGTCGTACAGCTTGGAGACGTTTGTGACGAGTTTGGTGAGTTGCGACCGGTACGACTCGAAACGGGTCACGATCGACTCGGCGCTGCCCACGAGCGACGGGGCGGCGGCGACGAGGCCCGAGTAGCGGGGCTCGATGAGAGAGCTGGGACGGAACGTGAGGGCCGCGAGGACCCCGGTGCCCGCCAGCGCCACAGAGGCGGCCAGAAGGCCCAGCAGGGCCACTCTGGGGCGCCTGAAGACCATCAGGACCGCGATCAGCGCCCCGGCCCCCGCGCAGAGCAGCGAGCGGATCACCAGCGCGCGTACGCCGTCGAGGAGGTCGTCCTCGATGAGCCCCGGCAGGCGGTCGGCCAGGCGCGGGTCCTCGATGAGGGATTTGGCGCGCTCCTGGTCGATGTTCTCGAGCGTGATGCGCAGCCGCAGCGGCGCGTCGTGCGTGCGGAACGTGAGCGTGCCGAGCGGGCTCGCGTCCACGATCGTCTCGCCGCTCCAGGCCGGCCGGAGCGACATGCCCGTCTCCACGGGCCCGATCTGAGCTCGTACGGTGCCGCTGAGGAAGATGCCCAGCCAAGCACCGACCGCGGCCACGAGGAGCACCGCCGCGGCCCTCGCCACCCTGGACCTAATGACTGCCTTTGACCTGTGAACGAACTTCATACGCTTTCTTGCCTACCCGAGGGACGGGGCAGAATGGCAAGTGTGATCGAGGTTTCGCGGGAGAAGTTCGAGGAACTCGTGGCCGAGGCATTGGACACGATCCCCCCGGACCTCACGCGCGCCATGAGCAATGTCGTCGTCACGGTCGTCGATGACCCGCCGGAGCCCCACCTGCTCGGCCTGTACACCGGTGTCCCCCTTACGGAACGCGGCGACTGGTACTCAGGGGTCCTGCCCGACCGCATCGAGATCTACCGCAATCCGATATGCCAGATTTGCGATACGGAGGACGACGTCGTCGACGAGGTCCGCATCACGGTCATCCATGAGGTCGGCCATCACTTCGGCATCGACGACGCTAGACTTCACGAGCTGGGCTGGTAACCCTTTGCTTTTGGTTGGCTTCTTTGGGTTGCGGCTTGCCATAATGATCGGGCACCTTAGGTGACGTAGCGAACACTGTAAGTCAGGCACAGCGGAGTCCAATGGGGGCCATGCGGGCAGGTCGTCCGCCGGGACGGCATCGCCGTGCTGAAGGGCACGCCACATATCGGGAAGTCATCGCACTCAGGGAGTTCAGGGCACTCTGGTACGGGCAGGGCCTTTCCCTCCTTGGCGACCAGCTCGCCCAGGTGGCACTCGCCGTACTCGTCTACGACCGCACCCAATCACCGCTGGCCACGGCGGCCGTGTACGCGCTGACGTACCTCCCGTCGATCGTGGGCGGGCCGCTGCTGGCGGGGCTGGCGGACCGGTTCGCGCGCAGGGCCGTGATGCTGACCTGCGACCTGATCCGGGCGGCGCTGGTGGCCGCGATGGCGGTGCCGGGCATGCCGTTCTGGGCGCTGTGCGCGCTCGTGTTCCTGGTGGTGCTGCTCAGCGCGCCGTTCTCGGCCGCGCGGGCGGCGCTGCTGCCCGAGGTGCTCGAAGGCGACCGGTACGTCATCGGCTCGGCGATCCAGAACATGACGAACCAGGCCGTACAGATGCTCGGTTTCGCGGCAGGCGGAGCGGTCATCGCGACCATGGGCCCCTACCGGGCGCTCGCTCTGGACGCCGCGACGTTCCTCGGCTCCGCGCTGATCCTCGTCTCAGGGGTACGGCGCCGGCCCTCCGCGAGCCATGACGGCTCGAAACCGTCCATGTGGACGATGACCAGGGCGGGAGCCCGGCTCGTGTTCGGGTCGCGGAAACTGCGGACGCTTGTCCTGTTCGCGTGGTTGTGCGGCTTCTATATCCTGCCTGAGGGCATCGCCGTGCCGTACGCGGCCAAGCTCTCCACGGGGACCCTGTTCGCCACGTGGACGCTGCCGGTTCCGGTGATCACCGGGCTGCTGATGGCGGCGATGCCGACCGGGACGGTGCTGGGGGCGTTCCTTTTCAGTAGGTTCGTGCCGCCGCCGCGGCGGCTGCGGCTCATGGGGTGGCTGGCCATGCTGAGTTGCGCGCCGCTCATCGTGACGGCGCTCCGGCCACCGCTGGAGGTGGTGCTCGCCGCGTGGGTTCTGTCGGGGGTCGGCGGGGCGTACCAGCTTGCGGCCAATGCCGCCTTCGTTCAGCGTGTGCCGGCCGAACGTCGCGCCCAGGCGTTCGGCCTCGTGCAGTCGGGGCTGATGGCCGTACAGGGGATCGGGATCTTGGTGGGCGGGTTCGCGGCGGAGAGACTCGGTCCTGAGCCGGTGGTCGCGCTGGCCGGATTCACCGGGCTGATCTGCGCGGCCGTGCTCGCCCTGTTCTGGACCGAGCCTCGCGAACGCGTGCCCGCCGCGGCCTGATCACGACTGCGGCTTCTGCTCGCCGCTCCAGTCCGTCCTGCTACGGTCCTGCTGCTTGTTGATCAGGTCCTGTACGATGGAGCTGTCGCTGTCCTCGTCGGGCATGAGGAGCCAGCCGATCGCGTACACGCCGACGCCCAGCCCGCCGAACAGCGTTGCGATCGCCAGTGCGATGCGCACCAGGTTGGCGTCGATCCCGACGTACTCGCCGATGCCGGAGCAGACGCCCGCGACGATCCTGCCCTTGTGGGTCCGACGCAGCTTCTTGACGTTGTATTCGCTCATGTCTCAAGACTGCCCGTGGACCCGGTATTAGCACATCAGGATTCCCCCTGGTAGAACCCTGGTAGCCCCCTATGTGACGAAGGGACCCGCGATGGACGACCTGCTGCGCCTGGACGACCGGCTCGACGCCGACCAGCGGCTGATCCGCAACACGGTCAAGTCGTTCGTCACCGACCGCGTCCTGCCGTACGTGGGCGATTGGTTCGAGGAGGCGGTCTTCCCGGCACGCGAGCTCGCGCCCGAGCTCGGCGCCCTCGGGCTGCTGGGGATGCATCTGCAGGGCTACGGCTGCGCCGGGACGGACGCGGTGTCGTACGGGGTGGCCTGCCGCGAGCTCGAGGCCGGCGACTCGGGGCTGCGTTCTTTCGTGTCGGTCCAGGGCTCGCTGGCCATGTTCCCCATCTGGCGGTATGGCTCTGACGAGCAGAAAGAGGAGTGGCTGCCGCGGATGGCGGCCGGTTCGGCGATCGGCTGCTTCGGCCTGACGGAGCCGGACCACGGCTCCGACCCCGCCAATATGCGGACTTATGCCAAGAAAGACGGATCCGACTGGATCCTCAACGGCTCCAAGATGTGGATCACCAACGGCTCCATCGCCGACGTCGCCGTGGTCTGGGCGCAGACCGACGAAGGCATCCGCGGCTTCGTCGTACCGACCTCCACCCCCGGCTTCTCCGCCCCTGAGATCCACAAGAAACTGTCCCTTAGGGCCTCGGTCACCTCGTCCCTCTATTTCGACGACGTACGCCTGCCCGCCTCCGCCGCCCTCCCCGGCGTCGTCGGCCTCCGCGGCCCCCTCTCCTGCCTCTCAGAGGCCCGCTTCGGCATCATCTGGGGCGTCGTGGGCGCCGCCCGCGCCTGCCTGGAGGCCGCGGTGGACTACGCGAAGACCAGGGTCCAGTTCGACAAGCCGATCGGGTCGTTCCAGCTGACGCAGGAGAAACTCGCCTGGATGTACGTCGGCACCGCCCAGGCCCAGCTCACCGCCCACCATCTGGGCACACTGAAGGACGCCGGCCAACTGGAGCCCCGGCAGATCAGCTTCGGCAAGCTGGCCAACGTACGCGCCGCCCTGGACATCGCCCGCCAGGCCCGCTCCATCCTGGGCGGGAACGGAATCACCCTGGAGTACCCTGTGATCAGGCACATGAACAACTTGGAGTCTGTGCTGACGTACGAGGGCACTCAAGAGATCCACACGCTGGTGCTGGGGGAGGCGCTGACGGGTCTGGCCGCTTACCGATGATGTAGGCGTCGCGGACAGGGCGGTAATCTCTGTACCCTTGCTGTTGCGAGGGGCGTTAGCTCAATTGGCAGAGCTGCGGACTTTTAATCCGTAGGTTCCGGGTTCGAGCCCCGGGCGCCCTACCACTCCGACCTGGGGTTTCCCGCGGTTCTGTAGTCGAGTCGTCTGATCGTGAGTCACGGTGAGACACATGTGAGTCACGTACCAGGGCGGGCGTTGTTGACCTTGCGCGCGGTCTTGCGAGCCGCTTTGAGGACCAGCCGGGCAGTGGCCCGGGCGCTTTCGTGATAAAGCTGCGGCAGCACCGACGTGTACGTGCCGGCGGTGAGCACGATGCTGGCATGACCGAGCAGGCCCTGCACCACCCGCAGATCCGCTCCTGCCGCCAGGGCCAGCGTCGCGGCTCCATGTCTCAAATCGTGCAGCCGCACCGGAGGAAGGCCGCTGGCCATGACCAGCTTGTGGAAGCGGTGGGTGAGGTAGTTGGGATCAATTGCCCCGCCGTTCTCGCGGGTGAACATCGGGGTTGACGGCGACCAATCGATGCCCAGTTCATCGCGCTGCACTTGTTCGTGGCGGTACAGAAGCCGGAGAGTGTCGAGGTCCAGAGCGATCCCACGCTGGCTGGAGGCGCTCTTCGGCGGACACGGCAACAGGCCGTGGTCGGTGTGGACAAGCTGGCAGGCAATGGTGAGTTCGCGCCGGTCGGTGTCAAGGTCGATCCAGCGCAGGCCGGCTGCCTCGGCGCGCCGCAGACCGCGCAGAGCGATCAGCCACCACAGCGCGAATAGCCGGTCATCACGGACGAAGGCGAGGAACTCGGTCAGTTGCTCGATCGTCCACACCGCCACAGCGGGGCGCTCGCCGGTGCGCCTCCACGCGGCCACCCGCCGTGGGGTCCACACCATGGGGTGGACGTGGCGTGGCGACGGTAGCCGTAGCCCCCGAGCCGGGTTGTCATGAATCACGTCTTCCCGGACGGCTTCGTTCAAGGCGGCCCGCAGCGTCGCGCGAATCCTTTCCAGGGTGGCCGCGCTGATCGGCTTGCCGTAACGGGTGTGGCGCTGGGCCACACTCGAGAACATCCTCACGACGTGCCGCCTCGACAGCCCGCGAAGCGGGATCAGGCCGAGATACGGGATCAGGAACAGCCGGACGTGATCGCGGTAGGCCTTGTACGTGGTCGGCCGGATCCGCTGCTCAGCCACCGACAACCAGTAGCGCAGCCATTGGGCGACGGTACAGTACCCGGTCACCGGGGCTCCCTCCAGCGACTGAGCGATATCGCGGGCGGCCTGCCGCGCTACCCCGGCCGTGGGGAAGCCGCCACGGCGCAGTCGCTGCCGCCGTCCGGACACGTCCGTCACCTGGACGGCGAAATACCAACTGCCATGGGCAGGATCGGCCAGCCGGGCGCAGCGGTTTCCCAGCCGCTTGCCTGTCACCGCGTCGGCGCAGCCACAACGCCGATACACCACGTGGCGATCTTGAACGCATGTCATCGCCCTAACTCCACGCTTGGGTCACGTGAGATGACGGCAACAACAGCATCTACGTCCAACGAAGATCAGGTAGATCTCCTAGCCTCGATCTTTCTCGACCTTGAGTCGGTCGTCCATCGCCCCGGCCGAGCGCCACAGACAGCAGCAGCTCCTGGCCCTGCTCCACCAAGACCCCAACCGCCCCTGACCAGCCCGGGACATCGCCGGCCACCTCGGCGATGTCACCCTCAACACCATGTACCGGCAACTGTCTCGCTGGGCCAGCGGCCAACTCATCCGCAAGATCGGGCCGGGTATCTACACCGCCCAGCCAGTGTCTTCAGCACTCTTGCCAACAGCCCAAAAGCCTCAACTGCCTGGCCTTGGGCGAGCCCCCATCCGCTGCTACCGGAATCGTCTGCCGTTCCGTCCCGACCGACGACCGGCAAACGGTGCGGTGATGGTCACGGGGATGCCTGAGGGAGCTTGGGCGCCCGTGATACGCCTCAGCTCGGCCTCGCCCGACCGGACCTCGCTGGTCTGCGGGACGATACCGGCGTCGGCCATCAAGCGGGTCATGTCACGGCGCTGGTTGGGCAGCACCAGGGTGACGACGCTGCCGGACTCGCCGGCGCGGGCGGTGCGGCCGCCGCGGTGCAGGTAGTCCTTGTGGTCGTTCGGCGGGTCGACGTTGACGACGAGGTCCAGGTTGTCGACGTGGATGCCGCGGGCCGCGACGTTGGTCGCCACCAGCGCCGTGACGTGGCCGCTCTTGAACTGGTCGAGGGTGCGGGTGCGCTGGGGCTGGGACTTGCCTCCGTGCAGCGCGGCGGCGCGCACTCCGCTGTTCAGCAGCTGTTCGGTGAGCCGGTCCACAGCGTGCTTGGTGTCCAGGAACATGATCACCCGGCCGTCGCGAGCAGCGATCTCCACAGTGGTGGCCTGCTTGTCGGCGCCCTGGACGTGCAGCACGTGGTGCTCCATCGTGGTGACCGCGCCCGCCGAGGGGTCGACAGAATGGACCACCGGATCGTTCAGATAGCGGCGGACCAGCAGATCGACGTTGCGGTCCAGAGTGGCGGAGAACAGCATCCGCTGGCCGCCTGGGCGCACCTGGTCGAGCAGGTGGGTGATCTGCGGCATGAAGCCCATGTCGGCCATCTGGTCGGCCTCATCCAGCACGGTGATGCCGACCTGGTCCAGGCGGCACTCGCCACGCTCGATGAGATCCCTGAGCCGTCCCGGGGTCGCGACGACGACCTCCGCGCCGTTGCGCAGCGCCTGGGCCTGGCGGCCGATCGACATGCCGCCGACGACCGTGGCCAGCCGCAGCTTCAGTGCTTGGGCGTACGGTGTGAGCGCATCGGTGACCTGCTGGGCCAGTTCCCTGGTGGGGACGAGGATCAGGGCAAGCGGTCGCCGCGATTGTGCCCGCTGTCCGGAGGTGCGGACGAGCAGGGCCAGGCCGAAGGCGAGTGTCTTGCCCGACCCGGTGCGCCCCCGCCCCAGGACGTCCCGGCCGGCCAGGGAGTTCGGCAGCGTGGCCGCTTGGATCGGGAACGGTTCGTTCAAGCCCAGGCCGGTGAGCACCTTCAGCACTGCGGGCGGCATGCTCAGCTCAGCGAATGTCGCAGCTGCGGGTAGGGCCGGGGTGACGGTGACCGGCAGCGCGAACTCTCCCTGGAGCGCGGCGGGACGCCGCCCGTTGCCGCCCCGGCTGGAGGGGCCTGAACGGCCCTTGGCCGGAAAGCCGAATCGGCCGCCCCTGCTTCGGGCGGAGCCGCCCGTACGGGGCGAAGAGTTGCGATCGTGCGCGCGAGTTGCGTGGTTCATGCAGAACCTTCCTCGATGCGGCACGTGTCAGGTGGTTCTCGGTGCGATGAGCGGCACAAGAACAGCGAGCACGAGCCGAAGAAAAGACGAGTCGAACCGGCGGAAACGGCCTGGCTCGTACGTCGAAATGGTCGGCTTTCGCCGAAGAACGCGGTTGTGCTGCCGCGCCGTAGAACTGGAGCGGGGCCTGTGCCCGAATCGGAGCCATCGGTGGTGCATCCGGTGTGCGGCGGAAGAACAGACACGCTGTGCTTCTCGGGTTGTGAGGCCATCACGGCACGATGGATGCCACAAAAGCAACGCGCCGGGGCCGCGCCCTGCTGGCGCGGGCCCCGGCTACGTGGTGCGTCAGTGTCAGGCGGGAACGATGTTCTCGGCCTGCGGGCCCTTCTGGCCCTGCGTGACGTCGAAGGCCACCTTCTGGCCCTCGCGCAGCTCACGGTAGCCGCCGTTGGCGACGATGTTGGAGTAGTGCGCGAAGACGTCGGCGCCGCCGCCATCCTGCTCGATGAAGCCGAAGCCCTTTTCCGCGTTGAACCACTTCACGGTGCCAGAAGCCATGTTGATCTCCTTTGATAGGTGCAAAGCCGAAATCCGCATCGAACGGATTCCGCGTCGCCGCGATAGGACCACACCCGGAGATGACCGGAAAACAAAAAATGCACCTGAGGCTACATACCGTCAGGTGCACACAAGTCTTTATGGGTACCACAACTGCAACTAGGTTCAATCTAGCACACGTGTGGCCGTGCTGCGCATGCCCCCGCCAACGTCGGCATCATCCGCGCGCCATTGCCGCCTTGACCCGCAAGTTCCAGGTTCAACTGCGCTGTTGCCCGCACCGCGCCACCCCTTTCGGCCAGGCAATCTCCTCGTCCTGCAGCTCATCGAGATTCAGGCTGGGAAAGGCTTACGGTTCCGGGCCCGCAAGTGTCCCGGCCAGCGCGGCCTGCCTGTACGGCCGAGCAGACCAGCAGGTCGGCGCGGTACCCGGCGGCAGCGGGCCGCTCGCCGGTCGAGGATCAGCTAAGCGCGTAGCGCCTGCACCCGCATTACCAGGCGGCACCGGCCAGGACGGACGAACCTTCCAGCCGGAGCAGCCCCGGCGCTGGTTAGCGCGCCACCCAGCGCCCCGCCACGGCGTTCTTGGCGGCGGGCCAGATGTGCCGCGCGCCAGCGGCCAGCTGGCGTAGCCCGCCGCCAGCGCCGCGCGGGTGATGACGCAGCAACGAGGCGAACTCGGCAGCGGCCAGGCCGAGCAGGACCAGGTAGAGCGCGATCTCCAGGACCGTGACGGCCGCGATGCCGAAGATGATGAAAGTGATCACCAGGGTCGCTCTATGCGGAGCCGTGGCAGGGTTTTCGCTAGGTTCATCGAGCCGAGTCTAGATTCGTTCCGCGCCGAGGCCGGTAGGGCCTGCCGCCAGCCAAAACGACCTTTGCCGCGCCTGTCATGATCCTTGGCCTGGCCGGGGTTTACCCGGCGACCAGCTGCGCGGAGCCTCTCGGCACGGCGCCCGACGGGCCTGCCCCGCCGGTCACCGCCGGGCCGGGAAGCAGCCGGAAGATCCGATCCAGGCCGGTGCGGTGCAGCAGCCGCGCGCACCGACCCTGCACCCCGGCCAGCACCAGTCGACCGCCGAGCTCGCGCGCCCGCCGCTCCACCGCCGATCAGCGCGCCCACGCCTTCGAAGTCGCAGAACGCCAGCCGTGACAGATCCACCACCACCGCGGCGGGCCGGCCGACCAGGACGTGGTCCGCCTCCTGGGTAAAGCCGGCGGCCGTCGTGGTGCGCAGCTCACCCCGCAGGCCCATCACCGGGCACACCGCCGAATGCCACACCACGATCGCCAGCCCATCTCCCCGCCCCTGATCGCCCCCTCGCTCTTGGCTTCCATCATGACCCTGGTCGTGCTCGCTCATCGCCATCACCTCGCCCCCGACCCTGCCCGCTTCTCACGTCGATCATGTGGCGGGAGGGCAACTTCCTACCTGACACGCCGAAGGAAATCTGTAGTCGCAACAGTAGACATTCGTGCGGGGGGCGGCTAGAGTTCCTTACATCGCAAGAGACAGATCCACGAGGGCAGCGCATGACGAGCACCACGATGAACTGCCCGGACGGACGTGGACGCAGGAGTACAGAACGAAGTGAAGGCAGAAGGTCGGATTGCCGGGGCCAGCGCAGTTGAACAGGGCCCGGGTGATGGACGCGCTGCCGTTGCACAAAGCCGACACCAGAGGTCGGGGTGTCGAGGTACGGATACATCGGAAGGGAGTGTTGAACGCCATCAGGATCGCCCGTCGCCGGCTGCAGATTGCCGCACGGGTACCGCAGCTCCACGAACAGGACGGTGGTCTACGGTCACGCTTATGCGATCCCCGCATCCCGCCCCATCGAGCGGCCAGATGCGGAACAAGTGGACCGGCCAGCAGGCCGGTCGATGGTGTTAAACCTCATGCGGGCCCCGGCGCATCATGGCGCCGGGGCCCCTGTCTGCATTCGGAAGGTTGCATGGATCGAACACCTCAGGCATTGACCACCATCTCCAGGCGGGAGCAGCCCCACCCAACCGGCGCTCACCCGGCCGGCCAGCCAGCCGAGGCGGTCAGTAGCCTCGGGCAGCGGCTCGACGATGAGGACTACCCCGCTTACAGTATGGGCCGGGCCGCCGAGATGCTCGGCGTCACCCCGGCGTTCCTGCGCAGCCTCGGCGCCGCCAAGCTGATCGAGCCGCTACGCAGCGAGGGCGGTCACCGCCGCTTCTCCCGATACCAACTGCGCCTGGCCGCCCGCGCCCGCGAACTCGCCGATGCCGGCACCCCGCTGGAGGCGGCCTGCCGCATCATCATCCTGGAAGACCAGCTCGCCGAGGCGCTGCGCATCAACGAAGAACTCCGCCAGCGCCACTGACCGCTCCCGGCCCCCGGCCGCACCCGGGGGCATCAGGACCGGCCACGCCCGGCAGCCCACCACAGCCCATGACGGCAAGGCCCGCGCGGCGCCGGCCGTCGAAGCTGACCGTCGAAGCTGACCGTCCCTTCCCCCAGGAAAGACGTCCCGTGACCGAGGACCACCGTTCCGCCGAGCGCTTCACCGTCTCCATCGCCGTGCACGAGGACTACATCGTGGCGCGCGCGGCCGGCGAACTCGACTACCAATTCGCCGGCCTGCTGCACCGCCAGGTCAAAGACCCCTGGGAGGTCGCCCCGTCCAGCGTGCTGGTGATGGATCTGAGCGGCGTTACCTTCTGCGACTCCATGGGCGTCGGCGTCCTGGTACTGCTGCTGGAGCAGAGCCGTCGGCAGCAGGCCGGCCTGGTGCTGACGCAACTGCCGGCCAGGCTGGAACGCATCTTGTCGATCACCGGCCTGCGCACCGTCTTCCAGGTAGCGCCATCGCTCGAGCAGGCCATCCAGACTGTGACCGCAACACCGACCGCACCATCACCCAAGCCGCAGGAAGCGGGCTGACCGTCCGCCCCCGGGCCGTCCGATCAGGCTCGCTCAGGGCCGTGCCCCGGGGCGGCGATGGGTTAAGGGCGGTCAAGATCTCCCGGAGAGCACATGGAGGCGCCGGGAGAACCGCACGTGCCGACACCCCCTTCTGCCGCACGCAGCCCGGCCCCTCCGATAACCGGTCATCTGCGTGCGGTGGGAGGACACCGACCAGGGTGTCTGGATCACCGTGTCCGATGAGGGCGTCTTCGAAGTCGGCTCGACGATCGACGATCGCGGGCGTGGCCTGCGGATCGTCCTCGCAGTGGCCGACGAGGTGACGATCCGGCCGCGCCGGCACGGCGAGCAGGGCACCGCGGTCCGGCTACGGGTGCCCGTCCGCACCACGCACGCGAGCGCGGCAGCGGCTGATTCGGCCCCGCCGCAGGTGCTCCTCGTGGATGGTGGACAGGTTCGCCGGCCGATCGTTGTCCTCGTTCCTGGAGGCCGAAGGCCACCCAACGGTGGTGACGGGATCGGCAGAGGACGGCCGCGCCGCGTCGGTGAGCCCACCTCGGTTGGCGATCGCCGACCTGATGACCTCCAACGGGCTGACCGTCCAGCTCTGCGAGGACCTGACGCAGGCGGGAGTTCCGGTCCTGGCCATGTCGATCCTTCCGTCGCCTGCGAACCTGCGATCGAGCCGCTTCCTGCGCAATCCGGTGCATCCGCTGCAGGTGCTGGTGGCGGTGCGGCTGCTGATCGAGCCGTCTGCCACAGGTGTCGCCTCGGAGGTACCCCATGCCTGAGCGGCGGCTGGCGAGCGGGCAGCCCAGACTCGACGTGATCCTCGGCGGTGGTCTGATCAACCCGTCGATCGCTCTCATCGCGGGCCTGCCGGGCAGCGGCAAGACCGTACTGGCGCAGCAATACGCGTTCGCGAACGGGACCGAGCAACTACCCGCGATCTACTTCAGCACCGTCGCGGAACCGCTGAGCAAGATCCTGTACTTCGGCGAAGCCCTGGCGTTCTTCGCCCCTGACCGCGTCGGCCGGTCGGTGCTGTTCGAGGACCTCAGCGGCGAGCTCGACGACGGGCCGAGCGGCAGCCATGTTCGCTTCTGATCATCGACAGCTTCCGGGCGCTGCGCTATCGCGGGGGCCCGCCAAGCGCAAGGACGCGCTGCTGTTGCGGGCGGTCGAGGAAGACGGCGCGAAGGTCCAGTGGGAGTGCTGCGCGAGTTCGGCGGCGGAATTACCGGCCGGGAGGTGGAGACGGGGCGGACGATCGCCGAACTGCTGGACGCCGCCGCCGCCCGCCGCCACGTACGCGAGCAGCAGGAGGCGGCCCGGCGCGCCGAAGAACAGGCCCGCCGGGAACAGGAGCGACGGCAGTACGACCAAGCCGTCGACCTCCTACGCGACCTGCACGCCCTGGCCCTCCGCGACGAACACACCGGCGCCTTCACCCAGCGCCTCACCCACCTCCGGAAACGACATCAGGGCAAGCCCAGCCTCATCAAGCGGCTCAACGACGCCGGCCTCACAGCCGAGTAACCAGCCCTTCCATACCTGGCGACCAGCGATCCGCACCAGCGGGATTCACGTGGCCACACTGCCCGGCCAGCCGAGAAGTGCGCATGGTAAGGGATGCCAACCGTTGCACGGTTGCTCGGTGGATGCTCATCGGCACCTGATACGGCATACCACCGGGCGGCATCCTCGGACATTTTGAGCACGGGCAACGCATGACATCGCGGCACAAAAGGACACGATTCGATAGTGGGCGGCATTGAGAACTGACTTTTAATCCGTAGGTTCCGGGTTCGAGCCCCGGGCGCCCTACCAGTACATCCCTTGGTCAACTAACCATCCGGCAAAGATCGACAACGGCCGTGCCGGACCAATGCCGGACCATCCCCCTAACGATCATGACGGCGAGGCGCCCTCGCCATGGACCAGCGCGACCACCTCGCCGCCCCCCGCCGGCCGGTCGCCAGTCTTCCCAGACGCCCCGCCCCTCCTCTTGCGAGGGATGATCGCCACCGTGGCCTCCGCAGCCGCCTCCGCCAGCTCCGGCACAACGCTCGTGTAGACGTCCTGAGTGAAGGCGTACTGCGAGTGGCCGAGCGTCTCCGACACCACCTTCTTGTCCACCTTCGCCAGCAGCATGAACGTGGCCGCACAGTGCCGCAGGTCGTGCAGGCGGATCGGCGGCAGCCCGGCCTGGCCGACCAAGACGTCGAAGTGGTCGCCGATGTAGTCGATCCGCAGCGGCGCGCCGAGCTCGTCGGTGAACACGCGACTGGACTCGACCCACTTCTCCCTCGCCGCCAGGCGCTCACGCGTCTGCCGCGCCTTCCACGCCTTCCACGCCTTCAGCAGGCGTACGTTCTCGTCGTCCAGCGACACCGTGCGCCAGCTCGACTCGCTCTTGAGGCTGACGTCGTCGTCGACCTCGTCGCCATCGTCGTCGCCCAACAGCAGGGCCAGGGTCTTGGTCTCCAGGTCCACGTTGGGCCACTCCAGTCCCCATACCTCGCCGCGCCGAAAGCCCCTCGTGGCGACCAGGTGATAGAGCGGGTACAGCCGCTCTTCCTCCTCCTCGCAGAAATCGAGGAAGGCCCCGCATATCTGGGGCGTCCACACCATCACCGGCGCGGGCCGCTTGCCCGTCTTGCGCCACGCCTCGACGCGGGCCGCGGTCCACACCACCGGGCGCCGGCGCGGCGCCTTGGGCAGCTCGACGTGCTCGGCCGGGTTGTGCCCGATCATCTTGCGCTTGTGGGCCGAGCCGAGCGCGGAGGAGATGGTGGCGTGGATGCGGTGGATCCGCGCGGGGCCTAACCGACGGCGCTGCCACAGGCCCGGCGCCTCCTCCCCCTTGCGTACCCAGGTGGCCTGCTTGCGCGCGTTGGAGCAGCGTGCGCGCGCCCGCGCCGCTGAGTACTGGGAGATCCTCGGGCAGGAGTGCATCGGCCGCCACCTGGGCGCGCTCGACGTGCACCGACTACTGCCAGCGGGAAGGTGTGATGCTGGCAGGCGGCCATAGCCGAGACGTGGCTCCCTGTTCTCCCGACCCGCAGAGAAGACCCCGGCGCCGGACTTTGGCGCCGGGGTCTTCGTGTTGGGCGCACATCGCGCTCCGACTTCAAAAAGCTTATGCAGTCGCTTAAGCAGGACGATATTGAATTGAGTCTGTTTGATCTCGGGATAAGAAACCAAAAGCCTCAGGCTGGATGTCTGGGGCTTTGACGTTCTGGGCGATGGCTCCACGTCAAGGCGAGACGTCGGCGCAGCTAGCCCGCACCTCCAACCCGCCCTGCCGCACCCGACGCGGCGACGCCGAGATCGAGTGAACAATGGGACCCCCAACTGATCCTTCCGGCAGTCGGGGGTTCTCGTCGTTGGCTCAATTAACTCTGGGCGTCTACACAGACGGCTATGGCTCGCGCCTGAGCCGGATCGTTTGTCGTATTCGTCACAGTCACTACCCAGCCTGATCCACTGCCTAGAGCGTTGTCCTGGATGGCAAATGTTCCATCATTGCCGGCACCACTCGCGATGAAGCCCCCACCAGTGGCCTTCTTCCCCGCCGGGCACTGCGCGAGCTGCAAGGCGACAGTGCTGTTGGGTGGGACGTTGTCAGTAGGCCCGTTAACCACCTCGTAGCCGGTAATGCCGTCCCCGCCATTGTCTGGCGGCGGCGGTGCTGTCTGCTGTGTACTCTGCGTGCAGTTGTTGGTCTGGTTCGTGGTTGTTTGGTTGTTGTTGCCCTTGACGTCGTTTGAATTGCTCGCTGTAGGAATGCACAGTATCGAAGGTGCCACGTTCATGTTCGGGAGCAGGTTAGAGAGGACCTCCGCATTCGGTGCGACATCGTCGATGATGTCGATGACCGGATGACCATCGGCCAGCGCCGGGGAGCTGGAACCGCCAATAACGGTGGCGATGGTCGAGATGGCTAGAACTGCCGCGAATTTAACTATGCTGTTCACGCGAATCTCCTGTTGGCCGTACGTCTCTCACGGGAATGAAAGGTAGCCTTCAATGATCACCGTTCACTGAGGTCGGAGCGCTCATTGAGATCAATTGATAGATGTTTTACGCCATCGCGAGCGCGGCGAGCTCCCTCCCGCACACCAGATGATCGGCCACACCTCCGTATGGCGGCCCGCCACCATCACGAGCTGGAAGCGCCCCGGACAAGGCACCGGCGGCGGCCGGCCACGCAAGGACACGCCCGAGGCATGACGATGGCGCCTGGCCCAATTTGATCTCTTGTGTGGATCTCAAATCACGCGTTGGCCTGTCTTTGGCTGGCCGACTACCGTGCGCAGGCTGGACTAGCACATATGCGCCTGTGGTGGATCATCCCGGCCGTGGCGGCGGTCGTTGTTGCGGTGGGGGTCACCGCGTGGTGGCTAATGTCGGGCCTGCCCCCGCTGAAAGGTGCCGAGGCAGCGACTGCGCAGATCGAGATCGTCCGTACTGCGCTCGCCGCCGGGGCGGGCGCAGGTGCAGCGATCACGCTGATATTGGCCTTCCGCCGGCAGCGCCACCACGAGGTCGTCGCCGCGAGCACCGAGCACGACGCTAGCGAGCGTCGGGTCACCGAGCTGTACACCAAAGCTGTCGAGCAGCTCGGCAACGACCAGGCCCCGGTCCGCCTCGGCGGGCTGTACGCCCTGGAACGCCTAGCCCGGGACACTCCGGTGCTGAGCCAGACGATCGTGGACGTGATCTGCGCCTACCTCCGCATGCCCTACATTCCGCCCCCCGAGCGCGGCGAGAGGATCCGCGCAGCGCAGCGGGCCGCCCGTGCTAAGGACGCGGCACACTTGGGCGTGGCCGTTGGCCGGGACCCGCACGAGGAACTGCAGGTACGCCTCACCGCCCAGCGCACCCTGGCCAACCTCCTACGCTACGTCCCGGCCCCATCCAGGCGCTGGCTGCGACGCTGTCGCACCGAGCCCAACCCGTGGCACTGGCCCGCTACCCGCCTCGACCTCACCGGCGCGACTCTGGTCGACTTCGACCTCCGTGACTGCCACATCGGCGAGGCCCGGTTCAGCGATGCGACCTTCACCGGCACCAACTGGTTCGATGGGGCGATCTTCACCGCCCCCGTCCAGTTCGATGGGGCGACCTTCACCGGCACCGCCGGGTTCCATAGGGTGACCTTCACCCGCACCGCCTGGTTCCATGAGGCAGCCTTCACGGGCACCACTGGGTTCGAGGAGGTGACGTTCGCCGACACTGCCTGGTTTGGCAAGGTGACGTTCGCAGGCTTCACCGCGTTCAGCGAAGCGACATTCACGGGCACCGCCGGGTTCGACCGGGCGAACTTCACGGACACTGCCGTGTTCCATGGGGCGGCCTTCACCGACACCGCAGCCTTCTACGGAGCGACCTTCACTGGTCCCGCCGGATTCGACCGGGCGACCTTCACCGGTCCTGCCCGATTCGACCAGGCGACCTTCACGGGCACCACTGGGTTCGAGGAAGTGACGTTCGCCGACGCCGCCGTGTTCGACGGGGCACAAGGTTTGGAGGCGGCGGAGCTGACCGGTGTGCGGCTGGCACCGGTGCCCAGTGAGGTGCTGCGGAAGTGGCCGCCACAGTGGCGGGAGGTTCCGGCGGCGGACGGGTGGTCTACGCTGCGCCTGGCCTCGGAGGAGGTGCCAGACGGCGGGCAGGAGGAAGAGCCGGAGGATTGACACAGGAGTGCCTACCAACAGCTCGGCCTTATGACTGCGGCACTACCCGCACCTCTGATGAGCTATAAGCCATGGAAAAGCGATGGGGCGATGAGTGGCGTCCCGGTATGCGCGTTCGCATACCGATGGTTGCGCCCGGTGGGTATGCCATGCGGGACGGCACGATCACAAATCGTTCATGGGGGCGAGACCGCGGGAAGCCCATCTGGTGGTTTACGGTCAGGTTCGATGGCGATCCGGAGACGCACGTGTTCGGGCCGGGCCGGATCGCCGTCGGGATCGAGAATGCAAAGAAGGCAGCCGAGGCCGAATGAGGTCCACCCCGGTCATGGACCCTCCCACACCGGCTCAGCACACCAACACGATGACCACCACACTGGGGATCAAGGGGGTGTTGACATGGAGACCGGAACAACGCCATGACCGGCCCAACGCGCGATGGTAATGGACGCTTCGACCGCGACCCCGAGACCGCCCGGCGCGACGCCGAGGCGTGCCGTCTGCGCGCCCAGAACCTGACCTACCGGCAGATCGCCGCCGAGCTCGGCGTGGACGTCCACACCGCCTACGACGCCGTGCAGCGGGGTCTGCGTGACACCCTGCAGGAGCCGGCCGATGAGGTGCGCCGGCTGGAGCTGGACCGGCTCGACGAGCTCGCGCAGAAGGCCCGTGAGGTGATGCTGGGCACGCACTACCTGGTGTCGCAGGGCCGGGTTGTCCGGCTCACCCGTGGCGGTGCGCCGATCGAGGACGACGGGCCGGCCCTGCAGGCGATTGACCGGCTACTGCGTATCCAGGAGCGGCGTGCGCGGCTGCTCGGCCTGGACTCGCCGCAGCGCGTCTCGATCGACGCGCAGCAGCTGGGCGAGGAGATCCTGTGGGGCTCAATAATTAGGTTCGACGTCTGGCCTGCTGGTTCTTGGTGGTGTCAGATGGCGATCCGGTACTCGTTGATGAGGCCACCGAGGATGGTTCTGCGGTGGACGCGATGGCTGGCCAGGTCGACTGGCCATGGCGGTCCGGCTTCAGCTTGGGATGGGCTCAACTGCCCGATACCGCGGTGGGGCCGGGCACTGTTGTAATGCTCCAGGTATCTGATGAGAGTCCGGCGCAGGTGTTGCTCGTTGAGGATGAGCGTGCGGTCGAGGAGTTCGCGGCGTAGGGTGCCGATCATTCTCTCGCAGTGTGCGTTGGCTTTCGGGGCTTGTGGCGGGCTCTTGAGGACGCGCAGGCCTGCGTCGGCGAAGACCGTGTCGAAGGCATTGGTGAACTGGCCAGCACGGTCGCGGATCAGGAACTTGATGCTCGTCGTGTCGGTGTCCATGAGGAAGTTGCGGGCGGCCTGGGTGGTCCATTCGCCCGTGGAGTTGGCGGTGACACCGAGCAGGTGGGCGCGGCGGCTGCGGTGTTCGAGCAGGACCAGGGCGTATATGCGTTTGAGGTTGATGGTGTCGACGTGCAGGAAGTCGACGGCGACGATGTGCTCGGCCTGGGCGACCAGGAACTGCTTCCACGTTGGCCCGCTGCGGCGCGGGGCGGGGTCGATCCCGGCCTGGTTCAGGATGTTCCACACAGTAGAAGCGGCGATCTTGTGACCGAGGCAGGTCAGTTCGCCGTGGATCCGCCTGTGGCCCCAAGTGGGGTTGTCGGCGGCCATGCGCAGCACCAGGGCCTTGACCGCAGCCGCGGTGGGCGGCCTCCCGGGACGGCGCCGCCAGTTGTAGTCCCACTTGTTCGCCACGAGCTTGCGGTGCCAGGTCAGCAGGGTAGCCGAGGAGATCGAGAAGATCTTCGCCCAGCGGCGTCGGGGCATCAGAGATGAGAGCGCCGCCAACCACAGGCGATCGGCCGGCTCATAGCGCACCCGTGGGACCTGACGGCGCAGAACCGCGTTCTCGTGCCTGAGCACCAGCAATTCCGCCTCCTTGGAGACGTCACTGCGAAACAACAGCGCGGGCAGAGACAGCAGACGTCGAGTGACGGCGTACACCGTGGACAAGAGCACGAACGATGATCTCAGGCAATCCGAACACCAGTCGCCCACTGTCCCAGGAACGCCCGGCCCAACCAGGCGATGAACCCCGGCGCCGGCGGCGAATCGTGTTCTTGAGCCCCACAGGATCGGATCCCAGCCGAGCTGGGTGATCTGCCAGTGCACGCCGATCCGTGCCTTCTCGAAGATGACGTCCGGCCAGCGCACCCCGACTCCCTCACCACGCCGCAGTTGTCATGACGGAGCGGGTCGGGTCGCACGGCGGTGCGCTCTGGCGGGAGGAGTTCCCGGTGATGGTGTCGTGGGCGTTCGGCCCGTGATCACCTGGGTCGCCACCAGCCCGGTTCGCCCGTGGGCCCGGGGCCTGACCATCCGGCTTCAGCGGTCTCGCTCCGGCAGGCGCACCCACAGATCCGGCGGGCCGATGATGGCCCGGGCGTCGGGCAGTCGCAGCCCTGCCTTGGCGCACACATATGCCACGGCCTCGCCCTGGTAGAGGTATTCGGCCAGAATCTCGTCGGCCGTCAGGTGTCCGCCCGCGTCGCCGCCGCCGGGAAGTGTGTCGGAGTCCTCGATCACTCCATCGCGGCTGACAAGTCCTTGGTCGCCGCTCTTGGGGTTGGCGAACAGGCTGTAGCAGACCGTTCCCTCGGACAACGGCAAGGTCACTTCGGGAGTGGAGGGGATGTACCCCCAGGGTTGGGTGACGACGCATCCACCGGGGACGTCGGTGATTCCGACGATTCCCAGATGGGCGTCGGGATCGGCCCAAGGATCTTCCAGGACCGGCTCCATAGTGGTGTCGTCCACCGGCCGGGCTTCCAGACGCCGCGCAGCCTCAGTCGTGGTGAGATCCGCCACGCAGGCCACACCCATGTAGTCGTCGATGTCGGCCAGCGCGGCGATCAGCCGGTGCGCCTCCGCGGCCGTCGCGGCCTCGTCGGGGGTCAGGCCGGGGTGCCCGGCGGGGACCGGGAACAGGTCCGGGGTCGGACCGGCGAGGGCGAGCCGTCCAGGAGACCATCCGGCCATCATGGGCCGCCAGGGGTCCGCACTGGCGGCGACCAGGGTGCGGGCGTTGTCCAGGCGATGGGCGAACACCGCCGTCCACAGGGCGGTCCGGTCGTCGAACTCGGCATCGACGTCGTCGACGCGACGGGCCAGCTCGGCCACCGTCTCAGGAGTCCCCCATTCGGCCGCGAAGTGCAGGGGCCTTCCCTCGTAACCGCCGAAGGCGTAGACGCCCGAGTCGGGGTCGGCGCCCGCTTCCAGCCTGGCGCGGATCGCCGCGAGGTCAGCCCATCCATGCCCATCGATTCCGGACCATCCCGCCGGTAGCGGCTCGGTCATGACGCTCCCTCGGATTGGCATGTCATGGACGGGGACGATTATTCCGTATCAGAACGGGCCGCCGAACCGCCTCGGCCCTCTGCCGAGTGACAGAGGGCCGAGGTCGGGTTCAGCTTCTGGTTCTCACCAAGAAGGGGTCCTTGTCGGCGAGTCTATTTCTCGAGTAGAAGGTTCTGAGCCAGGTCCATCCATGGTTCCTGTTCTGCAGGCCATTGATGGGTCTGACGGAGTAGTCGTTCCCCACTTTTCCCTGGTACGTGCTGGCGAAGGGGAACTCATCGCACTGCAGACCGGCCTGGGTGTAGTGCTGTACCCACTTCAGGCTCGGGTTCAGCTCCCAGTAGTACAGGTCGCATTCGCCCTTCGTCAGATGGCCGTTCACCTGCCTTTCCCAGTTGAACTTCTTCCGATTCTCATCCGCGTTCTTCTTGCCCAGGAGACGGGTCAGTGGATTCGATCCCGGGACGTCGGCGTTGCCCGGGATGGTCTTGACCTGGCGCACGTTGTTCACCAGTTTGTAGGGCCAGGTGTTCTTGTTGTCCGGTGTCTTCAGGGCGTCGGCGATATGGTCGATGACCGCGTCCATGGGTTTCCCGGCCGCTGTCGCCGCGCTCTTCGACATCGTGAAGACGGGGGTGACGGTGAAGATGCAGGCGCCGGTGTGCACACCATAGGTGTTGTTCGCCGCCGCTCTCACCGTGCTCGGGGGGTCCTCGTCCTCCTGTCCGAGGGTGAGTTCGTCACAACGGGTGGTCGGGGCGTACGCGTGGCTGGGGCCACCGCAGACGCGTGTGGTTCCGATGACCTTGCCCACGTCCAAGCCCTTGTCGTCGAAGCAGCCGGTGTTCCACAGCGGGATCGCCTGCTTGTCCCAGGTTTCGTCGACCTCGCCGTCCGAGTCCCACTCGTCCAGGGTGTTGTACAGCCGGGGACGAAGCGTGCAGGTGCTGACACGGTCGCTGTCGGGGTCGGAGTAGAAGCGGAAGAAGGTGTCACCGCTGGCCTTGAACTTAGCGATGCTGTCCCGGAACGTGTAGATGCCGTCCGCGTACTCCTGCCAGCCCTTGGCCTTCATCTGGCTGAGGACGGCGGGAGTGAGGTTACATGTGGAGCCGCTTTCGCCCTTCGAGCTGATCACCAGGCCGATCCGATACTCGTCGAGTTTGTCGGCCGGGATCTCCTTGCCGTCGAGGTACGCCACGATGTTGCCCAGCCGGGTCCACATCGAGATCGTCTGCGGAGTCAGGCCCGTTCCGCCGATCACCCCCGCGCCGTCGGCGGTCCCCAGGTATGTGTGGTAGACGGTCGTGGCCTCCACGAGATAGCCGTCCTCCACCTGCGGCCGGACGTACTCTCCCTTCTTGATGTAGTCGCCGACGCCGATGAGCTTGCTCCAGCAGGCGTTGTAGCGGGAGGACTTCTGCCAGCCGAAGCTGGCATTCGGCTGCGGCGCGTTCCGGCGGCCCTCCGAGCACATTTCAAGGCTCATGTGCTCATAGTCGAAATCGGCGTTCTGTACGGCGGTGGCCTCCGCCTTCTTCGGAGTGCTTGCCTGGCCGGAGTCACCGAGATCGATCTTGACCGACTGCCATTCCGTCCACGAGGACACCGCGGCGGCCGATGTGGCGCGGGCACGCCATCGCACCTGCCACCCGTCCTTCAGCTTCCCGCCGGGCACCCGAGCGATTCCCACAGATCCAGCGGCGATCTCTGCGCTTCCGGACCAGATTCTGCCCTTGCCCTGCGACCGGGCGCCGGGGTCGTGCTCGACCTCGACTTCCACGGTGGAGTGCCGCGTCAACCGGCCGGACACCTTGACCATGAGCTCCGGGGCCGTGGTCGGTACGACGGCCTCCTCAGCCTTCGAGGAGCGGGTCCACAACCTGTCGATGGACAGCGGGGCCTTGGCCGTAGCACGTAGTTGCCGCGGTTCCGCCGAGCCGGCCAGGAAAGTCCACCCGTAGGGCTCCTCGATGGCGTTGCCCGCGGTGTCCGAGGCCGCGGTGATCTCAGCCCAGTAGTAGAAGTCCAGCGGTTCGTCCGGCGTGAACGTCAACACCGTGTTACGGGCGCTCATCGTGACGCTGCCGGGAACCTCCTCGTCGTCGATGTCGGTCAGGACGAAGTTCACGTTGGTCACCGGCTCGCTGAAGGTGACCTTCACCGTGGCGTCGGCCGGCACGTTCTCGGCTCCGTCGGCCGGTTCCACCGCGAGGATCGTCGGCGGTGTCGTGTCCGAACCTGGGGGAGGTGTCGTGGGAGTCGAGCTGGGACCGGCGTTGTCGGTGTAGGTCACCTTCAACGTCGGCGGATGGGCCTCGGCCTCCTCGGTTTCCGACGCGTGGAAGCCGCGGTCGTACTGGGGGGCGCTGGTGGATTCGTCAACCCCGCGCACCATCAGGCCGTGGTTGTCCTGGCCCGATGCCCAGCGCCGCACGATGTCGGTTACCGGCCAGGTCCACGCGACATCGCTCGGCGGCGAATCGCCGATGCATCCGCCGGGGTCCTTGGCGAGCGCCTCGCCGTTGGTGGTGGTCTGCGGCTGATTGCGCCAACTCAGGGTTTCGGCACTCCACGCCCCGGTGACCTGCTGCGCCTTGAGACCCGAGTCGGCGGCGCCGCAACCGAAGGAAGCCGAATTCCACAGCTCCAGCTTGGCCTCGGTGATCGCCTTACCCGCCAGCGCCGAGGTGTCGAACTTCAGGTAGGTCCGCTCGATGGCCCTCGGAGCGCTACTGCCGTACGCACCCGCCCACACAGTGGGGCCATTAGGGCCGACCGTCCCTTGGTCATCGAGCCAGGTGTCGGTCTGCACCGGCAACGTGATCGTCTTCGGAACCGATGGCGCCTGTACCGTCGTGAAGGACCAGACATGCGGGGTGGCCATGATGTTGCCCGCGGTGTCTTTGGCTTTGCTCGCTTCGGCGGTGTAGGTGGCGCTGTGGGCCAGGGGTTGTTGTGGGGTGAAGGTCAGGATCTTGTTGGTGCTGTCCATCGCCGCGGCGCCGGTGATGGCGGTGCCCTGCACGTCCTTGAGGATGATCTCCGCTTCGGACACCGGCTCGCTGAAGGTGGCCCGCACAGGTGTGGCGACCGGTACGTCGGTGGCGTCCTTGGCCGGGTCGGTCCCGCTCACCGTCGGCGCGGTCGTGTCAGGCGCCGCCGTGGTGAAGGACCAGACATGCGGGGTGGCCATGATGTTGCCCGCGGTGTCTTTGGCTTTGCTCGCTTCGGCGGTGTAGGTGGCGCTGTGGGCCAGGGGTTGTTGTGGGGTGAAGGTCAGGATCTTGTTGGTGCTGTCCATCGCCGCGGCGCCGGTGATGGCGGTGCCCTGCACGTCCTTGAGGATGATCTCCGCTTCGGACACCGGCTCGCTGAAGGTGGCCCGCACAGGTGTGGCGACCGGTACGTCGGTGGCGTCCTTGGCCGGGTCGGTCCCGCTCACCGTCGGCGCGGTCGTGTCAGGTCCCGTCGTGGTGAAGGACCAGGAATGCGGAGACATGACGTTGTCCCACAGGTCCGTCGCGCCGCTGACGGTCGCGGTGTAAACGGTGCCGGACTTCAGCGGCTGACCGGGTGTGAAGGTGACGGTGGCGTTGCCATACTCACCGGTTTCGCCCGTCGTGGTGGCCACGACGCCGCCGTCGGCGTCCTTCAGGACGAGGTCGGCGCCGCGTACGTCCTCACTGAAGGTGACGGTGACGCCGGTGTCGGTCGGTACGTCGCTCGCGCCATCAGCCGGCGTCGTTTCGATGACGGACGGCGGAGCCGAGTCACCGACGTCAGGATTGGTGGGAGACTCGTCACTCTCCCCCTCCAGCGGCTGCAGCTCGGGGATGGTGCTGTCGGTCTCCGCGTAACGCTGGGTCTCGATCGCCCTGACCTGTTCGGTGCTGAGGACGCTGGTGTCGGGGGTGGCGAGCAGGACCTCCTCCATCGCCAGAGCCTCGCCGTAGGTGGGGAAGGACGTCAGATCCCCGCTGGAGTTGAACACCACCCTGACGCGGTCCGCGGGCGTGTAGTCGATGAACAGCACCGGGCCGCGTCCGTCCGTGCCGGTGTACTGGTCGGAGCGGTATTGGCGCCAGTTGGCTCCGGCGGCGCCCTCGGTGGCGGCGCGGATCATCAGCCCATAGTCCGACGTCCCGTCGGCCCACTGCTGCACGATGTCCTGGATCGAGTAGTACAGCTCGCCGCTACCCGAGCAGCCTGCCAGCGTGGCGCTGTAGCCGCCGGTGTTGACCACCGCGTTGGTGCCGGTGCTGGAGGGCTGGTTGGCCCAGGTCAAGGTGGAGTAGTGATAGGCCGAGGTGAGCCGGCGCGCGACGATGCCCACGCCTACACTGGTGCCGCATCCGTTGGCGTGGTAGTTCCACAACCGCAGGTCGGCGTCGTGGATGGTGGCGAAGTCCAGGTGGGTGCCATTGATCACGTAACGCAGGTAGGTGCGCCACAACTCCCCATCGGCCGACTTTCCCGCCCGAAGCCAGGTGGAGAGGGTCGCCGAGTTGGGGTACTGCACGCTGGAGACGAAGGTGTCGGAGGAGTCTCCCGCGCCGATCCACTCCCCGCTCATCGGCACGATCACCGGGTAGGCCACCGACGGATCGGCCAGGAAGGCAGCGTCGGGGGTCAGCACCAGCGAGGTGTTGCCGGAGGCGTCGGTGGTCACCGAGGTGTCCACCTTGCCGATCTTGCCCTGTTCTGGCGACTCGATGGCCTTGGCGTCAACCGCCTGCGCCGCCAGTGGCCTGCTCTCCGCCGCGCCCTGCGCCGACATGAGCTGGGGCTTGCCGTCACGGGTGCCGTACGTCCTGCCCTCGGGCAGGGTGACGGACAGGGGGATCTTTATCGGGCTCTTCGGACGCGTACGCAGCACGACGTCCTGAGCGAACCCGTTCGGGAGGGCGGTGAGCACCAGGTCGGCGCCCTCTGCCACCACATCCCGATAAGTGATCTTGTTTCCGTCCACGGTCGGCTTGGGCAGCTTGTTGTTCCAGCCGATGGCGACGGTTCCGTCCTTGTCCTTGGCGGTAACCAGGGTCTTGTCACCCTCGCCGCCGAAGGTCAGCGGAGTCTTGACCAGCTTGGCCGCCAGCGCGCCGTCGGACTTGGTCACGATCGAGGTGTCGACCGGCTGCCAGGACTTCTTGCTGTCCTTGCTGGACACTTTGAGCTGCACCGGTTCGGTGCTCAGCTCAGCGTGCAGCGTCTTGCCGTCGGTGTTGGCCCACACCTTCATGGTCTCGGTGTAGTGCGAGGGTAAGGCGACCCGTTTGCCGGTCTTGACGGCTTTCGCCTTGGCCGCCACCACCTTCTCGTCCACCACGGGACTGCCGCCCCGCGGCTTCGAAGGCGCCGAACTCGGCGCAGGTGCCGGCTCGGTGTGCTGCTCCGCCCAGGACGGAGCTGAGGCCAAGCTCAGGGCCATCGTCGCAGCCACGGCAGCGGCGGCGGCCCTCGCCAGGCGTCTGCTCCGATGCCTGGGACCGGGTAAGTGCGGTGCTGTCTCCCCGTTTCGCACCAGCAGTGTCACGTAACACTCCTCTGCACACAGCAGAGTGGCCATGTCGCCATGGCCACTCGAACGGATGTTCTAGACACAGAAATATCATCCAGATCAACGCAAATACAGTCTTTGATCAAGCTGCCTTTCGTGATAGCCCCATGGGCAATGTCGAAGAGGGTGCACCCGGTCGGTAGGTCTTGCCCCGGTTTGGTGGACACCTGATCTCTGAGGAACCCTGGTTCCCGGAAGAAGGAGTTCATTGCGCCGAACGACTATCCGCCGGAGTTTCGCCGGCAGATGGTGGAGCTGGTGCGCGTGGGACGGTCGCCGGAGGAACTCGCCAAGGAGTTCCAGCCCTCCGCGCAGTCGATTCGTGTCTGGGTGCGCCAGGCCGATCTGGATGGTGGTCGGCGTGCCGATGGCCTGACATGGGTCGAGCGCCTGATCAAACCCTCCTCTGGGCTGCGACCCTCCAAGGCGTCAGCTCGCAAATCGAACGCAAAATAGAAACGGTCAAGGAATGCCATCCACCCCCCGGTTGCTCGTCGGATGCTCTTCGGCACCTGATATGGCATACCACCGGACGGCATTCTTGGACATTTTGAGCGACGGCATTTGCGGACAGCGTGATACATTGAGAAATAACTAATATCAGCCGACTTTTAATCCGTAGGTTCCGGGTTCGAGCCCCGGGCGCCCTACCACTCCGACCTGGGTTTTCCTGTCGCTGACCGTGGCAGACTCCGCCCGAGATCTGGGAAGCCTGGCATGCCACAGGCGCTGCGACGGAGGGAATCGAGCGACGGTGAGCGTGGACCTCGAACACGAGCCCCTTAATGACCTCGCCCGCCGGGTCATCCGGTTGGCCGAGGAAACCCAGCACGCCGCTCAAGTGCTCGAACGCCGTCTGGAAGCGCTGGAACGCCGCTCCGAAGCCGCAGGCAGAGCCGAACGCATTCTGAGCATCGCCGCCAGCATGCGAACGCACCTCGGTCAGGACCGGCTGCCCGTTGAAGATCTGTACGACCCGGACACTGGACTTCCCACGTGATCATCGATTCCAGCGCCATCATCGCTGTCATCAATGGTGAGCGCGAGGCCACCCAATTCGCCCACGCCATCGCCGGCCGCCGTGTGCCGTATCTCAGCCGTCAACTACGTCGAGGCGGCCATCGTGGCGGACAACCGCGGTGAGGCCATGCGCAACGCCTTCGACACGCTCATCAATGAGATGGGCCTCATCATCGAGCCTGTAACACCCAATCAGGCCAGAATTGCGCGCCAGGCATACCAGATCTACGGCAAGGGCAACAACTCCAAGGCCAGGCTCAACATGGGCGACTGCTTCGCCTACGCTCTCGCCAAAGACTTCGACCAGCCCCTGCTCTTCAAAGGCGAGGACTTCCCGCACACCGACATCCCCCCTGCACAGCCCTGACGGTCCAGAATTCCCTCTGCCCAAGCGTGACCACCGGGGTCCTCGCCGAAAGTATTGTGTGCTGCTGTGACTCGCCGCCCCCTTGACGATCGCTTGGATAAGCTGATCGAGCAGGCTCGGCATCCTCGACCTGCCGCTGCCCGACCCGCCACCGGCCGGAGCCGAATGGATCCACGCGTTCCGGCGCTGGGCCAGGTGAGAGCATGAGCGAATACCAGTACTACGAGTTCCTGACTATCGACCGGCCGCTCACCGACCAGCAGCAGGCCGAGGTCCGCGCCCTGTCCACCCGGGCCCACATCACCGCCACCAGCTTCACCAACGAATACCACTGGGGCGACTTCCGCGGCGACCCGTCCCGCATGATGGAGCGTTACTACGACGCCCACCTGTACCTGGCCAACTGGGGCACCCACCGCATCATGCTCCGCCTGCCCAAGGCCGTGCTCGACCCCAAGCAGGCCCAACGCTACTGCGTGGGCGAGCAGGTCAGCTCCTGGACCAGCGGCGGACACCTCTTCCTCGACTTCACCAGCGAGGCGGAGGAGGAGTACTGGGAGGACGACGTCGAACGCTCGCTGTCGGCGATCGTCGGCATCCGCGCCGAGCTGGCCGCCGGGGACCTGCGGCCGCTCTATCTGGCCTGGCTGTCGGCGCACGGGGCGTGGGAGCGTGACGAGGACGCCTTCGACTACGAGGAGGAGGACGCGCTGGAGCCGCCCGTCCCGCCGGGGCTGGGTTCGCTCAGCGCGCCGCAACGGGCCCTGGCCGACTTCCTGCGCCTGGACGACGATCTCCTCGCAGCCGCCGTCGAAGCCAGCCCGCCGGCGCAACCCGTACAGCACGACCGAAAGGCCCTGGCCGCCTGGATCGGCGCTCTGCCCGCCGGGCGCAAGGACGCGCTGCTGTTGCGGGTGGTCGAGGAGGACGCCGCGAAGGTTCGGGGGGAGCTGCTGCGCGAGTTCGGCGGCGGAACCACCCGCCAGGAGGTGGAGACGGGGCGGACGGTCGCCGAGCTGCTAGACGCCGCCGCCGCCCGCCGCCACGCGCGCGAGCAGCAGGAGGCGGCCCGGCGCGCCGAAGAGCAGGCCCGCAGGGAGCAGGAGCGGCGGCGGGCCAGGGAACTTCGCCTGAACCAGCTCGCCCAGGACCTCGAAGCAGCGTGGGACGTGGTGGAGGCCTCCATCGACACCAAGAAGCCCCGCGAATACGACCAAGCCGTCGAGCTCCTTCGCGACCTGCACGCCCTGGCGATCCGCGACGATCACACCCCCACCTTCACCCAGCGCCTCACCCACCTCCGGGAACGACACCAGGGCAAGCCCAGTCTCATCAAGCGGCTCAACGACGCGGGCCTCACAGCCGAGTAACCGGCGATTCCATGTCTGGTGACTGGCGGTCCGCGCCAGCGAGATTCACGTAGCCACATCGCCCGGCCAGCCAAGAAGTGCGCATGGTCAAGCGATGCCAACCGTTGCTCGTTGGATGCTCATCGGCACCTGATACGGCATAACACCGAGGGAATTCTCGGCCGGCCCCGCAGCCGGGCACCTGAAGTCTGCGTCGACCGTGGCTACGACCACGTGCGACACGAGGTCGCAGTGCGCCGTGAGGCGCTGGGCCCAATTGCGGCAGCGGACACACCGTTTACCTCTGCACGTTTACCGTTTACCTGTACCTGACTTTGCACATGGCCCCCGTACGCCGGCATCGATGGCGCCCGGGATACCGGACGACCCCACACCGCACCAACTCATACACCGCAACTGCCGCACTCAGCTCAACGCGGCAGGAGCGCACCGCTTCTGAACATCTGCTGGCCCTGGGGTTGCTTGAGCTGGTTGCCTGGAAACAGGCACGGCCAGTTCTTAAGGGGTGGCGGCATGGCAACATGTCGCCGCTACCCGACAAGTACCGGGCTCTGGTGCGCGAACTGGGCATCACACCGGTCATCGCCCGCCGTGGTTGCGGGAACGGCGCCGGGCTGGGCAAGCTGCGCTGGGTCGTGGAGCAGAGCTTTGCGCTGCTGCACTGGTTCCGCCGTCTGCGCGTCCGGCTGGGAGATCCGAGCCGACGTCCACGAAGCCCTGCTCAAACTCGGCTACGCCCTGATCTGCCGGCGCCGCCTCCACCACTCAAAGAGTCAGGAGTAAGTGCTGGTCCTGACTTTCGGGTGCACCACCAGACGATGGCGGTTATGACGATGACAGTGAGGGCGGGCACGAGCTGGTACGGCGAGCCGGCTCCAGCTGAGCGGTCCTGCAATGAACTGCCGAGGTCCACCCGCAGGGATGTGGCCAGGATGAAGGTAAAGGTATTGAGTACGGCGTGGAGCATGACCGCGATCTCAAGCCCGCCTGTGCGCCAGGTGATGATGGCCAGTCCGGTCCAGAGCACGAAGTACCAGACGATGATGTACGGATCCGTTGCGCCGTGGATGGCCGTGAACAGCACGCTCGAGACCAGCACCCCGGCGACCAGTCCTGCCCTTGGGTTGCGGGTCCAGCTTCCGATGACGCGGAAGATCAGACCACGCACGCCGTATTCCTCGCCCGCCGACTGTAGCGGGGTGAGGAGCATCGTGGCGATGAAGATGGCGATGAGGTCGGTCTGCGACCAAGGGGACTCCTCAACGGGCGTGAGAGCTCCGAGGATGTTGACGACCAGCCAGGCGGGACCGAAGATGAGGAGCGATCTGCCGAGCAGGTCGAAGCGGAACCGCGATGTCACGGAGTGCAGAGATGCACCGGGCACGCCGTAGAGCCACCGCTGGATGAGCATGCTCCACGGAATGAGCAGGCCGAGGGAGATCATCGAACTGGCATGGGAGAGCGGCGTGTAGTCAGTGCCGCCCAGGATCGGCGGGGTTTTGCCCATCTGTACGTCGATGAGCGCAGCCGCCCTGGCGATGACCGTCGGGAAGATGACCAAGCCCGCCAGCAGGAGGATGATCGCGAAAATGCCGCGACCGATCCGGCGTTTGTCGCCTGCGAGTACCCGGTGGTACTCCACTCCAGCTGGAATTGACGGCCCATTGCGGGGCTCGCCTGGAGTGAACAGCCAGTTCGGCTTGGTCATTGTGGTCATGGCTTCCCCTTATGGGTGTGGCTATTTCCCGGCTTTGTCGAGCAGGCTGTAACGCAGGCGAAGTGCCCGCTCAGTGCTTCCCAGAATGGCCCCGACAGCGAGGGCGAAGTTGAGCCAAATCGGTAGGTGGACGGGCGATTCGAAACGTCCGATGCTTTCGGCGATCGGGGGAATCCGCGAAACCGGTTCGGCGAGCTGCAGCAGGTTCAGGCCGACGCCGATGAGGAGCATCAGCACCGAGAGAAAACCGATCGAGCGGCTCAGCGCCGGGTGGTCGCGTTCGAGGCGGGCACGGCGCCCTTCGGCGGACTTCGGATCAGGGATGAGCTGGCGCTCCGCGCCGTCGGTGGTGACGTAGTGGCAGCGCTTGATCCCGAATGCACTGATCGCCACCTCGATGGTGCCGCCCTCGACGGGGAAGGCTGCCGGGAGTTTGGACTCGGCGTGGTGTCTGCCGTCGAGGTACAGGTGCGCTCTCGCCTTGCCGCTGCCCGTATCAGCCCGGTACGGGAGGTCGACGGCATATACCGTCTGCCGGCCATCCCGGTGGGCCAGCGGCAGGTAGAACAGTGCGCGGAAGGGCAGCTGCCACCAGCGGAGAGATTTCAACGCCCGCCCGTCTCCGTCTTGGATGCGCTTGGCTGCCCGCCGTTGCCGCCAGTCCTCGATCACGTTTCCTCGCTCGTCCTTGACCGCCGCCGTTCACTAACACACTGTGCTAGTAGCAACGCTAGCACGGCGTACTAGTACGATGTGACAGGAGGTGGCAGGTGACACAGCAAGACAAGAACACCGGCTCGCGCGAACGGATTCTCGCGGCTGCGGCGGCGATGTTTGCAGAGGATGTAGGGGCGAGGCTGAGCGTGCGTGCGGTTGCGGCACGCGCCGGGGTGAGCACGGGCTCGCTCAGGTTCCACTTTCCGACCCAGCTCGCGCTACAGGAGGCCGTGCTAGCCAGGATCTACGGCCACTTGTTGCCTGACGACCCGATCCACGACCGATCGCTACCCGCCCGAGATCGACTGGTCAACTGTCTCCGGCAAGTGCTCGCCCCCGCCGGCGTCGGGAAGCAGGCACGTGAGGCGTGGACCAAGGCGTACCAGACGTATATCGCGCCCGACCCGACCGAGGAGGCGCGCGCCGCGTATCTCGCCTTGGAGCGGGGAGGTGGGCGCCGTATCGAGTACTGGCTGACGGTTCTCGCTGACGAAGGGGCGCTGCCCAAGGAAGACCACGCACGCCGAGTGAGATTCCTGCTCACCGTCCTCAACGGACTCTCGATCGAACGAGCCCTGCCCGCCGAGGATTCGATCCTGAAGTCCGAGACCGAAACCCTCTATACGGCCGTTGACTGCGTCCTCAGAGGGATATAAGTGCGCTTTAGGCAGGCTGGTCGGAGTCAGGCTGCTGGTAGCAGCGCCGGATGACCTTGATATCGTCCTCGACCGGGTCGGGAAGGGCTCGCAGCGGGGCGGCCTGGCCCAGGGAGCGATGCGGGCGATGCTCATTGAAGTGGGCCTCGTAGATCGCCAGCACGCGTCGTAAGTGGCGGGCGTTGACGATGAGGATCCGATCGAGGAGTTCTCGGCGCAGGCCGCCGATCCAGCGTTCGGCGAACGCGTTGGCCCGCGGAGCGCGAGGGGGCGTCTTGAGGACGCGGATGCCTGCGGCCGTGAAGACTTCGTCGAACATGGCGGTGAACTTCGTATCCCGATCACGGATGAGGAATCTGAACCCCCGGCGAGTTCCCCACAGCGGATTCTCCCGAGCCAGACGAAGTACCAAGGTCCAGATGGTGGCACGGGTGGGAGACCGACCCTGGCTACGACCTTGAACGTCCAGCGCCGCCGAACCAAATCCGCGTGCCGGCGCAACAGCGTGCCCGGCGTCACGAACAACCGCCGACGACCCGCTGGAGACAGTAGACGCGCCAGCGCGCTGATCACCGCCCGATCCGCCCACGCCGGCCGGGGCCTGGCCCCCTGCCGACGCAACACCGTGAGCTGGTGACGTAAGACAAGGATCTCCACGTCCTTCGACCTCTGCAAGCGAGCCAGCAACACCACCCAACGTGGACGTCAGCGCGGCCGCAATATTGACTCATAGTAAACAATTGCCTACCGTGAGTGTTTGACGTGGCGTAAAAGCTCTTTCGAGGGGTGAAGCTCATGCTCAGACGAGTCGAATCCGACCGGTGGCAAGAATCACTCGATGTCAATCCCCTTTACAACGGGCTGGTGCCGGAAGGCGGCGTGCCCCGGTTCAAGATGCCGGCCAGCCCGATGAATCCCACAGCGGCCCAGGCGCTCATCCGCGACGAACTCCTGCTCGACGGCAACGCCCGGCTCAACCTGGCCACCTTCTGCACGACCTGGATGGAGCCCCAGGCCCGCGAACTCATCGCCGAAACCCTCGACCGCAACCTCGTCGACCACGACCAGTACCCGCAGACGGCCGACATCGAGGCGCGCTGCGTCAACATGCTCGATCATCTGTGGGGCGACCCGAACGGTTCCAGCGTCGGCTGTTCCACAGGCGGCTCCAGTGAGGCGGCCATGCTCGGGGCGCTGGCGATGAAGTTCCAGTGGCGCGAGCGGCGCCGGGCGGCCAGGCTGTCCACCGCCAACCCCAACCTCGTGATGGGCACTGCCGTCCACACCTGCTGGCCGAAGTTCTGCCAGTACTGGGACGTGGAGCCGCGCTGGATACCGATCGAGGAGCCGGCCTTCACCTTGAACCCGGCCCGGCTCGGCGAGTTCTGTGACGAGAACACCATCGGGGTCATCGGTGTGCTCGGCTCCACGCAATGCGGCAAGTACGACCCGATCGAGCAGATGTCGGCCGAGCTGGACCGGCTGGAGGCCGAGCGCGGGCTGAGAATACCGCTGCACGTGGACGCGGCAGTGGGCGGCTTCATCACCCCGTTCCTGGAACCCGACAGGGTGTGGGACTTCCGGCTTCCCCGGGTGCAGTCGATCAACACCTCGGGGCACAAGTTCGGTCTGGTGTACCCCGGCGTCGGCTGGATCGTCTGGCAGGAGCCGGACGCACTGCCGCAGGACCTGGTGCTCTCCTGCGACCTGCTCGGCGGCAACATCGACACCTTCACGCTCAACTTCTCCCGCTCCGGCGCCCCGGTCGTCGCGCAGTACTACAACTTCCTTCGGCTCGGCTTCGAGGGCTACCGGGCCGTCCAGCAGACCTGCCGGGACGTGGCGACCTACCTCGGTGAGGAGATCGCGAAACTCCCCGAGCTCTCGCTCATCGCCGACGGCTCGGAACTGCCGGTGCTCGCCGTGCGGACCGCCCCCGGCTACGACGGTTTCACCGTCTTCGACCTGGCCGCCCGGCTGAAGATGCACGGCTGGCAGGCCCCGACGTACTACCTGCCGCCCGACCTGGAGCACATAGCCGTCATCCGCTTCGTCATCCGCAACGGCTTCAGCCAGGACATCGCCACCAAACTGCTCGCGAACGTGCGCACCGAGGTCGAGTACCTGCGCGACAATCCGGTTCCGCGCCCTCACCGCGGCGGCGACGCGGCGGCCGCCGAGCAGCCGGGTGTGCCGACGGGAGGGTGACGTCGATGAACGACTTCGCCGCGTCCATCACCTTCGACCAGCTCGGCAGTGACCCCTATCCGATCTTCGCCAGGCTCCGCCGCGAAGCGCCGGTCGTCCTGCTGCCGAAGCTCGACCTGTGGATGGTCACCCGCTGGGATGACGTGCGTCAGGTCCTCAGTGCCTACGAGTCGTACACCAGCGCCTTCCCCTCGCTGGCCACGCAGATATTCGGGGAACGGTCCGTACTCAAGGTTGAGGGCGACGCCCACGCCGATCTGCGAGCCGCCGTTGACACGCGATTCGCCCACGAACGCATCGAACGGGCCACCACAGTCACCCGCGAGGCCGCACGACCGTACGCCACCAAGCTCAGTAGCCAGGACGACCTGATGTCCAGCTACTTCGAACCCGCCGCGAGCACCGCCCTCGCCCATTTCATCGGCCTGCCCGACGTGGACACCGACACGCTCATACGCTGGGCCCGCAACCTCAGCGCCGGAATGAGCAACTTCACGGCGGACCCGGCCGTACACGAACAGGCGGTGGCCACCGCCACCGAGATCCGCCAGACGATCGAGCCCTTCGCCCGGCAAACCACAGACCGGCCCGACAACTCGGTCCTGTCACAGCTGCTCCACAGCGGCTGCCCGGCCGACACCGTCCGATCCGCCGAGAACATCATGCCCACCTTCATCGAGATCCTCTCGGCGTTCCTGGAACCGGCGGCCGGCGCCGGGCTCACGCTGCTCGCGCTGCTCCAGCACCCCACCCAAATGCAGGCCATCCGCGATGACCCGCGCCTTATCCGCAAGGCCGTCCACGAAACGCTGCGCTGGCTATCACCAAACGGCGCGCTCAGCCGCCGCACGACCAAAGACGTGCTCCTCGCCGGACAGATCATCCCCGCCGGAGCGACCGTCATGGCGGCCATCGCCTCGGCAGGCCGGGACGACAGCATCTTCACCGACCCAGACACCTTCGACATCAACCGGGACCCCTTCCCCAACCTGGGCCTCGGATACTCCCGCCACGCATGCCTCGCCGCCCCAGTCGTCGGTGCCATCATCACGGCCCTGCTGGACGTGCTACTCGAGCAACACCCACAGCTCTCCCTGGACCCCGAACAGCCGCACAACCTGCACGGCTGGAAATTCCGCGTGCTGACGAACCTGCATGTCCGCATCGGCGATCCGGCCCGTGGAAGCTGAGTGCAGAAATTGGCGGTAGCGACCTGCGACCTCTTCGCTTGTTAGCGGTCCGTGATGTGGTGAGCCGGGACATCAAGTACGCCGACAGGGTCACATGGTGTTGAGGTCTACATCGAAGGTGTGTGCGGCTCCCACCGCAAGATCATCGTTCTCGGACGCGCACTGGGACTCAGGCGTCGTGAAGGCCGACGTAGCGCAAGGCCGTCTCGACGGTGATGTCGAACAGGTCGCAGATCCTGCGGACGTCGCCGGTGGCGGTGGCTTCGTCGAGGACGCGGTCCTCGACCAGGGCCTGAGCGGAGATGCCGAGGGTGGCGTTGACCAGAAGGCGCTGACCGATGTGGTCAACACGGCGGTGTCGGTGTTGATGAACAGGTGCGGGTTGGCGGTTCTGGGCCACCGTCGGTGGCGTTCGTCCAGCCAGGCCGCCAGCCGGGTGCGGACGTCGGCGGCCAGCGGAATTACACGGCCGCCGATGCGGAGACGCCCGTCGACGATGTCGGTGAGCGGCAGGCTTCGCAATTCGCAAGGGCGCAGCGCGTGGAAGGCCTGGAGCGCGGCCAGCACCGCGCGGACCGGCCGCTCGGAGTTGAGCGCCGCCCTGAGCCGGTTGAGGTCGACCGGCAAGGGGATCGTGGAAGGAGCCTGCCTGCCGATAATGCCATCCGCGCAGGTCATCCAGCTTGCACAGCCAACACCAGCGGCACCTCGCCGATATCTCGGCCGACCGGCCATGGCATGTACTCGAGCTGCGGCTGCGGCGGCCGGAACCGTCTCAGATGCACTCGTTTCGGAACGATCATCGCCTGCCTGTCGGGCACGGGATCAAGCCCTTCTCCAGATAGCAACCATCCAGGAAGTCAGCTCACCAATCGAACGTAAAGTGAGAATGGTCAAGGGATGCCATCCGCCCCACGGTTGCTCGTTGCATGCTCGTCGGCACCTGATATGGCATGGCATCGGACGGCACTTTTAATCCGTAGGTTCCGGGTTCGAGCCCGGGCGCCCTACCACCAATGACCTGGGCGGACTCCGATCTCCGTGATCCGGAAGCCCGCCCAGTTGCATTTCCAGCGGCCCATGCGGGCTGCTGCCTCTGTTGAAAGTGTCGCTGTGATGTGGGTGACCGAGGATTTCCTGGACGGCCGTCTGCCCATGCAACTGCTGCCACCACCCGTGGCGGGGTTTCCGGGATCGGCGATCCCGCCGGGTCAGAGCAGGAAGCCCAGCAGTGCCTTCGTCAGGGCTTGCGGAACCTCTTCGGCCAGGAAGTGTCCGGACCCGGGGATGACCAGTCCGGTGACGTCCGTGGCGACCTTGCGCATGTCCTCCGCCGGGGCGGTGCCGGTGCTGTGTTCCCCGCCGATCGCCAGCACCGGGATGCTCAGCGGTCCCTCGTCGTGCCAGCGTTGGATCTGCTGGGCGGATTCGTCGAGGCGGCGGTAGAACTCGAAGCTGGCGCGCAGGGCGGCCGGGTCGCGCAGCACGTCGACGTAGAGGTCCACGGCGTGCTGCGGGATGGCGTCGGGGGCGGCGGCTTTGGAGGTGAACTGGTGGCCGATGTAGATCTCCTCGCGGCCGGCGACCATGCGTTCGTTGATGTCCTGCAGGCGGTTGAAGGCGAAGTGCCACAGGAACTCGTTGGTGGCCGCGTCCGACATCAGCGGCGGGGACGGGGAAAAGCCGGGAAGGATGGCCTCACCGACGACGAGGCGGGTGACGCGGTGGCGGTGGCCTGCGGCGAGGCCATAGCCGACGAGCAGGCCGAGGTCGTAGCCGACGACGGCGAAGCGGTCGTGGCCCAGAGCGGTCATCAGGGCGGCCATGTCGTCGGCGAGCGTGGCGGCGTCGTAGCCGGTGGCGGGCTTGTCGCTGGCGCCGGTGCCACGGACGTCGGCGGCGATGACGGTGAAGTGCTCGGCCAGGGCGGGCATGACCAGGCGCCAGTTGTACCAGAACTGGGGCCAGGCGGGCAGGAGCAGCAACGGGGGGCCGTCGCCGCCGACCACGGCGTGCAGGGTCAGGTCGTTTGTCTTGACGGTGTGGCTGGTGAACGTGTCGGTGAACCCGGCGGGCAGGTTCGGCACGTCGGTGACGGTGAACGGCACTGTTGAGCCTCCTCGTGGCACAGGGGAGCCACGTCGAAACGGATAAGCTATCCATTTGACCGTAGCACAACCGGATGACCTATCCGGTTATGATGTCCGTATGACCACGCCACCGATGCGCAAGGACGCTGCCCGCAACTGGCACCGCATCGTCGACGTGGGCCGGCAACTCGTGGACGACGGCGTCCCGCTGCAGCTCAACGATGTTGCCCGGCTCGCCAAGGTGGGGGTGGCCACCGTCTACCGCCACTTCCCGACCCCCGAGGCTCTGATGGAGACCCTGGCCGCCCCCGGTCTGGAAGCACTGGCCGCCCACGCCGAGCGGGCGCTGGGCGAGGACGACCCCTGGCAGGCCCTGACGGATTTCCTCGACGCCACCTTGGACGCGCAGCTGACCGACCCCTCGATCTCCATCGTGCGCGCCGCGCCGGACCACGTCCTTCCCCGCACCAAGGAACTCACCACCACGCTGGACTCCCTCGCCGGCCGGCTACTCGACCGCACGCACGCGGCGGGATCCGTGCGCGGTGTGGTCACCTGGGACGACCTGCGGCCGCTCATGTGCGGGGTCGCCTACGCAGCCACCGTCCACGCCGACGACCCGCAGGCCCGCCTCGAATCCGGCCGCCGCTACCTGGGCGTGATGCTGCAAGGGCTGCACATCTGAAACTGGCTGCGAGCCTTGCCGGCCCGCGCACAGGGGGGCACATCTTGCACAGCCCCGCGTCCGGCGGATCTTGATCGCGGTCCATTCGGCGGCCCGCCGACAGGCGGCACAACCAGGCCGGCGCATCGGCTGCGTGCACGGCCTCCAGCACTGCCTGCTCCAACCCACCGGCGAACTGACCGCTGAGGAACACGACCAGATCGACCAGGCCGTCGCCACCGCACCATGATGCTCCCCGATGCTCTCACCAGAGGTGACGCCGGCGACCTGCGCTGCGCCGCCGCCGGGCTGAGCGTATTCGGTCGAGGTGCCGCCGTTGCCGCATCGTGGCCGCTGCCATGGATGCCCGTCCGCGATGCGTAAGGGCTCTTCCCGGGCTCCGGCCCGAGGGCCTTGAATACGGGCTGTTCAACCACCATGACCGCGCGTTCCCCTGAGCTTGGCCTCGCCCGGGACACCCGTTGAGCGAAGCGTTCAAGGTGAAAGGGCCTTTGTAGCTCTTTTGGATGTTCTTTGTACGTGGGGCTCCCAATCTTGATCACCGGCAAGAGCGCTTTGCAAGGTCAACGGTCAAGATTCGCGGCGCCGGCCGGGGCATCCCCCCTCCCGGTGCGCGCAGAAAGGTATCCGCATGAGAACCAGAGGGGTGCTTACGGCCGGGTTCGCCCTGCTCTTCAGCCTCACGACCGGCCCGATCGCGA
>NZ_JBITHZ010000031.1:0-133634 GCF_044458585.1 Nonomuraea sp. NPDC050451
AACTCGGGAGGGTGAGGTGCGGGCATGAAGGACATCCTTCCTGATGATCAAGGGTGACCTCAGGTCAAGTGTCCGGAGAACTGGGGGAACCTCAGTGATCGAGAAGCTGCGACAGGCCAAGGGCGCGGACGCCTTCAAGAACTACGACAAAAGGAGCGACAAGAGCATCAGGGGTCCGCGACGCGATGCCTTGAAGGGACGGGAGGGCGATGCGGTGGCGCATGCTCGGCGCTTGGTGGTCTCCTGCTCCCATGGGGTGTGCAAGCCTGCTCATGCGAAGAGCGAGCCGATTGACCGCGCTGCCGAACCACAGTCCCCCCAGGAGTGGGCGGCCCGCTCCGGTCACGCCCTGACCTGCCCCGTCCTTCAGCGTGACCCGTCCACCGACGTATGGCGCCTGCTGGTTGCGCTGGGTATTCACACAGACGCAAGCTGAGCAGGCGGGTGGTACTCGCAGAGATGGAAGCGGCCGCCTCCGCGCCGGTGTCGGGGGCGGGTACGGACCGCGGTGGCCGTGAAGCGGGTTCGATGGGCCCGATCCAGCAGGCGAACCGATGATCGGGCGCGAGTTCGGCGTCAACGGCATGCCCTGCGGAACTCCGGTCCGGGGTGGGCATCAGTCGGCCCACCGCCTCGCCGGTCGGCGGGCGGGCCCAAGGCGTCTCGGTCCAGGTGACCACTGCGTGTCGGCAGCGGACCCGCGACGCTGTCAGTCCAAGCCACCCGGCGGCAAGGGGTTCGCCACAGGTCCGCGTGGTGGGGCAAGGCACGGCAGGGAGGCCGAGCGGTAGAGCATGACGATCAGGGCCAGGATGGCTGCGAACCAGGCAATGAGCACGACAGTACCCAGGTCGGCGTAGCCGTAACCAGCCAGCGCGCTGAGCGCTCCCAGGCCGGCTACCGTCCAGCGCAACACGTCGAGAAGCGCGGCCCTGGAGAGGTCCCCGGAGGGACGGATCTGTCTGATGACGGCGTCGACAGAGAGCCAGGTGGCGATCAAGGCCCCGGCCGTGTGGGCGATGCCGATCACGTGCGCGATGAAAGAGCCCGCCTGGTCATGGCTCGCCCCGAACCAGATTGTGGCGACCAACGAAATGCAGGCCATGGCGACGGCAAAGAAGCCGGCCCTGCCGAAATGGTCGTCGGCGGATCGCTGCAGTTGAAGCAGGCCGGACGCGCACAATGCCCATCCGACGGGGTCGAACAGCAGGTCGAAGCCGTTGAAACGGAGGGCGCCGAAGGCGACGACGAAACCGGTGGCGATCTTCGTGACGGGCAGCATGCGGCACTACCTTCCGGGCTTGTCATTGGCCGTGGATGAGCCGGCTGTCAGAGCCATTCCCCGCTCACCGCTTCGTTGCAGACGTGGCTGGCGAGAGCTCGCTGCCAGGCGACCGGGAGGTCTCCTTCGGGTCCTTCCAGTCGCCATGAGTCCCATATCACTTCCGCCGACCCTGAGCCCATCCAGGTTCTGTAGGTGAAGCGAACCGGCTGGGGCTCGCGTGGCACCGCTGCGCAGTCGGTGATGACGATGCGCCTCGCCACGGTCTTCAAGCCACCACGTTCCACGGTGACCGTGGAACGTTCGTCCTGCGCATCGTCAGCAGGCAGCAGGCGGAGGCCCGGCATTTCTGCCGAGATACCGGTGAGAGTGAAGGCAGCCAGACCTTCGTTTTCAACTTCGATATACACCCTGGTGGACAGGACGCCATTTTCATCCACGTCAGCGCCAAGGAAGAAACTGTCGAGACTCCATCGGACCTGCGGAGGCGCCTCCCTCAACCACCACAAAAACCCTACAACAGCAGCAAGAGCCACAAAACCGGACACCATTCGCCGCAATCGTACCCGCTGCGCGCGCCATGTGGCGACGCCGAATTGCTGCCATATGTCATCTGAATTCACGATATAGAACCATATAAGCTAGCCTCTCGTGACGACACCTCCGATGATCTGCTGGGTGGTTGCCGCCGCGACCGTGCTGGCGGCAGCCACGCCGGTCACACAGGAACGGCTCACCAGGTTCGCCGCACTAACGGGCCTTTCCGTCACAACGCCCAACGCCCGCCAGATCATCGATCACTTCGCCGGCCTTCGCCGGCGGCGACTCATTGCCGTCACCCTCGCCGCTCCTTTGGCCTGCTTCACCAACGACCCGTTCTATTTGGTCCTGGGCTGGTGTGCCGTTTCGGTCTTCCGCGATGTACGACTGCCCGCCCGGGCGTTCCAGGCTCACGACGAGGCGAGGGTCTATCACCGGGCGTGGCTGCTCGGTTCGGCGGTCGCCATTGTGGCAAGCGGCTATCTGTTGGAGACCCAAGGTGCCACGCCGACGCGTCTGGCCCGTGCCGTCATCGTGATTGTCATAGCGGGAGCCGTAACGCTTGCCGCTCGGAAACTGACCACCAGACCGATACCCGAGACGCCGGACGACAGAGCTCAGGCAGAACTGGCCATCGCCCGATGGTCGGCACGCACTCTTTACCTGGCGGGCACCGCAATCGTGCTGTCGAGCGCATTGCTCACCCCCGGGCAACCACCACGGCGCGAACCGCCCGAATACTCGATGCCCAGGTCATTTCCCGCGCAAATGGCTGAGTTCACGAAGGTGAACACCTACAAGCGGCCCACCTGCGCGTGGACCGACGAGATGGACGACCCCTGCCGGTCGTGGCTCGTGAACGGGCAGCCGTTCCCGCAGGCCGCGCCATACGTCGTCAGGAAAGGCGGCGCGCCCCAGCCAGGGCCGTTCGTGCGCAGGCCCGACAAGAAGGCCCTCGTCTATCTGGACAGACACAGTCGCCGCATGATGTATCAGGTCGCCAAGGGGATCCACCCCCTCACCGGCAGCCTGCCCGACACCGCAGTGCCCACGCCCACATTCGAGAACCAGAACAGGTATATCGCCCTGGCCAGGGACGACGCGCAGATCACCGACACCAGGACCTGGACCACGCTGTCGATCCCCGGCGCTCAACAGGTCCATGACCTAAACAGCAGCGGCATCGTGGCCACAACGGCTTCTCGGGTGCTCGTGCTCGACCATCAGGGAAAGATCCGCATGAGCCTCCCCTTCAAGAAGGCCGCCAAGGATGTCCCCGATGACACGTACAACCTCAAGCAGGACGGAAGTCGTCTAGTGATCATCCGAGGCAAGACACGTGTCGAAACCTTCGACACAGGAAGGGGGAAGCGTTTGTCCAGCGTCGTTCCCGCGTTGCCCGGCGATGACTTCCTCGACGTCGGGCTCGGCTGGTCGAAGGAGGGGCCCTTCCTGGTCCGCAGCGCCATGAGCGAGCGCGTCTACTACCTCGACCTGGCGACTGGCAAGCTCTGGAGACGCAAGGGCTGAATCCGGTAAGAGGCCCACAGCGAATTGAGAGACTTGTTCGTCCGACATTCGGCCTTCGAGGCGAGCTTCCGTCAGCTGCGGTGGCTGCCGGAAGTGATCTACCTTGATCTTCTCACTCCCGCACATCCGAACCCTCGACTCGGCCGCGCCCGGCGCGGGGGCACACAGCGCCCTATAGGCATCGCAACGCGCGCGGAAGATCGAACACCCAGGAGAGGTGGCGTTCCGCCGGAAAGGGGATACGCCGATCAGATCGATGAAGTGGCAGTTGCCTGAGAAATGAGATAGTTTATCCCAAATCCTCGAATTCCCCCGCCATAATGGCATAGCGGAAGGCTGCGAACTCGCTACGAGTGAAGTACAGCTTGGGGCCGTCCGGGTTCTTGGAGTCGCGTATCGCGATCAAAGGCCCGAGGCCCGCCTTGTGCTCGGCGCCCAGCTCCTGATATTCGACCCCATCGCGGCCCGCCTCCAAAAGTGCTACTTCGACGCAATTTCCGCCAGTCCCGTTGGAAAAGCTTGACTTACGCCACGTCATACGGTCCTGCTGCGTCGGATCGTCATCTTTTCCGTGGTTCACCGCGTTCCTCCTACTACCTGCTCGATCAAGCGCCGAGTCTGATCGGGGCCGATGGCTCGTGCGCGAAGGTGATCAAATAGACGATTGTAGGCATCTACGTCATCGGGGGCTTCTAGGTAGATACTGCCCCTCCAGTACTCAAGATACACAAGGTCGGGATCCGATAGCTTAGGGAACTGCAGGATGCTGAACCCGCCGTTCATGGCCGGATGGGCTCCGCTGTCGAAGCCGAGTATCTGGATGTTGATGGCGTCCTGCAGCGACAGTTCATGGAGGTGCTGCAGTTGGCGGCGCATGACACCCTCGCGCCCCACGCTTCGCCGGATCACCGCTTCATTCAGCACCATCCATGTCTCGGGTGGCTGCGCAGATGTCAGACGTTCCTGCCGCTTCATTCGGATGGAGATGCTGCGGGTCAACTGCTCTTCCGAGGGCAGGATCGGCTCAGCGCTCATGATGGCGCGCGCGTACTCCTCCGTCTGGAAGAGGCCGGGGACGTACTCGCTCTCATAGCCGGAGATGGACGATGCGTCCTCTTCGAGACCCACATAGCTCTGGAAGTATTCGGGAATGGTGTCGGACATCTTGTCCCACCAGCCACGTTTCCGTGCATCGCGGGCCAACTGGAGAAGAACCTCCTTTGTATGTTCCGGCACCTCGTAGATCTCCAGCATCATGGTCACGTCGGCGACGCGAGCACTGGTCTGGGCAGCTTCCATGCGCGTGATCGTCGGCGGGGAACATCCCAACCGGTCCGCGACTGCCTCGCGGGACATACCTTTCTCTTTGCGCAGGCTGCGCAAGATGGCGGCAAGTCGCCGCTGGCGTGCTGACGGACTGCGCTGAGCTGTCATCTCGCCTCCCATGTACGGGCCAAGTCTCCCGGATTGATCTCGACTCTTCAATCTGTACTTAGTTCACTCTGACAAGCCGCTAGCGCAGAGAGTTGTCATCCATGCACAATCTGTAGACAGCGAAGGCATCCTCAGCGCCCTGCGACCTGCATATACATCGCCGATAAGCCATCCGCCGGGGCGATACGCGTACAGATCCGACTCACTGAACTACGTACAGAAGGATTTCCGTTCAGTTCTGCTACTCGGAGGACGGTTCGATCCATGCGACGCAGACAACGGCAAGACGACCGGACACGATCAGACTCACCGCGGCCTAGCCGTGAGCATGAGCAGTTCCTCTACCTGACTCGGCTGGCCTGGGCTCTGAGGGTGCGGGGCCTGGCCGTTTCGGTCCAGTTACCGCGACGCGCAGAGCCGTGCATCTCGATCTGGCGAGGGTCGGGACCGCTGCTCGTCCGGGCTGCGCTACAGGGGGAGCGGTGGGTCTTCACGTGGGGGCGGGGTCGCGATCGGTGGGTGGACGCGCTTGACGAGTACGCGCCCGAACGAGTGTGGGAGGTTGCGCGATGAACGATCAGGCCTTGGCGAAGATAATCCTTCCGGGCATGGCGCGTTCGGTGTCGCTGGCTCGCCGCTGGGTGGTAGATGCCCTGACGACGGCGGGACACCAGGATATGGATGGCGCCCAGCTCGTCACGAGCGAGTTGGTGGGAAACGCCATCCTGCACACCGGCTCTGGACGATCGGGAGGCCTGGTTACGGTGACCATCTACGAGGTCTGTGATGATCTGGCCAGGATCGAAGTGATTGACGAAGGAGCGTCAACCGTCCCGAAGCCGCGAAAGTCCTCCGAGGGCGACTGCTGCGGGCGAGGGCTGTGGCTGGTCCAGCAGACGTCGATCCGATGGGGGACACGGCCCGTGCCTATGCGGTGGAACTTGGTGTGGGCCGAGGTACTCACCTTGAGAGCCGACCATCCATCAGACGTTCTGAACGGCAACAACACCAAGAACCTGAGCAGCAGTGTGAAGGCCAACCACCTCACTCTCGCCGGCGATCGTGAAGCAGGCATCAAGCCGCGATGAATCTCCCTGATTTTCATGGCCCTCACGTCTCACCCAGGTCCGACGCAGAATCTGTCGATTGGCGTAAGCCGGTCCGGCGCTTCGCCCGGGTGCGGGTGCTACGGCACACATGTGAGTGCGCGCCATGCGTCTACGAGTTCTGCGCCGCTGGTGGACTCGCGTGGGTGCGGAAGACAAGCAGGCTCGGGTCCGGCCTCAGCGTCCTTGAAAGCCACCCGGATCTGGATCCCGAAGGCCGAAGAACTATGGGAAAAGATTATGAATGGCAAGGCGAACTGAGCGGTTGACATAGGTCGTCGAAAGACAGGGGCTCGTCCTGCTCGCGAGTCTGCACGTGAAGCACGGATCGGCTCGCCTACGAAGAGCGCCGCAGTGCACTCTGCGGGGATAGACCACTCTTCGGCTGCCGGAGTACGGCCTGGCCAGCCGGCTGAGCGGTGCGGCGGTCGACAACGAATGGTTCGGCATGCCGCAGAAGCGGTATTCGCGGCCAGACCCCGCCGCTGAGTCAAGATGTCGGCATTCGGTACGGGTCACCGGTCTTGTTCTCATGGGAGACGAGGACAGCCTGGACAGTCGGGCAATCGACATGCTGGACGTGCCGGTCCGGGGTGGGCGTCAGTCGGCCCACCGCCTCGCCGGTCAACGGGTGGGGGCGTCTGGCGAGCGGAGCGAGCGGGGGTTTCGGGGTGGGCTCCAGCAGGCCAGACCGGTAATCGGGCAACGGGTGGGCGACGGCGCCGAAGGCGCGGGGGTTGCGCCGCAAGGCGCCTCAATAAGAAGCGCCTGAGCCCCGAGCGCGAAGCGCCTCCCCGCGAAGACCTTTTGCTCGGGGCGGGGTCCAGCAGGCTGACCACCCAGATGGGCAACGGGTGGGCGAGCGTAGGCCCACCTACGAGTCCGAGGAGAGGATCAGGCCGCTGGTTGGTACGCCGGTTCCTGCGGTTACCAGGACGTTTCGGACGGCTGGGAGTTGGTTGGCGGCTGTGCCGCGGATCTGGCGGACGGCTTCCGCGATCCCGTTCATGCCGTGGATGTAGGCCTCCCCCAGCTGGCCCCCGTGGGGGTTCACGGGCAGGCGGCCGTCCAGTTCGATGGTTCCGTCCCGGAGGAAGTCCGGGGCCTCGCCGCGGGCGCAGAAGCCGAGTTCTTCCAGTTGGGCCAGGACGAACGGGGTGAAGTGGTCGTACAGGATTGCGGTCTGGATGTCTTTTGGCGATAAACCGGACATGTCCCAGAGCTGGCGGGCTACCACGGCGATCTCGGGGAGGCCGGTCATGTCGTCGCGGTAGTAGCTGGTCATCATCATCTGGCCCGAACCCGCGCCCTGGGCCGCGGCCGTGATCAGGGCGGGGGATCTGCGGAGGTCTCGGGCCCGTTCGGCCGAGGTGACCACCAGGGCCACGCCTCCGTCGCTCTCCTGGCAGCAGTCGAGCAGGTGCAGCGGCTCGACGATCCACCTGGACGCCTGGTGCTCCTCCAGCGTGATGGGGCGTTGATAGAACCAGGCGGCGGGGTTGGTGGCGGCGTGGCGGCGCATGGCCACCGCCACCCGGCCGAAGTCCTCCGAGGCCGCGCCGTACGTGTGCATGTACCGGCGGGCGAACATCGCCACCCATGCCGCCGGCGTCATCAGCCCGTACGGCACGTGCCAGCTCATCTCCAGCCCCTGAGAGGTGGGCTCGCCGGTCAGGCGGCTGTTCGGCTGGCCGAAGCGGCGGCCGGAGCGTTCGTTGAAGGCGCGGTAGCAGACGACCGTCCGCGCCATCCCCGTGGCCACGGCCATGGCCGCGTGCGCCACGGTCCCGCAGGCCGCGCCGCCGCCGTACTCGACCCGCGAGAAGAACGTCAGGTCCCCGATCCCCGTCTCCCTGGCGACGGCGATCTCCTGGTTGGAGTCCTGGGTGTAGGTCACCATGCCGTCCACGTCGCCGGGTGAGAGCCCGGCGTCGTCCAGCGCCGCCAGTACGGCCTCCGCGGCCAGCCGCAGCTCCGAACGCCCCGACTCCTTGCTGAACTCGGTGGCACCGATGCCCGCGACGGCAGTACGCCCGCTCAACACGGCTTTCCCTCCTCGGCCAGGGCGAAGGTGACGGTCCCGGTGGCGTGGTCGCCCAGGCTCACCTTGCCGCGTACCTCGACCGTGAACCGGCCGTCCTCGCGCGACACGACCGTCCCGTTGAAGCACAGCCGGTCCCCCGCGTACGCCGGGACGCCCAGCTTGACGGCGACGCGCTCGATGACGGCTTCGGGCCCGGCCCAGTCGGTGACATAGCGCTCTACCAGGCCCATGGTGGTCAGGATGTTGAGGAAGATGTCCTTCGAACCCTGGGCGCGGGCCTTTTCGACGTCGTGGTGCACCGGCGTGAAGTCCATCGTGGCCAGGGCCGTGGAGACGACGAAGGTGGGGGTGAGGTCGATAGCCAGCTCCGGCAGCGCGGACCCGATCTCGGTGCCCATCACGCCTCCTCCCTCGGTGCCCACATCGGGAGGATGAGCTGGTCGTCCATCGGCCGGTACGTCACGCGCAACGGCATGCCGACGGCCACCTCCTCGATCGGGCAGTCCACGACATTGCCGACGATCCGCACCCCCTCGGGCAGCTCCACCACGCCGACGACGAACGGCGTCTCCCGGCCCGGCACCGGCGGGTGATGGTGCACGACGTAGCTGTAGAGGGTTCCCTGGCCGCTCGCGACCAGGTGGGAGCTGTTGGCCGAGCGGCAGTGCGGGCACAGGGGGCCGGGCGGGTGGCGGTGATGGCCGCAGTCGGCGCAGGTCTGGATCCGCAACTCCCCTTGCCGTACGCCTTCCCAGAAGAACGCGGTGTCCTGGTTGATCGCCGGTTGGAGCGGGTACGCCGGCCGGTCGGCGGCGGGGGCCGCCTTGGTGCGTGGGCGAAATTTCAGGACTCGGAAGAGCATTTCGGCGACCGGCTCGTCGTCCTCGGCGTACCAGGTGACCTTCCAGGTGGCGAAGAACCCCACCCCCAGCGCCGTCCGCTTGGGCCCGGCCAGCTCCGCGAACCGCGTGGCCGGGGTGAGCCGCTCGTCGACCCGCGCGTACCGGTGGTAGGTCTGCTCGCAGTTCGTCGCCACCACGCCCGTGTAGCCGCTCGCGTCGAGCGCGGCGATCATGTCGTCCACCGGCGAACGGTCCTTCGCCGACCGCCGCACGCCCGGCATCGTCCACACCTGGGCCATCGCGGGCGGAGCGACCCCTTTCTCCAGGTACGCCGGGTTCTCGTCGCCCATGGCGTCCAGCCAGTGCCGGATCATGGGGCCGTTCACCGGGTCCTGCGCCGGGGTCCCGCGTACCTCCCCCAGCGCCGCCTGCTTGCCCGCGAGCTCGTGCAGCTCCTCGTCGTTCAGGGGAGGAGTCGTCGGGGAAGGAGTCGTCGGGGAAGGAGTCGTCGGGGAAGGAGTCGTCGGGGAAGGAGTCTTCGAGGGAGGGGTCATCGCGGCGGCCTCGGCAGGTTCAGGCCGAGCATGGCGATCAGCTCCCGCTGCACCTCGTTCACCCCGCCGCCGAACGTCAGCACCACCGCCCCCTTCACCCCGTGATCGGTGCGTTCGAGCAGCTCGGCCGTCTCCGGATCCGACGGGTCCCCGTACCTGGCCAGGATGTCGCCGACGATCCTGCCGATCTCCTGCATGCGCTCGGAGCCGTAGATCTTGGTGGCCGAGGCGTCGGGGGCGCCGAGCCAGCCGAGGTCCATGTTCGCGGCGACCTGCCAGTTCAGGAGCTCGTTGGTGCGGAAGTAGCCCCACACCCTGGCCAGCGCCCGCCGTACGTCCGGATTGTCCGCCACCCCGGTGCGGCGGGCCCAGGCGAGGAAGCGGTCGTAGGTCTGGCCGAGGTTCCCGGCCGGGCCGAGGGTGACGCGTTCGTGGTTGAGCTGGTTGACGATCAGGTCCCAGCCCCGGTCCACCTCGCCGACCACCATGTCCACGGGCACGCGTACGTCGCTGTAGTAGGTCGCGTTCGTGTGGTGGCGGCCGTCCATGGTGACGATCGGCGTCCAGGAGAAGCCGGGGTCGTCCGTGGAGGCGATCATCATGGTGATGCCCTTGTGCTTCTTGGCCTCGGGGTTCGTGCGGGCGGCCAGCCAGATGTACTGGGCGTAGTGCGCGCCGCTGGTGAAGACCTTCTGGCCGTTGACGACGTAGTGGTCGCCGTCGAGCACCGCCGTGGTGCGCAGGGAGGCCAGGTCGGTGCCGGCCTCGGGCTCGCTGTAGCCGATGGCGAAGTGGCACTCGCCGGCGAGGATGCGCGGCAGGAAGAGGTCCTTCTGCTCCTGGGTGCCGTACTGCATGAGCGTGGGCCCCACGGTCTGCAGCGTGATGATCGGGTAAGGAACGCCCGCCCGGGCTATCTCGTTGGCGAAGATCTGCTGCTCCAGGGGGCCGTAGCCGCCTCCCCCGTACTCTTTGGGCCAGCCGAGGCCGAGCTTGCCGTCGCGGCCGAGGCGTCGGCAGTGCTCCATGTACGCCCCGCCGAACGGATCTTCGGCGATCTTCCTGCGGTCCTCGTCGGTCAGGCAGCCCTGGAAGTACTCGCGCAGCTCGTCCCGCAGGGCGCGCTGGGCTGGGGTCAGGTCGATCAGCATCAGAGGAGCGCTCCGATCAGGTCGAGCTGGGCGTCGGCGCCGCCGAGCAGGTGGGACAGGTGCTTGGCCTGCGCGAAATAGCGGTGCAGCGGGTACGTGACGTCCAGCCCGAGGCCGCCGTGCAGGTGCTGGCAGGTGTAGAGGGCTTTGCAGGCCTCGCTGACGTGGTACGCGGCCAGCGCCAGGTCCTCGTCGGCCGGCAGGTCCTCGGCCAGGCGCCAGGCCGCCGACCACATGGCCACGTCCAGGGCCCGTGCCGCGATGTAGACGTCGGCGATCTGCATGGTCACGGCCTGGAACTCGGCCAGCGCCCGGCCGAACTGCTTCCTCGTCCTGATGTAGTCGGTGGTCAGCTCCAGCGCGCCCGCCAGCACGCCGCTGGCCTGGGCCGCCACGGCCGCCATGAACAGCCGCCGGGCCCCGGTGACCGCGTCGGCCCCCGCGACCCGCTCGGCCGGGGTTCCGTCGAGCACGATCGTGGCGGCTGGTTCGCCGGTGGAGGTGTACTCGGGGGTCGTGGCCGGCGATTCCACCAGGAACAGGCCCTCGTCGGCGGTGACGAGCACCGTGTCGCCGGGGTACGGCACCGCGACCTTGCGCCCGGTCAGCGCCCAGCCGCCGCTCACGTCCCGGGCGGCCGTCGAAGGCGGGTCGGCCAGGGCTCCGCCGGGCTCGCGGAGCGCGAGGGTCGTCCCGCCCTGGCGGCGTTGCTGGTCAAGGGTGCCATAGCGGGCCAAGGTCAGCGTGCTCACCAGCGTGGGCAGCGCGGGCACCGGTGCTGCCCGCGCGCCCACCTCCCGCAGCACCACGGCCATCTCCACCGGCCCGAGCCCGGCTCCCCCGGCCTCCTCCGGCACGCACACGCTCATGAGCCCGGCCTGCCGCAGCCGCTCCTCGTCCCCTTCCCTGGCCAGCACCTCGGCCGCCAGCTTCCGCAGGTCCTGCTGGGTTTCGTCCAGGTTGAAGTCCATTCACGTCTCCAAGAGGTGTTGCCTGCCGTGCCGTACGAACTCCTCCTCGATCCCCTTGACGTCCGACTCGGTCAGCGGCCGGAGCCCGGAGTCCGACCGCCACCAGACCGGGTCGGCGGTGCGCCAGCCCTCGCGGGCGAGGACCCGCTTGATGACCTTGTGGGAAGGCGTCTGGGGCAAGTGATCAGAAAGGCGGATATATCGGGGTAAGGACTTGGCGCCCAGATCGCGGCGCGCCGCCAGGAACGCCGTGAACGCCGCCGGGTCGAAGCCCCCCTCCAGCACCAGCGCCGCCATGACCTGGTCGCCCGCCGCCGGGTCGGGCACCGGGTAGACGGCCGCCTCGACCACCCCCGCGAACTCCCTCAGCGCCGCCTCGATGGGCGCGACCGCCAGGTTCTCGCCGTCCACGCGCAGGCGTTCGGTGCCGCGCCCCGCGAAGAACACGTAACCGTCCCCGTCCGCGTACGCCAGGTCGCCCGACCAGAAAGCGCCGTCCCTGATCCGCTCGGCGTCCGCCTCGGGGTCGTTGTAGTAGCCGTCGAACAGCCCCAGCCCGCGCACGTTGACCAGTTCGCCGACGGCCTCGTCCGGGTTGAGCAGGCGGCCGTCCTCGATGCGGCCCGGCGGGCAGGGACGGCCGGTGAAGGGGTCGAGGATCCGAACGCCCTCGGGCAGCCGCCCCAGGCATCCCGGCGGCCCGGACGGGTCGGGGGTGAGCGAGATGGCCGTCTCCGTGGAGCCGAAGGCGTCGATCACCCGGCACCCGAACCGCTCCCCGAACCTCCTCGTCGCCACCGCGCTGCCCTCGTTCCCGAACGCGATCCTGAGCGGGTTGTCGGCGTCGTCGGGGCTTTCGGGGGTGGCCAGGACGTAGGAGAGCGCTTTGCCCACGTAGTGCAGGTACGTGCCGCCGTACCGTCTGATGTCGGGCAGCAGCCCCGACGCCGAGAACCGCCGCCGCAGCGCCAGCGCCGCCCCCGACGCCACGGCCGGGGCGTAGGCGGCCATCAGCGCGCCCGAGTGGAACAGCGGCATCGAGCAGTACACGACGTCGGACGGGGTGAGCAGCGCCGCCAGGCTCAGCCCGGGGAGGGCCATCTTGCGCTGCGTGATGCGCACGGCGCGGGGCCGGCCGGAGGTGCCCGAGGTGAAGATCAGCATCACGAGGTCGTCGGGCGCGGCATCCTCGCCGAACGCGACGTCCCCTGGGGACATGACGTCTGACAGGGGCAGCGCCTCCACCCCCAGCGCCTCGGACAGCGGCCCGGCCAGCCCCGCGTACGGGGCGTCCGCCAGGAGCAGGTCCACGTCCGTGGCGCGGGCGTCGCGGATCAGCTCGTCGACCGACCGCGTCGGGTTCAGCGCGACGACCACGTGACCGGACAGCGCCGCCCCGCCCACGAGGAACACCAGCTCTGGAACGTTCTCGCTGAGCACCCCCACATGCAACCCCGTGCCGCGCCCGGACAGCCAGGCCCCGGCGGCGTGGCAGGCCGCCACGTGCTCGCGCCACGACCACGTCGTGTCCTCGAACATCAGCCCAGGTCGATCGTCGTGGGCCCGTGCTCGGAGCAGGGCCGCCAGCGTGTTCGCCGCCATCCGGAGCCTCCACCAAGCGCTCGGTCAGCCGAATCGCAAACTAGAACAGATTCTAATATCTGTCCAGTACCCACCTATCCTGATAACTCGCGACATACGGCTGTAACGCCACAGACATGGGCCTATAGGGCTTCTTTGTGACCCGCGAGTAACAAGCCGCGTCATCGAGAAATCAGATAACGTGTTCTTATGCGTACCACGCACGCGACGACCGCCGCGCCCTCCAGCGACACCGAGGGGACCATGGAGAGCCACCCCACGCCTGGCGGGCACAGCGTCCGTACGCGTAGCCAGCACCAACGCCGCAAGCGCATCGTCCAAGCCGCCGCCGCGCTGGCCTCGCGCGGCGGGGTCGAAGCCATGCAGATGCGCACGGTGGCCGAGCGCGCGGGCGTGGCACTTGGCACGCTCTATCGCTACTTCCCGTCCAAGATGGACCTGGTGGTGGCGGTGGTGGGCGAGGAGATCGACCTCCTCGAGAGCAGCATCGAGCGGCGCCCGCCCGGGGCCACCACGCCGTCGAGCCGCGCAGTGGACGTGCTCATGCGGGCGACCCGCGGGCTGATGCGCGAGCCGGAGCTGGCCGACGCGCTCATCCGCTCGCTGATCATGGCGGAGGTGCAGACGCCGTTCGGGGAGCGCATCACGGGGCTGCTGCTGCGGGTCTCGGCCGACGGCCTGACCCTCGAGGACGCCACCGAGGAGCAGGCCGACCTCGCGGGGTCGCTGGCCAGCGTGTGGGTGCAGGAACTCCTCGAGATGCTCCGCGGCCGCCGCACCTATGACCAGATCCAGCGCCGTATCGAAACCGCCGCCGCCCGGCTGCTCGCCGACATATAACCCCACACGTTACGGCTGCGCACGGGCAGGCCACCCGCCGCACTTCGGCTGACCACCTTCCAGGAAACGGCCGCTGACCCTTCAGTGGCGTGCCGCCGCTACGGCGCGCACAGTGGGCCGCCTAAGTGGTGTCCGTGGGCCCATCACCTCATGTGGAACGTGCGCCGATAAGCGTGCGGCGGCACCCCCACCGCCGCCTGCAGATGCTGCCGGAACGAGGCCGCCGTCCCGAAGCCGGCGCGGTCCGCGATGCGGTCCACCGGCAGGTCGGTGCTCTCCAGCAGGTGCCTGGCCAGCGCGATCCGCTGCTGCGTCAGCCACTGACCCGGGCTCAGCCCCACCTCCTGCCGGAAGTGCCGGGTGAACGTCCGCCTGCTCATCCCCGCATGATCGGCCAGGTCGTCCAGCCGGAGCGGCGTGCCCAGCCGTTCCATGGCCCAGGCCCGGGTCGGGGCGGTGCCGACGCTGGACGGCTCGGGCACCGGGTGCTCGACGTACTGCGCCTGCCCGCCGTCCCGCCACGGCGGCACCACGCACGCCCTGGCCACCTGGTTGGCGACCCGGCTGCCGTGGTCGCGGCGGACGAGGTGGAGGCAGAGGTCCACCCCGGCCGAGGCGCCGGCCGAGGTGAGCACATCGCCGTCGTCCACGAACAGCACGTCCGCGTCCAGCCGCACCTTCGGGAACGCGGCGGCGAACCGCTCGGCGTGCCGCCAGTGCGTGGTCGCCGGACGGCCGTCGAGCAGCCCGGCCGCCGCCAGCACGTACGTGCCGATGCAGATCGAGACGACCCGGGTGCCGGGGCGGATCCGGGCCAGCGCCGCGGCCAGCCCGGCGGGCAACGACTCCGCACCCGTGAGCCCGGAGTACCACTCGGCGGCGGGTACCACCACCGTGTCGGCGCTCGCCAGCACGCTCGCGTCGTGCTCGACGGCGATGGAGTAGTCGGCGGCCGTGGCGACGGGACGGCCGTCGACCGTGCAGGTGACCACGTCGTAGAGCGGCTCGCCGCCGGGCCCCTGCGCGACGAGGAAGATCCTGGACGGCACGCTCAGCTCGAACGGGATGACCCCGTCGACGGCGAGGACGGCAACGCGATGCATGGCCCGATTTTTACACATCATGGCCTTTGGGCCACTCGCGGGCTCGGCCCCGGAACCAGCAGGCTGGGACTCATGAAGATGAAAGCGATCAGCCAGGACGTCCTGGGCGGCCCTGAGGTTCTGAAGACGGTGGAGCTCGACCGGCCCGTCCCCGGCCCGACCGAGGTGCTGGTGCGGGTGGAGGCGGCCGGGCTGAACCCGACCGACTGGAAGACCCGCGCGGGCGGCGGATTCCTGCGCGACGAGCTGCCGTTCGTGCTCGGTTACGACGTCTCGGGCGTGGTCGAGGAGTCGGGCGTCGGGCAGGCGCTCTACAAGCCGGGCGACGAGGTGTTCGGCATGCTCAAATATCCGGACGCGCACGGCGCCTTCGCCGAGTACGTCACCGCGCCGTCCCGCCACTTCGTGCGCAAGCCCGCCGCCGTCGACCATGTCCAGGCGGCCGGGATCCCGCTCGCGGGGCTGACCGCGTATCAGGCGCTCGTGGACGTCGCCGGGCTGAAGGGCGGCCAGCGCGTGCTGGTTCACGCCGCCGCGGGCGGGGTGGGGCACCTGGCGGTGCAGATCGCCAAGGCGCGCGGCGCGTACGTGATCGGGACGGCCAGCGCGGCCAAGCACGAGTTCCTCCGCGGCCTGGGCGCCGACGAGCTGGTCGACTACCGGAACGAGGACTTCGCCGAGGTCGTGCGGGACGTGGACGTGGTGCTCGAGACCATCGGCGGCGACTACGGGCCGCGTTCGCTGCGCACCCTGCGCAAGGGCGGCACGATCGTCTCGCTGGTGCTCCGGGAGCTCGACTCCGACCTTCACCGACAGGCCGCCGAGCTGGGCATCCGCTCGGAGGCCATGCTGGTGGAGCCCGACCACGCCGCGATGCGCGCGCTCGCGGCCCTGGTCGAGGCGGGGAGGCTGCGCGTGGAGATCGCCGCCGCCCTGCCGCTGGCGGAGGCCGCCAAGGCCCACGAACTCGGCGAGACGAACCGGGTCAGCGGCAAGATCGTTCTCACCGTCCCCCACTGATTCATGGTCATTTCTTTGGGTCCGTAAATGGTTGGCCTTAATCGCGGTCAAAAGTCGCCAGTCTGTCAGTGGCGGCGTCTATACAGGGAGGTATGACCGACAAGCCGACGAACGAGGAGTTCCTCCGACAGGCTGACCCGATGCGGCGCGAGCTGCTGGCGCACTGCTACCGGATGATGGGCTCGGTGCACGACGCCGAGGACCTCGTCCAGGAGACGTATCTGCGCGCCTGGCGGGGCTATGAGGGCTTCGAGGGGCGCTCCTCGTTGCGCACGTGGCTCTATCGCATCGCCACCAGCGCCTGCCTGACCGCGCTCGACAGCCGGAGCAGGCGGCCGCTGCCCACCGGTCTCGGCGCCCCCAGCACCGAGCCGACCGCTCCCCTGGTGTCGGACCACGAGGTGCCGTGGCTGGAGCCCGTGCCCGACGCTCTCGCGGGCGTCGGCGGCGACGACCCCGCCGCGATCGTGACCGCCCGCGAGAGCATCAGGCTCGCCCTGATCGCCGCGCTGCAGCACCTGCCGCCGCGACAGCGGGCGGTGCTGGTGCTGCGTGACGTGCTCAAGTGGAAGGCCGCCGAGGTGGCCGAGGCGCTCGAGACGTCCACCGCGGCCGTCAACAGCATCCTCCAGCGGGCCCGCGCCCAGCTCAACGAGGTGCAGCCGAGCATCGACGACCCGGTCGAGCCGCTGTCGGCCGAGCAGCGGGCCCAGCTCGACCGCTATGTCGCGGCGTTCGAGAACTACGACGTCGACAGCCTGGTGGACCTGTTCACCAAGGACGCGGTCTGGGAGATGCCGCCCTACGTCGGCTGGTACCAGGGGCCCGAGGCGATCATGGAGCTCACCAGGACGCAGTGCCCGGCCGAGCGCCCCGGCGACCTCAAGCTGGTCCCGATCGCGGCCAACGGGCAGCCGGCGTTCGCGGTGTACTACCGCGAGAACGGCGTCTACGGGCAGTTCGCGATCATGGTGCTGACGTTCGCAGGGGAGCAGATCGGGCACGTCGGCATGTTCTTCGAGGAGAGCCTGTTCGAGACGTTCGGGCTGCCGTCGACGCTGGAGGGTTCCACGGCAAAGTAGAACGCGTTACAGTCTCGCCAGAGCATCATTCTGGAGGCGACTGTGGGCACACCTGTGATCGTCGAGGCCGTACGCACTCCCATCGGCAAGCGAGCAGGCTGGCTGGCCGGGCTCAAACCGCAACAGGTTCTGGCAACCGCGCTGAACGGCCTCGTCGAGCGGTCGGGGCTTGATCCGGCGGCCGTCGAGCAGGTGTTCGCCGGGTGCGTGACGCAGGCGGGCGAGCAGGGCGGGCACGTCGGGCGCTACTCGTGGCTCTATGCCGGGCTGCCGTACCGGGCCGGGGTGACGACGGTGGACGCGCAGTGCGGTTCGTCGCAGCAGGCGGTGCACCTCGCGGCGGCGATGGTGCGCGCGGGCGTGATCGAGGCCGGCGTCGGGTGCGGCGTCGAGGTGATGAGCCGGGCGCCCCTCGGCAGCAACGTGCGGCCCGCCACGGCCAAGCCGGACGACTGGAGCATCGACCTGCCCGACCAGTTCACCGCGGCCGAGCGGATCGCGCGGCGGCGCGGGCTGACGCGCGAGCGGCTCGACTGGCTCGGGGCGCGCTCCCAGCGGCTGGCGGCCAAGGCGTGGGCCGACGGGCGGTTCGAGCGCGAGATCGTGCCCGTCGGGGACGTCCGCAGGGACCAGGGCTTACGCGAGACCACGGTCGAGACCCTGGCCAACCTCAAGCCCGTCGCCGAGGGCGCCCTCCACACCGCGGGCACCTCGTCGCAGATCTCCGACGGCGCCGCGGCGGTGCTGGTGATGAGCGAGGAGGCGGCCGCCAGGCACGGGCTGCGGCCCAGGGCGCGGATCCTGGCGCAGGCGCTCGTCGGCGCGGAGCCGTACTATCACCTGGACGGGCCCGTGGAGGCGACGGCCAAGGTGCTGGCGGCGGCCGGGATGACGATCGGCGACATCGACAGGTTCGAGGTGAATGAGGCGTTCGCATCGGTGGTGCTGTCGTGGGCGGGCGTGCACGAGCCCGACTTCGACCGCGTCAACGTCAACGGCGGCGCGATCGCGCTCGGCCATCCGGTCGGCGCCACGGGCGCGCGGCTGATCACCACGGCGCTGCACGAGCTGGAGCGGTCGGACTCGTCGACCGCGCTGGTCACGATGTGCGCCGGCGGGGCGCTGGCCACGGCCACCATTCTCGAGCGGGCCGGCTGAGGGCGTGGCCGACCGGTGATCGCGACACTCATTACCCGATCGGGGGGCGCATGAAGAGCAGACGCAGGCCGTACGCGGAGCAGCGGCCGCAGGATCTCGGCGGCGGGGTGTGGAGCGTGCCGGTGCCGATCCCGGGCAACCCGCTCGGCTACACGCTCGTCTACGCCCTCGAATCCCCTAGGGGTCCGGTGCTGGTCGACGCCGGCTGGAACCATCCGGACGCCTGGGACGCGCTCAGCGGCGGCCTCGCCGCGCTCGGGATCGACGTGAGCACGGTGAGCCGGGTGGTCGTCACCCATTTCCATCCCGACCACGCCGGGCTCGCGGGACAGGTCAAGGACGCGTCCGGCGCGTGGATCGCGATGCACGAGGACGACGCGGCGCTGGTCAGGCTCATGCACGACTACGCGGCCGAGGAGCACGAGAGCTTCCAGTCCGACATGCTCAGGCGGGCCGGGGCCGATCCGGGCGAGGTGCGGCAGGCGGTGAGCCGCCCGACCCCGCCGGCGCTGCCCGACCGCCGGTTACGTGACGGGGACCTGGTGGACCTGCCCGGACGCAAACTCCGGGCCGTTCACACGCCCGGCCACACTCCCGGGCACATCTGCCTGCATCTGGAGGACGCCGACCGGCTGTTCACCGGCGACCACGTCCTCCCCGACATCACCCCCCACGTCGGGATTTATCCGTATGACCGGGACGATGTCGATCCCTTGGGTGACTTCCTGGACTCCTTGGACCGGGTCGCCGAGCTGGGACCCCTCGACGCATTGCCCGCACACGAATGGATATTTCCTGATGTGGCCGCGCGAGCCGTCGAGATCCGCCACCATCACGATGAGAAGCTCGTACGGCTGCGCGCCCTCCTGGCCCAGCGGCCGGAACCGCTGACCATCTGGGAGGTCGCCGCGATGATGACGTGGAACAGGCCCTGGGACGACCTGTCCCCAGCGCTGAGAGGCATGGCGGCCGGGGAGGCCGCGGCGCATCTGCGCGCCCTGGAGGCCAGGGGCGAAGTTCGCCGGGTCCCCGGTGTCGATCCGGTCCGCTTCCAGGCTCTAGACTCCTAGACATCCGATGTCTAGGGAGAGAAGCGTGGCGGTCACCGACGCGGCCATCGACAAGATCAAACAGATGATCCTCTCGGGCGAGCTGGTCCCCGGCGACCGGCTGCCCAAGGAGGCCGACCTCGCCGAGCGGCTCGGCCTGTCACGCAACTCGTTGCGCGAGGCCGTGCGCGCCCTGTCCCTGATCAACGTGCTCGACGTACGTCAGGGCGACGGCACGTACGTGACCAGCCTGGAGCCGCGGCTGCTGCTGGACACCATGTCGTTCGTGCTCGACCTGCACCGCGACGACACGGTGATCCAGTTCTTCGAGGTCAGGCGCATCCTGGAGCCGGCCGCGACGGCGATGGCGACCGAGCTGATGACCGACGCCGAGGTCGAAGAGCTGCGCGTGATCCTGGAGTCCCTGCCCGACGAGCCGACGGTCGAGGAGCTGGTGGCCAACGACCTCCAGTTCCACCAGCGGATCGCGCGGGGTTCGGGAAACAGCGTGCTCTGCTCGTTCATCGAGAGCCTGTCAGGTCCGACCACTCGTGCCAGGATCTGGCGCGGGCTCACCCAGGAGGGGGCGATGCAGAAGACGCGGGAGCAGCACACCGCGATCTACGAGGCCATCGCCGCCCGCCAGGCCGACGTGGCCCGGTCCTGGGCGACCGTGCACGTGGCGGGCGTGGAGTCGTGGCTGCGCAAGGCGCTCGACCTCGACTGACCCCGTCACCAGGGGTAGGTGCCGCCCTGCTCGCTGAGGAAGACGCCGGTCGGGGCGTCGGGCAGGGTGGCCTGGCGGGCCACGTGCTCGCCGCCCTCGTCCGCGGTCAGCAGCCCGCGGAAGCCGTTGAGGTCGGTGGCGCAGAAGCCGGGCGAGACCGCATAGACCTTGATCGGCGTGTCGCGCAGCTCCTCGGCGTAGATCAGGGTGACGGCGTTCAGCGCGGCCTTGGAGGAGTTGTAGCCGAGCAGGGTCGCGTACGGGCGCCACTCTGACTCCTCGTCGGCCAGGAACGCGAACGTGCCCAGGCCGCTGGAGACGTTCACCACGCGGCCAGCCTCCGATTTGCGCAGGAGCGGGAGCATGGCGTTGGTCACGGCGACGACGCCGATCACGTTCGTCTCGTAGACCTCGCGCAGGGCGGCGACCGGGAGCCGGCTCGGCGCGCGCTCCCGGTCACGGGTGATCGCGGCGTTGTTGATCAGCAGGTCCAGGTGGCCGAACTCCCACTCGACGTGAGCGGCGGCCGCCTCCACGGTGTCCGGGTCGGTCACGTCCAGGCGAACGAACCGGGCGTCGAGCCCCTCCGCCGCCAGTTCCTCGGCGGCCTTCTTGCCCCGCTCGGGGTCGCGGGCCCCAACAAGGACGACATATCCGGACTTGGCCAGTACGCGGGCGGTGGCGTACCCGATGCCCTTGTTGGCACCGGTGATGAGTGCGATGTTCATGCCCTCAGGCTGAGCGGGCCCGCGTACGAACGGGAGAGACCCGCTGAGCCCCGGATCGACGGTCCCTGGTTACGGCGGCGCCGGCCAGGCATGCTGGAGCCATGGACCGGATCAACAGGGCCGGCCTGGCAGGCTTCCTGCGCAGCCGCCGCGAACTGGTGCGGCCGTCCGACGTGGGCTTGGAAGGCGGCAAGCGCCGCCGCACGCCCGGGCTGCGGCGGGAGGAGGTCGCCCGGCTGGCCGGCATGTCCGTCGACTACTACGCCCGCCTGGAACAGGCACGCGGACCGCGGCCGTCGCGGCAGATGCTCGGCGCGATCGCCAGGGCGCTGCGCCTGACGGACGACGAGCGCTCCCACCTGTACTACCTGGCCGGCGAGCCGCCCGGACCGCCTCCCGGCCCGGCTCAGGACGTCAGGCCCGGCGTCCTGCACCTGCTCGACCGGCTGGACGACACCCCGGCGCTCGTCTTGGACGCCAAGTACGACGTGCTGGCCTGGAACCCCCTCGCCGCCGCTCTGCTCACGGACTTCTCCGTGCTGCCGCCCGGCGAACGCAACCTCATCTGGCGCTACTTCACCGACCCTCGGGCCCGGGACCGCCACGACCCCGACGGCGCGTGGCGGTTCGCCAGGGAGTCGGTGGCCGACCTGCGGGCCGCCGCCGCCCGCTACCCGGACGACCCCGGCATCCGCCGCCTCGTCGACCGGCTGCTGGCCGGCAGCGCCGAGTTCGCGGAGCTGTGGGCCGGGCACGACGTCACCGTCCGCAGGTCCGGCCGCAAGCGGATCAACCATCCGGCCGTGGGGTGGCTGGAGCTCGACTGCGAGACGCTCCACGTGCCCGAGGGCGACCAGTGGATCGTCCTCTACACCGCGGCACCGGGGTCGCCGTCGTACGAGGCACTCCGGCTCCTCAAGGTCATCGGCACCCAGAACCTCCAGCACTCCCCCTGAACCCACCCCAACACAACGCCCGGCGCGTCCAGGCGCCTGAGTACACCCGGCACGGCACAGAGCAGAGCAGCCCAGCACGCCCAGCAAGCCCCTCACGGCACGGCAGCACCCAGCACGGCGTGACGCGGTATGGCACGCCTCAGCCCAGCCGGCACGACGGAGCCCAGCACCACAACGGAGCGCGCCACGGCACAGCCGCACGGCGCTGGGTGTGGCCGAAGTCGCGCTTGGCCGGCCGTGGCTTGCTGGTGGTCTGGGAGAGTGCGGGCGGGTAGTACCCCTGTCGTGGCCGACAAACTGGAGCGATACCGGAGTAAACGCGACGCCAGCCGCACCCCCGAGCCCATCCCCGCCTCGCCGCCCCCCTCCGAGGACGGCAACGCGTTCGTCATCCAGGAGCACCACGCCCGCTCCCTCCACTGGGACCTGCGGCTCGAGCGCGACGGCGTCCTCGTGTCCTGGGCCGTCCCCAAGGGCCTGCCCGCCGACCCCGACACCAACCACCTGGCCGTGCACACCGAGGACCACCCGATGGAGTACCTCACGTTCCACGGCGAGATCCCCAAGGGCGAGTACGGCGGCGGCACGATGACCGTCTGGGACACCGGCACGTACGAGACCGAGAAGTGGTCGGATCGCGAGGTCAAGTTCGTCCTGCACGGAGAGCGGGCCTCGGGGCGGTTCGTCCTGTTCCGGACCCGAGGCCAGAACTGGATGATCCACCGCATGGACGCCCGGGCCCGCGACCCGTTCCCGCCACCCGACCCCATGCTCCCGACCGAACGCGCCAAGCCCCCGAAGGACGTCTCGGCCTACGCCTTCGAGTTCGCGTGGGGTGGCCGCCGCCTGCTCGTCCCCATCGAGGGCGGGCGCACGACGGCCGCGCGGGAGCACCCGTGGTTGCGGGGGCTCGCGGAGTCGTTCGGCAGCCGCACGGCGATGCTGGACGGAGAGGTGGCCACGCTCGGGGGCGCCGAGATCCTGGTCTTCTACGACCTGCTGTACGACGACGGCCGCTCCCTGGTGGACGAGCCTTACACGGAGCGGCGGGCGGCGTTGGACGCGCTGGAGCTGGCGGGAGCCCACTGGCAGACCGCTCCGTCGTGGCCGGGCGAGGCGGGCCCGGTCCGCCAGGCCGCCCGCGAACAGGGCCTGCCCGGGATCGTGGCCAAACGCCTCGACTCGACGTACGAGCCCGGACCCTCGAAGTCCTGGCTGTACATCCCCTCCTGAGCGCTCGCCACCCCGATCAGGGGATGCGCGCTGAGCCCCGCGCCGTCACTCCTTGGGCAGTAGCCCCTCTGACATCAGCTCGTCCCACATCGCCTCCGGGACCGGGCGGGACAGCAGGGCGGCGTTCGCGGTGATCTCCTCGGGCGAGCGGGCGCCCAGGACGACCGAGGCGACGGCCGGGTGGCGGAGGGGGAAGGCCATGGCCGCCTGGGGCAGCGTGACATCGTGGTGTTCGCAGATCTCCGCGATCCTCGTCGCCCTCTCGACCACCGACGCCGGGGCGGGCTCGTAGTTGTACGTGCCGGTCGGCCGCGGGGTGGCCAGGATCCCGCTGTTGAAGACGCCCGCCGCCAGCACCCTGACCCCGCGACGCGCGCACTCCTCCAGGAGCGGCAGGCCCGACTGGTCGAGCAGGGTGTAGCGGCCCGCGAGCATCACGACGTCGATGGAGGTCTCCTGGACGAAGCGCAGCGGCGCCTGCCACTGGTTCATCCCGACGCCGATGGCCTTCACCACGCCCTGCGCCCGCAGCTCGGCCAGCGCCGGGTACGCCTCCGCCAGCGCCTGTTCCATGTGGTCGTCCGGGTCGTGGATGAGCGCGATGTCGACGGCAGGGAGCCCCAGCCGTCCCAGGGACTCCTCCAGGGATCTGCGTACGCCGTCGCCGGAGAAGTCCCACACCCGCTGGAGATCGGCGGACACGTCGAAGCCCTGCTCGTCGCGGCCGCCCGACGACGATGAGGCGGGCACCAGCAGGCGGCCGACCTTGGTGGACAGCACGTAACCCGAGCGGTCCTTGAGCGCGGCGCCGAGGCGGCGCTCCGACAGGCCGAGCCCGTAGTGGGGCGCGGTGTCGAACAGGCGCACACCGGCGTCCCACGCCGCGTCGACCGTGGCACGCGCCTGCTCCTCCGACACGCCGTGGAACAGGTTGCCGATCGGCGCCCCACCGAAGCCGTGCCGCGACACCTCAACCCCGCCGCCGTCACGCCCGACCCAGGACCCGCCGCTCCCGGCTGGCATATCACCCTCACGACCGTTCATCGCACCACCGTCACGCCCGGTCGGAGACCCGTCCGGCGCGCCACCGTCACGCCCGGTCGGAGACCCGTCCGGTGCGTCGCCGACGCCGTCCGGTGCGGCCGGAGGTTCGTCGATCCCGTTCAATCCTGTGCCTTTCCGCCCGCGATCCGGCTGATCATCAACGCGATGAGGATGATCCCGCCATAGATCACCGGCTGCCAGAAGCCTGAGACGCCGATGAGCGTCAGGATGTTCTGCACCAGGCCGATCACCAGCACGCCGGTGAGCGCGCCCAGGATCGTGCCCTTGCCGCCGTCCATGCTCACGCCGCCGATGACCGCCGCCGCGAACACCATGAAGATCCACCCGACGCCCTGGTTGTTGCCGATCGCCCCGAGGCGGCCGGTCTCCAGGATCCCGGCGAGCGCCGCGAGCGTCCCGCCCAGAATGAACACCCCGTACAGCACCCGATCCACCCGGATGCCGGCGGCGCGGGCGGCGTCGGTGTTGCCGCCGATCGCGTAGAGCGCGCGGCCGAGCCGCAGGTAGCCCAGGCCGAAGATGCCCGCGGCGAACAGCACACCGGCGATCCAGATGGCCGCCGGCAGGCCGAGCCATATGGCGCTGCCCAGGTAGAGGATCGAGTCGGGGAGCTGGAACAGCGTCTTGCCCTCGGTCGGCCCCTGCAGGAGGCCGTGCACGATGATCAGCATGGCCAGCGTCACGATGAACGCCGACAGCTGGAACCTGATGATCAGGAAACCGTTGAACGCCCCGATGGCCGCGCCGATCAGCAGGGCCAGCGGGATCACCAGCGCGCCGGGCAGCCCGAGGCCGAACCCGCCCGCGGCCGCCGGGATCACCAGCATCACCGCGATGGCCGGCGCGGTGCCGACCGTCGACTCCAGCGACAGGTCGAACTTGCCGGCGATGAGGATCATCGCCTCCGCCAGCACGACGAGCGAGATCGCCGCCTGCTGCTGGAGCACGTTCGTGAGGTTGCCCGGGGTCAGGAAGGTCGGGTCGAGGAACGCGCCCACGACGAGCAGGATCACGATCACCGGCACCAGCGTCAGGTCACGGAACCTGGCCAGGCGCACCCGTGGGGCCGGCGCAGTCATAGTGGTCAATCTTCTATGCCCTCCATCACGGCCACGAGCTCGTGGTCCGTCCAGCCACGCGGCACGTCCTTGACGACCCTGCCGTGGAACATCACCAGCACCCTGTCGCAGATCCGCAGATCGTCGAGCTCGTCGGAGACCACGACGGCGCCCGCGCCCCGCTCGACCGCGTCCTCGACGGCGCCCAGCAGGGCCTGCTTGGCCTTGACGTCGACGCCGGCCGTCGGGTTGATCACGACCAGCACCGTCGGGTCGTCCACGAGGGCCCGCGCGAACACGACCTTCTGCGCGTTCCCTCCGGACAGGTCGCCGACCGGCTGATCGGGGCCTTCCGTCTTGATGTCAAGATCCTTGATCATCTCGTTGGCCTTGGCACGCATGCGGGTCGGCGACACGATCCCGTACCGGCCCAGCTTGCGGGCGACCGGGAACGTGGCGTTCTCCCCCACCGAGAGCAGCGGGACGAAGCCCTCGTGGTGGCGGTCCTCCGGCACGAACCCGAGGCCCGCCTGCATGGCGGCGGGCACGTCGCCCGGTTTGACCCGGGTGCCGTTGACCGTGACCGTGCCGGAGTCGGCCTTGCGGAGCCCGACGAGGGTCTCGGCCAGGCCGACCTTGCCGCTGCTCGCGGAGCCGGCCAGGCCGACGACCTCGCCCGATTTAACGGAAATATCGATATTTGCGTAGCGGCCACCGAGCGAGAGGCCCTCGCCCGACAGCACGACCCGGTCGCCGGGCGTGCGGGAGCGGGACTCGTACGCCGTCGTGGCCTCCCCCGTCATCGCGGCGACCAGCTCGTCGTGGGGGAGGTCGGCGACGGGCCTGGTCACGATGTGCCGCGCGTCGCGGAAGACCGTGACGCTCTGGCAGATCTCGTAGACCTCGTCGAGGTGGTGGGAGATGTACATCATCGTGACGCCCTGCTCGCGCAGCGAGCGCATGCGCGCGAACAGCCGCTCGATGGCCGGGCCGTCGAGCCGGGCGGTCGGCTCGTCGAGGATGATGAACCTCGCCCCGAACGACAGCGCCCGGGCGATCTCGACGAGCTGGCGCTGCTCGACGGTCAGGTCACCGGCCAGCGCCTGCGCGTCGACGTCCACCTCGTACGTGTCCAGCAGCTCGCGCGCCCTGGCCCGCAGCGCGCGCCAGTTGATCCTGGCGCCTTTGGCCGACTGGCGGTTGAGGAAGAGGTTCTCGGCGACCGTCAGCGCGGGGATGATCGTGGACTTCTGGTAGACGCAGGCGACGCGCTGCCGCCAGGCATCGCGGTCGGCGAGGGCGGGCGCCGCCTCTTCCGAGAACAGCACCTCGCCCTCATCGGCCGGCTGGAGCCCGGTGAGGATCGACACGAGGGTGGACTTGCCCGCGCCGTTCCTGCCGACGAGCGCATGGGTCTCGCCCTCGGCGATCGCGATCCCCGCGCCGTTCAGCGCGACGGTGGGGCCGAAACGCTTGACGATGTTTCGGGCTTCAACGTGATTTTTCATCACTTGATCTGATTACCCCAAAGGCTCTTGTCGTCCACGTTGTCCTTCGTCACGAGCGGCGCGGGGAGCTGGTCCTCCAGGCCGTTCGGGAGCTGGATGATGTTGCTGTCGTGGTCGGTCGGGCCGGCCTTGAACGTCTTGCCCTCCAGCGCGGCCTTGGCGTAGAACACCGCGTACCTGGCATACAGGTCGGCCGGCTGCGACACCGTGGCGTCGATGTCGCCCTTGCGGATCGCCTCGAGCTCCTCCGGGATGCCGTCGTTCGACACCACGAAGACGTGCTTGGGGTCGCTCGGCGGGACGAGCAGGCTCTTCTGCTTCAGCACCTGCAGCGTCGGCGCCAGGTGCACGCCGCCGGCGTGCATGTAGATGCCCTTGATGTCGGGATTCTGCTCCAGGCGGGTCTGCAGCATGGACGCGGCCTTGGTGCCCTCCCACTCCGTGGGCTCGCTGAACACGGTGATGCCGGGGAACTTGGACTTCATGCACTCCAGGAACGCTTCCGACCTGTCACGGCCGTTGACGGAGCTGAGCGCGCCCTGGAGCTGCACGACCTTGCCCTTGCCCCCCAGCTTCTCACCGAGGAACTCGCAGGCCTTGGTCCCGTACGCGCGGTTGTCGGCGCGTACGACCATGTAGACCTTTCCCTTGTCCGGACGGGTGTCGACGCTCACGACGGGGATCTTCTTGTTCTCCAGCTGCTGCAGCGTGTTGGCGATGGCACCGGTGTCCTGCGGGGCCATGATGATCGCCTTGGCGCCCTGACCGACCAGCGCCTGCACGTTGTTGACCAGCTTGGAGACGTCGTTCTGCGAGTTGGTGGCCGGCATGAGGTCCACCTTGTACTCGCCGGCCATCTGCGGGACGTACTTGATGTAGGAGTTCCAGAAGTTGGAGTCGGCCCGCGGGTGGTCGATGCCGACCTTTCCGCCGCCGCCCCCTTCTCCGGTTGTTGTCGTGCCCGAGCCACACGCGGTGACGACCGCCACGAGGGCCGCCGCCGCGACCGCCGATCCGAACTTCATGGGGGGTACCTTCCTTAGTTGGACGTCCTGAGCCGGAGCCCTTGCATGCCCCCGTCGACCGCGAGCGCGGTCCCGGTGGTGGCACCGGCTTCGGGACTGGCGAGATAGGCGATCGCCGCGGCGACCTCCTCCGCGCTGACCAGGCGGCCCATCGGCTGCCTGGCGTTCAGTGCGGCCCGCTCACCCTCGGGGTCGTCGGCCTGGTCGAGCAGCCTCGCGACCCACGGGGTGTCCGCGGTGCCGGGGTTGACGCAGTTGACGCGAATGCCCTCACGGATGTGGTCCGCGGCCATCGCGAGGGTCAGCGAGAGCACCGCGCCCTTGGTCGCGCTGTAGAGCGCGCGCTGCGGCAGGCCCGCGGTGGCCGCGATCGAGCACGTGTTGACGATCGAGGCGTGCTCGGACTGCCTGAGGTACGGCAGCGCCGCCCGTGCGACCCGGACCATGCCGAGCACGTTGACGTCGAACACTTTCTGCCACTCGCTGTCCGGGTTGTCCTCGATGGTGCCCTGGGCGCCGATGCCCGCGTTGTTGACGAGCACGTCGATGCCGCCCAGCCGGTCGGCGGCCTCCGCCACCGCCGCCCGTACCTCCGCGTCGTTCGTGACATCGACCTTGATCCCGATGAACGGCTCGCCGGGCGGGTTGATGTCGAAGCAGGCGACCTCCATGCCGCGCTTGGCGAGCAGGGTGGCCACGGCCAGCCCGATGCCGGAGCCGCCTCCGGTCACGATCGCTTTCAGGCTCACGCGTCCCTCCAGACCTCGCCGCCGGGGAATGTATGGGCGGCGATCGACACTGCATGCATCTCCGCGCTGAAGCCGGGCGCGGACGGTGCGACGTAACGACCGTTGCGGATGACCACGGGGTCCACGAAGTGCTCGTGGAGGTGGTCGACGTACTCGATCACGCGGTTGTCCATGGAGCCGGTGATCGCGACGTAGTCGAACATCGACAGGTGCTGCACCAGCTCGCACAGCCCGACGCCGCCCGCGTGGGGACACACCGGCACGCCGAACTTGGCCGCGAGCAGCAGGATCGCCAGGTTCTCGTTGACGCCGCCGACTCTGGCCGAGTCGATCTGCAGGTAGGAGATGGCGTCGGCCTGCAGGAGCTGCTTGAACACGATGCGGTTCTGGACATGCTCGCCGGTGGCCACGGGGATGGGGTCGATGCCCCTGGCGATGGCGGCGTGGCCGAGCACGTCGTCGGGGCTGGTCGGCTCCTCGACCCAGTGGGGGTGGAACTCGCCCAGCGCGTTGATCCACTCGATGGCCGATCCGACGTCCCAGCGCTGGTTGGCGTCGATGGCGATCGGGAAGTCGGGGCCGCAGACCTCGCGGGCGACCCTGAACCTGCGCCGGTCGTCCTCGAGGTCGGCGCCGACCTTGAGCTTGATCTGCTTGAAGCCCTGCTCCAGGGCCTCCTTGCAGAGCCTGCGCAGCTTGTCGTCGCCGTACCCGAGCCATCCTGGGGAGGTGGTGTAGGCGGGGTAGCCGACCTCGACGAGCCGGCTGATCCGCTCCTCCTTGCCCGCCTCCTGGCTCCGCAGGATCTGGAGGGCCTCTTGCGGCGTCAGCGCGTCGCTCAGGTAGCGGAAGTCGATGAGGTCGACGATCTCTTCTGGGGACATCTCGGACAGCAACCGCCACAACGGCTTGCCCGCCCGCTTGGCCTTGAGGTCCCACAGGGCGTTGACCACGGCGGAGATCGCCATGTGCATGACGCCCTTCTCCGGCCCCAGCCAGCGCAGCTGCGAGTCGTTGACCATGTCCTTGTAGAGCGCGCCGAGGTCCTCGACGTCCTTGCCGATCACGTACGGCTCGAGCGCGCTGATGGCCGTGGTCTGGATGTCGTTGCCTCGCCCGATCGTGAAGGCGAACCCGTGCCCCTCGAACCCGTCATCGGTCGTGAGCACCACATAAGCCGCGGAGTAGTCGGGATCCGGATTCATCGCGTCCGAGCCGTCGAGCTCGCGCGAGGTCGGGAACCGCACGTCGTGCGTCTCCATCCCGACGATCCGGTACGCGCCAGGAGTCGTCATGCCTGCCCCACCGTCTGGCGCTGCCGCCCGAGCCCTTCGATCTCCAGCTCCATCACGTCACCTTCACGCAGGTACGGCTGCCCCGGCATGCCCATCGCCACGCCGGCCGGCGTACCCGTATTGATCACGTCACCCGGCTCCAGGACCATGAACTGGCTCAGGTAGCGCACGATCTCGGCCACATCGAAGATCATGTTTTTGGTGTCGCCGTCCTGGCGCAGCTCACCGTTCACCCAGAGGCGCAGCGGCAGGCTCTGCGGGTCGCCCACCTCGTCCGCCGTCACCAGCCACGGGCCGAGCGGGTTGAACGTCTCGCACGACTTGCCCTTGTCCCACTGCCCACCGCGTTCGAGCTGGAACTCGCGTTCGGAGACGTCGTTGGAGATCGCGTACCCGGCGATCACGCCGAGCGCCTCCTCCCGGCTGCCCAGGTAGCGGGCCTCCTGGCCGATCACGACGGCCAACTCCACCTCCCAGTCGGTCTTCACACTCCCCCTGGGCACGAGCACCTCGTCGTACGGGCCGACCATGGTGTTCGCGGCCTTCATGAACACGACCGGCTCGGCCGGCACATCCTGCCCGGACTCGGCGGCGTGGTCGCTGTAGTTCAGGCCGATGCAAACGATCTTTCCTGGACGAGCGATCGGTGCGCCGATCCGCAGCCCTTCGGCGTCGACGACGGGCAGGGCACCGCGCTCGAGCGTGTCCCGGACGCGCGCCACTCCCCCGGAAGCGAGGAAAGCCCCGTCGATCTCGGGCTCTCCGATGTCGCGCAGGTCACCGGCGTCATCCATGACCACCGGACGTTCCTGGCCGACAGGTCCTACTCGCAGCAGCTTCACACCGCATCCTTCACATATACATCGGATGTCTCGATTCACGATGCTCGTGCGATCGGGCAGAGTGTGTCAAGGGCGACAAGACGGATACATCCGATCCGTGACCTCGAAAGACACCCCCTAGGGATGGCCAACGCCTGTGAAGCGACTTTACCGCTCCGATGGCTGCATTCACATACACGAATTAACGCCCCCAAATACATCGGAGGTAAACCCACCCCCAAGCCCACCCCTCCTTCTCACCACGTCCACCGCTGACCGCAAGCATCCGCCCCCGCCAACGCCCCCCACGACCAGCAACCAAGCAAGGGCCTCGCCCCCCACCACAACTCAGCCCGAGGTCCTGCCGGGGCAACTCAGAGCGAGCCCCTGACGGGACGACACGACCGGAGACCCGGACGGGGCAATGCAGAACGAGCCCCTGACGGGCGGCGCAAAGCGAAATCCTGGCCGGGACGGCGCAGCGCGAGACCCTGACGGGGTGACGCAGGGCGAGACCCTGACGGGGCGGCACGAGCGGAGACCCGGACGGAGCGACGCAGGGCGAGACCCTGGCCGGGACGGCGCCGGAGCGAGAGCCTGACGGGGTAACGCAGGGCGAGACCCTAACGGGGCGGCACGAGCGGAGACCCGGACAGAGCGACGCAGCGCGAGACCCTGGCAGGAGGCCATGCCTTGACGGGGGGACACGAGGCGATGCCCCAACGGGACGGCGCGGGGCCGAGTAGGCGGGACCACACCCAACACGCAGGCCGCCCGTACCGAGTGTGCGGGCTGCCCCCCATCGGGCACGGAGGGACCGTCTCACGCAGACACACCGACCGTCTCCGGCACACAGGCCTGCCGCACCCAGCCGAATTAGCCACACGGTCGACCTATCGGGCACACGAGCCGACTTAGCTGGCACGCAGGCCGGCAGCGTCGCGCAGGCGCATGACCCGTTCGGCACGCACACCGGCCACACCCAGCACGCAGCTAGCCGTATCAGGCACGCAGGCCGACCGTGTGGCACACGCCAGGCCAGCCATATCGGGCGGCGAGCCGACCATATCGAGCACACGGGGAGGCCGTGTCGCGCGCTAAAACCAGCCGAGGCTCGTACACGGGTGGCCGAGGGCTCACACACAGACGGGCAATAACTCACACGCAGACGGTCGATGACTCACACTCAGACGGTCGATGACTCGCGCAGAGACCGGCGGCGACTCAAGCGTTCCCCGCCACCTAGTCAGGCCGTCGTCGTCAGACACCGCAGGGACCTGGTGCAAGCCGCATCGCCCGACGAATGCCCGACGTCGGTGGACTCCTTGTGGAGCCATTTCGCCACTACATTGCCCCTTGACGGTCGTACAGGGACGTAATAGAACACGTTTCAAGTAGCATGTAACCAAGCGCTTGATCAAGAGGGTGAATCTGGTGCACATCAACCTCGTCGACAGGGACATTTACGCAACCACCGGACCACCACACGAGCAGCTCGCCTGGCTCCGCGCGAACTCGCCCGTCCACTGGCACGAGGGCGAGCCCGGATTCTGGGCCGTCACCCGATACGAGGACGTTGTCCATGTATCGCGGCACTCCGACCGGTTCTCCTCGTACAAGAAGCTCGCCCTGTTCGAAGAGCTGACCCAGGAACAGATCGATCTCCAGCGCCACATGATGCTCAACCAGGACCCGCCCGAGCACACGAGACGGCGTTCCCTGGTCAACCGCGGCTTCACTCCGCGCACGATCGGTGCCCTCGAAGACCACATCCGCGACATCTGCGACGACCTCTTAGACAAGTGCACCGGCGAGATCGACTTCGTCACCGAAGTCGCCGCGCCTCTTCCCCTGTACGTGATCTGCGAATTGCTCGGCGCGCCCGTGGCCGACCGCGACAAGCTCTTCACCTGGTCCAACCGGATGATCGGCAGCCAGGATCCGGACTACTCGGAAACTCCCGAGGTGGGCTCGGCCGCCGCCATGGAGGTCTACGCCTACGCCAACGAACTCGCGACACGGCGCAAGGGCACCCCGAAGAACGACATCGTCACCAAGCTCCTCCAGCCCAACGAGCACGGCGAGACGCTCGACCAGGACGAGTTCAACCTGTTCATCCTCCTCTTGGCGGTCGCCGGCAACGAGACGACCCGCAACGCGGCCTCCGGCGGCATGCTCACCCTCTTCGAGCACCCGGACCAGTGGGCCCGCCTGGTCGCCGACCCCACCCTCGCCAAGACCGCAGCCGACGAAATCGTGCGCTGGGTCTCCCCGGTCAACCTCTTCCGCCGCACCTCCACCACCGACCAGGTGCTGGGCGGGCAGGAGATCAAGGCCGACGACAAGGTCGTGGTCTTCTACGCCGCCGCCAACCGCGACCCCTCGGTCTTCTCCGACCCCGAGGTCTTCGACATCACCCGTGACCCGAACCCGCACATCGGCTTCGGTGGCGGCGGCGCCCACTTCTGCCTGGGCAACCACCTGGCCAAGCTCGAACTCCGGGTCCTCTTCGAACAACTGGCCCGCCGACGCCCCAAGCTTCGCCAGACAGGGCCTCCGCGCCGGCTTCGCTCGAACTTCATCAACGGCATCAAGGAACTTCCTGTCGCGGTCGGCTGACCCCTGGCGGCAGCCAACCGCAGGCAATCCGCTCCACCCTTGTCACTACTCACCACAACGGCTTATTGCCGGTCATCCCGGCTCAGCCGACGTTCCGCGGCGAACGCCCGACCAGGGCTCCGGCATGACATACGGCCGACGCCACAACGTGACGCTTGGCGTGACGCCCAGCCGACACTGCGGCGTGACGCCTGGTCGACCCTGCGGCGTGACACCCGGCCGACACTGCGGCGTGACACCCGGCCGACACTGCAGCGTGACGCCCGGCTGACGTTTGGGCACGGCGCCCGGCCATCAACCCGGCGCGGGGCGCCTGGGCAACGTACGAGACGGGCGACCAACCGGCATCCGGCGTGGTGGGTTGGAGTGGTGGTGGGTGATTAATCGGAAGCGGGAGCGGCGGCGGGCGGCTCGGATGCGGCGGAGGATGTGGTTGGTGCGCTCCGGGCCGGGCTGCCAGCCGCATTCGATCAGGGCGTTGGCCACGTGATGGAGGAGGTCGGCGATCTGGCCGGGGATGACGTCTCGGCGGACGGCGATCACACGCCAGCCGCGGCGGCGAAGCTCCTCGCGGCGGTCCGCGTCGCGTTGCTGGTCGGCTGGTGAGGTGTGATGCTCCTGGCCGTCGTACTCGACTGCGACCTTGAACTCCTCCCAGCCCAGGTCGAGGTACGCGAATCGGTCGTCGTCCAGTTCGACCCGGATCTGGGTGGTGGGTCTGGGGAGGCCGCCTTCCACGAGGATGACCCGGAGCCAGCTCTCCCTGGGTGAGGCTGCGCCTCTGTCGGCGAGGCCGAGGGTGTCGCGTAGGCGCCAGGAGTTGAGCGGGCGGTGCCATAGAGCTTCGAGATCGATGCCCCGGCGTGCGAACTGGTCGAGGATCGCCACCGCCTCCATGCGGGGCAGCCAGCGGGCGCAGTCGAGGGCTGTGCGTTCCATGGTGGTGAGGCGGACTCCCTTGTGCATGGTGATGTCTTCGGGTGGGAGCGGTGCCGGGTAGGTGACGCAGCCTGGGAGAGCCAGGTGGCCTGGGGCGGTCAGTTCTATGGGCCAGTCGGCTTCTGGGGTGTACAGGACGTTCAGGCCCCAGAGGTGGGCGGCGGTCTGGCGGCAGACGACGGCCTGGGGGATCGCTCGGGTGATGCGGGCGGTCCGTTCGGCGAGCGATGGTGGGGTGGGTGGCGTCTGCGTCTTTGGGAGCGCGCGATCGGTCTTTTCCTGGGTTGGAGGTGGCTCTGTTGGGGGTGCTGCCTCGGGTGTCGGTGCTTCTCTTTTGGGGGCTACAGCTCCGGGAGGGAGTGCCGCGGGTGCTGGAGGGCCGCTGGGCGTGGAGAGAGGGGTGGGGTGGTGTCGGCGGTGCATGGCGCCCAGGGTGCTATGGCGGGGCTCGGTGGCGGGTGGCCGAATGGGGTTCTGTGGATGGGGTGAGGTTATCCACAGGGTCCGGGACGGCCATCAGCGCCGTGGGATGGCACCCGGTGCCGCCATCCCCGCGGTGGTAGGCGCCGCTGCGGTGCGGCAGGCGCCCGCGCGGTTCGGCAGGCGCCGCCGGGCCGAGGGTGCCCGACGCCCGATCACGGGGTCGGGTCCAAGGAGTGCCCGGTTCGGTCAAGCAATGCCGGACCAGGAGCACCCGGCCGAGGTACTCGGTAACGAGGTGCCCGGTAACGAGGTGCCCCGCAGGGAGATGCCCGGCGGGGAGGTGCCCGGGCAGGGCGTGCCCCGGCACGAGGTGCCCGGACCTGGAGGCGCCGATCCAGGAGGTGCCGGCCAGAGGTGGCCCGTTACGGGTGTCCGGCCAGGAGGAGTCGGGCTGGGAAGAGCCGGGCCGGGGAAGGGCCAGGCGCGGGGAAGGGCTGGGCCGGGGAAGGGCCGGCGGGGGATGAGACGGACGCGGGAAGGGCCAGGCGCGGGAACAGACGGGCGGGGAAGAGCCGGACGGCCAGGGAAGAGCCGGGACCGCCGGGGAAGGGCCGATGTAGTGCGGCAGGGTTGAGGGGAGGGGGTGGGGTGTTGCGGGAGCGCGTGGCGCTGTGTCGGCGAGGGCTGGGGCTGTGGAGAGCGGGAGTGCCAGTGGCCTGGGAGTTGTGGTGGAGGGGGGCGGGGGTGTTGCCGGAGCGCGTGGCGCTGTGTCGGTGAGGGCTGGGCTGTGGAGAGCGGGAGTGGCGGTGGCCTGGGAGTTGTGGTGGAGGTGGGGTCAGGGGTGTAGGGAGAGGCCCTTCAGGACCTTGTCCACGCCGTTCTTCCCCCCATGAACCGCCACCCCCACCAGCGCCAGTTCGCCGGCCTCCACCGCCCGCACAGCCGCCCGGTTGTCCGCGTCGTGCCCCGTCTTGAACATCTCCTCGATGTAGACGGCCACATCCATCCCCCGCCCCACCGCCTTCTCCCGGACGCCCCGGAGCCCCTCCAAGTCGGCCGTGTAGACGAGTACGGGCTGGCGCAGCATCGGCAGGTACGAATTGCCGGACCCGTCCTCGTACGGCTCCCCCATGAGCCCCGGCACCCCGCCCGCCACCGCGCTGGACAGGAAGGCGGTGACGTTGAGCTTCTGCCATGCGGCCAGATCCGCGCGGACCACGATGCCGATCTTGGTGTCGAAACGCATGGCCACAAGTCTCCACGTCCCGCCCTCACCTGTCTTGAACGCTGGTGCGGAAGCGTCAGCTCATGAAGACCGGCTGCCAGTCCGGCACCTCGTGGTAGCGCCGCAGCTCCGCGATGCCCGACAGGATCCCGCCCCACGCCGCGTACGGCGGACGCGCCGTGTCGAACCCGCTCTGCACCAGCGTCAGCCGCGTCTGCCCGCCGGAGCCCTCCAGCTCCCACGTGCCGACTCCCGGGGCGCCCCAGTCCAGGGAGAACTTGCTGCCGGGCTCGAGCTCCAGCACCTTGGCCGGGTTGGGGTCGTTGGCCAGGCCGCCCATCGCGAAGCGCCCGCCCACGTACGGCTCGATCTCGATCGGGAACCCGAACCACCGCGTCACCGCCTCCGAGTCGATCAGCGACTCGAACACCTTCTCCGGCGAGGCGTCGATGGTGACCTGGGCACGCAGGTCCACGGAGCAGAAGTCGATCTTGGGTGTGAGCTCGCGCCCTTCGAGGTGCTCGGCCAGGTTGGCGATGGACAGGCACCAGTACGTCTCCAGCACGCCCCGGATGCTCTTGCCCGTGATCACATCCTGGAAGTCGAAGTGCGTCTGCGACAACGTCAGGATCGTCGCGTCCCCGTCCTCCTCCAGCCTTAACTCGGTGGTCGTCTCCTCGCCGTCCAGCATCCACGCGAAGCGCACCGTGCGCTCGTCCGCGTGCAGCAGCCGCTGGTGCGGCGCGTCCCCCTCAGGCGTGGTACGCCCCCAGAACCCGAACCGGTCGGGCAGCTCCACCTCGGCCTGCTCGGCCAGCCAGATCCGCAGCGCGGCCGGGTCGGTGAGCGCGTGGCGCACGTCCTTGACGGGCGCGTGGATGCGGGCACGAAGCGTCATGGGCTCGGTCATCGTCATCTTCTCCTTTTGGCGAGTTCGGGGTTAGTCGGTTGATGGCTGGTCCGTCGGGCCGCCGGCGCCGGGCTCGGGGTGGTCTGCGGGGGTTTCGGTGGTGGCGTTCGGATAGCAGGCGACGGCGAGCTTGAACGCGTCCCCTTCCGCCCCGCCGTACCGCGCGAACAGCCCCTGCAGCATCGTCTGCAGATCGTTCAGGAACTCCTGACGCTGTTCGGGACGCACGCGGATCTCCCCCGACAACCCGATCGACGGCAGCTCTGGCGCGCTCCTGTCGAGCGCCGCGATGTCCGACTGGACCTCCTCCATGAGATCCAGCAGGTAACCGAGGCTCAGCTCGTCACGCGCCTTGCGCAGCCCGATGCGGCCCACCAGCCGGGGTGACAGCCAGTACGAGCGCGCACCGGCCTGGTAGATGCCCTCGTGGATCCCGCGCACCTTGCGCTCGGACACGAGGTCCACGAGACCCGCCTCGACCAGCCGTTTGACGTGGTAGTAGACCCGCTGCGGCGTCTGGCCGAGCCGTTCGGCGACCTCCGAGCACGTACGCGGCTCGGCCAGCTGCCGCAGCACTTCCACGCGCTGCGGCTTGAGCAGGGCCTCGGCCTGCTCGATCTCTTCCAGGTACAGGACCTCTCTCATCGCAAAAACAATCCTTTACGTAAAAATTTGGTTTGTCAATGGCCGTAGGGACAATGGATGGATGGCGCATGACTGGTCCCGATACTGGCGGTCGCCCGACCGGCCGGTGGAGGCCATGCATGCCCACTTCGAGCGGCACGTGTACCACCGGCACAGCCACGAGACCTACTCGTTCGGGGTCACCGAGACCGGTGCGCAGTCGTTCACCTGCCGCGGCTCGGCCCACACGAGCTCGGCGGGCATGGTCATGGCGTTCAACCCGGAGGACCCCCACGATGGCCACGCCACGAACGCGCACGGCTTCACGTACCGGATCGTCCACATCGGTCCCGAGCTCGTGACGAACGCCCTGACGGACGCGACGGGCCGCCGCCTGGGCCTGCCCCTGTTCGCCGCGCCCGTGGTCGAGGATCCCGTCCTGGCGGGCGCGCTGCGCTCCCTGCACACGGCGCTCCTGAGCGCCGACGCGACGGCCCTGCGGCGCGACGAGCTGCTCACGGCCACGGTCGCGGCGATCGTACGGCGGGCGGCCACGACCCCGATCCGCCCGGACGGCAGGGCCGGAAGGTCGGCGAGGGTCGCGCGGCAGGCCAGGCAGCTCCTCCACGACCGCCTCAGAGACGATCTCACGAGCGACGACCTGGCGAGGGCCACGGGCACCAGCCGCTACGCGGTCTACCGGGCGTTCCACTCGGAGTACGGGCTGTCCCCCAGCGACTACCAGCGACAGCTAAGGCTCAGAGCGGCCCGTACGCTGATCGCCGGCGGCACGGCGATCAGCGAGGCGGCCACCGCGACGGGCTTCGCCGACCAGAGCCACCTGACCCGCTGGTTCACCCGCTACTTCGGTCTGACCCCGGGCACCTACCGCCAGGCCATCACAGGCCCGCCGTGAAGAACGGACGTCACGGCCAGGAGCTGTCCTGGTCGGGATCACCTCCGTCCGAGAGCAGCCGCAGATCCGACTCGACCATCATCGCCACCAGGTCGTCGAACGACACGCTCGGCTCCCACCCCAGCTGCGCCCGCGCCTTCTTCGGGTCCGCGCACAACAGGTCCACCTCGGCCGGCCGGTGCAGCGTCTGGTCCGTCACCACGTACCGCTCCCAGTCCAGCCCCGCGGCCGTGAACGCCGCCTCCACCAGCTCCCTGACCGACTTCATCCGCCCCGTCCCGATGACGTAGTCCTCGGGATTGGCGGCCTGCAGCATCAGGTGCATCGCCTTCACGTAGTCGCCGGCGAACCCCCAGTCCCGCCGCGCCTCCAGGTTCCCCAGCCGCAGCTCGCTGGCCAGCCCCAGCTTGATCCGGGCCACCCCCAGTGACACCTTCCTGGTGACGAACTCGGCCCCCCGGCGCGGCGACTCGTGGTTGAACAGGATCCCGGACACGGCGAACATCCCGTACGACTCGCGGTAGTTCTGCGTGAGGAAGTGCCCGTACGCCTTGGCCACCCCGTACGGCGAGCGCGGGTGGAAGGCGGTCCGCTCGTTCTGCGGCGTCTCGCTGACCTGTCCGAACATCTCAGAGGATGAAGCCTGATAAAAGCGGATCTGTCGGGAGGCGCCCGAGCCCCGCGACACCCCCGAGCACACCCGGATCGCCTCCAGCATGCGCAGCACGCCCATCCCGGTCACCTCGGCCGTGAGCTCCGCCTGCTCCCACGACATCGGCACGAACGAGATCGCCCCGAGGTTGTACACCTCGTCGGGCCGAACGCGTTCCACCGCCGAGATCAGGGACCCCTGGTCCAGCAGATCCCCCCGCACCACCTGCACATCCGAGAGCAGCTTGCGCATCCTGGACACACGAGGGTTCGCCTGCCCACGGGCCAGCCCCCACACCTCGTACCCCTGCTCGAGCAGGTGCTCCGCCAAGTAAGAACCGTCCTGGCCGGTGATGCCGGTGATCAGAGCTCGCCTGGCCAAGGGTCCTCCAGCTATCGCGTATAGCAATCTGTTTGGGACGGAATGTACAGCTAAGCACCCAGATAGGGCACCAAGCCACCTAGAACCCGTTCCACCGAACCACGCTCGGTCACGGCAACGTCGCAGTTCGCACGACGTTTAACCGTAATTGTGAACAATTCCACCCGACCTACCGAATGGTAGCCTTCTCGGACTAAGGTCATCTTCACGGTACACGCCCGTCTCAAGGGCCCTACCGGCGGAGAAAGGGGTGTCGTGGAAGAGCCAGCCCGGCGGGAGCGAAAGCTGCGAGTCGCGTTGTTGTCCTACCGCAGCAAGCCCACCTGTGGCGGTCAGGGCGTCTACCTTCGCCACCTCAGCCGCGAGCTGGTCGCCTTAGGGCACCACGTCGAGGTGTTCTCCGGCCAGCCCTATCCCGAGCTGGACGAGGGCGTCATCCTGCGCGAGGTCCCCAGCCTCGATCTCTACCGCGACGAGGACCCGTTCAGAACGCCCAAGCTGCACGAATACCGCGACTGGATCGACTGGCTCGAGGTCGGGACGATGTGGACGGCGGGGTTCCCCGAGCCGCTGACGTTCACGCTGCGGGCCTACCGCGAGCTGAAGAAGCGCATCGGTGACTTCGACGTCGTGCAGGACAACCAGACCCTCGGATACGGCCTGCTGGGCATCCAGCGGATGTTCCCCGTGGTCGGCACCATCCACCACCCGATCAGCGTCGACCGCCGCATCGAGCTCGAGGCCGCCACCGGTGGGAAGCGGCTGAGCCTGCGCCGCTGGTACGGGTTCGTGAAGATGCAGTCGCGCGTCGCGCCCCGGCTGAGCCCGATCCTGACCGTCAGCGAGTCGTCGCTGGCCGACATCCACCGCGACTTCAACGTCCCCCAGGCGAACATGCGCCTGATCCCCCTCGGCGTCGACACCCGCTATTTCCACCCGCGCCCGGACAAGCCCAAGCGCAAGGGCTCGATCGTGGCAGTGGCCAGCGCGGACTCGCCCATGAAGGGCGTCGCGACGCTGCTGCGGGCGGTCGCGAAGCTGGCCACCGAGCGCGACGTGCACCTCACCGTCGTCAGCCGCCCCACCCCCGGCGGCCCGACCGAGCAGCTCGTCCAGGAGCTGTCGCTGGAAGACCGGGTGCGTTTCGTCCACGGCATCTCCGACGACGAACTGGGCGAGCTGATCGCCACCTCGGAGATCTCGGTCGTCCCCTCCCTCTATGAGGGCTTCTCGCTGCCCGCCGTCGAGCACATGGCCTGCGGCACGCCGCTGGTGGCCAGCCGTACGGGGGCGCTGCCCGAGGTCGTGGGCGACGCCGCCATCCAGGTGGCCCCGGGCGACCCCGAGGAGCTGGCCGCGGTGCTGCGCCGCCTGCACGACTCCCCCGAGGAGCGCGAACGCGTGGGCAAGGCCGGATACGACCGCGTCATGGAGCGCTACACCTGGCACGTCGTGGCCAAGAGGACCGTCGAGGCGTACCTCGAGGCCATCGAGAACCACAAAAGGAGAGGCTGACCAGTGCTGACCGTCGACTTCGCCCGGCTTCCCGTCGGCCCCGGCGTGCGCCTGCTCGACCTGGGCTGCGGCGGCGGCAGGCACGCCTTCGAGGCGCTGCGCCGGGGGGCGGACGTGATCGCGTTCGACATGGACCAGGCGGAGCTGGACGGCGTGGCGGCCATGTTCGCGGCGATGGACAAGGCGGGCGAGGTGCCGCCGGGGGCGAGCGGGCAGATCGTCCAGGGTACGGCGCTGGACATGCCGTTCGAGGACGGCAGCTTCGACCGGGTCATCGCGGCCGAGGTGCTGGAGCACATCCCGGACGACATGGCGGCCATGCGCGAGCTCTTCCGCGTGCTCAAGCCGGGCGGCACGGCGGCCGTGACCGTTCCGAGCTTCCTGCCGGAACGGATCTGCTGGGCGCTGGACGAGGCCTACCACACGGCCCCCGGGGGACATGTCCGGATTTATACGTTGGCTGAGCTGTCGGCCAAGCTGAAGTCCATCGGGTTCGAGATCGGCCCCCACCACCACGCCCACGGCCTGCACGCGCCGTACTGGTGGATCAAATGCGCCGTCGGCGTGGGCAACGACGACCACCCGCTCGCCAAGGCGTACCACGAGCTGCTGGTCTGGGACATCATGAAGCGCCCGGCCGCCACCAGGATCGCCGAAGCCGTGCTCAACCCCATCATCGGCAAGAGCGTGGTCCTCTACGTCAGGAAGCCATGATCTCCCACGCGGAGGTCGTGCGGACGGCCGAGAGCATCGCGGCGATCCAGCAGGGCGACGGCGGCGTGCCGTGGCCGGAAGGCCACGTCGACGCGTGGAACCACGTCGAGTGCCTGATGGCCATGTCCATCGCCGGACTCGCCGAGCCGGTACGGCGCGGCTACGCGTGGCTGGCCCGCCACCAGCGCCCCGACGGCTCCTGGCCGATGAAGCTGGTCGACGGCGTGCCCACGGAGCAGGGCGGCGAGAGCAACCACGCCGCCTACGTCGCCGCCGGGCTCTGGCACCACCACCTCGTGACCGGCGACCAGGCGTTCACCGAGGAGCACTGGCCCATGGTCAAGGCCGCGCTCGACTACGTGGCGGGGCTGCAGACCGAGCGGGGCGAGATCGTCTGGGAGCGCGACGCGCACGGCGTCGCCTCGACGCTCGCGCTGCTGACCGGGTGCTCCTCCATCCACCAGGGGCTGCGCTGCGGCGTGCTGCTCGCGGACCACCTGGGCGACCCGCAGCCGCACTGGGAGCTGGCCGCCGACCGGCTGGCGCACGTGCTGGCGGCGCATCCCGAGGCGTTCGCGGACAAGAGCCGCTTCTCCATGGACTGGTACTACCCGGTGCTCGGCGGCGCGGTGCGCGGGCAGCAGGCGTTCGAGCTGCTGGAGCGCGAGTGGGCCACGTTCGTGGTGCCGGGGCTCGGGATCCGGTGCGTGTCCGACCAGCCGTGGGTGACGGGGGCGGAGACGTGCGAGCTGGTGCTGGCGCTCGACGCGCTGGGAGAGCGGGGGCAGGCGACCACGCTGTTCACGGACGTGCAGCATCTGCGGCACGAGGACGGCTCGTACTGGACGGGCTGGCAGTTCGCGAACCGCAAGCACTTCCCCCACGAACGATCCGGCTACACGGCCGCCGCCGTCGTGCTCGCCGCCGACGCGCTGCTGAAGCTGACGCCGGGGTCCGGGCTGTTCCGGGACATCGTGGGGACGTCGGTGTCCGACCCGGAGACCTGCGGCTGCGCCGCCGGCACGGGCCTGGTACGCCGAGACGACCTCTGACCCCGCCCCCGCACAAGCGCTTTTGCGGGTTCTTTGCCCCCGGAATCCGGTGCGCCGCCGATGATCGGCGCAATGGGCTTACTAGCTTCGGAGTGACTCGTACGAGGCGTCTTCGGGGGAAGCGTGGGCGACACGGGCACAACTTCGTTCTTGGATCAGGTCAGGACCGAGCCGACACTGTCCCGGGCGAGGGGGCTGCGGAGGTTCCTGGTCAAGGATCCGCTGGAGTCCGATCTGGGCCGGCGACGATTCCGGCTCAGAGGAGGAGCTTCCCGAGCGGTCTTCACCGACGCCGAGAGGTCGTATGTTTTCGGCTTCAACGCGGTGATGTCCCGGGAGATCGAGAAGGTCGAGGAAATATCGGCGGAGCAGCGGCCCTTCGGCTACGAAGGGGCGGCCGCCGCCTGCACCGTGCTCGACCTGCTCACGCTGACGCGGGGCCGGCGCCTTCACGAGCTACTCACCGGCCCCGCCCAGCATCATCGCCACGCCGCCTACGTCGGCGCCGGTCGCGGCTACGCCCTGCTGCGGCTGCGGCCCCTGTGGGGCGCGCGGCGCGCCCATCCGCTGCTGCGCTGGCTGGCCGTGGACGGGTTCGGGTTCCAGTGGAGCCTGGTCAGGGCCGACCGCATGGTGGGCGAGCGCACGATGCCCGACCTGCTGACCAGGGCGCACTGCGCGGTGTTCGACCAGGGGCTGGGGCGGCTGCTCTGGTACCACGACAGCGCCTCGCCCGACGACGTCGCCGCCAGGATCGGTGGATATCCGGCGGGACGGCGGGGCGACCTGTGGAGCGGGATCGGGTTCGCGGCGACGTACACGGGCGGGGCCGAGACCGACGAGCTGTGGTGGCTGACCGAGCACGCTGGAGCCGACGGGTTCCGCGCCCAGCTGGCCCAGGGGTGCGCGTTCGCCGTCGCCGCCCGGCTGCGGTCAGGCACGCTGCCGGACCACGCGGCGCAGGCCGTGCCGATCCTGGCCGGGGCCGAACCGGAGGAGGCCGCCTCGTGGACCGACCAGGCGCTCCTCCTGCTCGGGCACGAGGCGCACACGCACGAGGACTTCCAGCGCTGGCAGACCCAGACCCGCCGGTCCTGGAGCCAGCGCCACCGCAGCTGACTAGATTCCGGGGCCGACGCGCTCCAGCACGCGGAGCGAGCCCTCCACCGACACCTCGGTGAAGGCGCCCGACCGCACCGCCCGCTGGTAGATCCGGTACGGCGCCTGCCCGCCGTCGGCCGGGTCGGGGTAGATGTCGTGGAAGACGAGCGCCCCGCCCTCCATGACGTGCGGCGCCCAGCCCTCGTAGTCGCGGGTCACCGGCTCCTCGGAGTGCCCGCCGTCGATGAACAACATCCCCAGAGGCGTCCTCCAGAGGGCGGCGACCCGCTCCGACCGGCCGACGATCGCGATCACCTCGTCCTCGAGCCCGGCGGCCGCGATCGTGGACCTGAACGTCGGCAGCGAGTCCATCTTCCCGAACCGGGGGTCCACCAGCGTCGGGTCGTGATGGGCCCACCCGGGCTGGATCTCCTCGGAGCCCCGGTGGTGGTCCACGGTGACGACCACCGACCCGGCCTGCCTGGCCGCCGCGCCGAGATAGACGGCCGACTTCCCGCAGTACGTGCCGATCTCGCAGACGGGGCCCAGCTTCCCGTACTGGCAGGCGGCCTCGTACAGGGCCAGACCCTCGTTGTGCGGCATGAATCCCTTGGCGTGCTTAGCTGCGTAGAGCAGCTCTGACGGCATCGTCATGGGGATGCAGCCTAGCCGAACCGAACAACATTCCAGGGGACCCTTGCAGGCCCGTTCTGAAACCTGTTCTACTTACAACGTGAATCAGCGCGCTCGCATCGCCATGTCGGACGACGACGTCACCGCCTTCCTGGAGAGCTCGCGCAAGCTGCAGCTGGCCACCATCAACGCGGACGGCACCCCCCATCTGGTGACGATGTTCTATGGGCTCGACAAGGGACGCATCACCTTCTGGACCTACGCCAAAGCCCAGAAGGCCCACAATCTTGCCCGTGACCCCCGGGTGAGCTGCCTGATCGAGACGGGCGAGGACTACTCCGAGCTCCGGGGCGTCCTGGTGTACGGGAACGCCGAACGGGTGGACGACCGCGACCGCGTCATGGACATCGGGATGATGGTCGCCCGGCGGATGACTCCGGGCGTACCGGACGAACTGCTGCGCCCGTACGTGGAGCAGACCGGGCGCAAGCGAGTTGCGTACGTCGTGGAGTACACCAAAGTGGTCTCATGGGATCACAGGAGGCTCGCATGAGAGTCAAGCTGGACGAGCTGGTCTGCGAGGCCAACGCCGTGTGCATGGGGCTCGCGCCGGAGGTGTTCGAGGTGGACGACGACGACCAGCTCCACATCCTGCTGCCAGAACCACCCCCCGAGATGCGGGACCGCGTCCGCCACGCCGTCAGGTCCTGCCCCAAAGCCGCCCTTTCCCTAGAGGAATAGCCCCGCTAGGCACCAGCCGGAGGAGGAACCCCATGCGCGCCGCGATCCTGCACGCCGTAGGCAACGACAAGCTGGACATCCGCGACGACGTCACCCTGGCCCCCGTCGGGCCGGCGGACGTACGCGTACGGATCAAGGCTACGGGCGTCTGCCACTCGGACCTGTCGGCCATGACCGGCGTACTGCCGCAGCCCGTGCCGCTGGTGCTCGGGCACGAGGGCGCGGGTGAGGTGGTCGAGGTTGGCGAGCACGTCACCTCGCTCAAGCCGGGCGACCACGTGGTCATCAACTGGCGTCCCGGCTGCCAGGAGTGCGACCTGTGCCTGGGCGGCCAGCCGTACCTGTGCATCAAGTACGTGGTCGAGGCGTTCAGCAAGGGCAACTTCCGGTTCGGCGGCGACGGGGCGACGGCGTACGGGATGGCCGGGTGCGGCACCTGGGCCGAGGAGATCGTCGTGCCGTGGCAGGGCGCGATCAAGATCGACGAGGACGTGTCGTGGGAGGCGGCGGCCCTGATCGGCTGCGGCATCACGACCGGCGTGGGCGCCGCGATCAACACCGCGAAGGTCCGCCCCGGCTCCACGGTCGCGGTGATCGGCTGCGGCGGCGTCGGCCTGTCGGTCATCCAGGGCGCCCGCCTCTCCGGCGCCCGGACGATCCTCGCGGTCGACCCGCTGGAGTCCAAGCACGAGCTGGCCAAGAAGGTCGGCGCCACGCACGCCGTCACCCCGGAGCAGGTCCCCGACGCCCTGAACGAGCTCACCGCCGGCACCGGCTTCGACTACGGCTTCGAGGTGGTCGGCAAGGCGGCCACCATCCAGAGCGCCTGGCAGATCACCCGGCAGGGCGGCGACGTCATCGTGGTCGGGGCGGGCGCGGTGGACGACATGGTGTCGATCTCGGCGTTCAGCCTGCTGTTCGAGGGCAAGAACCTGCTGTCCAGCCTGTACGGGGAGGCGGACGTGCGCCATGCCTTCCCCTACTTCGCCAAGCTCCACAAGGCTGGCAAGCTGGACCTGGAGTCGATGATCAGCGCCCGCATCCGCCTGTCTGACCTGAACGACGCGGTGGCGGCGTTGCGGGGCGGCGAGGTCCTCCGCCAGATCGTCGTCATGGACTGACCCTGTTCCGCTGTTCCGCTGTTCCGCCGTTCCGAGTGAGGGGGGCCGCCGCGTCCGCCCCTCTCACTCCTTCGGCGGTGGTGCGAGCCAGTGGCGGGTGAGGTCGCGCACGGCCGCCAGCCAGGGCTGCAGCTGCTCCCCCGCGGCGATCGCGTCCGCGGCGCCGTGCAGGACGGTGAACAGCAGCGTGGCCGCGATATGCGGGTCCACCTGGCGGAACGCGCCGTCGTCCATGCCCCGCTGCAGCGCCTTGGCGATGGCGGCGATGGTGTCCCGCCGCCCTTCGTCCGCGGACGCGGGCCCGGGGTGGGAGTGGAAGACGGCGGTGTGGAGCCCGCCGGGCCGGGCGATGACATCGACGGCCGCCGCGCATTCGGCGTCGAGGGTGGCCCACCAGTCGATCGGCTCGGTGGATTCGGCGAGCCGGTTGAACCGGTCCACATAGCCCTGGAGCACGCGGTCCCGTACCGCGGCGATCATCTCCTCCCAGGAGGAGAAGTAGACGTAGAAAGTGCCCTTGGCGGCGTCGGCTTCGGCGGTGACGGCTCGGACCCAGTTGGTCACGTCCTGCCCGGAGTCCAGGAGCCGGATGGCGGCGTCGATGAGTTCGCTGCGCCTGGCCTCAGGGGAAAGGCGGCGCCGGCTCCTGGAGGTCACCATCGCATCAGGTTAGCCGACCGTGCGGGCCGCCTCAGAGGTCGTACGAGCCCGTCATCTCGTCACTCCCGCATGGGAGATGAGGAGCTCGCTGACGCCGCGGAGGTTGACGTGCTCCCGGTACGGCGGCGGGTCGGCGACCAGCTCGGGCTCCCGGACGCGCCGGGCGAACGCGGCCAGCGCCACCCGGCCTTCGAGCCTGGCCAGCGGCGCGCCGAGGCAGAAGTGCGGGCCGAAGCTGAAGCCCAGATGCCGCACCTGCTCGCGGGCCGGGTCGAACCGGTCCGGGTCCGGGTTCGCCTCAGGGTCCCGGTGAGCCGCGGCCAGCAGCAGGATGATCAGGCTGCCCGCGGGCGCCTTCGCCGTCCCGACGAGCAGGTCCTCGCGGGCGACCCGGGCGGTGAGCTGGACGGGCGAGTCGTAGCGCAGGGTCTCCTCGACGACCGCGGCCGCCGTGCCGGGGTCGGCGCGCAGGGCGGCGAGGTGGCCGGGGTGCCGCAGCAGGGCGAGCACGCCGTTGGCGATCAGGTTGACCGTCGTCTCGTGCCCCGCCACCAGCAGCAGCACGATCGTGGAGACCAGCTCGTCATGGCTGAGCACGTCACCGCCGTCCTCTGCGGCGAGCAGCTCGGAGATCAGGTCGTCCCGGCGCGGGCTCCGGCGCCGTTCGGCGACGAGCTCGTTGACGTACAGGTGCATGTCGACCATGCCACGCACCCACTCCGGATTGTCCTCGTTCCCGTCGTCGGGGTTGGAGAACCCGTCGAGCAGCCGGGTGAGCCGGGCGGACCACCCGTGGAACAGCCGCTCGTCAGCCTGCGGGACGCCAAGCATCCGGCAGATGACCGTCACCGGCAGCGAGTAGGCGAGGCCGGACACCACGTCGAACGTCTCCCCCTCGGCCGCGCGGTCGAGGAACTCGTCGACCAGCCGCGTGACGGAGTCCTCCATCCGGGCGACGGTACGGGCGGTGAACGCGCTGCTGACCAGGCGCCGCAGCCGGGTGTGGTCCGGAGGGTCCAGGGAGAGGAACCACGGCCGCCGGACCGAGGAGGGAGCGTCCGGGGGGTACGGGTCGGCTGCCCCATCGGCCTGGAAGAACCGCCACCGCTCGGCGCTGAGCCGCGGGTCGCGCAGCAGCGTCTCGCAGTCGCGGTAACCCGTCACCACCAGCGAGGACATCTCCTCGATCCATAGCGGGCCGCGGGCGCGGAAGTCGGCGTAGATCGGGTACGGGTCCGGCCGCGACGCGGGGTCGAGCAGCTTGCTGACCAGGTGGAGACCGGACGTCTCGCTGTCTGTTGCGTTGGGCATCTGCGCTCCCTTGTTATTGACCTTAGGTCATTAATAATGACCCGAGGTCAATATGTCAACGGCGAGACCCTCGGGCGAACCGCCTGCACCGACACCGTCACGCGGCCCTGGGTCGAAGAGTGCTGGACGCGCCGTTCCATGCGGAGGGCGCGATCGCGACCGCGGGCGGCTGCCTGGCATCCGTCTACCTGGCGGCGTGGACGCTGCTCCACACGGTCGGCGAGGCCACGGCCTGGGACGTGATCGAGTATGCGGCGCCTGTGGGCGAGAAGCAGGAGGTCGTCGAGCGCGTCATGTCCATGGTGCGCGCGGTCGAGCCGGCGCTGCGCCGACCGGCCTGAGGACGACGGTGGGCTTACGCGACTCATGCCAAGCCTTGTCGGGGTCGCCTGCTAGTTCTGGTGTTCGGACACCTCGAGCTGCGGGAGAGCTTCCTTGATCACGGAAACCACCGGCGACCTGCTCCAAGACGACGCGCAAGCCCTCGTCAACGCGGTCAACACCGTAGGGGTGATGGGCAAGGGGATCGCCCTGGAGTTCAAGCAGGCGTTCCCCGAGATGTTCGCCGCGTACGCGCAGGCGTGCGCCGACGGCCGCATGCGGATCGGGCACGTCCTCCCCGTACGGCTCGGCGGCGGCGATCGGTGGGTGCTCAACTTCCCGACCAAACGCCACTGGCGCCAGAAGTCCAAGCTGCCGGACATCGCCTCAGGGCTGGACGACCTGGCGCGACTGCTGGTCGAACTGCGCCTCGGGAGTGTCGCGATCCCACCCCTGGGCTGCGGGCACGGCGGGCTCGCCTGGCCGGAGGTGCGGGCACTCATCCGGGAGAAGCTGGGCGACCTGGACCTCGACATCCGGCTGTACGGCCCCCGTTGAGGCGCTCAGCGCTGCGGGCGGGCAGGCACGATTCGTCCAGGCGGTGACTCACGAGTGTCCCACCGAGTGCTCGCCAGGCGGCGCTCGGTCAGCGTCAGCAGATCGAAGATCTCGCGGGCGAGATACCCTCTGGTGTTCCTCTCGACCTGCTTGGGGTGCAGAATGCCGGCCCCCGCCAGCTCTTCCAAGGCTTGCCGCGCGGCGGGATGCGTGACCGAGAGCAGGCACTGCACTGTACGAGCGGTCACGAGTGGCACCGCGGGCAGGAGATTCAGCAGGCGAGCGACGGCCGAATCAGCCCTGGGGGATGCCCGCAAGCCCTGAGATTCCCGGTAGCGACGGTGTCTTTCCAGCCATTCGCTGTGCAGTTCGTCGAGTTCGTCAGCAAACCTTTCCGCCTGCTCGACAGCAGTGGCAGCGGCCGCGAGAAAGACCCGCAACCACGTATTGGAACCCTGCTGGGACTCCGCCGAATGAGGGTCCCCTGCGTACCTGTACGCCGTGAGACCGTCAATGTACGCATCCGACCGCGTGAGCAGCACGAGACTAATCGGAAGGATCGCATGGGGCGTGAGACCGCGCCGAGCGAGAACGGTGTGCACCAGCGCTCGACCGACCCTGCCGTTTCCATCCGTGAAGGGGTGGATTGTCTCGAACTGCGCATGTGCCAGCGCCGCCTGAATCAGAGGTGCGTGCTCCGCCGTGTTCATGTACGAGACAAGATCGTCCATCAACGGCCGGACATGCTCAGGAGGTGGAGGAACGAACTCAGCGTCGAGCGGATGCCAATCCCCACCGCCCACCCAGTTCTGCACCTCCCGCAAGCCGTGGTGTTTCTCGTCGGGCAGCAACGCGGTATGCAGAGCGACGATGTCAGCCGTGGAAACCGCCTCGACACCGACAAGCTCGGTAACCGCCCGCCGCAACGCCGTCACGTTGTTGGCCACCAGAGCCGCCGTCGCCGTAAATCCCCTTGACACCCCTGTCTCGTGAGCAGCCAGTTCTGCGAGAGCGACCTGCTGCGGCGAGGTCTGGAGACCCTCTATGCGTGACGAGGCGATCGCTTCAGATCGGAGCAGAAAGCGCGCAAGACCATCCACACCATGACCGGCAGAGTGGGTGACGAGTCGTTGAACGAGCCCTTCAGCTTTGGCGGCGTCCTGCGCGATGTCCGGGGACACGATGATGCTCCGGCCTATCAGAGGATCCGGCAGGTACGGGCGATAGACGCCCCCGCGCCGGTCTCGCTTGCCCGGGGCATCCCATGCCGCAGGCCATGAAGCCTCAAGGTACGTCGCCACGGCGATTATCCTTACACGCTGCCAGCCGCGATGAAAGGATAATCCGTATCCTTTCATCGCGGCGGTCGCGGTGAAAGGATAAGCGGCCTTCCCACATAGTATCTGGGACCACTTCGCCCTCGGCCGACGCCGGGGTGCGCGAGGGGCGGGAGTCTCTCGCCTCGGGGCTTGGGACGGAGCCTCAAGCCCATCAGACGCAGCCCGAGCGACAGCGAGGACCGCTCGGGGCGGGCTCCAGCAGGCCAAGCCGGTAACCGGGCAACGGGCGGGCGCCGGCGAGGGGAGGGGTCCGAGGGGAGGCGCTGTCGGGAATCCCGAGGAGCGCAGCACCCCCCTCGTGAAAGCCCTTACGTCGTCGAGAAGGCGGCGTCGAAGGCGGCCGTCGGCGGGGTGATGGAGTTGAGCTTGCGGATGTATGCGAGCGCCTCCCTAGCCCCATCCAGCCGGTCCATCCCCGCGTCCTCCCACTCGATCGAAATGGGCCCGTCGTACCCGATCGAGTTCAGCGCCCGGAAGCAGTCCTCCCAGGGCACGTCGCCGCGCCCCGTCGAGACGAAGTCCCAGCCGCGGCGCATGTCCGCCCACGCCAGGTGCGAGGACAGGCGGCCCTTGCGGCCGTCGCCCACGCGCATGCGCGTGTCCTTGCAGTCGACGTGGTAGATCCGGTCCTTGAAGTCCAGGATGAACCCGACCGGGTCCAGGTCCTGCCAGACCATGTGGGACGGGTCCCAGTTCAGGCCGAAGGCGGGGCGGTGGCCGATCGCCTCCAGGGTGCGCACGGTGGTGTAGTAGTCGTACGCGATCTCACTCGGGTGGACCTCGTGCGCGAAGCGCACTCCGACCTCGTCGAAGACGTCGAGGATCGGGTTCCAGCGGTCGGCGAAGTCCTGGTATCCGGCGTCCACCATCGACGCCGGCACCGGCGGGAACATGGCGACCGTGTGCCAGATCGACGACCCGGTGAAGCCGACCACCGTGTTCACGCCCAGCAGGGCGGCCGCGCGGGCCGTGTTCTTCATGTCCTCCGCCGCCGCCTGGCGTACCGACTCGGGGTCGCCGGAGCCCCAGATGCGGGCGGGGAGGATGGACTTGTGGCGCTCGTCGATGAGGTCGCACACCGCCTGGCCGACGAGGTGGTTGGAGATGGTCCAGACCTTGAGGCCGTGCTTGTCGAGCTGGGCGTGCTTCTGCTCCACGTACGACGGGTCCGCCACGGCCTGGGCCACGTCGAAGTGGTCGCCCGAGCAGGCGATCTCGAGGCCGTCGTAGCCCCATTCGGCCGCCAGCCTGCACACCTCCTCGAACGGCAGGTCGGCCCACTGCCCCGTGAACAGGGTGACAGGTCGCATGTGTCAGTCCTCCACGTTCATGTAGCGGCTGCCCTCAGCCGCGCTGCGCTCGACCGCCTCCAGCACCCGCTGCACCCGCAGCCCGTCGGCGAACGACGGCGACGGGTCGGCTCCGGTGGCGATCGCCTCCAGGAAGTCGTTGATCTCGTGGGTGAAGGTGTGCTCGTAGCCGAGACCGTGCCCGGGCGGCCACCAGGCGCCCACGTAGGGGTGGTCGGGTTCGGTGACCAGGATCCGCTCGAAGCCGCCGCCTCCGGAGCTGAACCACAGCTCGTTCATGGCCTCGAAGTCGAACGCCAGGCTGCCGAGCGAGCCGTTGATCTCGATGCGCATCGCGTTCTTGCGGCCGAAGGCGAAGCGGGTGGCCTCGAACGAGGCCAGCCCTCCGCCCGAGAGCCGGCCGATGAACAGGGCGGCGTCGTCCACGGTCACCTGGCCCATGGCGCCGGTGCCGGTGGCCGCCAGACCCGCGGACGCCGCGGCGACGGGCCGTTCCTTGATGAACGTCTCCGTCAGCGCGGAGACGCCCACCAGCTGCTGACCCGTGATGAACTGGGCCGCGTCCACGATGTGCGAGCCGATGTCGCCCAGCGCGCCCGCGCCCGCCTTGTCCTTCTGCAGTCGCCAGACCAGCGGGAACTCCGGATCGACGATCCAGTCCTGCAGGTACGCGGCCCGTACGTGCCTGACCTCGCCGATCCGGCCCTCCTCGACGTACCGGCGGGCCAGCGCGATCGCGGGCACCCGCCGGTAGTTGAAGGCCACCATGCTCTTGACCGAGGACGGCGCCGCCTGCGCGGCCCGGACCATGGCCTCGGCCTCTTCGACGGTGTTGGCCAGCGGTTTCTCGCAGATCACGTGCTTGCCCGCCTGCAGCGCGGCGATGGCGATCTCGGCGTGCGAGTCGCCGGGCGTGCAGATGTCGACGATCTGCACGTCGTCGCGCTGGATCAGCTCTCTCCAGTCCGTCTCGACGTCGGCCCAGCCGAGCTGTGCGGCAGCCGCCTCGGTGCTCTCCTTCGACCTGCCGCCGAGCACCGCCATGCGAGGCACCAAAGGCAGGTCGAAGAAGGCCGAGACGCTGCGCCAGGCCTGGGAGTGGACACGGCCCATAAAGGCATAGCCGATCATGCCCACGCCGATGGTGGTCTTGTCTGACATGCAACCCCCGATCAGGATTCGAAGCCGAGCGCCAGGTACTTCTCGACGTTGTCCTTGGTGATGGTCTCGGATGCGAGAGTGATTGACTGTGGAACCTGGTTCTCCACCAGATCACTCATGCCCTTCCCCTGCGCGATCAGACGTGCGAGTTTGATCGCCGAGGAGGCCATCGTCGGGCTGTAGGTGACGGTGGCCTTCAACACCGACGTACCCGACTGGATCTCCTTCATCGCGTTCAGCGATCCGGCGCCGCCGACCATGACGAACTCGTTCCGGTTGGCCTCCTTGATCGCGGCCAGCACGCCGACGCCCTGGTCGTCGTCGTGGTTCCAGAGCGCGTCGATCTTCTTGTGCGCCTGGAGCAGCGACGTGGCCACCTGGTTGCCGGTCTCGACCGTGAACTTGGCGTCCTGCTTGGCCGTGACGCTGAACCCGTACGTCTTCAGCGCGTCGGCGAAGCCCTTGCTGCGGTCCTGCGTCAGGGGCAGCGTGGCGATGCCCTGGATCTCGACGATGACGGGGTTGGCGACGCCCTTGTCCTTGAGCTGCTTGCCGATGTAGTGCCCGGCCGCGACGCCCATGCCGTAGTTGTCGCCGCCGATCCACGTGCGATAGGCCAGCTTGTCGGGGAAGACGCGGTCGAGGTTGATGACCGGGATCCCCGCCTGGGTCGCCTGCAGCGCGACCTGGTTCAGCTGCTGGCCGTCGTTGGGCAGGATGACCAGCGCGCTCACCTTGGCCGCGATGAGCGACTCGACCGCGGAGATCTGCTGGTTGATGTCGTTCGTCGGCTCGACGGGCTTGAAGTCGACGTCGGAGTACTGCTTCGCGGCGCTCTCGGCGTTCCTGGCGATGGCCGCGATCCAGCCGTGGTCGGCGGCGGGCGCCGAGAACCCGATCGTGACCTTGTCACCCGGCTGGTCGTTGCCGCTGGCCGCCGGGGCGGGCGCGGGGGCCGCGCTGCTGGGCGCGGCCGCGGGCTCGTTGCTGGTGCAGCCCGCCGCTAAGAGTACGGCTCCGCCGACGAGGAATCCCCTGCGGGCGACGTTCTCACTCATGGTGCTCTCTCCTTCAAGTTCCGCCGCTGGAGAAGGACGGCGACGACGATGATCAGGCCCTTGGCGATCAGCTGGTCGCTGGTGTTGAGCCCGTTGAGAATGAACAGGTTCGTGATGAGGGTGAAGATCAGCAGGCCCAGGATCGAGCCCACGATCGTGCCCCGGCCCCCGGTGAGCAGTGTGCCGCCGATGATCACGGCGGCGATGGCGTCGAGTTCGTACAGGTCGCCGTGGGTGGACGAGCCCGTCGTCGTACGCGCCATGATGAGGATCGCGGCGATGCCGCAGCAGAGCCCCGACAGGGCGTAGAGCAGCATCGTGTGCCTGCGCACGTCGATCCCGGCGAGCCTGGCCGCCTCGGGGTTGCCCCCGACCGCGTACGTCCGCCGCCCGAACGTCGTGCGGTTGAGCACGATCCACCCGAGCACGACGACCAGGGCGAAGATGTAGACCAGCAGCGGGATGCCGAGCAGCCGCGTGGTCGACAGGTCCACGAGGGCGGAGTTGTCGGACTGGATGAGCTGCGTCTTCCGGTCGGACATGCGCTGCGCCAGCCCTCGGGCGGCGACGAGCATGGCCAGCGTCGCGATGAACGGCACCAGTCGCCCGTAGGCGATGAGTAACCCGTTGACCAGCCCCGCCCCGGTGCCGACGAGGATGGCGCAGATCGCCATGACCACCGGCCCGTACGACTGCGTGGCCAGCGTCGTGGCCCAGACCGAGGCCAGCGCCATGACCGCGCCGACCGACAGGTCGATGCCGCCGCCGATGATCACGAACGTGGCCCCGACCGTGATCACGCCGATCGTGGCGGCCAGGGAGAGGATGCTGACGAGGTTGGAGGTGGTGGCGAAGTTCTCGGGTCTGGTGACCAGGCCGACGACGATCAGCAGCGCCAGGGCCGCCAGCAGCCCGAGATGTCGCATTTCTCCGAAACTGGAGCGCAAGCTGCCCGGCGACGGGGCCGCCCCCACTCCCGCCGGCGACCGGTCCGTTGTGGGCTCGCTCATCACGCCGCCCTCCCATTCATGATCATGTCGAGTACGCGGTGCTCGTCCAGACCTGCGGCGTCGCCCTCGTGGATGACCGTGCCCTCGCGTAACACGAGCACCCGGTCGGCCAGGCCGAGCACCTCGGGCACCTCGCTGGAGACCAGCAGCACGCCGATCCCCTGCTCGGCCAGGTCGCGGATCACCGCGTACAGTTCGGCCCTGGCGCCCACGTCCACGCCTCTGGTCGGCTCGTCGAGCAGGAGCAGCTTGCGGCCGCCGAGCAGCCAGCGGGCGAGCACGGCCTTCTGCTGGTTGCCGCCGGACAGGGTCCTGATCGGACGTTCGGGGTCGGGTGGCCTGATGTCCAGCATTTCCGACAGACGTTTGGCCTCGGCCCGCTCCCGCTTGCGGTCGATCCAGCCGAACCTGGCGAACCCCGGCAGGCTGCCCAGCGTGATGTTGGCGGTGACGCTCTGGTCGAGGAGGAGTGCCTGGGCCTTGCGTTCCTCCGGGGCCAGGCCCATGCCGCGCCTGACGGTGCCGACGACGCTGCGGCGCACGGGGGATCCGGCGAGCAGGACGCGACCCGAGGCGGGGCGGGCGCCGTACACGGCCTCCAGGATCTCCGAACGGCCCGAGCCCACGAGCCCGGCCAGCCCGACGATCTCGCCCGCCCGCACGGAGAACGACACGCCCGAGAAGACGCCCGGCGAGGACAGGTTCTCGACCTTGAGCACCTCCTCGCCCGGCGAGCGGCCGGCCCGGGGCGGGAAGACGTACTCGACGTTCCTGCCGGTCATGAGCGAGACGATCTCCCCGGTGGGGGTGTCACGCGCGGACAGGCCGACGGCGACCGTGCGGCCGTCCTTCAGCACGGTGACCCTGTCGCCGATCTCGCGGATCTCCTCCAGGCGGTGCGAGATGTAGACGACGGCCACGCCCTGGGCGGTCAGCTCGCGGATGATGCGGAAGAGGTTCGCGACCTCGTCGTGGGCGAGGGCGGCGGACGGCTCGTCCATGATGATCAGGCGGGCGTCGTGGGAGAGCGCCCTGGCCATGGACACCACCTGCTTGGCCGCCGGCGACAGCCGTCCCACCTCGGCCGACACGCGGATCTCCCCGTGGCCGAGCCGTTCGAGCACCTCGCGGGCGGCGCGCCTGGCGGCCGCCCGGTTGACGAAGCCGAAGCGGGCGTGCTCGTGGCCGAGGAAGATGTTCTCGGCCACGCTGAGCCCGTCGACCAGGTCGAGCTCCTGGTAGATCGTGGCGAACCCGAGCCTGATGGCGTCGATGGGGCTGCCCGGGCGCACTTCCTGGTCGTTGAACAGGATCGTGCCCTCGTCCGGCTGGTGCACCCCGGCCAGGACCTTGATCAGTGTGGACTTGCCGGCGCCGTTCTGGCCGAGCAGGCAGTGCACCTCGCCCGCCCGTACGTCCAGGTTGACCCCGTCCAGCGCGCGTACCCCGGGGAACTGCTTGACGATGCCCTTCATGACCAGCATCGGGGAGGTCCCTTTCAGGCGTTGACGATCCGGTTGATGTTGTCCGGCGACAGGTAGTGCTCGATGGCGAGGATCCCCGCCCCGAGCGCGGCCGCGTTGATGCCCGTACGGCTCGGCGTGATCGACAGGTGGTGCGTGGCCAGCGGGAGCGACCTGCGGTAGACCGTCTCCCTGATCCCGGCCAGCAGGTGCTCGTGCACCCGTGACAGCGCGCCGCCGATGACGATGACCTCGGGGTTGAAGAAGTTGACCAGGCCGGCCAGCACCTCGCCGACGAGCCGGCCGGCCTCCCTGACCAGCCGCAGCGCCTGGGTGTTGCCCGCCTGTACGAGCGCCACGACGTCGGCTCCCGACTCGGCCGGCAGGCCCAGCTCGCTCAGCCGCCGCGCGATGGCGGCGCCGCCGGCCACGGCCTCCAGGCAGGCGCTGTTGCCGCACCGGCAGCCCGCGTCCTCGTGGCCGCTGACCCGGATGTGCCCGATGTCGCCGGCCGAGCCCTGGGCGCCTCTGTGAAGCTTGCCCTCGGCCATGATGCCGCAGCCGATGCCCGTGCCGACCTTGACGAACAGCAGGTGGCCGGCACCGGGGAACGAGTGACGGTGCTCGCCGAGCGCCATCACGTTGACGTCGTTGTCGACCAGCACCGACACGCCCTCGAAGTATTCGGGGATGGGGTAGTCGTTCCAGCCCGGCATGATCGGCGGGTTGTTCGGCCGCCCCGTGGCGAACTCCACCGGCCCCGGCACCCCGACCCCGATGGCGCGCAGCGCCGACCGCGGCCGCCCCGCCTCGCCGAGCAGCCGGTCGAGGCGCTGGTCCACGTGGGCGAGCACTTTCTCCGGCCCCTCACCGATCAGCAGCGAGTCCTCGCACTCGGCCAGCATGTTGCCCGAGATGTCCATCAACGCGACCCGGCAGTGGGTGGCACCCAGGTCGACGCCCGCGAAGGCGTGGTCCTCGGTGTGCAGGCGCAGCTGGCGCGGCGGCCGGCCACCGGTGGACTCACCGCTCTCGGTCTCCTCGACCAGCCCGCGCTCGATCAGCGCGTCCACGCGCTGGGAGATCGTGGACCTGGCCAGGCCGGTGAGCCTCGCTAGATCGGAACGGGTCGTGGCCGAGCCTGCGCTGATCAACGTCAGCACATCTCCGGCAGAGCCCGGCTGGGGGGTCATGCCGCGACAATAAGATCACCGATGCGGCAAATCAAGAGTGAGTATCGACAAAACTACGGCGACTTCCGCCGAAGATCGAACAAAGCCTGGTTTTCCTGGCTTTTTAGCCATCCATTGCGACTTGGTACTTCGGCTAAGGTCCCTCGATGAACGGCGGAGTCAGCGTCGCCCTCTGGCGGAAGTATCCCAGGAGCGACCCCGCCGTCCCGTGCTGGACGGGGTGATCCCCGCCGCCGACGTGGAGTGTCCGGCGGCGGGGACCCGCAAGCGTCAGAGCATCGCCTTCATCGAGTCGGCGGCCGTGAGCACGTAGGGCTGCTCGGCCATGACGGCCTCCCAGTTGTCGGCGACGGTCTCCGGCGTGAGGTCGTCGGTCTTCCAGCCCGGCCCCTCGGCCACGAAGACCCGCGCCACCCGGCCGCCGCCCACGCTGAACACCTCGCCGCTCGCCTCGCACGTCTCGTGCACGAGGTACGCCACCAGCGCGCTCACCCGCTCCGGCGTGAACTTGGCCTCGAACTCGGCCGGCAGCAGCGCCTCCGTCATCCGGGTCCAGGCGATGGGCGCGATGGCGTTGGCCTTGATGCCGTTGCGGGCGCCCTCGATGCCCAGCGTCTTGGTCAGCCCGACCAGGCCCATCTTGGCGGTGGAGTAGTTGGCCTGGCCGAAGTTGCCGAACAGGCCGGCCGGGCTGGAGGTGTTGACGATGCGGCCGTAGCCGGCCGCCTTCATCAGCGGGTACGCGGCCTGGCTGACCAGGTACGAGCCGCGTACGTGCACGGCCAGCACCCCGTCGAAGTCCTCGACGGTCATCTTCCCGAACGACTTGTCGCGCAGGATGCCCGCGTTGTTGACGACGATGTCCACCTTGCCGAACGCGTCCACGGCGGCCTGCACGATGGCCCTGGCGCCCTCCGGCGTGGCGACGTTGTCGGCGTTGGCGACGGCCTGGCCGCCGTTCTTCGTGATGAGCTCGACCACGTCGGCGGCCGGCCCCGTGGAGGCGCCCGTACCGTCGAGCGCGCCCCCGAGGTCGTTGACGACGACCTTGGCACCCCGCTCGGCCAGCAGGAGGGCGTGCGACCTGCCCAGACCGTGCCCGGCGCCCGTGATGATCGCGACCCTGTCATCGAACCGAAGCATCGAACCTCCCACGCAGGAGAACAACATTCTGTTACGAGCTACGATAACGCGTTGAATGGTCGCGCTCACTTGGCCCTCGCTGGCCACGCGAGCTACCGCTCTCGGGCCTGAACGTTCGCCGCTCCGGGTCAGGGCAGGCGCCACAGGTCGGGTTCGCCGGGTTCCCTGCGTACCCTTCCCCTGGCCGCCAGCCACGCCAGGTGGGCCAGCGTCTCGTTGTTGGCCGAGCGCCGCATGAACGGCGGGATGGTCTCCCACGGCCGCGACCACGTCAGGCGGGTGGCCACGTCCCAGCACGTGACGCCGTCCAGGGAACTCACGACCTGCTCGATCTCCGCCAGCCGCGCGTCGTGGTGGGCCATCACGTAGTCCACCCGCTCGGCCAGCTCCAGGAAGCGGTACTCGTGGGCCGGCAGCACCTCCTCCACGTCCAGCTTGCGCACGGCGGCCAGCGCGTCGAGGTAGTCGGCCAGCGGGTTCGGGCTCGACTGGGGATGGACGGCCACGATGGGCGTGATCTTGGCCAGCACGTGGTCCCCGGAGAACAGCAGCCGGCGCGAGGGCGAGACGAAGCACAGATGGCCGGGCGAGTGGCCGGGCGTCCAGATCGCCCGCAGGTCCCAGCCGGGCAGGTCGAGCTCGTCGCCGTCCTCGACCAGCCGGTCAGGCTTGGCCATCGAGACCACGTGCCTGATCATCATCGACGCGCCGGCCAGCTCGTCCAGCGTCAGCGGCGGCACGCCGCAGCGGGCCAGCAGCGCGCGTTCCCGATCGACGAGGGAGTCGATGACCTCGTCGTCGTAGCGTTCGCGGATCAGGCGGGCGTCGGCCGGGTGCAGGGCGATCCAGGCGCCCGACGTCTCGCGGATGCGCCCGGCCAGGCCGTAGTGGTCGGGGTGGATGTGGGTGACGAGCACGCCCTTGACGTCGGTGATCGCGTACCCGGCCACGCCGAGACCCGCGACGAGCGCGTCGTACGCCTCGTCGGTGTTCCACCCGGCGTCGACGATCACCACGCCGTCGGGCAGTTCGAGGACATAGACCAGCACATACCGCAGGGGGTTGACGGGGATCGGCACCGGGACCGACCACAGCCCCGGACGCACCCGCTCGACCTCGGGGATCGCCCCGCCCACCCACGCCTCCCGCTGCCCCAGGCTCGCGGGAGTCACCACAAATTTCGACACATGCCGAATATAGTTCTGTGTCCGAATCATGTTCTACTAGGGGTCATGAAGCTGCGCCGCGAGCTCTCCGAAGATGGCCGCTTCGTCCGGCAGCCGAACCGCTTCACCGACCGCCTCGGCCCTCCCGAGCCGGGCCGCTACCGCCTCTACGCCTCCTACGCCTGTCCATGGGCGCAGCGCGTGCTGATCGTCCGGGCGCTGCTCGGCCTGGAGGACGTGCTGGACGTCACGATCGTCGACCCCATCCGCGACGAGAAGGGCTGGCGCGTCCCGGACGGCGACCCCGAGTATCTGTCGGAGCTCTACCACGCGACCGACCCGGACTACACGGGCCGCTACACCGTGCCGTGCATCTGGGACGCCAAGGACAAGCGGATCGTCACCAACGACTTCCCCCAGATCACTCTCGATCTGGAAATGTCATGGGGAACCTCCCCCGACCTCTATCCGGAACGCCTTCGTCCCGACATCGACATCATGAACGACCGCCTCTACCACGGCCTCAACAACGCGGTCTACGAGGCGGGCTTCTCCCGTGACCAGCAGGTGTACGAGGAGGCCGTGGCCCGGGTCTTCACCACGCTCGACCTCCTCGAGGTGCGCCTGGCCGAGTCCGAACACCTCTTCGACGTCCTCACCGACAGCGACGTGCGCCTGTACACGACCCTGGCCAGGTTCGACGCCGTCTATTACGCGCACTTCAAGTGCTCGGTCCGGCGGCTGGTCGACTATCCGGCGCTGTGGGCGTACGCACGGCGCCTCCACGCAATCCCGGCCTTCCGCGAGACCACCGACTTCGACCAGATCAAGCGTCATTACTACGTCACCCAGACCAACATCAACCCGAGTGGGATCGTGCCCGTGGGGCCGGAGATCGACTGGAGCCTGTAGGCGCGGGCATCCGTACGAACAGCAGGGCCGAGGCCAGCACCACCAGCGCGGCGCCGGCCCACGCGACGGCCGTCCCCGCCTGCCCGGCCAGCGCGCCGAGCGCCAGGTTGGCCACCACCCCGCCCGCCTGCAGCGACAGCGAGCTCGTCGAGGTGACGGTGGTGCGCTCGGCCGAGCTGACCGCGTTGTGGGTCATCTCCAGGCAGAGCAGGCTCGCCACCGAGAGCCCCACGAAGAGCGTCATGTACGCCAGCCCGGCGCTCACCAGCCCCGCCGGGCCGCCGAGCCCCGCGGTCGCGGCGAGCGCCCCGACGGACAGCGCGGCCAGCACGGTGCCGGCGATCGCACCCCCAGCCGATCCGCCGGCCAGCCGAGCCGCCCGGGGTGCGAGCGCGCTGCCCGCCGCGCTGCTGGCGAACCCGAGCGCCGCGACCACGGCGTAGGCCAGGCTGCCCCGCTCGGCCGTACCGGCCAGTTCGGCCAGCCGCCCGGGGGTGAGCAGCTCGATGCTGAACAGGATCACGCCGGAGGCCGCCGCGGCGGCCATCAGGCGGCGCAGCACGGGCGCGCCGGCCGCCAGCCGGACGCCCGCCCCGACCGTGGCCGGGACCTCGCGCAGCACGCTCGCCAGCGACCTGCGGGCGTGCGCGGGCTCCGGCATCGCGAACACCACCACGACCAGCAGCACGACCGCCGCCATCGCGCCGGCCAGCGGCGGCGCGGCCATCGGGAAGACCACCTGCGCCGGCACCAGGAGCGGCAGGCCGCCGCCCGCCAGCACGCCCACGCACAGCGCCACGGACTCCATCGCGCCGCCCCTGGCCAGCCCCGGCTTGAGGTCGGCATCGTGGCCCTCGATCCCGTGGAGCGTGTCGACGTACCAGGAGGTGGCCGGGCCGCTGGACAGCGCCCTGGCCACGCCCTTGAGCACACCGCTGACCAGGAACATCCAGAACGTGGTGGAGACGGCGAGCAGCACGAGCGCGGCCACGGTGAACGCGGCGGAGAGTGCCAGGACCACGCGCCGCCCGAGGACGTCGGCCAGACCGCCGGTCGGCAGCTCCAGGGTGACGGTGACGACCGAGAACACCGTCACCGACAGCCCCACCTCCGCCAGGCTGAGCCCTCGCGCGGTCATCAGCAGCACCAGGGCGGCGAACATGAGCCCCAGGGGCAGCCAGGTCAGGAAACTGACGAGCATGTAGCGGCGTAACGCCGAGCGTGCGGTCACTGCTCCTTCTCCTTCGGTCGCGGTACGGCGCCGTGCCAGGCGTTGACCTGCCTGGCCTCGGGGTCGCCGGCATATTTGGCGGCGAGGTCGCGCAGCAGTTCTTTGGCCTTCTCGTTGAACTCGCGCACCCCGGCGGGCGGCAGCGAGATGATGTGGTCGCTCATCCCCGCCGCGTCGCCCCAGTCGCGCGACCAATCGGCGGGGTCGAACTCCCCAAGCAGCCGCTGGACCATCTCGGCCTGCCGCAGGTGCATGATCCTGACCGCCTCGCGGCCCTCTGCGGTGACGGACAGCTCGCCGGCGTCCCACGAGGTGTAGTTGTGGCGGGCCCGCCAGCGGCGCTCGCGCCCGTCGCGCCGGTCGTCGTCCTCCTCGATGAAGCCGTACTTGAACAGCTCCCGCAGGTGGTAGCTGGTGGAGCCCGAGCTCTCGCCGACCTTGCGCCCCAGCTCGCTCGCGGTCGCGGGGCCGTCGGAACGCAGCAGGCCGAGCAGGCGCACGCGCAGCGGGTGGGAGACCGCCTTGAGCACCCGCGGGTCGCTGATCCTGTACTGCTCCTTCATGCGTTCCACCGTAAACCGCAAAGCTAATTTTGCAAAGAGATTTTTGCGGTCTCGGCCGCTCCTAGACTGTGGGGATGCTTGACGACATCTGGGTGGACGACTCCGTCTTCGCGCTGCGCCCCGACTTCGCGGTGCTGGTCATGACCGCGCACGGCCTGCGTAACGGGCCCACGGACGACCGGTCCCGGGCATGGCTGGCGGCGGCCTCCGAGTACGAGGTGCAGGCGGACAAGATCGACGCCTGGAAGGACGCCTATCGGGCGTTCGGCGCCAAACCTCAGCGGACCAGGCCCTCGGTCGACGCCCTGACCCGCAGGATGCCGCTGCCGGAGATCAACCGGGCCGTGGACGCGTACAACTCGATCAGCGTGAAGCACGCGCTGCCGATCGGCGGCGAGGACCTCGACCACTACGCGGGCCCGGCCCGGCTGCTGCGGGCGACCGGCGACGAGGCGTCCGAGGAGGCGCTCGGCACGCCCGAGCCGGGCGAGGTGATCTGGCGCGACGACGTCGGCGTCACCTGCCGCAGGTGGAACTGGCGTCAGGTCGTGCGCACCCGGCTCACCGAGGAGACCACCAACGCGATCTTCCTTCTCGAACGCCTCGAGCCGATGTCGCTGGAGGAGCTCAAGGAGGCGGGCGAGGAGCTGGCGGACCTCCTGTCCGAGTTGTCACCAGAGGTGCGGATTGCTAGCAGATTGGTGTCCGGCGGGAAATAAACCTCCCGTCGTGGTGTTGATACCAAAGAGTAATAATTGCGGCACCACCCGGATTGACTAGGGGGGCGTGACCTCTTTGCACTGTCCTGAGAGGATCGTTCGAGGCGGCACGGCCCCTTCGGCGCGCGCTGCCGGTCCGGGCGAGTAGCCTTGGACAGGTTCTCTAACATCAACGCCGATCTGCGGAAGAGGGCGATTTCCGCCGTGTCGTCTGAGTCGTCGCGGACAAACCCGCTGGCAAGCTTTGGTCAGAACGAGTGGCTTGTCGACGAGCTGTACCAGAAGTACCTCCAAGATCCCGAGTCTGTCGACAAGGCATGGTGGAACTTCTTCGCTGACTACAACCCTGATTCCGGAACGGGCCGGGCAGCGCCGGTCAGGGAGGTGGCGAACGGCACCGTGACCGCTCCCGCTCCCCCGCAGGCGCCGCCCAAGGCACCCCCGGCTGCCGAGAAGCCGAAGCAGCCCGCCACCCCGGTGCCCAAGGGCGCCGAGGAGGTCAAGCTGCGCGGCGCCGCCGCTCGCACGGCCGCCAACATGGACCTGTCACTGACGGTCCCGACGGCCACCAGCGTGCGCGCGATCCCGGCCAAGCTGCTGATCGACAACCGCATCGTGATCAACAATCACCTCAAGCGGGGTCGCGGCGGGAAGGTGTCCTTCACCCACCTGATCGGTTTCGCGATCGTCAAGGCCCTGAGGGCCATGCCGGAGATGAACTTCTCCTACACGGAGGTCGACGGCAAGCCGACGCTGATCAAGCCCGAGCACGTGGGCTTCGGCCTGGCGATCGACGTCCAGAAGAGCAACGGCGAGCGCCAGCTGCTCGTGCCCTCGATCAAGGGCGCCGAGGAGATGGACTTCCGCCAGTTCTGGATGGCCTACGAAGACGTCGTCCGCAAGGCCCGCGCGGGCAAGCTGGGCGTCGACGACTTCGCCGGCACCACGATCTCGCTGACCAACCCCGGCACGATCGGCACCGTCCACTCCGTGCCGCGCCTGATGCCCGGCCAGGGCACGATCATCGGCGTCGGCGCGATGGAATACCCGGCCGAATACCAGGGCGCCTCGCCCGACACGCTCTCGCGCCTGGCCGTCTCCAAGGTCATGACGCTCACCAGCACCTACGACCACCGGATCATCCAGGGCGCCCAGTCGGGCGACTTCCTGCGCCAGATCCACCGGCTGCTGCTGGGCGAGGACGGCTTCTACGACGAGATCTTCGAGGCGCTGCGGATCCCGTACGAGCCCGTCCGCTGGGTCCAGGACATCTCGGCCTCCCACGACGACGACGTGGCCAAGTCCGCCCGCGTGATCGAGCTGATCCACGCCTACCGCGTGCGCGGCCACCTGATGGCCGAGACCGACCCGCTCGAGTACAAGCAGCGCAAGCACCCCGACCTGGACATCCAGTCCCACGGGCTGACGCTGTGGGACCTGGAGCGCGAGTTCGCCACGGGCGGTTTCGGCGGCCGCGCACTGATGAAGCTCCGCGAGATCCTCGGCGTGCTGCGCGACTCCTACTGCCGCACGGTCGGCATCGAGTACATGCACATCCAGAACCCCGAGGAGCGGGCCTGGATCCAGGCTCGGGTGGAGAAGCCGCACAAGTCGCCCGAGCGGGCCGAGCAGCTCAACATCCTGTCCCGGCTCAACACCGCCGAGGCGTTCGAGACGTTCCTGCAGACGAAGTTCGTCGGCCAGAAGCGCTTCTCCCTGGAGGGCGGCGAGTCCCTGATCCCGCTGCTCGACTCGGTGATCAGCGACGCCGCCGACGAGGGCCTCGACGAGGTCGTCATCGGCATGGCCCACCGCGGCCGCCTCAACGTGCTGGCCAACATCGTGGGCAAGTCGTACGCGCAGATCTTCGGCGAGTTCGAGGGCAACATCGACCCGCGCACGGCGCACGGCTCCGGCGACGTGAAGTACCACCTCGGCGCGACGGGCACGTTCACCTCGCCGAGCGGCAAGACCATCACCTCCTCCGTGGTCGCCAACCCCTCCCACCTGGAGGCGGTCGACCCGGTGCTCGAGGGCGTCGTCCGCGCCAAGCAGGACCTCCTGGAGCGCGGCGAGGAGGGCTTCACCGTCCTGCCCGTCCTTGTCCACGGTGACGCGGCCTTCGCCGGCCAGGGCGTCGTGGCCGAGACGCTCAACCTGTCGCAGCTGCGCGGCTACCGCACCGGCGGCACCGTGCACGTGGTGGTCAACAACCAGGTGGGCTTCACCACCTCGCCCGCCTCGTCCAGGTCCTCGGTCTACGCGACCGACGTGGCCCGGATGATCCAGGCCCCGATCTTCCACGTCAACGGCGACGACCCCGAGGCCGTGGTGCGCGTGGGCCAGCTGGCCTACGAATACCGCCAGACGTTCCGCAAGGACGTCGTCATCGACCTCATCTGCTACCGCCGCCGCGGCCACAACGAGGGCGACAACCCGGCCTTCACCCAGCCGCTGATGTACGACCTGATCGACGCCAAGCGCTCGACCCGCAAGCTCTACACCGAGGCGCTGATCGGCCGGGGCGACATCACGGTCGAGGAGGCCGAGCAGGCGCTTCGCGACTACCAGGCCAAGCTGGAGCAGGCGTTCACCGAGACCCGCGAGGCGGTGAAGAAGCCCGCCGAGGCCGCCGCGATGCGGGTGCCGCCGACCGAGGTCGTCAAGTGGTCCCACGACGACACGCCGACCGCGATCAGCGACGAGACGCTCAAGCGCATCGTCGACACCCAGCTCAACCTGCCCGAGGGCTTCACGCCGCACCCGCGCCTGGCGCCGGTGCTGCAGCGCCGCGGCCAGATGGTCGAGACGGACACGATCGACTGGGCGATGGGCGAGACGCTCGCCTTCGGCGCGCTGCTGATCGACGGACACCCGGTGCGCCTGGTCGGCCAGGACTCGCGCCGCGGCACGTTCACGCAGCGCCACGCCGTCCTGGTGGACCGGATGACCGGCGCCGACCACACGCCGCTCAAGACCTTCAACGAGGGCACCACGAAGTTCTACGTCTACGACTCGCTGCTCAGCGAGTTCGCGGCGCTCGGCTTCGAGTACGGCTACAGCGTCGTCCGCCCGGACGCCCTGGTCGCCTGGGAGGCGCAGTTCGGCGACTTCGTCAACGGTGCCCAGACGATCATCGACGAGTTCATCTCGTCGGGCGAGCAGAAGTGGGGCCAGAAGTCCTCGGTCGTGCTGCTGCTGCCGCACGGCTTCGAGGGCCAGGGCCCCGACCACTCCTCGGCCCGCATCGAGCGGTTCCTGCAGGTCTGCGCGCTCGACAACATGACGGTCGCGCAGCCCTCGACCCCGGCCAACTACTTCCACCTGCTGCGCTGGCAGGTGGAGTCGCAGCGGCACAAGCCGATGGTGGTCTTCACGCCGAAGTCGCTGCTGCGCCACAAGGCGGCCACGTCCAAGGCGTCCGACTTCACCACGGGCACCTTCCAGCCGGTCCTGGGCGACACGACCGTGGACGCGTCCAAGGTCACCAGGGTCGTGCTCACGTCCGGCAAGCTCTACTACGACCTGGCGGCCGAGCGCGACAAGAAGGGCCGCGACGACGTCGCGATCGTCCGCCTCGAGCGCCTCTACCCGTTCCCGGGTGAGGAGCTGGCCGCCGAGCTGTCCCGCTACGGGTCGCAGGCGGAGCTGGTCTGGGCGCAGGACGAGCCGGTCAACATGGGGCCGTGGCCGTACCTGGCGCTCAAGCTGGCCGAGGACCCGCAGACGCTGGGCGGCCGCCCGGTGCGGCGCGTCTCGCGCCGCCCCAACAGCTCGCCGGCGACGGGCTCGCACAACTCGCACGACACCGAGCTCGAGGAGATCCTCCACGAGCTGTTCGGCTGATCCAACACCAGAGTGAGCCCCCGGCCCCGGCTGGGGGCTCACTGCCGTTTCAGGAGGACTTGAGAGAGATGTACTTCACCGATCGGGGGATCGAGGAACTGGTCGAGCGGCGGGGCGAGGAGGAGGTCAGCCTGCTCTGGCTCGGCGAGCGGCTGCGCGAGTTCGTCGACCTCAACCCGGAGTTCGAGATCCCGATCGAGCGGCTGGCCACCTGGCTGGCACGGCTCGACGACGACGAGGACTGACCCCGCCCCACCGCGCCCCCTTCCCGAGACACGGCGGCAAGGGGGCCCCCTTGAGGGCCCTCAGCCGAGGCCCGGCCGTCCCTCGCCCCCTTCCTCCGCAAGTACCGTAGCCCTCGCCCGGAAGGACCCCAGTCCGGCGCTTCCCCTCCCCCAAGGGACGTCAGCCGAAGTACGGCCGGAGAGTACGGCACCTACGTGTCGCAACGCGATACATCTTGAGTTTCTCGAAAACGCGACATATCGTGTTAGGTAGTGAGGACGTGTCGCCAGAAGGGCGGGGGAACATGCAGCAGTGGACGATCGAAGGCCCAGAACAGCTGACATTCGGCCAGGTGGACGCTCTCGATGTGCGAATAGTCGCCGGCCGCCTGGCCGTGCTGGCCAGCGACGGCCCACCCACAGTCGAGGTGTCCGAGATCGAGTCGGCGTCCCCGCTGCTGGTCACGTATGACGAGGACGCCAAGGAGCTCTCCATCACCTACAAGGACCTCACCTGGGACGGCCTCCTCGGCTGGCTCCGGCGCGACCGGCGCAGGACGGTCCTGACGATCACCGTCCCCAAGAACTGCACCGTCAACGCCGGAGTGGTCTCCGCGCCCGCCGTGGTGGCCGGGTTCGAGAGGATGACGCAGGTCAGGAGCGTGTCCGCGGAGATCGTGCTCGACGGCGTCAGCGGCGACGTGAACGCGACGACCGTCTCGGGCCCCGTGGAGAGCCGGGCGATGGACGGCGACCTGGCGTTCAAGAGCGTCTCGGGCGACCTGACCGTGGCCGACGGCACCCCGCGCCGGCTCAAAGCCAACACCGTCTCCGGCCGGATAACGGCGGATCTGGCGCTTCGGCCGACCGGCCATGTGACGCTCAACAGCGTTTCCGGTGACATCCTTGTCAGGCTGCCGGAAAACGTGGAGGCGGACGTGAGCGTGCGGTCCACCTCCGGCAGGCTGGTCAGCACGTTCCACGAACTGTTCAACTCGAACGGCCCCGGCACGAAATCGATGTCGGGCAGGCTGGGCGGCGGTATGGCGTCGCTGTCGGCGATCACGGTCTCCGGCGAGGTCGCGCTGCTCAAGGGGGAGAAGGAATGAGCCCTGTCTTCGGTCACGGCCGGCTCCGGCTGTACCTGCTCAAGCTGCTGGAAGAGAGCCCGCGTCACGGCTACGAGGTCATCAGGCTGCTCCAGGACCGCTTCCTCGGGGTCTACTCGCCCTCCCCCGGCACGATCTACCCGCGCCTGGCCCGCCTGGAGGAGGAGGGTCTGGTGACGCACGAGGTGGTCGAGGGCAAGAAGGTGTTCTCGATCACCGACAAGGGCCGCGAGGAGCTGAACGCCCGGCTCGACGAACTCGACGACCTGGAGCAGGAGATCTCCGCCTCAGTACGCGACATCGCCCGCGAGGTCAAGGAGGACGTCCGCGACACGGTCAAGTCGCTGCGCGAGGAGCTCACGCGGATGGCCAAGGACGTTCGCACGGGGGCCAGGGAGGACACCCAGCGGCTCAAGGAGCAGCAGAAGGCGGACTTCAGGCGGCTCAAGGAGCAGCAGAAGCGGCAGTGGATGGAGCACGCCTACCACTGGCAGGACGAGGGCGACCGGCTCAGCAGGGAGTGGCGAAGGATCTGGTCCGAGGTCTGGTCCACGCTGGGAGGCTCGCCGACCAGCCACGCCGACCTCGACGCGGAGCTGGGCGAGCTGCTGGCCGACTTCATCGCCGAGGCCCGCGAGGAGGCGTCCGAGTCCCGGCTGACGCCGGAGAAGCTGGCGGAGCTGCGTACGGTGCTCGACGAGGCCCGCCGCCGCGTGCGCGAGATCCTCGAAGGCTGACCTCCGTTCATGCCGAGCGGAGGTGCCGTTCCAGGCGGCGCGCGCGGGCGGCCTTGCGGGCGTGGTAGGCGATGGGCATGTACCGCAGGCGTTCGGGCAGGCGCGGCGTCAGCACGGCCACCGCATGCCCGAGGTGCCGCAGTCGCCGCTCCTCCCGCGCCGTCCACGACAGCCCCAGCCTCCGCCGTACGGCGGGGGGCAGGGTGCCGACCGTCACGAAGTAGTTGAACTCCCCCGATCCGACCCCCACAGGTGTCCAGAGCCGCCGCAGCGGCCTCGGCAACCCGGGCGGCGCCGGCGTGCCGCGCAGGACCGACAGCACGTCGAGCGCCGTCGGGTGCGCCTCCAGCCGGTCTGCCACCATCGCGTCGAAGTACCGCCAGAACGCCTCCAGGTCCGCGGGCATCTCCCGCTCCGGCACCCGCAGGATCGCGCCGAGCTGCCGCGACTCGGCGTAGAGCCGCCGCTCCTGCTCGACGGTGAACGGGGTGCCGAAATAGCGGTTGAGAACGATGAAGCGCTCGAACAGCGACAGGTGCACCCACGCCCACGCCTCGCCGTTCAGCGCGTGGTAGGGCCGGCCGAGCTCGTCCACCCCGCTGATCTGCCGGTGCAGCCTCCTGAGCCGCTCGCCCTCCGCCGGGCCGTCCGCTCCGCCGTACACCCATTTCTGGATCGAGACGAGCGTGCGGGTGAGCCGCCCCCACGGGTCGTCCTTGTACGTGGAGTGCTCGGCGACGGCCGCGCCCACGGCCGGGTGCATGGTCTGCATGACCAGCGCGCTCCCGGCGACGAGCAGATTGCGGTATTCGCCGGTGGTGTCCCAGTGCATCGAACCTGGACCGAAGGGCTGAACCTCCATCATGACGGCCTCCCGGGTGAGACAAGCCCACTCATGCTTGTATCACCCGGAAAGCCGGGAAGTAACCCTTTACTTATTCAGACGGTAAAGACGATCTTTCCGAAGATCTCCCCTTCGGCCATGGCCGCGAACCCGTCCTGCGCCTCCGTCAGCGGCAGCACCCTGTCGACGGCGGGCCGTACGCCGGTCTGCTCCAGGAAGACCGCCAGCCGGCGGAGCTGTTCCCGCGTGCCCATCGTGGAGCCGATGACGGACAGCTGCAGGAAGAAGACCCGGTTCAGGTCGGCGGGCGGGACCGCGCCGCTGGTGGCGCCGCTGACGACGATGCGCCCGCCCGGCTTGAGCGACTTGAGCGAATGATCCCAGGTGGCCTGACCGACGGTCTCCATGACCGCGTCCACCCGCTCGGGCAGCCGCGCGCCCGGCTCGAACACCTGGTCGGCGCCGAGTTCGAGGGCACGTTCGCGCTTCTCCTCGGAGCGGCTGGTCGCCCAGACCCGGTAGCCGCCGGCCCGGCCGAGCGCGATCAGCGCGGTGGCCACGCCGCCGCCCGCGCCCTGCACCAGCACGGTGGAGCCGGGCTCGAGCCCGGCCTTGTCGAACAGCATCCGGTACGCGGTCAGCCAGGCCGTGGGCAGGCAGGCGGCGTGCTCGAAGCCGAGCCCTGCCGGCTTGGGCACAAGGTTGCGCCGCGGCACGGCCACCCGCTCGGCGAAGGTGCCGTCGTGCACCTCGGACAGCAGCGTGCGCTTGGGATCGAGCGTCTCGTCGGCGCCCGTGCCGATCACGGAGTGCACGATGACCTCGTTGCCGTCCTCGTCCACGCCCGCGGCGTCGCAGCCGAGCACGATCGGCAGCCGGTCCTGTCTGATGCCGACGCCCTTGAGCGTCCACAGGTCGTGGTGGTTGAGCGCGGCCGCGCGCACGGAGACGGTCGTCCATCCGTCCGGAACCTTCGGCTCCGGACGCTCGCCGAGCGTCAGCCCGGCGAGTGGGTTGTCGGGGTCGGTCTGTGTGGCGGTTACGGCGAACATGGCCGCACCCTACTTCAGCGTGATCCGGATCCCCTCTAATGCCTCCTTCATGAACGGCCGTGGCCCCGTGACCGCGACCAGCACGTCACCCTTGCACACCGAGTCGGCGGGCCGCCCGCGCCCCTTGATCACGCCCGGCATCCCGGCCTTCTTCTTGCAGCCGGGCGTGGGCACCAGCGCGACCATCTCCCCCGCGCCGCCGCCAAACCAGAGCTGCGGCCCCATCGGCTCCCCCTGCACCATCTCCCCCGGCCTGGCCAGCCGCGCGGGTGCCCTGGCCGACAGCACGAGGTAGCCGTCCTTCGTCTCCCTGCCCTTCAGCCCTCGCGCGAGGGCCAGCCGCTGGTCGAACGTCAGCCCCTGCCCCCGGTCGTACATCGCGAGCCGCCACCGCCCGAACTCGAACAGCAGCACCTGCCCGTAGTTACCGCTGCCCGCCCGGCGGGGCCAGAGGGTGACGTTGGGCGCGTAGTTCCTGATCGGCCGGCCACCCACGGTCACCTCGAACTGACCGTTGTACGGGGCGGACAACTGCCGATACTGCCCGTCGATCCAGATCCCCTGGAAGGGCCGCGACCCCATGGCGGCGAGACCGAGCTCGGCCGGATACCGCACCTCGGCCCGTAACCCGTGCGGGAACACCACCTCCATGACCTCGTCACCGCCCTTGGCCGCGGGCCGGACGGTGAGGACGTTGGGGGCACTGTCGATCTTGGTGAGGGACCTGATGGGCTCGGTGGTCGGCCCCGCCGGGGGCGCAGGTTCGGGATCGCGGCTGATGAGCAGGCTGACGACAGGGATCAGCAGGAGCGCGAGTACCACCACCAGCCCGACCCACCGGCGGCGACCGCGCTCGCCTACCTCGATGACGTCGAACCGGTCAGCCACGACGTTCCTAGCCGAGTAGTGCGGGCCTGCGCCCTTTCATCCAGTTCAGTTGAGCGGCGACCGCCAGCGCAAGCCCTGGAACCTGGCGAAATCCTTGTCGCAGGTCACAAATTCACAACCGTGCTCGATGGCGAGTGCGGCGAGATAGGCGTCGGGGATGAGCTTTCTTCGGGCGTCCGCCTCACGGCAGAGTCTGGTGAAGATCTCCCAGTGCCGCTCGCCCGGGTTGAGGACCACGGCGTGTGGCTGGTTGCGCACCTGGTCGGCGAACCCGAGGATCTCCTCCATCGTCGGAGGGGGGTCGTGGAGCGCCGCGACACTGAGCACCCGGATGACCCCGTTGATCACATAGTCGGTGACCGCGTAGGCGGAGTCGCCGTTGATCAGCTCCTCGACCAGCTTGTGGCAGGCGACGTGAGCGGGGGCCTCCCTGCGGAAGGCATTGACGAGGACGTTGATGTCACTGAGCAGCATCGGCCTGCACCTTCAGGTAGCGCTCGATGTCGTCCTGCTCGATCAGGCTGTAGATGAACTCCGGCGTGAGATCGATCCCGGGCATGAGCCGGCTGCCAGAGGTGATCAGCTCCACCCGCGGCCGTTCGGCGGCCTCCGTGGAGCGGTTGAGCAGTTGCCTCAAGGCGTCCTCCATCACTGAGTTGAGACTGCGTCCGTTACGTGCCGCGTACGCCTTCGCCTCGTTGAGGAGCGTCTCGTCGATGCGCACCGTTGTCCTCCGCATGACTCCAGCGTCCGCCGCTGACATAAAAATGTCAACTCCAGACAGTAGTCATCCGGTCACAGGCTTTGCGTCCACTTTAAGTCACCAGGTGGCCACATTGACCTTCCCGTCAGAAGCGACCCGCACCACCTGCCCCACCAGCTCCCGCGACTCCGCGTCCGCCAGCAGCCCCGCCTCCTCCACCACCGCGTAAGCCCGCCCACCCGGCACGTCCACCACCAGCACCCCCCGCTCGGCGGCGCCGTCGGGCCCGTGCGCCACCGTGTACCCCGCCACCACGCCCTCCCCCGAACAGGCCCCCACCAGCGGCACCTCCTCGGCCACGAACACCGGCGCCGCGCTCCCCAGCCGCCCTCCCGGCTCGCTGGACCACACCGCGTACGTGTGCTTGGTCAGATGCATCCCCACCCCGCTCACCAGCCCGTGCCCCGACTGGGCCCGCAGCAGCCCCGCCATGGTCGCCGTCGAGTGCAGGACGTAGTCGCTGGCCGGCCCGCCCGCGTACGGCAGCCCGCCGGTGACGGTGAGCCCTCGGCGGTCCAGGGGATCGAGCCCGATCGCGTCGCACGCCTGCCGCAGCGCCACCGCGAAACAGCTGTACAGGTCGAGCGCGTGCATGTCGCCGAGCCCGAGCCCGGACCGCCGGAAAGCCGCCTCCGCCACGTGCGCGACGGCCCGGGAGACCCCGAGTTCGGGCCGTGCGGCCACCTCCCAGGTGTCCTCCCCGTACGCCCACCCGCGCAGGTAGACCCGTCGGTCGGCAGGCACCCCGAGCCGGTCGGCCAGCCGCGAGCTGGTCAGGATGACGGCCGCCGCCTGATCCACTTCCAGCACGGCCACCGTGTCCCTGGTATAGGGCCACCCGACGAAGCGGTCGCCCTTCGCGAGCTCGTCGGGGGTGCGGGCGGTCCGGCGCCAGGCGTACGGGTTCGCGGCGGCCACCTCGGTCATCGGTGCCATCATCCGGCCCCTGTCGCGCATCTCCTCCTCGATCGTGAGCCCGGACGCCGCCCGCCGCGCGGTCTCCATGATCGCGTAGGTGTGTACCGGCAGGAAGAGCCCGTGGGCCAGGGCGTACGGGTGCGGCGGGCGCTCCCACCCGTACGGCGGTTTGGGCACGGCGGGGTGGCTCCACGGGACGTGCTCGCCCGCCCGCCGGTACGCCCTGCGCGTCGCCAGCGCCTCAGCTCCCGTGACCAGCGCGGAGTCGAGGTCGCCCGCCGCGATCCTGGCCGCCGCCTCGCCGATGAGCAACTGCGGCGCCGTACCGCTGACCTTCGAGTACGCACGGTGGCGCGGCGTCGCGCCGAGGCGCTCGGCGAGGCGGCCGACCGGGGAGTCGTACTGCCATGAGTCGGTGTGGACGATCTGGATCGAGTCCAGCCGCTCGACCGGGAGGCGGGCGTCCTCGGCGGCCGCGCGTGCCGTCTCCTCCCACAGATCGAGTGGTTCCGGGCCGGGCTGCTCGCGAATGGTGCGTTGTGCGATGCCGATGAGACAGGGGGTGCGTGGATCCATGAATCCATCTAACCAGAACAAGATTCGGTTGATAAGAAGTGGCATTTGATAATGCCTGTTACCGCTGTTGCGCAAGACAAAAAACGGGTGGCGCGACCTGCGGGGATGCCAATTACGAATACATGCGGTTTCGCTATTTCTATAACGGAATGGAACCGGGCCATGCTTTTTCGCGTCGTTTCATGGCCTCCCCCTTGCGCCATTCATTAACGTTCCGATCGTTTTCCTGGCCCACCGGGGCGCAGTACCCCGCTCTGGGCCGCCGAAAGCCGAGAGGAGCTCCATGTTTTCCCGAGCAAGGCGCATCGCGTTCCCGCTCGCCGGCCTGATGGCCGTCGGGCTGGCCGCGGGCATGGTCGGCGGCACCCCGGCCAACGCCCAAGCACCCACCGACGTCGTGTCCCAGAACTCCGCCACCCCCGCCGAGCAGGCGATCCAGTTCTGGACCCCCGACCGCATCAAGCTGGCCACCGACTACGACGACGGCCTCGACCTGACCTCCAAGGGCGTCAAGGGCAGCAACGACGCACCTGACGGCCCTCCGGGATCCGTCCCGCCGATCGGCGAGGAGAAGACGAAGGCCAAGAAGAGCAAGCACGTCAATCTGCCCAACACGGTCGGCCGCGTGTTCTTCACACTACCCAAGGCCGACCCGCGCGACCCGAGGAGCTGGCGGTACTGCTCGGCCAGCTCCGTCCAGGGCAAGTACCGCAACCTCGTGGCGACCTCGGCCCACTGCGTCTACGACACCAGCAAGAACACCTTCTACGACAACTGGATCTTCATTCCGTCGTACTGGGACGGCAACAATGTCTGGGAGGGCAAGGCGCCCTACGGCATTTACGCCGCCAAGACGTTCAACGCGCACGACGACTTCGTGGTGAAGGAGGACTACGACTTCGACTACGCGTTCGTCAACGTCTACAACGGCATCAAGGTCAACTGGGAGAGGGTCAACGGTAAGTGGCAGTGGACGGTCAAGAACGTCGGCCGTCTCGGTGACAACGTCGGCGGCCAGGGCTTCACCTGGAACAGGAGCACGAAGCTGAACGTGTTCTCGTTCGGGTACCCGGCGGGCGAGCACCCCGACGGCGACAAGCCGTACACCGGCCGCACGATGAAGTTCTGCTACGGCAAGACCAGGCCGATGCCCGAGGCCAGGAAGTACAACCTGCAGGAGCACATCGGCTTCAGGTGTTCCTTCACCGCCGGCGCGAGCGGCGGGCCGTTCATCTACAACTACAAGAGCGCGTCGCGCACCGGCTACCTGGTCGGCGTCAACAGCGTCGCGTGGGACACCGACGCCAACGACCGCTACGACTACATCTCGTCCCCGTACTTCAACACCGACACGTACAAGGTCTACAAGGCCGCAGCCAACCGCTGGACCGGCAACTTCCGCTGATCGAGGCGGCATCCGAGGCCCCGGTTCCCCTGGGAACCGGGGTCTTCCCCTGAGGCGTACATCACTGAAGGGGGCGCGGAATGAGTGGAATTCAACAAGCGCCTACACCCGCTCCGACCTGCGGAAACGTCCCTTACCAATGATCATTTAGAGATCTGTCTGATGGTGTCCTTATAGTGCACTGTGCACCCTTGATCAGGTAACGAATCTCTATCCTGGCTGCAATACCACCAGTACATCTGGAAAAATCCACCCTTACGACCCCAAGAAAGGCTAATTCATGATCCCCCGGGCCAGGCACTTGGTGGCGGCTGCGCTCAGCAGCGCGCTGCTGATGGCGCCTGCCTTCACGGGGATCGCGAACGCCGCGCTCGACAGCAAGGTCTTCGCCGTCACGCTGGCCAAGACCGCGGTGGACGTGAAGCGGGTCGCCGACTACTGGACACCCGACCAGCTCAAGAAGGCCGACAGCTACAGCCCCGCGACGCCCGGCACCCAGGCCGCCTCCCCGGCGCCGTCGGCCTCCGCGCAAGCCTCCAACCCCGCCACGCAGGTCACGACCACCGTCACGCGGGCCGTCGCCGCACAGGCCGTGTCGCCCGTGCTGCCGCGCAAGGGCTCGGTCGCCAGGACCATGGGCAAGGTGTTCTTCCGGTTCGGGGACAAGGAGTACTGGTGCTCCGCCAGCGCGGTCGCCGCCAAGAACCGCAGCGTCGTCGCGACGGCCGGGCACTGCGCGTACGACTCGAGGCAGGCCAGGCCGGCCGACTACTGGATCTTCGTCCCCAACCCCGGCCCCAACGGCGAGACGCCGGACGGCATCTACGTGGGCTCCTCGATCAGCATGCACGAGGACTGGTCGGGCAAGGGCGACTACGACTTCGACTACGCGTTCGTGACCGTGCACCGCGGCTTCAAGTGGGAGGCCAAGGACGGCCGCTACGTCATGAAGGACGTGGGCCGGCTCCAGGACAACGTCGGCGGCCAGGGCATCGAGCTGAACAAGAAGCCGACCACGTACACGGTGGCCGCGTTCGGCTACCCGGCGGGCGCGCAGCCCGACGGCACCCGCCCGTTCGACGGCAAGCGCCTGGAGATGTGCGAGGAAGGCCCCACCCGCTGGACCTCCGCCGTCAGCGTCGACCTGCAGAAGGGCGTGCAGCTGCTCAACTGCGACTTCAGCCCGGGCGCGAGCGGCGGCCCGTGGCTGATCGGCTTCAGCAAGGAGCGCTGGAACGGCTACCTGAACGGCGTCAACAGCCTGACCTGGAACAGGGACGCGAAGGGCTGGTACGACGCGGTGTCGTCCCCCTACTTCGACACCGTCACCGGAGCGGTCTACCGACGCGCCGCCGCGCAGACCACTCCGTCAAATGTGACCTAAATCACTGCAACCATCCGGTCACTGCAGGTGATCAGCGGATCCTTTGTCTCGGCAAGGTCACGACGCCCTCTGGGAGCGTTGACATGATCTACCTGTAATTCACATTTCCATTGTCAAACCGGTAAGTTCCGGGCTGTCCGTTTGCTGAGTTATGGAGGTGCACGAGGCGCCTCATGTCAGCGCAACCTGGAGTTACCTTGAAGCGAATCCTTCTGCCCGTCGGCGGGGCCGTCCTCGCGACCGGCCTGCTCGCCGTAGGTCTGACCGGTACGGCCCAGGCCGACGGCGACGTCTCCCACGACCCGATGGCCAACAACACCGCCGAGGCCGCCTCCGTCGCCTCCTTCTGGCTCGCCTCCAACGGGGCTGCGCTTCGCCAGGCGACCCAGTACACCTGGGACGCGAACGACGTCCGGAAGGTCGTCTCCAAGGGCGGCTACAGCCCCGACGGAAAGCCCGGCACCACGGCGCCGACCGGCGAGACGAAGTCGACCGCCAAGGCCCAGAACGTGAACATCCCCAAGACCATCGGCAAGGTCTTCTTCGTCGACGGCTCCGGCAAGTTCCGCTGGTGCTCGGCCACCTCCATCCAGTCGAACTACCGCAACCTGGTCTCCACGGCCGGTCACTGCGTCTACGACACGGACAGCGACAAGGCGCTCCTCGACAACTGGGTCTTCGTCCCCGGCTACTACCAGGGCAAGACCCCGTGGGGCATCTACGTGGGCAAGCAGGCCTTCACCCACTACGACTTCGACACGTACGAGGACTACGACCGCGACTACGCGTTCGTGACCGTCTACAACGGCATCCAGTTCAACGGCGTGAAGCAGGTGGACCGCAAGGACTACCAGAGCTTCACCGGTCCGAAGCGCGCGTGGGGCGGCCACTACTACATCCTGCTGTCCAAGGACGCCGGCCGTCTCGGCGACAACGTCGGCGGTCAGGGCTTCTCCTGGAACCAGCCCACCGGCAAGCCGGTCCGCGCCTTCGGCTACCCGGCCGCTCCGCACCCGGACGGCAACAAGGTGTACACCGGCGTCACGCCGAAGAGCTGCTACGGCACGACCACCGCCAAGGCGGTCGGCGCCCCCTGGCTCAAGATCGAGGAGCACATCGGCCTCAAGTGCGCCGTGACCCCCGGTTACGACGGCGGCCCCTGGCTCCAGAACTACAGCAACGGCAAGCGCCTCGGTTACGTGAACGGTGTGACGAGCACCTTCGCCGACCAGGACGGCAACGACCGCGTCGACTACATCACCTCGCCTTACTTCGACGGCGAGACGGCCGCGGTGTACAACGCGGCCAAGAACGTGTGGTCCGGCAAGATCGTCGGCCCGAACGGCGAGCTGTACAAGTAAGCCCTTCCAGGGGAAAGGCGAGGGTCTCGGCATCCCGAGGCCCTCGCCTCATCTTTTGTACGGGTACTTTCGAAGACGAAGATCTTTTTTGGATTCGCTGACACAGAGTGTTTACCTTGTCACGATGGGCACATGCATCGTGGCGATCTGACGAACGCCGAATGGGAACGGCTGGCATCGCTGCTACCCCCCGGCGACACGCTTGGAGACCGGTGGGACGAGCACCGGATGATGATCAACGGGGTGCTCTACCAGGCCAGGACCGGACTCCGGTGGCGCCATCTGCCCGGGCGATTCGGCTGTTGGGTGACCATCTACCGGCACCACCGCCACTGGACGGCCGACGGCACCTGGCGACGACTGCTGAGAGCGATCGAGACCGCCCAGGACGACACGACGACCGATGACGGCCCCGCACAGCCACAACGGCCCGCACTCGTCCACCACTCCCGGCACGAAGCCCTCGCCCGCGATCCGGTGCTGCTGAGCCTGCGCACCCACCTGGCGGCAGTCATCCGGCAGAGGGACACCTAGCCCCTGGCCATACCTACTTGGCGAACCAACACGATCGGGCCCCACCCGACCCGTTCGCCCTTCCTCCGGCGGCCGAGGCGCACCCCTCCAGCTCCTCGTCCGCCTTCACAGCACACTGAGGTGCGTCAGAGCGCCCCAGTCCAAATAGGCCAGGCGCGGGGGTGTCTCCCCTACGACCCCACGCCTGGCGCCCGACAGCCGTCCTCGCCGCCCCTCCTCCCGGCGAGGACGGCCTCTTTTTGCCCCCTACAACCCGAACCTGAAGATCACCTGTGAGGATTGGACTGAGTTAGACGGATAAGGCGCCAATCCGGTTCCTATGATCTAAGTCACGTTTTTACGACTACAGTGCGTGGCGAACCTCTAACGGCACTCCGGTCCCATCAGCAATAACCCCGCCATACCCAGCGAAAACGTAACTATCCAATCACCGCGCGCGAAGATCTCTGACAGATAACAGCACGGTAACGGCGGTAAGGATGGCTACCGGATCACCCAAACCGGGTTCCACCTGCGGAGATCACCACGCTATGTTCCTTGCTATCCCTTTACTGACGCATGGGACGCATGTTGCGACCCACGACAGAGCAAGGAGCAGTTCCCTTGAAGCGCATCCTCATCCCCGCCGGTGGTGCCATCGTGGCTACCGGCCTTCTGGCCGCCGGCCTGGCCGGCACCGCCCAGGCCGACAGCGACGTCGCATCTGACCCGATGGCGACGAGTGCGGCGAACGCCAAGGCCATTGCCGAGTTCTGGGCCGACAACAACGGTGCCGCCCTCCGGGCCGCCAAGGAGTCCAACAACTGGGACAAGAGCGACGTCGCGAAGCTGCAGAGCAAGGGCGGCTACAGCGCCGACACCAAGCCCGGCTCGACGGCTCCGATCGGCCAGGAAAAGAAGACGACCGTCAAGGTCCAGAACGTCAACATGCCGAAGACCATCGGCAAGGTGTTCTTCGTCAACAGCAAGGGCGAGAAGAAGTGGTGCTCGGCCACTTCGATCCAGTCCCAGTACCGCAACCTGGTCGCCACGGCCGGTCACTGCGTGTACGACACGGCGACCAACTCGGACGTCCTGTCCAAGTGGGTCTTCGTCCCCGGTTACTACCAGGGCAAGTCCCCTTGGGGCATCTACGTGGGTAAGCAGGCCTTCACCCACTACGACTTCGACGTCTACGAGGACTACGACCGCGACTACGCGTTCGTGACCGTGTACAACGGCGTGTCGCTCAGCGGCAAGACCAGCAAGGTCCTGCCGAGCGAGTACAAGGCGGCCGTCGCCAAGGGCGCCGTCGGCTACGTCAAGGAAACGACGATCACGAAGGAGGAGTTCGACGCCGGATTCGACAAGTACGGTGAGTCTGGTCCGTACAAGTCGAAGGTCGTCGACCCCAAGATCGAGACCGTTGCCAAGCCGAGCGACGTGACGGCGTCCAACGTCGACGACTACATCAAGGGCGAGGGCCCCACCAAGGGCATCCAGCTCACGAGTGCTGAGGTCTCCAAGAGCGCCTACGACGCCGCTCCGAGCGGTTTCGACAACGGCGCCAAGTTCGAGCGCCTGAGCACCGAGGTCCCCATCAGCAAGGAGGCCTACGACTCCCTGGTGGCGGCCAAGGGTGACGGCAAGTTCCTCGGCACCCTGCGTGTCGTGAAGAACTCGGCCGGCACCGAGACCGCGTGGTTCAAGACGCAGTACTACATCAAGAAGTGGATCAAGACCACCGCTCAGGTGAAGTACTGGGTCGAGGACTACTACCTCGTGGACATCGCCGCCAAGGACGCCGGTCGTCTCGGCGACAACGTGGGTGGCCAGGGCTTCGCCTGGAACCAGCCCACCGGCAAGTACGTCCGCGTGTTCGGCTACCCGGCCGCTCCTCACCCCGACGGCAACAAGAACTACACCGGCGTGACTCCGAAGTGGTGCTACGGCAAGACCACGAAGAAGCTGGTCGGTTCGGCTGCCAAGAAGATCGAGGAGCACGTGGCCCTCAAGTGCGCCTTCACCGAGGGCGCCGACGGTGGCCCGTGGCTGTACAAGTACAGCAACAGCAAGCGTCTCGGTTACCTGAACGGTGTCGTGAGCACCTTCAACGACCAGGACGGCAACGGCCGGGTGGACTACATCTCCTCGCCGTACTTCGACGGTGAGACCAACGTCGTCTACAAGGCCGCTGCGGCCTCGTGGTCCGGCAAGATTGTCTAAGGTGACGGATAGCGACCGGTCGTAGACCGTTCGTATAACCGAAACCAGCGAAGGGCCCGGCGGAAGCCGGGCCCTTCCGCGTTCCCGCCAAAAGTGATGGGCGTTTGGACGCACGGCACGCTCAGACGGTGCCATCAATCCAATGTGATCTGCATCACATCATCCTTTCGACCATGATCGAAGGGATGCTCGCGCCCCGCGAGCCACACTGACAACTACCTTATGTTGATCAGGGCAAACGGTCCCGAAGCGAGCTTTCCTCGACTCCTGCGCATCAGCCGTTTAAACATCACAGAACGGTCACGCCCGGCTTGTCGCCTCTTTTCCTGTCAAAGCGGCTACCCGCGAGCAAGATCCACACTGTATGTTCCTGGCTATCCCTTTACTGACGCATGGGACGCAAGAGGCGTTCCACGACAGCGCAAGGAGTTACCGTGAAGCGCATCCTCCTCCCCGCCGGTGGCGCCATTCTGGCCACTGGCCTCCTGGCCGCCGGCCTGGCCACCACGGCTCAGGCTGACGACACCGTCTCTGCCGACGTGCTGGCGAGCCAGCAGAAGGCGGCCGAGACCCTGGACTTCTGGACCAAGTCCAACTACGCGGCCCTCAAGCAGGCCGTTGCCTTCAACCCCGACGCGCTCGAGGTTACGAAGATCTCCTCCGGTGGCGGCTATACCTCGGACACCAAGCCGGGTTCCACCGCCCCCATCGGCGAGGAGAAGAAGGCCACCGTCAAGGTTCAGAACGTGAACCTGCCGAAGACCATCGGTAAGGTTTTCTTCGAGGGCCGCGACGGCAAGCTGTACTGGTGCTCCGGTACCTCGATCCAGTCGCAGTACCGCAACCTGGTCGCCACGGCCGGTCACTGCGTGTACGACATCGCTGGCAACGACGAGGTCGTGTCCCGCTGGGTGTTCGTCCCCGGTTACTACCAGGGCAAGGCTCCGTGGGGCGTCTACGTGGGTAAGCAGGCCTTCACCCACTACGACTTCGACGTGTACGAGGACTTCGACCGCGACTACGCCTTCGTCACCGTCTACGACGGCATCGGCGGCGTGCTCAACAAGGAGACCAAGGTCTCCCCGAGCGAGTACAAGGCGCACATCGCCAAGGGTGGCAAGGGTTACGTCAAGGAAACCCCCATCACCAAGGAAGAGTTCGCGGCTGGGTTCGACAAGTACGGCGAGGCGGGCCCCTTCAAGTCCAAGCTGGCCGACCCCTCGGTCGAGACGGTCGCCATGCCGAAGGACGCCGCGGCCAAGATCGAGGACTACATCTCCAAGGGCGTCGACGGCGTTCAGCTGACCGGCGTCGAGGTCACCGAGGCGACGTACAAGGCCGCCAAGTCGGGTTACGACAACGGCGACAAGTTCGAGCGTCTGAGCACCGAGGTCCCCATCAGCAAGGAGGCCTACGACGCTCTGGTGGCCGCCAAGGGTGACGGCAAGTTCCTCGGCACCGTGCGGACCAACGACGCGAAGACGGCGTGGTTCAAGACGCAGTACTACGTCAAGAAGTGGGTCAAGACCACTGCTGTGATGAAGTACTGGGTCGAGGACTACTACGTCGTCGAGAACGTGGTCAAGAGCGTTGGTCGCCTCGGCGACAACGTTGGTGGCCAGGGCTTCGCGTGGAACCAGCCGGCCGGCAAGTACGTCCGCACCTTCGGCTACCCCTACGGCCCGCACCTGGACGGCAACAAGCCGTTCACCGGTGTGACGCCGAAGTGGTGCTACGGCAAGACCGCCAGCAAGGCTCTGCTCATCCCGTCCAAGAAGGTCGAGGAGCAGGTCTCGCTGAAGTGCACCGTGACCGCTGGCTACGACGGTGGCCCCTGGCTGTACAAGTACAGCAACGCCAAGCGTCTCGGCTACGTCAACGGTGTCACCAGCCTCATCGCGGACACCGACGGCAACAAGCGCTACGACACGATCACCTCGGCTTACTTCGACGGTGAGACCAACGTCGTCTACAAGGCCGCTGCGGCTGCGTGGAGCGGCAAGCTCATCCCGTAGTTCGCTGCGGATCGGAACGAAGACTTGTTCGTCGTTCTCTAGCAATACCGAAGGGCCCGGCATCCTGCCGGGCCCTTCGGCCTTTTTGCTGAGAAATCTGGCAATTTCCCTTACCAGAGTGACTAAAGGGTCGATAGGGTCTTTACACCATTTTTGACAACTGTGGAGCCTCCCGTGAAGCGCCTGCTCATCCCCCTAGCCGCCGCCTGCCTGAGCGCCGCCGCCCTCGCCGTCCCAGCCACCGCCGCACCGAGCTGGGCCACCGACAATCTCCTGCCGAAGCCCGCCGACGCGTACGGTGCTGCGGACTTCTGGCTCGACTCCAACGGAGCCGCCCTGCGCAAGGCCACCCAGTACAACCTGGACGTCAAGAACGTCTCCAAGCTGGTGTCGGCGGGCAGCAACGGCGCCCCTGACGGCAAGCCGGGCATGACCGGCCCGACCACCACCGCCAAAGCGACGGTGTCCAAGAACGTCAACCTGCCCAAGACCGTCGGCAAGGTGTTCTTCCTCGACAAGTCGGGCAACTACCGCTGGTGCTCGGCGACGTCCATCCAGTCCAGGAACCGCAACCTGGTCGCCACCGCGGGCCACTGCGTCTTCGCGAACGGCAAGGACGACGTCTACGACAAGTGGATCTTCGTGCCCGGCTACTACCAGGGCAAGGCCCCCTGGGGCGTCTACGTGGGCGCTTACGCCTTCACGGCATATGACCTCGACACGTACGACGACTACGACGGCGACTTCGCCTTCGTCGCGGTGCACAACGGCTTCACTCTGGCCGCTCGCAAGGAGGTCACCAGGAACGAGTTCCTCAAGTGGGGCGGTGACAAGTGGGTCGAGCACGAGGAGATCAAGAAGGACGAGTTCGACCTCAACTTCGCCAAGTACGGGCCCCTCGGGCCGTACTGGTCCAAGGACTTCGATCTCACGCCTGAAAAGGTGGGCCACGACTACACCGGAGCCAAGACCCTGACGAAGGTCGAGGTCACCAAGGCCGCCTACGAAGCCGCTCCCAAGGACACCGCCGACCGCAGAAACGGCGAGCAGTACGAGAAGGTCGAGCGGACTCCCATCTCCCTGGAGACCTACAAGAAGCTCGCGGCCGAGAAGTCCGACGGCAAGTTCCTCGGCTGGCTCGAGGTCGACAAGAACGAGAACGGTACCGAGATCGCCTGGTACGAGAGCCACTACTACCTCAAGCAGTGGGTCAAGACCGGCAAGACGATCCGCTACTTCCGTGACCACTACATCCTCGGCATCGCCAAGGACATGGGCCGGCTCGGTGACGTCGTCGGTGGGCAGGGTGTGGCCTGGAACCAGCCCCTCGGCCAGCCGGTGACCGTCTTCGGCTACCCCTCCGCCCCGCACCCCGACGGCGACCGCCCGTTCTCCGGCGTGACGCCGAAGTGGTGCTCCGGCAAGACCGCCACCAAGAGCTACCAGGTCAACACGTTCAAGGTCGAGACGCACCAGCTGCTCAAGTGCTCCATGACCGGCGGCGCCGACGGCGGCCCGTGGCTCATGAAGTACGACAACAACAAGCGCACCGGCTACGTCAACGGCGTGACCAGCCTGTTCCACGACAACGACGGCAACGGCCGCGTCGACTACATCAGCTCGGCGATCTTCGACGGTGAGGTGGCCGACGTGTACAACAAGGCCAACTACGCGGAGACCAAGAAGATCGTCGGCCCGAACGGCGAGCTTCTCCAGTAGACGACAGCACGAAGGAGAACGGCCCGGGCGCGACACGAGCGCCCGGGCCGTTTCGCGTCATACCGGCGCGAGCTCTCGCGTCCGTTCGCGCAGCGCCAGCACGACCCGCTCGTTCTTGTACGGCTCCAGCCGCCGCCGCAGATCGGCCGCGTACGACCGCGACCGGGACGACTGCAGCTCTCCCGCCAGCGCGAAAGCGGTGCCCGCGGTCGAACACGCCTCCTCCAGCTCCCCGCACTGCAGCAGCCCGGCGGCCAGCAGCGAGAGGTTGAACATCCGCCCGCGGACGTAGCGGGAGTCCATGTCGAGCGAGCGCCGGGCCTGCCGCACGGCCCGCTCTCCCTCCCCCAGGTCGCGGAAGCAGTGGGCGAACTTCGCCGACAGGTAGGCCTCGTCGAAGTAGCTGAGCCACACGGGCTCGTCGGCGGGCTTACGGGCGTCGAAGGCGGACTCCGCCTCGTGCAGGGAGACCCCGCAGGAGCGGGCGTCGCCCAGGCCGGCGTGGGCGTGGGCCTCCAGGACGTGCGCGGAGGCCAGGAGCGTGTGCACGCCGGCGCGGCGGGCCGCCATCTGGGCGGACCTGGCCAGGTCGAGGGCGTGGGAGGGCTGGCCCATGTAGATGGCCTGGTGGGCCATGCCGGCCAGGATCTCGCCGCCCAGGGTGTGGTCGTCGGCGCTCCTGGCCAGGCGGAGCGCCTGGATGAGGTAGCGCTGGGCGAGACCGTGCTGCTCCATGTCGTACGCCATCCAGCCGGCCAGGCGGGTCAGCTCGGCGGCCGCGGCGGCCAGCTGGCGGCCGGTGGACTCGCCGTACACGCCGTCCTTGAGCAGCGGCGAGACGGCGGTGTCGAGGTATTTGACCACGGACGAGCGGACGCGGCCGCTGCCGAAACGGTTGTCGAGCTCACCGAACGATCGGGTGACCTCATGGATGGCGGCGATGTCGGCGCGGCCCACCCGCCGCGCTCCCGTGCCGCTCAGGTGTCCCCCGGCTGGGGACGTCAGCCAGCGGATGGCTCCCACGGAGCCCGCTCCTATCGCGAAGGTCGAGTCGATCAGGAACCTCCGTCTCTCCACGTCGGCCCGCCATAGCGCCGTCACGGTCGCGACCCCCTCCTGCCACGTGTGCGTGAACTCCTGCCCGAGATCGAGGGGTGTGAGGATCGCCGGCATGCCCAGATCCTCCGAGGTAACCGGTCGGCCCAGCCGCATCGCGAAGATCTCCGCGAGCAGCGCGGGCACCGGGTCACGTGGCCTCTGACCACCGATCCAGCGCAACACGGAGCTGTGGTCGTATTTGAGGCCCGGAGTGCCACGGGCGGCTCCCCAATCGTTCAGGCACCTGGCCAGTCCCTTGTGGGAGAAGCCCGCTTCCGCGATGAGCTGCTGCAGCAGTCGGTTCGGCTCGCGTTCCATCGCTCTCCTCGTCACAGGAGTGGGCGCCCACACCTTACAGAGAGCTACTGTTATAGCACCTTGGGTAAAGGTTTTAGGGCAGTTCTCAAAGGAACCCCCACTTCAAAGGAAAACGGGGGCCTCCCCTACCCATGGCCGGGTCAACTAATCGGGAGGCCCCCGTACGAGGCGGTCAGGCGCGGGCGACGCCGTCCGCGCGGGCCTGGGCCGCGACCGCGGCGGTCACGGCGGGCGCGACGCGCTCGTCGAACGGGCTCGGGATGACGTACGTCGGCGAGAGGTCGTCGCCGACGACGCCGGCCAGCGCGTTGGCGGCGGCCACCTTCATGTTCTCGGTGATGGCGGACGCGCGCACGTCGAGGGCGCCCCTGAAGACGCCGGGGAAGGCCAGCACGTTGTTGATCTGGTTGGGGAAGTCGGAGCGGCCGGTGGCCACGACCTTGGCGTGCCGGGCGGCCACCTCGGGGTGGACCTCGGGGGTGGGGTTGGACAGAGCGAAGACGATGGCGTCGGGCGCCATGGAGGCGATGGCCGACTCGGACACGGTGGACCCGGACAGCCCGACGAACACGTCGGCGCCCGCCAGCGCGTCCTCCGTCGAGCCGGTGTGGCCGGCGCGGTTGGTGTCGCGGGCGAGGGACTCCTTGACGGGGTTGAGCCCCTCGCGGCCCGCGTAGATCATGCCCTTGGAGTCGGCCACCGCGATGTCGCCGATGCCCGCCTCCAGGAGGATGCGGGAGACCGCGACGCCGGAGGCGCCCGCGCCGGCCACGACGGCGCGCAGGTCGCCGAGCGAGCGCCCGGTCAGGCGGGCGGCGTTCTGGAGCGCGGCGAGCACCACGATGGCGGTGCCGTGCTGGTCGTCGTGGAAGACGGGGATGTCGAGCAGCTCGCGGAGCCGGTCCTCGACCTCGAAGCAGCGCGGGGCGCTGATGTCCTCGAGGTTGATGCCGCCGAACGACGGCGCGAGGCGCACGACGGTCTCGACGAGGGCGTCGACGTCGGTGCAGTCGAGGCAGATGGGGACGGCGTCGACGTTCGCGAACTGCTTGAACAGCAGCGCCTTGCCCTCCATGACCGGCATGGCGGCCGAGGGGCCGATGTCGCCCAGGCCGAGCACGGCGGTGCCGTCGGAGACGACGGCGACCACGTTGGAGACCCAGGTGTAGTCGTTGACCAGCGCGGGCGTCTCGGCGATGGCGGTGCAGACCCGGGCGACGCCGGGCGTGTAGGCGAGCGAGAGGTCGTCCGCGTCGCGGACGGGAACGGTGGAGCGGACCTCGAGCTTGCCTCCGCGGTGCAGCGCGAAGGCCGGATCGAGATCGAGTTTCTCGACGGAAACGGAAGCAGAAGCGGGCGTGACAGCCACAGCGACCCCTGTAGTCATCGGGAGCGGAAGAAACCTTCGGCGGGCGAGCGCGAGCGGGCTGGCCTCGGTAGCTGCCAGGATCCCCTCGTCGGTCGTCTCAGAGGGGTACGGGGGTCACCCGTCTCCCTATCGTGCCACATGGTGAGATGGAGTCGGTGTCAGCGCCGACGCCGTTCTGTTGACGCATCGTTAAAGGTCTGATGGCGGACCGGTGCAAAACCCCATTTAAACTGCACAAAACGCAAGTTTCCTGGCTTTTCACATTGAGGAGGCCGTACATGGCCCTCAGCCCCAAGGGCCGCCGTGGCTATGCCGCCGGCGTGCTCGCGTTGACCGCCGCACTGGCGCTGACCGCGTGCGGGAGCGGTGGCAACAGCTCGAGCTCCGCCACGACCAGCGCCGGCGCCTCCGCAGCCGGCGGCGTCCAGCTGGTCACGCCTGGCAAGCTCACGGTCTGCACGAACATCCCGTATGAGCCGTTCCAGTTCAAGGACGCGAGCGGCAAGATCGTCGGGTTCGACGTGGACATGGTCGACCTTGTCGCGAAGAAGCTGGGCGTGACCCAGGAGATCGTGGACATCGACTTCGCCGTGATCAAGAGCGGCGCCGCCATGGCGGCGAAGAAGTGCGACCTGGCCGCCGCCGGCATGACGATCACGCCGGAGCGCAAGGCGAACATCGACTTCTCCGACCCATACTTCGACGCCACCCAGGCCCTGCTCGCCAAGAAGGGCACCGGGGCGACGTCGCTGGCCGACGTCAAGGCCAAGAACCTCAAGCTGGGCGCCCAGGCCAGCACGACGGGCCTCGACTACGTCAAGAAGCAGGGCTTCGACCCGACCGAGTACGCCGACTCCGCCAAGGAGCTGCTGGCCCTGCAGGCCGGACAGGCCGACGTGATCGTCCAGGACCTGCCCGTGGTGCTCACCTGGCTGAAGAAGCCGGAGATCGCCGCGAAGTTCGAGCTGATCGGCAGCCTGGACACCGGCGAGCAGTACGGCTTCGGCCTGAAGAAGAACGCCGACCCGGTGCTGCTCAAGACGATCAATGAAGAGATCGCCAAGGCCAAGCAAGACGGCACCTACGAGAAGATCTACGTGAAGTGGTTCGGCAAGAAGCCCGGCGAGCTGGGCTGATCCATGGCCGACCAGCCGAAGACGGCTGAGCCTGCGCGCGCCAGGCTCAGCCCTCGGAAGAGACAACGCATCGTCCGCGGCGTCCAGTACGCCGTCCTGGTCGTCGCGGTCGTCGCGCTCGTCCTGTACGCGGACTGGACGAGCCTGGCGGAGAACTTCGCGAGGCCCGACATCGCGGAGAAGGCCTTCCCCGAGCTGTTCACGATCGCGTTGAAGAACACGATCATCTACTCGGTGGGCGGTTTCTTCTTCTCCTTCGTGTTCGGCCTCGTTCTCGCGCTCATGCGGCTGTCACAGGTCCGCCCGTACCGCTGGATCGCCGGCGTGTACATCGAGATCTTCCGCGGGCTCCCCGCGCTGCTGATCTTCCTGCTGATCCTCTTCCTCCCCATCGCGCTCCCCGGGTTCGAGGTGCCGGGAGGCAAGTACGGCGAGGGCATCCTCGGACTCACCCTGGTCGGCTCGGCCTACCAGGCGGAGGTCTTCCGCGCCGGTCTGCAGGCCGTGCCCAAGGGGCAGACCGAGGCGGCCAGGTCGCTCGGCATGTCCGCGGGCAGGGCGCTGTTCACCGTGGTGATCCCGCAGGCGGTCCGCATCGTGATCCCGCCGACCACCAACCAGTTCATCGCGCTGCTCAAGGACTCGTCGCTGATCCTCTTCCTGGGGGTCTCCGGCGAGTACGTGGAGCTGGCCAAGTTCGGCAACGACCTGTCCTCCGAGCAGTCCAACGCCACGCCCATCATGGTCGCCGGCGTGACGTACCTCATCGTCACGATCCCGCTGGGCTACCTGGTGCGGCGGCTGGAGGCACGAGCGGGGAGGGCGCGATGACGCACGCCGTCGAGATCAGGAACCTGCACAAGTACTTCGGCGCCAACGAGGTGCTCAAGGGCATCGACTTCACCATCGATCCCGGCCAGGTGGTCTGCGTCATCGGCCCGTCGGGCTCCGGCAAGTCCACCCTGCTGCGCTGCGTGAACCTGCTGGAGGTGCCCACCAAGGGCAAGGTGTTCGTGGAGGGCGTCGAGCTCACCGACCCCGATGTGGACATCGACGCCGTACGCCGCCGCATCGGCATGGTCTTCCAGCAGTTCAACCTGTTCCCGCACATGACCGCGCTGCAGAACGTGATGATCGCCCAGCAGCGGGTGCTGAAGCGGGGCAAGAAGGAAGCCGAGATCGTCGCCAGGGAGAACCTGGACAAGGTGGGTGTCGGCGCCAAGTGCGACGCCTACCCGGGGCAGTTGTCGGGCGGTCAGCAGCAGCGGGTGGCGATCGCCAGGGCGCTTGCCATGAACCCGGACCTGATGCTGTTCGACGAGCCCACCTCCGCGCTCGACCCCGAGCTGGTGGGGGACGTGCTCACCGTCATGCGGAAGCTGGCGGAGGAGGGCATGACCATGCTCGTGGTCACCCATGAGATGGGGTTCGCGCGGCAGGTGGCCGACCGGGTGGTGTTCATGGACGGCGGCGTGATCGTCGAGGACGGCGAGCCGGCGCAGGTGATCGGCGACCCGCAGCAGGAGCGCACGCGCACGTTCCTCCACCGGGTCCTGCACCCCGAGGAGTAGGTCGGCAGCACGGCGGGGCGCATCCGCCCATACCGGCTTTCCAGGCCCGGTACGGAGCGCCCCGCCCTGAAGCCCCGCCCAGTGCCCTCAGGCCCTGGAACGCCTTCTCAGCCGCGCCTGACCGCACTCCGCGGCGGAAGACCCGGCCGCGTTCGGCGGGGTCCCGTGATGTAATACACCCGCATGGACCTCACCTCTTACGCCGAGTGGGCCGTCCGGCTGGTCAACGATCCGGACCCGCCGCCGGAGCTGAGGCCGCTGCGCGAGGAGCTGGCCGCCGCCTTCGACGGGGCCGACGACGAGCGGGCCGTGGCGGCGCGGCTCAACGCCTTGCTCGTGCGCTATCCCGTACGCCCCCAGCTCACCGACCACGACGGCGCGGGCTGGCACCTCCACCTCGCCGAGGACTCCGCCGCCTGCGCCGTGATGGGCCTGGCCGCGGTCGTGGCGGAGCTGGGCGCGGACCGGCTCGGCCGGTGCCAGGAGCAGCGCTGCGGCAAGGCGTTCCTGGACACCTCGTCCAACCGTTCCCGCCGCTACTGCTCCTCCCGCTGCGCCAGCCGCGCGAACGTCGCCGCCTTCCGCGCCCGTCAGCGGAACGGCTCTTGACGCCGCCGCAGGAGGGGCCAGTAACGCAGCACGACCCGGCCAACGATGTCGTGGACCGGCCCGAAGTCCCAGCTGTCACGCCGCCCGCTGGCCCGCTGGTTGTCGCTCTCCAGCCACCACCCGTCCCGTCCGTGCCACTGCGCCCGTTTCACGATGAGCTGGTCGGGATCACCGGGAAGCCTCGCCACCACGAGATCGCCCGGGTGGACGGTGGCGCCCCGGCGTACGAGGAGCCAGTCTCCGGGAACCAGCGCGGGGCGCATCGAATCGCCCTCGACACGCACTCTCATGGGCTGTGACCCCCTACTCCGCAGGCGTTCGGACCCGAGTAAGGTCGGTTGTGGACCAAGCTGATTCAGCATCAAGGAAGGACTTTCTGATGCTCGCACGACTGCTACGACCCAAGCATGTCGCTTCCGCACACTGCGACCTGCCCTGCGGGGTCTACGACCCCGCTCAGGCCCGCATCGAGGCCGAGTCGGTCAAGGCGATCATGGAAAAGTACGCGGCCAACGAGGACGCGGTCTTCCGCGCCCGCGCGCTGACCATCAAGGAGGAGCGGGCCGAGCTGGTCAAGCACCACCTGTGGGTGCTCTGGACCGACTACTTCAAGCCGCCGCACCTGGAGCAGTACCCTCAGCTTCACCAGCTCTTCTGGGACGCCACCAAGCTCGCGGGCGCCGCCGGCGCCAAGGGCACGGTCGACGTCTCCAAGGCCGAGGACCTGCTGGGCAAGATCGACGAGATCTCCAAGATCTTCTGGGAGACCAAGGCCGCCTAAAACGGCACATAAGGCTCTGCGCGGCAGCGGCCGTGCAGAGCCTTTTCCGTTGATGGCGAGTCTGAATCGTCCAAGCACCTCCCAGGGGCGGTAAGTTGCAGTTGGCGTCGGAATCGCGAGGAGGAACGTGACCGAGGAAACCGAGACGCGCGCGGAGGGCGTGGCCGGCATCCGCGACGTGGTGAGCATCAGGCTCCCCGCCGCCAGTGCCTACCTGTCTGTGCTGCGTACGGCTACCGCCGGGCTGGCGGCGCGGCTGGACTTCACGCTCGACGAGATCGAGGATCTGCGGATCGCGGTCGACGAGGCGTGCGCCATGCTGCTGAGCGAGGCGGTGCCCGGCACCGACCTCACCGCCGAGTTCGAACTGACCGGGCATGAGATGCAGGTCAGGGTCGAAGTGGCCACGGTCGGAAGCTCCGCGCCCAAACGCGACGACTTCGCCTGGATGGTGTTGACCGCCTTGGCCGACGACGTCGACGCGGTGACCGACTCCCCAGATCGCATGGCTATCGTCCTGCGTAAGCGCCGAGGCGCAGCGAGGCCGGCGTGACGGAAAGGACTGGAGCCATGGCCACCAGCGAACACGCCGTGCCCGACCGGGTGCGTGCCCGCATGCTCTTCGCCGAGCTGGCCGAGCTGGGCCCCGAGGAGCCGCGCCGCCAGCGCATCAGAGACGAGCTGGTCGAGCTTCACCTTCCCCTGGTCGAATACCTGGCCCGCCGCTTTCGGAACAGGGGCGAGTGGCTCGACGACCTGACCCAGGTCGCCACCATCGGCCTGATCAAGTCCATCGACCGGTTCGACCTCAACCGCGGCGTGGAGTTCTCCACGTACGCCACGCCCACGATCGTCGGCGAGATCAAGCGCCATTTCCGCGACAAGGGCTGGGCGGTCCGCGTCCCGCGTCGGCTGCAGGAGCTGAAGCTCTCGCTGACCAAGGCGATAAGCGATCTCTCGCAACGCGAGGGCCGCGCGCCGACGGTCGCCGAGCTGGCCTCCTACCTGAAGATGACCGAGGAGGAGGTGCTCGAGGGCCTCGAGTCGGCCAACGCCTACTCGACCGTGTCGCTCGACGCGCCCGACTCCGGCGACGACGACGCCCCCGCGGTGTCCGACTCGCTCGGCATCGTGGACGAGTCGCTCGAGGGCGTCGAATACCGCGAGTCGCTCAAACCGCTGCTCGAGCGGCTGCCGCCGCGGGAGAAGCGCATCCTGCTGTTGCGCTTCTTCGGCAACATGACGCAGTCGCAGATCGCCACCGAGCTGGGCATCTCGCAGATGCACGTCTCGCGCCTGCTGGCCCGCACCCTCGCGCAGCTGCGCGAGGGTCTGACCGCCGAAGACTAGCCGTCTCCGTAGAGGGCGTGCGTGGTGGGCGGCGCCAGCAGCGTCGCCAACCCCGCCACCGCGATCACGATCAGCGGGATCCCGAGCTGGGGCTGGCCTGACTGGATGAGCGTGACGGAGATCGGCACCATGAAGATCTGCGTCAGGACGCCGGGCGACCGCCCCCACCGCTCCATCTTGAACAGCCCGCCCCACGCCACCCAGAGCAGCCCCGCTCCGACCAGCACGCCGAACGCCGACTCGGCGACGGCGGTGGTCAGGTTGTCCGGGGTGCTGACCAGGGTCTCCACGGCCACGTAGATGCCGAGCCCGAGCGCCACCAGGCCTTCCAGGGCGACGACGGCGGCGGCGATGACGAGGGTGACCGGACGACGATTCACGCCCGTACCCTACCCCTCGGGTCACCCGGTCCGAGAAATAGGACGTTCGGCCGATATCGCCCACAAGTCCAGCGGATACGCTGGCGATATGCGCGCCATGCTCTTGGTGAACCCCAAGGCCACCACCACGAACGCCCGTACGCGTGACGTGCTGATCCGCGCGCTCGGCGCGGCCGTGGAGCTGTCGGTGGAGGAGACCCGCTACCGCGGGCACGCCGCGGCGCTGGCCGCCACCGCGCGGTCCAAGGGGTACGACGTCGTGGCGGTGCTCGGCGGCGACGGGACGATCAACGAGACCGTGAACGGCCTGCTCAACCCGGTGAACGGCGACCACGTCCCGCCCGGCAGCGAGGGCCGGCCCGCGCTCGTCGTCATCCCCGGGGGCAGCGCGAACGTGTTCGCCCGCGCGCTGGGGCTGCCGAACGACCCGGTGGAGTCCACGGGGGCGGTGCTTGAGGCGCTCAGGGAGGGCCGGCGCAGGACCGTGGGTTTGGGGCAGGCCCTATGGGAAGGCCAGAGCCGCTACTTCACCTTCTGCTCGGGCATGGGATACGACGCAGAGGTTGTACGGGCCGTAGAAGGCCTCAGAGGCAGCGGCCGCAAGGCCACGCCTACACGGTACGTGAACACCGCTCTACGGCACTATCTGGCCACGGACAAGCGGCATCCAGCGATGACCCTGACAGGTCCGGGGATACCGACGGCCCGCGGGCTGTTCATGGCGATCATCTCCAACACCTCTCCATGGACGTACGTCGGCAGCAGGCCCGTCCACCCGACCCCGTGGGCGAGCTTCGAGACCGGGCTCGACCTTCTCGGGCTGCGCCGGATGGGACCGATGTCACTCGTGCCATTGATCCGACAGATTCTCACGGAGAGTGACGCCCTTCCGGGCGGCCGGAACCTCGTACAGCTGCACGACGAGGCCGAGTTCACGCTCACCGCGAACCGCCCCGTGGCCTTCCAGCTGGACGGGGACTACCTGGGCGAATACGAAACCGTGACATTCCGGTCTACACCGAACGCGTTACAAGTTTTGGTCTAGATGGTTACATTCGGTCATTGTGTGACGCATCCGACAGCCATAACACCCAAAACTTCCCGTCAACCCTCTTGCGTGCACTCAGCGTGGCTGACAGTCTCAAGACTGACGTCGGAACGTAGGACCTTTAACAACCCCAAGGTTCTCCGAGTGTCAGCGGGCAATCCCGGTCCACACAGGTCCGGGTAATTGTTCGCGCGAGTTAGTGAAACTCTTCACAAAGTAGTAGCCGCACGGAGCCGACCAGAGGCTCCATCTACTAAGGAGTGGACGCATGGACTGGCGCCACCGAGCTGCCTGCCGTGACGTGGACCCCGAGCTGTTCTTCCCGATCGGCAACACCGGCCCGGCACTCATGCAGATCGAAGAAGCCAAGCAGGTCTGCCGTTCCTGCTCGGCCGTCGAAGCCTGCCTGAAGTGGGCGCTGGAGTCCGGGCAGGACGCCGGCGTCTGGGGCGGCCTCAGCGAGGACGAGCGCCGCGCTCTCAAGCGCCGCACCGCTCGCCACCGCGCCCGCCTCACCGCCTGACCCGCCACCGTCATCTGATCTCCACCACCATCTGACCCCGCGACGCCCGAGCCCCGATCGGCTCGCGCGCCGCCGCACCTCCCCGCCCCGATGCGTCGCCGCCCGGCCGCCGTGCCACCCGCCGGACGCGCCACCGCCCAAGCCGTCACCCCGGCCGACGCACCGCCGCCGTTCGACATGCCCGCACCCGACGCGCCGAGCCCCCGTACTCCCGTCGAACCCCGACGGACGCGTACGAACCGGGATCAGGCCGCCGGGAGCGGGATCGACAGCGTGACCTCCGTGCCCCCTTCGAGCCGCGGCTCGATCGAGAGCCTGCCGGAAAGCTCACCCTCGACCAGCGTGCGGACGATCTGCAGCCCCAGGCTGGTGGAGCTGTCGAGGTCGAAGCCGGCCGGAAGCCCGCGGCCGTCGTCCCACACCGTGACGTTCAGCCGATCGAGCGTGGGCTCGACCACCACTTCGAGCCGCTTGGGCCGCCCGTGCTGCATCGCGTTCTGCAACAGCTCGGTCAGCGCCATGGCCAGCGGCGTGGCGATGAGCGAAGGCAGCACGCCGAAGCCCCCGACGCGCCGCGGCGTGACGGCCACCTCCGCGGCCGACACCTCCCCCGCCATCGCGAACACGCGGTCGGCGATCTCGTCGAAGTCCACGAACTCCTCCGGCGCGTGAGACAGGGTCTCGTGCACGATCGCGATCGACCCGACCCGGCGCACCGCCTCCTCAAGCGCCTCCCTGCCCTCGGGCACCTGCAGCCGCCTGGCCTGCAGGCGCAGCAGCGCGGCCACGGTCTGCAGGTTGTTCTTCACCCGGTGGTGGATCTCGCGGATCGTGGCGTCCTTGGTCATCAGCTCGCGCTCGCGGCGCCGCAGCTCGGTCACGTCCCTGATGAGCACGAGCGCGCCGATGCGGCCGCCGCCGACGATCAGCGGGATGGCCCTGAGCTGCACGATCGTGCCGCCGGACTCGACCTCGGTCTCCTTGGCCGCGCGCCCGCTGGCCACGATCATGAGATCTTCGTTGATGGGCTCGTCGGAGTAGCAGAGCGTCGCGGTGACCCGGCCCAGCTCGGCCCCGACCAGGTCGGCGTGCAGGCCGAGCCGCCGGTAGGCCGACAGGGCGTTCGGCGAGGCGTACGTGACGCGCCCGGCCCGGTCGAGCCGCAGCAGGCCGTCGCCGACGCGCGGCGAGCGCACCAGGATCGGCTCCTCGCCCGAGAACGGGAAGCGGCCCTCGGCCACCATCTGCGCCAGGTCGGAGGCGCTCTGGAGGTAGGTCAGCTCCAGGCGCGACGGGGTGCGGGCGGAGGAGAGGTTCGTGGAGCGCTGGATCACCGCCAGGAACCGGCCCTCGCCGCCCTCGACCGTCCGCCGCACGGGGATGGTCTCCTCGCGCACCGGGACGCCCGTCGACCAGTCGGGATCGCCCTCGCGGCAGATGCGCCGCTCGTTCCAGGCGGTGTCGATGAGGTGGCGCTCGCCCTTGGCGGCGACGCTGCCGACGATGTCGTCGTGGTAGACCGTGGGGCCGGTGGTCGGGCGCATCTGCGCGATCGCGATCCAGCCGCTCTCCCCCAGCAGCGGCGCCCACAGGATGAGATCGGCGAACGACAGGTCGGCCAGCAGCTGCCAGTCGGAGACCAGCGAGTGCAGCCAGTCGAGATCCGCCTCGTCGAGGGCGGTGTGGCGGGCTACGAGGTCGCTGAGAGTCGGCACAGGTGCATCATGCGTGCTTTCCCCCGCAACAACCAAACCGGCTCCCTGGTTGAATGCGCGCCCGGATACGCGGGCAGGACTCCGCACGGCACGGCCGCACACCCGCTCATTCGCACAGTGACGGCAGATACGGCATCGTGCACCCAACTCGACATATCGGGAATCTCATATTGTGAGAACCGTCACACCATGAGAGCTGCTCGAACCGCAGACGGGACGAGTCGGAGGTGATCGACACGGGCAGGTGCTTCCGCCGCGACACGGATCAAGGACCGGCCTCGGTTGCGATCGCGCACGCCGCTGTGGATATCCTTCACAATCAGCCTGAGCTGCCCGGATCCGTGCGCGCCGGCAACCGTGCCCGCCCGGTGCCGGTCGGCCGCCACAGCCCGCGGTTGACCGCTCGGGCAGATGTGAGTTCCGATGATCTCGCGGTGATCAGACACGCCTTCACCGCCGTGGCAGAAGTGAAGGTGAGAGCGTGACAGACGACAGCCCCCGCGTACCGAAGTACTACGACGTCAAACGCAGCCTGCTCGAGCTCACGAAGACCCTGCCCGCGGGGACGGCGCTGCCGCCCGAGCGCACGCTCGCCGTACGGTTCGAGACCTCCCGCACCACCGTCCGGCAGGCGCTGACCGAGCTCGTGGTGGAGGGCCGGCTGCTGCGCATCCAGGGCAAGGGCACCTTCGTGGCCCAGCCGAAGGTGGCGCAGGTGCTGCAGCTCACCTCGTACATCGGCGACCTGCGCACGGCGGGCCTGGAGCCGGACACCAAAATACTCGAGATCGGCTACATCACCGCCGACGAGGCCCTGGCCAGGCGCCTGGCCATCAACCCGGGCGGCCGCGTGCTGCGCATCCACCGCCTCCGGCTGGCCAACGGCGAGCCGGTCTCCATCGACACCACCCACCTGTCCGCGCGCCGCTTCCCCCGGCTGCGGCGGGAACTCGAGGTGCACGCGTCCCTGTACGAAACGCTGCACAACGCCTACAACGTCCGGCTCACGGACGCCGAGGAGATCATCGAGACCGTCCTGGCCACCCCGTACGACGCCAAGGCCCTCGGCGTCGACGTCGGACTCCCCATGCTCCTCCTCACCCGCCACGCCTTCGACGCCGACGGCAACCCCGTCGAGTGGGCCCAATCCCTCTACCGCGGCGACCGGTACAAGTTCGTCACCCGCCTCCGCAGGCCGTAGAACCTCCCGGCCGTGTCGGCGGAGTTGTTCCGGTGGCTGGGCGGAGCGGCCTGTGGACAGTTGGGTCCACGTGGTCGTATGGCCGGGCAGCTGTTGCAGCCGGACCGGGAGGAGCGACTCGTGTCCAATGCCTCAAGTCTCGTCCGTCTGACGCACTGAACCGCAATCGGTATAACGCATATACGACACGGCGAGGATTGGGTATGGTCCGGGGCGTGCGACTTCGTGGCCGTTCGGTATCCGTTGCTGCGTTGCTTACGTGCCTCGCGGTCATGTCGGCCTGCTCAGCCGAAGGGGAGAAACCTTCTCTGGACGAGGCAACGAAGCAGCTCATTACCGACGGCGACAAATTGGTGGCGTCACGCGAATTGGCTGCCATGGGAACGGTGACCGTGACCGACCGGGCAGACAAAGACAGCGAAGTGGGATGCCTGCAGGGTCAGGTACAGCGATTCTTCCGGGCACAGGGTGATTTCAATTCCCCACTGGACGTGAAGTCGCCGAGTAACTCTGCCGGCCTGATGCTGGGCAAGCTGGAGAGCTTGGGCTATTACAAGACCGTCGACGAATTGGACCTTCGCGACGAGAATCTGGGGGTGACGTTGTCACAGAACCCGCGGACGGGACTTATATTCTCGGTGATCGTACGCAACGGACAGAAGCCCAACATCATGATCGTCGGAAAGACGAGTTGCTACGAGCGCGGCGGCTGACCCTGGAGCCAAATCCTGCGTTCAACTGGGTAGTTGAGCCGCTTCCCTACGCAACAGTTCGGCCTGTTTGTGCAGGCGGTCGGCCGTTGTCGCGCATGACTCTCGAAGTTGGCCGATCTCGCGTACCAGCTGCGTGGCTTGAGTTGTGAAACGATCCGCAGCAGGCCCATTCCAGAACATCTCGACGTGCCGCGGATTCCCGAGATTTCCACGGAAAACCTCGTCCAGGTCCTCGGCGTAGCGGGTGAAGGTGGCGGCAAGGATTTCCTTGTCGGCAGCCTTCCGAAATAGTTCGCCTTGCGTCGGTATTGTCATCTCATCCGCCTCGCTTTTCTAGCGCGTCGATTAGCGCGTTATAGAGCCTGCCTCGAAACGCCATTCGCACCTCATCTTGCTGGTAGATGCTCAGCGGCTTTTGTCCATGCTGCTCTAGCGATTCGAATACCAATCGAGCTTGCTGCGTCGCGACCTGGTCGGCGACTTTTCTCGCATTCTCGGGGGTCTTTTCGTCGAAGTAACCCGTGATCATGTCCTTGAACACGTTCTTGGTGTCGTCCAGACCCTTGTCCCGAGCCGTTGCCGTCGTTGGATCGTTGATCGACCAGTACTTGTTGGAAAGCCAGTCGATGGGCAGCGTCATGGTGTCCGCGAGCCACTCCGCGTACTCGTCGTCGCTCCACTCCGCATGTGTGGACCCACTCACAACCAGGTTCGCCAACCCGCCCGCCAAAGCGGTCCGCGAGGTGTACTCGGCCTGCGTGCTCTCGTCCCCGAACGGCCGGAAACGCCCAATGTCCAAGCCAACCGTGTAGTCGTGCGACCCCTTCATCAGGGTGCTCGCCGCAGCCTTGTCCTGCATCAACGCCCCCATAAACCGAGAGGCCACCCCTGGATCGAGCTTGTCCCAGGGCGGAGCCGGATGCAGCGCGACAAGATCCGGTGAGGAGAGCTTGGCCTGGCCGCGGGCGAGTTGGTCGAGATAAGGGCTGACATTCTCGGCCAGCGATCGGCCGACCGGCGAGTCCTTGAAGGTTCCCCATTGCCCGCCGATCCAGGGAGTGTTCTCTGCGCCGAGACTGTTGATGAGGTTGAGCCACGCTCGGTCGCGCAGGTCGGTGACGCCGACACCTGGTTTCAGAGCCTTGTCCAGCACGCCTGCAAGCCGCTCTTCGAAGCCGGAGATTCCGGTAGTACGAAATCGCCCCGGGTGCAGCAGCCAGTCCGACACCTGCTTGTTCTCAGCGAGCAGCCTTTGCAGCGCCTGTGGGTTGGCGTCGTAGGCTTCGACCAGCGCGTTCAAGTTCCATTTCTGGCCCGCCGAGGACTCGGCGCCAAGAGGGCGGCCCAGGAGCTGCGTGGCCACCTGGTTGAGGAACGTGTCAGACTGCATGGCCAGCGCAACCAGCGAGGCAAGAACGCTGGGCTCAGTCGTTTCCACCAGCTTCCCGCGCCATTCCTCACCCAACCGCCCGGCGCCTTCCGCACTGCTGTAGGCCCGGGCGAGCTGACCGAGGCTTCCCTGGGCCTGCTCAAGGGTGCCAGGCGGCACGCCCTTCTGCATGGCAGCCGGTCCCTTGTCCTTCATCCAGTGCATGAACACCGCCCGGAACCCGTCCGGACCGAGAGCTTCCAGCAGAGCGGCGGCATAGGCGGGATCGTCGACCTTGTCTCCGGTGGCCGCCAGCGCGTCGGCCACCTTGCGCCAACTCTCCACTGTGTTCTCGACGTTGTGCCGCTTGAGTACCTCGGCAATGGCCGCGGCATCGCCCTTTCCCCGCTGGGCGGCCTCGGGCTCATTGGCGAAGACGAAGAACGCGGTCACCAGACCTTTTGCCCCACTCGGAACCATGCGCCGGATCGTGTCGATCCGCCATTTGAGGTCTCGCTGGCTCTCGTCGAAGAACGCCCAGGACCTGTGCATGGCGGTTGCCCCTTGCCAGCCGGTCCACGCCTCCCCCGCCTCGGCGATGGCCGCCTCAAGTCCGGGTCGCGTGCTGCCTAGGACTCTCTTGCTGGCCTCCATCTGCTGGATCAGCTGATCAGCTCTACCGGGGTCGATCCCAACGAACTCCCCCATGGGTCTCCTCCCAGAGGGTGTGGGTTACAGGGCGGGAGTTAAACACAACGGGCAATGCAGGTAAATGCCTCAAGCGCTGACATAGCTACTGGGTTTGGGCCGACCAGAGACCTAACTCCCTGACGGCCGCGCGTCCTCAGCGTCAGTCCGGTTCGGTGTCGCGCCGGTCAGCGACGAACAGCCCGCGTCCAGGCGCGGTGATCAAAAGGCCCTCGTTCTTGAGTACGTCGAGCGCCTTCTTCACGGTGTTCCGGGACAGGCCGGATTTCTCTTCCAACTCCGTCTGAGACGGCACCTTGCGGCCAGGTGGGATCTCGCCCGCCTCGATACGGGCGCGGAGCTCGTCCGCGAGCTGGAGGTAGGGCGCTCGCAGCCCGTCCGGATCGATTCTCACGACTGGAAGGCTAGGCGGCCAGGATTATCCCGAGATAGGCAGGCCCGGCCATGGCCAGCCACGGCCTAGCCGAGCTACCATGTCCTTCATCTCTCAGTCCTCGGAGTCGGGCCCACATCAGCGGGGCCACGCCCGTACAGGTCCTTGATCGGACAATGGAGGTCTCGCCCATGGCTGACACAACCACAGACCTGCGATTCGATCCTCGCCTGACAGCAGAGATCCAGGCCGTACTCGAGAGGCACGGATACCGGCTGCCCCCAGGAGGGGATCACATCCACGAACTCGTCATGTCCCGCGTCGACTTCGCGCTCAAGAACCTCGTCGAAGTCTTCGAAGGAAGGACCTGGTGACATGGCGCGCGAGATCCCCGACTTCCACGGTCCGCACGTCGCCCCGCCCTTGCCGGGCCACCTCGAATTGACCTGGTACGAACCGGCCCCCCGGGCACCGCGTATCCGCGTGGTGTCGCACACCCGCGAATGCCGCGGGACGACATACGAGCTGTGTAGTGCCGCTGGCCAGGGGTTCGTCCGCCGTACCGATCGCGAAAAGCAGACCGTCCACGAAACCGCGTGGACCTTGACCGCAGTCGCCAGGCACACCTTCGAGCAGATCCTGCGCGGCGAGGCTCGATGAGAACCTGGGTTGAGTGGGCACCCCGTCTAGGCTGGTCACGTGAGCGTTCTCGTCGTCACAGGAACGGACGCGGCGGTCGGCAAGACCGTGGTGGTCGCAGCGCTGGCGGTGCTGGCGTTGCGGCGCGGGTCTTCCGTCTCCGTGGTCAAACCCGCTCAGACCGGCATGGCGCCCGGTGAGGTCGGGGACTTGGACCATGTGATCCGGTTGTCCGGCGTCACCAATACCTTCGAGGTTGGCCGGTTCGCCGAGCCGCTCTCCCCCGCCGCTGCCGCCCGGTTCGCCGGAGTGCCGACCGTGTCGCTGGCCGAGGTCGCTCAGCTTGTGCGGGAGCTGGCCGAGAGCAGCCGCCTGGTGATCGTGGAGGGGACCGGGGGGCTGCTCGAGAGGTTCGACGAGGACGGCGGGACCATCGGGGACCTTGCCCGGTCCCTGAGCGCGCAGGTGCTCGTCGTGGTCCGGCCCGGGCGGGGGGCGGTGAACCACACCGCGCTCACCCTGGAGGCGATGGCGAATCGGGGGCTCGAGCCGACGGGGATCGTCATCGGGAGCTGGCCCGACGAGCCCGGGATCGTCGAGCGGAGTTGCGTGTGCGACCTGGAGATGCTGGCCGCGCGACCGCTGGCCGGGGTGCTGCCCGAAGGGGCCGGGAGGATGGGCGGGGAGGAGTTCGCCGAGGTGGCACGGAGAGGGCTGGGTGTGATGTTGGGGGGCTCTTTCGATCCGGCCGGGTTCAAGGCGGCGCTTTGAGGGTGGGGAAAACCCCACCATTCATCAGCACACCAGGGCTATTTCGCGTCTCACCCGCTGCTCAATACCGTTGAGCCATGAAAGTCCCCCGTCCGTGGTCGGTGCGGGCGTGGCTCGACACGGCCCACGTGATGATCGGTCTCCCGGTCGCCGTGCTGCTCGGCGGGCTGACGCTCGTCCTGGCCGTGTGGCCGCCCCTGCTGATGCGGAGAGTGCCGCTGTTCACGAGGGTGCAGCGGTCCAGGTTCGAGGCGTTCCTGGGCGCGCACATCCCGCCCGTGCGCTCCCCGAGCAGCTGGCGCAGCCCGGCCACGTGGCGGCAGATCGGCTACCACCTGCTGTCGCCGTTCGTGGGGTTCGCGGGCGCGTTCCTGGTGGCGGTGGCGTGGGGAGGGGCGATCGTGGGGCTGCTGTCGTTCCTGCCGCAGAGGTTGCAGCCTCCGCCGATGGAGTTCGAGGAGTTCGACCTCAGGGACGGCAAGGTCGTGGCGATCTACATGGTGATCGGGCTCGTGCTCCTGGTGCTCGCGCCGCTGCTGGCGCGCGGCATGGCGGCGCTGGACCTGTCAGTGGCGCGTACGCTGCTCGGGCCCAGCCGTTCGGAGCTCGGCCAGCGGATCGAGACGCTGACGGAGAGCCGGGCCGGGGTGATCGACGCGGCCGACGCCGAGCGCCGCAGGATCGAGCGTGACCTGCACGACGGCGCCCAGCAGCGGCTCGTCTCCCTCGCCATGAACCTCGGCCTGGCCAGGGCCACCCTGACCGACCTGCCCGAACCGGCGCGCGAGGCCATCGCGCAGGCGCACGAGGAGGCCAAGCAGGCGCTCAAGGAGCTGCGCGACTTCGTACGGGGCCTGCATCCGGCCGTACTGAACGACCAGGGCCTGGACGCGGCGCTGTCCGGCGTGGCCGCCCGCGCGCCGTTCCCCGTGAAACTCCGCGTCGACATCGAGCGGCGTGCCACTCCGACCATCGAGGCGGTGGCGTTCTTCATCGTGTCCGAAGCACTGACCAACATCGCCAAGCACGCGGCGGCCACCAGGGCCGAGGTGAGCGTGCGGCGCGAGCGCGAGCGCCTGTATGTGCTCGTGTACGACGACGGCTGCGGCGGAGCCCGGCTTGACGGCGGCACGGGGCTGCGTGGCCTGGCCCAGCGGATCGACTCGGTGGACGGGTCGCTCCGGCTGTCCAGCCCGCTGGGCGGCCCTACGACGATCGAGGTGGACCTGCCGTGCGAGTAGTGCTCGCGGAGGATTCCGTACTGCTGCGCGAAGGGCTGATCAGGCTCCTGGACGCCTCCGGCATGGAGGTGGTGGCGGCGGTCGACGAGGCCGAGGGGCTGCTGCGGGCGGCCGCGGAGCACAAGCCCGAGCTGGTCATCACGGACGTCAGGATGCCGCCCACGCACACCGACGAGGGCCTGCGCGCCGCGCTCGTGCTGCGCCGCCAGCAGCCGGGCCTGGCCGTCCTGGTGCTCTCGCAGTACGTCGAGGAGCGCTACGCCGCCCAGCTCCTGGCCTCGGCCGCGACGGGCGGGGTCGGCTACCTGCTCAAGGACCGGGTGGCGGACGTGGCGGAGTTCATCGACGCGCTGCGCAGGGTGGCCGCCGGCGGCACCGCGCTCGACCCGGAGGTCGTGGCCCAGCTCCTGCTGCGCGGCAACAGCGACCCGCTCGAACGGCTCACGCCCAGGGAGCACGAGGTGCTCAAGCTGATGGCGGAGGGCCGTTCCAACGCCGGCATCGGCCAGGCCCTGGTGCTCAGCGAGGGGGCGGTCGGCAAGCACATCGGCAACATCTTCACCAAGCTCGACCTGTCGCCGGCCGAAGGCGACCACCGGCGCGTGCTCGCCGTCCTGCAGTTCCTCAAGATCAGGAGCCTGCCGTGAGAGCCGCCTGGCTGGCGGCGGGCGCGGTGGCGACCGCGATCGCGCTGCTGTTCTCCACCGTGGGGCTCTGGCGCGGGGTCGCGCGAGCCAGGCTGCCGGAGGAGAACACGCAGAGGTCCATCGCCTTCGAGCACAAGAACATACGCATCAGGACGGGCAAGGGCACCCAGGTCGACCTGACCGTCCTGCCCGGCAAGGCGGGCGAGCTGCTCATCGCGAGGTCCCTGCGCTGGTCGAGGCAACGGCCGACCATCACCGAGGACTGGGACGTCCGTTCCAGCACCCTGCAGCTCGACGCCGTCTGCCCCGGTGAGGAACAGCCGAACGGTCCCGTCTGCTGGGCCGACTACGTGATCTACGTGCCGCCGGAGACCGACGTCGAGGCCGGCACGGGCAACGGCCGGCTCAGCGTGAACGATCTGTTCGGCAAGGTGCGCCTGTCCACCGTCGCCGGCGACCTCCTGGTCAACAACCTCTCCGGCACCATCTGGGCCAGGAGCGGGACGGGCAACATCCATGCCAGGGATCTCGACGTCGAGGCGGCCGACGTGGAGATCGGCTCGGGGGACGTCGACCTGTCGTTCGCCAGCGCCCCCACGACCGTCAACGCGGTGGTGCGGACGGCGGGCAACGTCAGCCTGGACCTCCCGAGGACGGTCTACCAGGTGACGGCGGAGGGAGGCGAGACCAAGATCGACGTTGATCAGGACCCCTCGTCACCACGGAAGATCGTCGTGAGGGCGCCGAAGGGCAGGGTGTCCGTCTGCTGCGACTGAAGATCCTTAAGATCTGTTTACTCTGGTGACTGGTTGGTAAGTTCCCGGCATGGAGTCTGCGAAGCACGCCGGTGACGCCGCTGTCGCCGTTTCCAAGGCCTACGGCGTCGAGACCATGTTCACGCTGTCCGGAGGGCACGTCTTCCCCCTCTACGACGGCGCCGTACACGAGGACATGCGCATCCTCGACGTACGCCACGAGCAGAGCGCGGTCTTCGCCGCCGAGGCGACCGCCCGGCTGACCAGAAAACCGGGCCTGGCCGTGCTGACCGCGGGCCCCGGCATCACCAACGGCGTCAGCGGCGTCGCGACCGCCCACTTCAACGGCTCCCCCGTCGTCGTCATGGGCGGCAGGGCGCCCCAGTCGCGCTGGGGCAGCGGCGCCCTCCAGGAGCTGGACCACCCGCCGCTGCTCAAGCCGATCACCAAGCTGTCGTTCACCGCGGCCGACGCCGAGTCCATCGGCCAGGACGTCGAGATGGCCTTCCGTACCGCGGTCGCGCCCCATCGCGGCCCGGTCTTCCTCGACTTCTACATGGACCACCTGTTCTCCCCCTCCCGCGCGCACGAGGTGCGGACGCAGACGCCGTCGCCGCTCGAGCCCGACCCCGACGACCTGGCCGCCATCGCGCGGCTGCTGGCCGAGGCCGAGCGGCCCGTGCTGGTCTACGGGTCCGACGTGTGGATGGACCGGGCCGAGGAGGCCGCCCGCGACTTCGCCGAGACGTGGCGGCTGCCGGTCATCCCCAACGGCCAGGGCCGCGGCATCCTGCCCTCGGGCCACGAGCTGCTGGTCACGCGGGCCCGCAGCCTGGCGTTCAAGCAGGCCGACCTGGTCATCGTGATCGGCACGCCGCTCGACTTCCGCCTGGGGTACGGCTGGTTCGGCAGCCAGGACGCGCTGGCCCGCGTCGTGCACATCGCCGACGCGCCGTCCCAGCTGGCCACCCACATGCAGCCGGCCGCGTCCGCCGCGGGCGACCTGTCCGTGGTGCTCTGGAGCCTCGGCACCGCCTGCGGCGACGCCGGGGTCAAACCCGACGCGTACGCCTCCTGGGTGTCGAGGCTGGCCGACACTGCCGCCGCGGCCGTCGCGGGCGACGCCGAGCTGCTGGCCTCCGACTCCGACCCGATCCACCCCATGCGCGTGTACGGCGAGCTGGGCAAGGTCCTGGCCGACGACGCCGTGGTGATCGGCGACGGCGGCGACTTCGTCTCCTACGCGGGCAAGTACGTCGAGCCGAAGCAGCCGGGCAACTGGCTCGACCCCGGCCCGTACGGCTGCCTCGGCACCGGCCTGGGCTACTCGGTAGCCGCCCGCCTGGCCAGGCCGTCCTCCCAGGTGGTGCTGCTGCTGGGCGACGGCGCCGCCGGGTTCTCGCTCATGGACGTCGACACCCTCGTCCGCCACAAGCTGCCCGTCGTCATGATCTGCGGCAACAACGGCATCTGGGGCCTGGAGAAGCACCCCATGCAGCTCCTGTACGGCTACGACGTGGCCGCCGAGCTCCAGCCGCAGTGCCGCTACGACCAGGTCGTGACCGCGCTGGGCGGAGGCGGCGAGCTGGTCACCAAGCCGTCGGAGATCGGGCCGGCGCTGCGCAGGGCATTCGACTCCGGCATCCCGTACCTCGTGAACATCGCCACCGACCCGCAGATCGCCTACCCCCGCAACACCACGGGGGTGTGAGACCTACGGCTTGGGCGTGGCGCTGGGCGAGGGGCTGCCGGTGGCGTCCTCCGGGCAGACGCCGTCGACGATGACCAGCGTGACCGGCTTGGTCACGTCCTGCACCGTCCCCCCGCCCGGCGCGGTCTGGCTGACCTTGCCACAGCGCATGCCGTTGGAGGTGGAGGTCCGGTCGTCGGGGATGATCTCCTCGAAGCCCGCCGCCTCGACCATCTCCTGCGCCTTCAGGAACGGCAGCCCGACCACCTTGGGCACGCGTGCCTTCTTGACGGTCGGCGTCGGGGTGCTCGTGGGGGTCTTGGTCGGCGTCTTGGTGACGCTCGGCGTGCTGGAGGGCGTCTTCGTCGGCGTCCTCGTCGGCGGCCTGATCTGCTCGGTGTCCGTGGGCCGCGGCCTTCCGGTCGTCGGCTCGGGGTCCGGAGTCGGCTCCTCCACGGGGGGCTTCGGGGACTTGCTCTTGGAGGGCTTGGGGGTGCTCTCCGACCCTGCCGACGAGGCGGTGGCCGTCGGCGTGGGGTCGCCGGTGGTCATGCCCGTCAGCGCGACCGCGGTGGCACCGGCGCCGAGCACCACCGCGACGGCGATGCCCGCGATGAGCCCGGTCCTGCGCGGCGCCTTGGCCGCACGGCGGCCGCCCGGGCGCCGGTCGGCCATCGTCGTCGTCTCTTCGGCGGGACACGCCTGATGGGCACCCGTCTGGTACGCGTCCACCGGCGGCGCCATGGTGGCCCCGGTGGTCAACACCGGCTGTTCGGGAGCCGGGGCGGGCGTCTGCCCGCTCGCGATGGCCTTGGCCGCCTCGCTCATGGCCCTGGCGGTCGGGAAGCGCCTGGCCGGGTCCTTGGACAGCGCGACCTCGACCAGCGTGCGCACGGCCTGGGGGATGTCGGAGGGCAGCGGCGGCGGGGCCTCGCGGATGTGCTTGAGCGCGATCGTGACCGCACTGTCGCCGTCGAACGGCCGCTGCCCCACCAGGCACTCGTACGCGACCACGCCGAGCGCGTAAATGTCGACCGCGGGCGTGACAGGGGCGCCCTCGGCCTGCTCGGGGGCGCAGTAGGCGGCCGTGCCGAGCACCATGCCGGCGTCGGTCAGCCGGTTGGCCAGGTCGGAGCGGGCGATGCCGAAGTCGGTCAGCACCAGCGTGCCGTCGCGCTGCACGAGCAGGTTGCCCGGCTTGACGTCCCGGTGCACGATCCCCCGATCATGCACGGCCTGCAGCGCCGACGCGGCCTGCGCGATCAGCTCCATGGCCGCCTGCGGCGGGATCCTGCCCAGCCTGGCCAGCAGCCGGTCGAGCGGCTCGCCGTCGACGAACTTCATCACCAGGTAGACGGTGTCGCCGCTGACGCCGTAGTCGTACACGTCGACGACGCCGGCGTGGTTGATCGTGGCCATCGCGCGCGCTTCCCCCTGAAAGCGAGCGACGAACCCGGGGTCCTGCGTACGGCCGGGAAGCAGCACCTTGACGGCGACGGTGCGGGCCAGGACGATGTCCTCTCCGCGCCACACTTCGCCCATGCCGCCGGCGCCGATGCGGGTGTCCAGCCGATACCGCCCCGCCAGCGTCGTTCCTTGGGCCACCATGACTCCCCCGTTACCCCCCTACACCTGTAACCTCTTGCACCCCGCGGCTCTCCAACAAAGCGAACTTTCATCGCGGACAGGTCACACAGTGGTCACGGAACTCAGAGAGTGTACGACTCACCTGTCTCACATGCCACTCAAATGTCTTAAGCCGTACACACCCTATCCTGGGGCCTTATGCCCGCACTTGTCCGCGTTTCCGGGAAGTCGGCTGACCCATTAGACAGGTGCGACCGCCGCCGCCGGGCGCGGCCCGCCTTAGGCTGACCCCATGACGCTCGCTCCGGGTCTCCGCGCCCAGTTGCTCATCATGGTCGAGATGTCGGACACCGCGAAGAAGTTCGGCAGCGGGGACGTGCCGGTGCTCGCCACGCCGCGGCTGCTCGCGCTGGCCGAGGCGGCGACCGTACAGGCCGTGGAGAAGCACCTCGCGCCGGGCGAGACGTCGGTCGGCACCAGAGTCGAGCTCGAACACCTGGCCGCCAGCCCGCTCGGCACGCACGTGCAGATCGGCGTCGAGCTCACCGAGGTCGACGGGCGGCGGCTGGTCTTCGCCTTCGAGGCCCACGACAAACACGCCGTCGTGGGCCGCGGCACCATCGAACGCATCGTCGTCGACCGCGCCAAGTTCTTGGCTCGGTCGCACCGCCGCCTGGACTGAGGAGCGGCAGGAGCGAAGCGACCAGAGCGACGAAGGAAGGCGGCGGCTCTCCAGCGACCGAGCCCGCCTCCACGGAGTGGAGGCCATGAACACAGCGCTACTCGATGACGGCGATCAGGTCGCCTTCCTGGATCACGTCGCCCTCGGCCACCTTGAGCTGCGCCACCACGCCCTCGTCCTCGGCGAGCACCGGGATCTCCATCTTCATGGACTCGAGGATGACCAGCGTGTCGCCGTCGGAGACGGTGTCGCCCTCCTTGACGACGACCTTCCAGACGTTCGCCACCATCTCAGCGCGTACCTCAGCCACCGGAACTCCCCTCTGGAATCAATGTACTCACCTTAGGCCCGCATCCGCCCAACCAGACCAGTGTCATAGACACCAGTAACAAACTCCGCGTTGTCCAGCAGCTCCGCACAGAACGGCAGATTGTTCTTGGGCCCTTCGACGACGAACGCGTCCACCGCCTTGCGCGCCTTCTCCAGCGCGTCGGCGCGCGTCTCGCCGTGGACGCAGAGCTTGGCCATCAGCGGGTCGTAGAACGGGGTGACCGTGTTGCCCGCCGCGTAACCGGAGTCGACGCGTACGCCCTCTCCGTCCGGCTCCACCCATGCGGTGATCGTGCCGGGTCCGGGGAAGAACCGCTGGGGGTCCTCCGCGTAGACCCTGAACTCGATCGCGTGCCCGGTGGTCGCGGGCCGCACCTCGGGGCTCTCGCCGGCCGCGACCCGCAGTTGCAGCTCGACCAGGTCGAGCCCGGTGACCAGCTCCGTGACCGGGTGCTCCACCTGCAGCCGGGTGTTCATCTCCAGGAACACGAAGTCCTGCTCGTCGGCGTCGACCAGGCACTCGACGGTGCCCGCACCGAGGTAGCCGACGGCCTCGCCGGCACGCACGGCCGCGGCCAGCATGCGCTCGCGCAGTTCGGGGGTGATGCCGGGGGACGGCGACTCCTCGACGACCTTCTGGTGGCGGCGCTGTACGGAGCAGTCGCGCTCGCCCAGCGCCACGACCCGGCCGTCGGGCAGGCCGAGGATCTGCACCTCGACGTGGCGGGCCCGCTCGATGTAGCGCTCGAGCAGCACGGCCGGCCCGTCGAGCGCGTCGCCCGAGAACCTGGCGGCCGCCCTGGCCGCCTGCTCGAACGCCTTGGCCAGGCCCTCGTCGTCGTGGGCCACGCTCATGCCGATGCCACCGCCGCCGCCCGCCGTCTTGACCATGACCGGGTAGCCGATGGCGTCGGCGGCCTTGAGCGCCAGCGACAGGTCGGTGACCGGCTCGCGGGTGCCCGCGGCGACCGGCACGCCGGCCTTCTCCATGAGGTTCCTGGCGTTGATCTTGTCGCCCATCCTGTCGATGGCCTCGGGCGCGGGGCCGATCCACACCAGCCCGGCGTCGATCACGGCCCTGGCGAACGCGGCGTTCTCCGCGAGGAACCCGTAACCGGGGTGAATCGCCTTGGCACCGGTCGCGCGGGCCGCCTCCAGCACCTTGCCGGCGTCGAGGTAGCTCTGCGCGGGGTCGGCCGGGCCGATCAGCACGGCTTCGTCGGCCTCGCGCACGAACGGCAGGTCGCCGTCGGCCTCCGAGTGAACGGCGATGGCGCGCAGCCCCAGCCGCTGGACCGTGCGGATGACCCGCCGCGCGATCTCCCCTCGATTGGCGACCAGAACGGGTCCGAGCGTCTCAGTTAACACGCCGACCACACTAAAGCCGCGACCGCCGCGGCTCCTTTCCCTCTAAACCACCGATCCGGCGATCATGATCTGTAGGAACCCCACAATTCGTACGGGCTAGACGCGCCCGCGGTCGATCACCCGGGTGAGCGCCTCGATCGCATGGGGATCGTACGCGCTGCCAGAAGCCAGCCGGATGCGCTCCAGCGCGGCCCCCGCGCGGTCGCGGTCGGTCGAGGGCCCCACCAGGTCGTCATAGGCGTTGGCGACCTTGATGATGCGGCTCGACAGGGGCGGGTCGTCGGTGATCGGATCGCACTGGCGCCGCACCACGTCGGCGACCCGGTCGAGCACGCCGGTCTGCCTGATCACCTCGGCCCCCAGCTCGGCGATGCGCCGCGCCTGGTCGGGCTCGGTGAGGACGGTGGCGCCGCCGGGGATCGGGTCGCGCAGCGAGAGCTGGCCGATGTCGTGCATCAGCGAGGCGTACTCCAGCTCGAGCAGCTCGGGCTCGGACATGCCCAGCTCCCTGCCGATCGCCACGGCCAGGCGGCTCACCCGGCGCGAATGCCCGGGCTCGACGTAGCCGCCGACCTCCGTGACCCGCGACAGCGCGCGTACGGTCTGCAGGTAGGTGGCGCGGATCCCGGCGTACTTCCGGAAGGCCACCTGCGTGACCAGCAGCGGCGCCGCGAACACCAGCAGTGCCACCAGGTCCATGCTGTGCGTGGCCAGCGCGAGCAGCACGCCCGACGAGGCCACGGCGGCACCCAGTGGGAAGGCCATGTTGACCTCGTCGCGCACGGCCACCCGGAACGAGGTGCGCAGCCGCTCGGCCCGCAGCAGCGCGGCGATCAGCACGTCGATCATGAGGGTGATCGCGATGAGCGTGACCATCACCGCGAGCGCCGGCCACCAGGTGCTGGTCGGCGGCTTGGTCAGCAGGTAGAGCGGGTCGGCCAGCGGCCGGAACGCGAAGGCCAGCAACGCGCCGGTGAGCAGCCGCCGCGCCATCGCGTCCAGCCGCGGCGGGCGGCCGACCGCCAGGTGTGGGAGCGCGCCGGCCGCCATGCCGACCGCGATCACGGCGACGACCTGCAGGGCGGAGTGGCGCAGCGGGTTTTGGCTGAGGTCGAGCAGCAGCGTGTAGCCCAGCGCGGCGGCGGCGCCGATGGGCGCGACCTCCCGGTTGCCCGGCATGGTGAGCCTGGCCAGCTCGCCGACCGCGATCAGCGCCCCGAACCCGACCGCGATCTCCGTGCGGTCGAGCCCGACGGCCGCGGTGTGGGCGACGCCCGCGATCGCGACCAGCCCCGCCGCGCAGATGAGCAGCAGCTGGCCGGAGTCGAGCCGGCGGAAGACCGTGTTGAGAGAGCGTTCTGCGCGCCTCGGGCGCTCCGTGGTGATCATTGCCCGGTCACGACCTCGATGGGCATGGTCGGGTCGTCGTGGTCCTTGATCGGGGTCTCGTCGGGCGGCGGCGCCTCGACCTTGCGCGGCGGCTGCCACGGCTCCCGGTCGAGCACGCGGATGAAGGCCGCGACCATGACGGGGTCGAAGTGGGTGCCCGCGGTCTTGCGCAGCTCGTCGAGCGCCTCCGTGACGGGCCTGGCGCCCCGGTAGGAGCGGTCGGAGGTCATCGAGTCGAACGCGTCGGCCACCGCGATGACCTTGGCGAACTCGGGGATCTCGTCACCGGCCAGCCCCATGGGATAGCCGGTGCCGTCGTGGCGCTCGTGGTGGTGCATGATCCCGGCGTACGCCTCGTCGAGGAACCCGATGCCGCGGACGATCTCCAGGCCCCGCATCGGGTGGAGCTGGATCGCGGCGAACTCCTCCTCGGTGAGCGGCCCGTCCTTCTGCAGCACCTTGGTGGGCACCCCGAGCTTGCCCACGTCGTGCAGCATGCCCGCGTAGCGGATGGCCCGTACGCGCTCGGGGCCCATGCCGATCTCCTGGGCGATCATGGAGGAGGCGAGCGAGACCCGCGTGCAGTGGCCCCGGGTGTAGTAGTCCTTGGTCTCGACGGCCTGGCAGAGCGCGGCGATCGTGGCGTCGTACGAGCGCTGCTGCGCGTGATACTGGCCGAACGCCCACCGCGCCACGAACAGCGGCAGCAGCACCAGCACCGCCGAGATCGACTGCACGGTCGCCCAGAGCCCGGCCACCAGCAGCCCGAACGTGCCGTATCCGAGATAGGACAGCAGGAACTGGGCCATGCCGCGCAGCGGCACCTCCGTGGCCCGCACCCGCGTGGCCAGCCCGATCATGGTCAGCGTGAGCGCGATGTTGAGCGGCACGAAGACCGCCATCGCGGCGGCGTAGGGGCCGATGAGATCGTCGAAGGCGTTGACCTGGGGCACGCCGACCTGACCGTGGAGCGCCTCGTAGACCCGCCCGGCCACGTAGCCGCAGATGGCGAACTGCGCGCCGTTGAACAGCCGCTTGATCAGCGGCAGCCCGGGCCGCACGCTCACCATCGCGGTCAGCCCCACCACCGCCGCGCCCTCCGGCCCGATCAGCACCACCGCCGCCAGCGAGGCGGAGAAGCTGACCGACACCGCGAACTGCTCCACGTTGAGCAGCGTCGGCATCGACTCGCACACCAGGAACAGCAGGGCGAGCACCAGCAGGACGTCGAGGTCCTCCGGGGCCACGGGAGCCCCGGAGACCATGACGCTGCGCACCATGAGAGCGACCGCCGCGCCGATCACGGCGACCAGATAGACCCTTGCAGGCCACGGCAGATCACGCATTGCGGCCCCCTACGGACATCAGGTCCAGGACACCCCTGGGGGAAGCACTCCCCCAGCGATCAGCATGACCACAGGAGTGAGCATGACGACGGCCGTGAGCAGCCGGGCGACCATAGCCTTGAACATCCACATGCCTCCACGTCGAGTTCTGGGGTTCAACGCTACAGAAGACGACGTCGCCGCAAGGGCGGAGTCGGAAATCGCAAGCAAAGCGTAATCAAGCCACTACTTCACGCGACGATTTCGGGCCCATTCGACGGTTTTCTTCACACCTGTCGGCAGGTCCGTACGCGGCTGCCAGCCGAGCCCTTCGTGGGCCGGCACCGGATCGACGGCCATCGCGGGCAGGTCGCCCACGCGCGGCGGCGCGAACCCGGGCTTGTCCTGAGCGCCCGCCGCGTCGGCGATGAGCGAGTGGAGCCGGCGGTCGGTGGTCTGGATGCCGGTGCCGAGGTTGAACCTGCGGCCGTTGCCGCTCTGCCCGAGCGCCTGGACGAAGCCGTCGACCACGTCCTCGACGTAGACGTAGTCGCGGGTCTGGGTGCCGTCGCCGTAGACGACCGTGGGCGTGCCGCCCAGCAGCGCGTCGGTGAAGATCGACACCACGCCCGCCTCGCCCTCGGGCGACTGGCGCGGGCCGTAGACGTTGGAGAGCACCAGCGTGGTGTATTCGATGCCGTAGAGGGCGCGGAACGCGGCGAGGTACGTCTCGCCGCTCAGCTTCGACGCGGCGTACGGCGAGCGCGGATCGGTGGGCGCGTCGCCGGGCACGGGGATCGTGTTGGGCCTGCCGTAGACGGCCACCGACGAGGCGAACAGGACCTTGCGGGCCCGCCCTTCGTGGGCCGCGGCGAGCACGGACGCGGTGCCCTCGACGTTGATCCTGGCGTCGTTGCGGGGGTCGGCCACGCTCTTGCGCACGCTGATCTGCGCGGCCAGATGACAGACGACCTCCGGCTGCAGCTCCGCCACCAGGCCGGTCAGCGCGGGATCGAGCACGTCGAGCACGTGCAGCCGGAAGTGGCCGCTGGAGGCGGCTCCGGCCAGGTTTTCCCTGGACCCCGACGACAGGTCGTCCACCACGTCGACCTCGTGCCCCTCGACGAGCAGGCGATCGACGAGATTGGACCCGATGAACCCGGCACCCCCGGTGACCAACACGCGCATGGGGGAATCCTAGTCGGCCAGCTCCGCCCTGACCTGTGCGATGCGGGCGAGCACCTTGGAACGCAGATCGCCGGGGACCGGGTCGCAGCCGCAGTGCTTGTGCACGAGCGCCTTGATCGCCTTGTCCAGGTCATATTCCTGGAGGCACGGGCCGCACTCCTCGAGATGCACGCGGATCTCGACGACGTCGGTCTCGGTCAGCTCGCCGTCGAGATAGGCGTAAACCTTGTCGAGCACCTCGCGACAGTCGGTGTCATGCGGGTTGCCACAGCTCATTTCGATCCCTCCGCCGGGACCAGACCCCGCTCACGAGCATAGTCCTCAAGGAGGCCCCGGAGCTGCCTGCGTCCTCTGTGCAGCCTCGACATCACGGTGCCGATCGGAGTGCCCATGATGTCGGCGATCTCTTTATAGGGGAAGCCTTCGACGTCGGCCAGATAGACCGCGATCCTGAACTCCTCCGGCAGGGCCGCCAGCGCCTGCTTGATGTCGCCGTCGGGCAGATGCTCGAGTGCCTCGACCTCGGCCGACTTCAGCCCGCTCGAGGTGTGCGACTCCGCCCGCGCGAGCTGCCAGTCCTCGATCTCCTCCGTGCCGGACTGCTTCGGCTCACGCTGCTTCTTGCGGTAGCTGTTGATGAACGTGTTCGTCAGGATCCGGTAGAGCCACGCCTTGAGATTGGTGCCCTCCTGGAACTGGTGGAACGACGCGAACGCCTTGGCGAAGGTCTCCTGAAGCAGGTCCTCCGCGTCCGCGGGATTCCGGGTCATCCGGAGCGCGGCGGAGTAGAGCTGCTCGAGATACGGCATGACGTCGCGCTCGAATCGCTCGCTTCGCTGCTCCAGCGTCTCCGCGCCTGTCGCGGGCACCGGACCCACCCCCCTAAGATCACCGGTGGCCGGCTGTTGCGGAACACCGTACTCAGGGGAGGATACCCGCTGGCCGGTGCCTTGCCGGTCAGTGGGGAGGGGTCTTGCCATAGTGAGCATGCTCGTCGCAACACGCCCGCGCCCTTGTCTGTTCCCGCAAGATAGAAGGTACGAAGGACCCGGTGCGGGGAACGTCCATACGTACCGGCTGGTAGCCCTTTACCCGGAACTCAGGAGTCGCGTGTGCTGCCCATTCCGGCCGAGGAACTGAACGGCTCAGGGACGCTTGGGCCGTACTGGACCTTCTACCGCGCCGTCGCCGCCGAACAACTCAACCGCTGGCTCCCCGGCCAACCCTCCGTCATCCTCGATCTCTCCGGCGGCCGGGGGCGTTGGTCCGGCCAGGTGGCCAGGGCAGGGCACAAGGTGATCGAGGTGCTCGACTTCCGCCGCACCGTCGACGGGCGGTCCGGGCTGCGGGACGCCGACCGGGTCCGCCACGTACGCGCCGACGATCTGGCGTTCCTGCCGGACGCGAGCGTGGACGCCGTGCTCGCCGAAGAGCGCGTCATGTCGATCGAGCTGATGGCCGAGTCGGCGATGAGCGACGTGGCCAGGGTCCTGCGGCCGGGCGGGCGGGCGCTGGTGTGCGTCGACTCGCTGGTGCTCGGCATGGCGATCCTGGCCGAGCAGGAGCAGTGGCAGCACCTGCGGCAGACCGGCGAGGTCATGCTCGTGCCGTGGCCGGACGGCAGCATCACGCGGTGCTTCAGCAGCGGGCAGCTGCGCGAGCTGCTGATGGGCGCCGGGCTGGAGGTGGAGTGGATGCGGCCGCGCACGGTGCTGTCGCCGTCCACGGTCGACCACGTGCTCGGGGCCGACGCACGCGCGCTCAACTACCTGGTGCGTACGGAGCTGGAGGCCCATCCGGACGACGACGACACGGTCGGCATCCATCTGGTCGCCAGCTGCCGCAAAAGCTGACTCCGCCCGGCTGCAGAGAGGTGTGCCGCCGTTCTTCGTGTCCGGCGGCATCCCGGCTCGCTCAGCGGCGTCGCTCCCTCTTGCCCTGGCACTGCACACACCGCGCGGCCTCCGGACGGGCTTCCAGCCGCCCTTCCGGCACCGGCTTGGCGCAGTCGACGCACCGGCCGTACACGCCTTGCTCCAGGCGTTTGATGGCCTCGACCACGGCGCGCCGCTGTGATGTGGCCACGGTCAGCATGGCCTGGGCCCGATCGGCGTCGGTCAGGTCGGAGCCTGCGTCGGCCGCCGAGTGCTCGCGCACGGCGACGGGGTCGCCCTGGAGGACCCCGATCGATCGGTCCAGTTCTGCGAGCATGTCTTCCAGCCGCTCACGAGCGGTCGTGACGTCCACGAATCCGCACCTCCGGGTGAATCACGGCAACCCGCGGCTAGGACTCCCCGGTTGTCCCGCCCGGTGCAATTAGGGGCATTTATGGCGGTGACACCGAGTAAACGGATGCATCGCTTTCCTCACCGGATGCCCACTTACCGTGCTTCTTACACCTTTAGAAAAGTGCGGTTTCCTCCTCTTCCGGTAGTGGTTTGATGAGGTCCGGGCCATTGTTTCGGACGTTGTTGACGTCAGTGGAGACCGGATAGGCAGTGAGCCGCCCCTGCTCGGCGGGCACCAGCAGCCGCGTGGCCTGCTCGACGTCGGTGAGCTTGGGGTCGAGCCACTCGGCCCAGCGTTCGCGCTCGATCATCATGGGCATCCTGTCGTGGATGCGGCCGAGTTCGTCCTCGGCGTCCGTGGTGATGACGGTGCAGGTGACCAGCCATTTGAGGGGATCGTCGTCGGCCCGTGACGGGTCTTTCCAGAACTCGTACAGGCCCGCCATCGCCAGCACCTCGCCGTCCTCGGGATGGATGAAGTACGGCTGTTTCTTCTTTTTCTCGCCTTCGACCGGCATCCACTCGAAGTAACCGTCGGCCGGGAGCAGGCACCTGCGTTTGGCGAACGCCTGGCGGAACGACGGCTTCTCGGCCACCGTCTCGATCCTGGCGTTGATCAGCCGGGATCCGATCGACGGGTCCTTCGCCCAGGCGGGCACCAGGCCCCATTTCACGATCCTGAGCTGCCGCACCGCCCGCTCGGCCTCCTTGGGCACCCGGCTCAGCACGGCGTAGACGTTCTTGGTCGGCGCGACGTTGTAGTCGGCCCCGAGCTCCTTGTCGGGGTCGCCGTCCTGCTCGACCTCGAACTCCTCGAGCAACTCGTGCTTCTTGCGCGCCGACGCGTATCTACCGCACATAACCCCACACTGCCACGTACGGCTTTCGCCCGCATGTTCATCTCGCCCGTTGTCCACAGGCACGACGGCACGCTCGACGCCGTCCACAGGCTGTGACCCTCGCCCTACCACTCCCAGTACTCTTTGACCATGCCCGCTCCGACCACGCCCACGCCGCACTGGCCCGCGCCCACGGCGACCTCTCCGGTCACCGCCACCGTCCCGCTGCCCGGCTCGAAGTCGGTGACCAACCGCGCGCTCGTCCTGGCCGCGCTCGCCGACGGCCCCGGCATCGTGCGCCGGGCGCTGCGCAGCCGCGACGCGGACCTGATGGCGTCGGCCCTGCGGGCCCTGGGCGCCACCCTGGAGCCCGCCGACGAGAGCGCCGCGGGGGTCGACTGGCATGTGACGCCCGGCCCGATCCGGGGCGGCGCGAGCATCGACGCGGGCCTGGCCGGCACGGTCATGCGGTTCGTCCCGCCGGTGGCCGCCCTGGCCGACGGCCCGGTCTCCTTCGACGGCGACCCGCACGCCCGCAAGCGCCCGATGGGCCCCATCCTCGACGCCCTGCGTTCGCTGGGCGCCAGGATCGACAACGACGCGCTGCCGTTCACGATCAGCGGGCCGCTGGCGGGCGGCGAGGTCACGCTGGACGCGTCGGGCTCGTCGCAGTTCGTGTCGGGGCTGCTGCTGACGGCGGCGCGGTTCGAGAAGGGCATCACGATCCGCCACGTGGGTCCGCCGGTGCCCTCGCAGCCGCACATCGAGATGACCGTGGAGATGCTCAGGGCGGCGGGCGTCACGGTAGACGACAGCGAGTCCGACATGTGGCGCGTCGAGCCCGGCCCGATCGCGGCCAGAGACATGACGGTGGAGCCCGACCTGTCCAACGCGGCCCCGTTCCTGGCCGCCGCCCTCGTCACGGGCGGCACCGTGACGATCCCCACCTGGCCGGAGCGCACCACGCAGCCCGGCGACGCCCTGCGCGGCCTCCTCACCGCGATGGGCGCCACCGTGACCCGCTCCCCCGACGGAGCCGACCTGGTGGTCACGGGGCGGCCCACGGGCGAGATCACCGGCATCGACGCCGACCTCCACGAGGTGGGCGAGCTGACCCCGACGATCGCCGCCCTCGCCGCGCTCGCGACCACCCCGAGCCACATCCGGGGCGTCGCCCACCTGCGCGGCCACGAGACCGACCGGCTGGCCGCGCTCGCCACCGAGATCAACCGGCTGGGCGGCGACGCGGAGGAGACCGCCGACGGCCTGATCATCCGCCCCCGCCCGCTGCACGGCGGCACCTTCCACAGCTACGACGACCACCGCATGGCCACGGCCGGAGCCGTGATCGGCCTCAGGGTGCCCGGCGTGGAGGTGGAGAACATCGCGACGACCGCCAAGACCCTGCCGGAGTTCGTCCAGATGTGGGCCGGGATGCTGGAGGCGCGGTGACCCGGCGCCTGCCTGCGTGCGCGGGTTTCGCGGAGAAAACGCCGGGCACGTCGGAGAAGGGCGGCCCGTGAGGGTCCGCCGCCCGTACGGCGAGGAAAAGATCCACCTGCACGGCGCCACCCCGGCCTGCCCGCGGCGGCGCCCGATCCCCCATCACCACCGACCGGCCGACGACGCGTCCCGGCCTGACCGGGGACGGCCGCACAGGTCATCGAGGAAAGCGAGCGAGGACATGGGAGCAGACCGCTGAGGAAGCGGGAGTACGACGAGGACGACGTACGGGTCAGGCCGGGCAAGGGCTCCAGGCCGCGGACCCGGATCCGTCCTGCGCACGAGGATGCCGTGCAGGGCTTCGTGGTGGCCGTGGACCGCGGCCGCTACACGACGCTGATCGAGCCCGAACGCCTCAAGGGGTCCGCGCAGAAACGCAAGCAGCAGCCGCAGCGGCGCCTGGTGGTGGCCATGAAGGCCCGCGAGCTGGGCCGCAAGGGCATCGTGGTGGGCGACCGAGTGGCCCTCGTCGGCGACGTCTCGGGCCGCCCCGACACGCTGGCCAGGGTCGTCCGCGTGGAGCCCCGCACGTCCATGCTGCGCCGCTCGGCCGACGACACCGAAGACACCGACGGCATCGAGCGCCCGGTCGTGGCCAACGCCGACCAGCTCGTCATCGTCACCGCCCTGGCCGACCCGCCGCCCCGGCCCCGCATGATCGACCGCATCCTGGTGGCCGCGTTCGATGCCGAGATCGAAACCCTGCTCTGCCTCACCAAGTCCGACCTCGCTCCGCCCGACGAGCTGGTGGCCCTTTACGAGCCGCTGGGCGTCCCGCACGTCGTCGTGCACAAGGGCGGCTCCCTGGAGGAGCTCCGCGACCACCTGAAGGGCCGCATCAGCGTCCTGGTCGGCCACTCGGGCGTCGGCAAGTCCACCCTGGTCAACGCCCTGGTCCCGGACGCCAACCGCGCCGTCTCCCAGGTCAACGCCGTAACGGGCCGCGGCCGCCACACTTCCACCTCGGCGGTGGCGCTGGAGCTGCCGGAGAGCGGCTGGATCATCGACACTCCGGGGGTGCGCAGCTTCGGGCTGGCCCACGTGTCCATGGAAACGGTCCTGGCCGCGTTCCCGGACCTGGTGGAGGGCACGGTCGACTGCCCGAAGGGCTGCACGCACCTGGGCCCGGAGTGCGCCCTCGACGCCTGGGTCGCCGCCGGCAACGCCGAGCCCGCCCGCCTCGAATCCCTCCGCCGCCTCCTCTCCAGCCGCGAAGGCACCCTCGACGACACCCCCTGACCTCCTGGCCAGCGCGCCCACAGGCCCCCACCCGGAACGTCAGCCCACGCCCGGTGCCCCGCGCCGTCGCCACCGCCCCACCGCCCGGTGCCCTGCTCGACCGCCCGGTGCCCCGCACCATCGCCCCGCTCCACCGTCCGGCGCACAGCGCCGGCGCCACCGCTCCACCGTCCGGAGCGGTGGCGACACGCGCGAGATGGACACCGTTACCAGAAAAGGGGCGTTGGTGACTGATGTTCTGTATGGCGGACACGGTAGCGTGGGCGACCGTGCAGGGTTACAACGATGATCTCCGTCTGGCGCACGTCATGGCGGACGCCGCCGATGACCTGACCATGCGGCGTTTCAAGGCAGTCGATCTCAAGGTCGACACCAAGCCCGATCTGACGCCGGTCAGCGATGCCGACCGCGCCGTGGAGGAGGCCATCCGGGGTACGCTGCGCCGCGCCAGGCCGCGCGACGCCGTGGTGGGCGAGGAGTTCGGGAAGACCGGCTGGGGCGCCCGTTCGTGGATCATCGACCCCATCGACGGCACGAAGAACTACGTGCGCGGCGTCCCCGTCTGGGCCACCCTGATCGCGCTCATGGAGTACGGCAGGGTCGTCGTCGGCCTGGTGTCAGCCCCCGCGCTCGGCCGCCGGTGGTGGGCGGCGACGGAGGGCGGCGCGTGGACCGGCAAGAGCCTGACGAAGGCGTCCCGGATGAACGTGTCCTCCGTGTCGACCCTGGAGGACGCGTCGTTCTCCTACTCCAGCTTCGGCGGATGGGAGAAGACGGGCAAGCTCGACAACTTCCTCGACCTGAGCCGGGCCTGCTGGCGCACCCGGGCGTACGGGGACTTCTGGTCGCACATGATGGTCGCCGAGGGATCGGTGGACCTGTCGGCCGAGCCCGAGCTGTCGCCGTGGGACATGGCGGCGCTCACCGTGATCGTCGAGGAGGCCGGCGGCAAGTGGACCGACGTCTCCGGCGTGAAGGGCCTGGAGGGCGGCAGCCTGGTCTGCACGAACGGCATCCTGCACACCGAGGTGATCGACCGCCTCAACGGCACCTCTATCATCTCCTGACCAGCAGCCCCGCCCGGGACTGGATGGCGGCGGTGGCGGCGTCCAGCTCGGGGCCGTCCTTGATCGTCACGTTGTCCTCGTAGCGGACCCCGCTCGGCGGGTTGTCGTGGCCGATGGGGTCGGCGTCCCAGAAGTTGCCCCGGTAGACCACGTTCTCCAGCGGCGGCCCGACCTCCAGGACAGCGCTGCTGTCGGCCCGCATGACGACGTTCCCCTCGACCGTCACCCACGAGGCGCCGTAGTCGGTGTAGAGCCCGAAGTTGTACGGCGTCCGCGTGTCCTTGATGACGTTCCCCTGCACCAGGGCCTGGTTGTCAGCCGAGTCACCCTGCGTCCCGGCCAGGTAGATGCCGCCCCCGTCGGCCAGCGTCCGCATGGTGTCCACGGTGAGGTTGCGGAGGACCTGCGTGCCCTCCCCTGGCCCGACGGTGATGCCGCAGTGCGGGACGTCCGTGACCTCGTTGTTGGCGACGACGCATCCGTACGTGCCCGTCACGCCGATGCCTGGTGAGCCGCTGTATTCGAGCCCGACGTGGTGAACCCTGTTGTCCTCGACAGAGGCGTTCCGCGTCCCGGACACCACGACGCCGCCGCCCGACAGGGTGTCGAAGTCGCAGGTCCGCACCACGACGTCGGCGCCGCCGGAAACCCCCAGCCCCGTGGCTCCGAGCCGGGTGAACCGGCAGCCCTCGACCTCCGCCCCGACCGCGTCCTCGAACGTCACGCACGCGGGAATCGTCACGGACGCGGTCGGATACGTCACGGATGCGCCCTCGCCGATTACCGCCGTCTCGACACCGCCGCCCTCGTAGTAGCCGTTCCCGTGATAGTGCAGGAACCCTTCCGGACGGCTCGGCCGCAGCCACGTCGCGTCCGCGAACACCAGCCCCTTGAACGCCACGTCCCGCGCCCCCGCCACGCTCACGAGCGTCTCCAGGACCGGCGCCACCACCCGCGTACGAGCGGGATCCTCGCCGGGGAGCGGCAGGTAGAGCAGCACGTGGCGCCCGGGGCGCGAGCGGTCGAGCACGAAGGTCCCGGGCTCGCGCAGGAAGCTCGGGTCGTTCTCGATCCTGGTCGGCAGCCCCGGGCCGCTCGACGTCTGCCCCTCCCAGACGGAGTTGTACAGCTCGGCGGCCCACCCGAACGCCGGCTGCGCCATCGTGATCGTCGACCCGGACACCGACGCCACCCCGCAGCGCGCCTCGGTCCACGGGTAGACGCCCCGGTGGACGAACTCGACGTCCCCCGGGCTCCGCCACCCGAGCGGCTCGTCCGTGACGTACCCGGTGGCGGTCGCCCGCGCGTCGCCGGGCAGGCCGGGGATCCAGGCGCGCTCGGCCCGGCGGCCGTCCACGTAGAGCTGGCGGGTGTCGAGGTCGCCGACCTCCGCCGTCCAGACGCCGTCCCGCACCTGCCAGCCCGCGATCGGCCGGCCGCCGCTCACCACGGCCTCCTCCTGCCCGGGAGTGCCGTAGCCGTACGCCTGGTACACCGTCCCGGAGTCGGGCTCGCCGAGCGAGAACGGCTCCGTAAGCACGTGGGTCCCGCCCCTGAGGTGTACGAGGGCGCCGCCGGCCGCCTCGCGGGCCGCCGAGCGAGCGCGTTCGAGGGTGGCGAACGGGTGGTCGGCCGAGCCGGGACCCGAGTCGTCTCCGGAGGGTGCGACATGGAAGTGGAACATCGAAGACCGCCTTTGCTGTTTATGCCGTACACGTAGTAGTACACCATAAACAGGAGGAGGCGACATGACAACCGACCCCGAGGTCGAACTGCTCTGGCGAGAACAGGATCGCGAGCCGAGACCCGGCCTGAGCCTGGTCAGGATCGTGCGGGCCGCCGTCGAGATCGCCGACGCGGAGGGCCTGGAGGGCCTGTCGATGCGCAAGGTCGCCGACCGGCTCGGCTTCACGACCATGTCCCTCTACCGCCACGTCCCCGGCCGCGACCAGCTCGTGGATCTGATGGTCGACGAGGTCTACGGCGAAGGGGCGGGCACCCCCGAGGAGCCCGAGGCGGGGCAGGGGTGGCGGGAGCGGCTGGAGGCCGCGGCCAGGCAGGGCTGGCGGCTGCGCGAGCGGCACCCCTGGCTGGCCGAGGTACGCGGCACCCGCCACCTCCCCGGCCCCAACGGCGTCGCCCACTACGACCACATGCTGAGCACCCTCACCGGCACCGGTCTCACCCCGTCCGAGGTGATCGCCGTCGTGGGCATGCTGGGCCGGTTCGTGGACGCCGAGGCCCTGACCCTGGCCGAGACCCGCCGCGAGGAGCGCCGCAGTGGCGTGTCCGAGCAGGACTGGTGGGGCAGCCGCGACGCCCTCTACGAGCGACTCGACCGCTTCCCCACCCTTTCCCGCCTCTGGGAGGAGGGCGGCTGGGACCACCCGGAGGACTCCTTCGAGTTCGGTCTGCGCCGCCAGCTCGACGGCATCGAGGCCCTCATTCGCGAGCGTGACGAAAGTCGTGATGAAAGCTCTGGATGCCTCGAGTGCGGCACGCCGCTGGAGCCCGCGCCGTCCGGCCGTCCCCGGGTCTACTGCTCCCGCGCCTGCCAGCAGCGTGCCTACCGCAAGCGCCAGCACGGCTAGAGCGCGAGCACGGCCCGGACCGCGTTCATCAACCCGTCACGATAGGACCCGCCGAACAACACCACGTGAACGAGCAGCGGATGCAGCTGGTGCAGCGGCACCCGCTCCCGCCACCCCTCCGCCGGCGGAAACTCCTCCTGGTACGTCCCCAGCACCCGATCGAGGTACGGCAGCCCGAACAGCGCCAGCATGGCCAGATCGGTCTCCCGATGCCCGCCGTGGGCCGCCGGATCGATCAGCACGCCCGACCCGCCCGCCCACAGCACGTTCCCGTTCCACAGGTCCCCGTGGATCCGCGCCGGCGGCTCGGCAGGCCCCGCGACCTCGGCGAACCGCTCCACAGCCCGCTCGACCAGCGCCGCGTCCGAAGTCGACAGCCGCGCCTGCCGCAGGAAAGGCAGCACCCGCCGGGAGGCGTAGAAGTCGGGCCAGTCCGAGCAGGGCGAGTTGTCCATCGGCAGTTCGGCGATGAACCCCGGCCACGGCGCGCCGAATTCAGCCGCCCCCGCCCGGTGCAGCCGGGCCAGCGAACGCCCGAACCGCTCGGCCGCCGCCGCGCTGGGCGCCTCCTCCCGTACCCAGGACAACACCAGCCGATCGGGCCCCACCTCCACCACCTCGGGCACCACGATCGCCTCGCCCAGCCACCGCAGCCCGGCGGCCTCCGAAGCGAACACCTCGGAGGCCGCCCCGGTCTTGGCGAACACCTCGCGCCCGTCGTCCAGCACGCCCCGCAGCAACCTCCAGCCGTGCGACGACCCGAGCTCCTCAGCCGATCTCATCGGCGATGTGCTTGGCCAGGCCCTCGGAGGCCGACTCGACCAGCGCGAGCACCTCCTCGAACCCCTCCTGGCCCCCGTAGTACGGATCGGGCACCTCGGCACCCTCCTCCGCCGCAGGATCGAATGAACGGAACAGCTGCACCTCCACCCCCGCCGGCGCGATCCGCCGCAGATTGGCAAGGTTGTCCCGGTCCATGGCCAGCACCAGGTCGTAGCGGTCGAACCAGTCCTTGGTGAACTGCCGGGCCCGGTGCGCCGAGCCGTCGTAGCCGTGCTGTCCGAGGATGGCCAGCGCCCGCTCGTCCATGGGGTCCCCGGCGTGCCAGCCGCCCGTTCCGGCGCTCTCCACGGTGACGCGGTCGCCCAGCCCGCGCTCGGCGAGCGTCTGGCGGAGCACCACCTCCGCCATGGGGGATCGGCAGATGTTGCCCATGCACACCAGGCATACGCGATAAGTCATAACTCCCATCATGGGGGCGACCGGGCCCGTTCACCGAACGTTCACCCTTGTCAGGGGGCTGAAGTCACTTTCGGTGCATAGCTTCGTGGCGACTAAGGACCAAGTGGGAGGAAACCCAACCGTGAAGTATGCAGGCCGGCTCGCCGCCGTAGCCGTCGTCGGCGCGCTCTCCCTCGCTGCGTGCGGCACAGACAACAACGCACCCGCGGGCAGCACCACGTCCGCCAGCGCGCCCGCCGCGGGCAATGACAATGGTCTGAGCGGTACGATCAACGCCGCGGGCTCCTCGGCCCAGGCCAACGCGATCACCGAGTGGACGAAGAACTTCACGGCCACGAACCCCGGTGTCACCATCAACTACCAGCCCAGCGGCTCCGGCGCGGGTGTGCAGTCGTTCATCCAGGGCACGGTGGCCTTCGCCGGCTCCGACTCGGCGTTGAAGGATGACCAGCCCGCGCAGGCCGACGCCCGCTGCAAGACCGGCAAGGCCATCAACATCCCGATGGTGACCGGCCCCATCGCGGTGGTCTACAACCTGCCCGGCGTCGAGGGCCTGCAGCTGTCGCCCAAGACCCTCGGCGGCATCTTCGACAGCAAGATCACCAAGTGGGACGACGCCGCCATCAAGGCCGACAACCCCAGCGCCAAGCTGCCCTCCACCCCGATCCAGGCGTTCCACCGCTCGGACGAGTCGGGCACCAGCGACAACTTCACCAAGTTCCTCAAGGCCACCGCCGGCTGGGCCTACGAGCCCGCCAAGGCGTGGCCCGCCGAGGCCAAGGGCCAGGGCGCGAAGGGCTCCGACGGCATCGCCTCCTCCGTGAAGGACACCGAGGGCGCGATCAGCTACGTCGAGCTCTCCTACGCCGAGAACTCGTCGCTGCAGAAGGCCAAGGTCTCCAACGGCGCCAACGAGTTCGTCGAGCTCACCCCCGAGAGCGCGGCGAAGACCATCGAGACCGCCACGATCAAGGGCACCGGCAACGACCTCGCCCTGTCGATCGACTACGCCACCAAGACCCCGGGCGCCTACCCGATCGTCCTGGTGACCTACGAGATCACCTGCGAGAAGGGCCTGTCGGCGGAGGAGTCGAAGCTGGTCAAGGGCTTCCTCACCTACACCGCCAGTGACGAGGGGCAGGCGGCCCTGAAGGAGCTGGGCTACGCCCCGCTGGCCGGCGACCTGCTCATCAAGGTCCGCACCGCTGTCGAGGCGATCTCCTAGCGACCGATGACCACCGATCTGAAGACCCGTGACGGCGGACCGGCCATGAGCCGGTCCGCCTCGCGGCGCAGCCATGGTGAAGGCCCCTTCCGCTTCCTCTCCACGGCGGCGGGCGTCCTCCTGCTGGCGATCATGGCGGCCATCGCCGTGTTCCTCATCAGCGAGGCGATCCCCGCCCTGCAGGCGAACAAGGCATCCTTCTTCACCGAGCTGACCTGGGACCCCAACGGCCAGAAGGTGTTCGGCATCGCCGCCCTGGCGTTCGGCACCGTACTCAGCTCGGCACTCGCGCTCGTCATCGCCACCCCGATCGCGGTCGGCGTTGCGCTGTTCATCTCCCACTACGCGCCGCGCCGCCTGGCGGCGGGGCTCGGCTACCTGGTCGACCTGCTCGCTGCCGTGCCCAGTGTGGTCTACGGCCTGTGGGGCCTGGCGTTCCTGGTGCCGCTGATCCGAGAGCCGTCCCAGTGGCTCAACGAGACCTTCGGCTGGTTCCCGCTGTTCGCCGGCGAGGGCGCCATCGGCGGCAAGACCATGCTCGCGGGCTCGATCGTGCTGGCGATCATGATCCTCCCGATCATCGCGGCGATCTCGCGGGAGGTGTTCCTCCAGGCGCCGAAGATGAACGAAGAGGCGGCACTGGCGCTCGGCGCCACCCGCTGGGAGATGATCAGGATGGCCGTGCTGCCGTTCGGCCGCCCGGGCGTCATCAGCGCCGCCATGCTCGGCCTCGGCCGCGCCATGGGCGAGACCATCGCGGTCGCGCTGATCTTCCCCGCGACGTTCGACATCAGTTTCGAGATCCTCACGCCCCACGCCAACAGCATCGCGGCGAACATCGCCAACGGCTTCGGCGAGGCGACCCAGATCGGCCGCGGGGCGCTGATCGCCTCCGGCCTGGTGCTGTTCATCATCACGCTGCTGGTGAACATGGGAGCGCGCCTGATCATCAACCGCCGTAAAGAGTACTCGAGGGCCGGCGCATGACGGGTATCCAGCACATCTCGACCAGCCGACGGGTCAAGGACAAGATCGTCCAAGGGCTGGTCTACCTGGCGTTCGGGCTGGCCGTGGTGCCGCTCATCTCGGTGCTCTGGCTGGTCATCTCCAACGGCCTGGCCCGCTTCGACCTCGAGTTCCTGACCCACTCGATGCGCGGCATCGGCGCCCGTGACGCGGGCGGCGGCGCGTACCACGCGATCATCGGGACGCTCGAGCAGGTCCTGCTCGCCTCGGCCGTCTCGGTCCCCATCGGCCTGCTCACCGCGATCTACCTGGTCGAGTACGGCAACGGCGGCCGGCTGAGCCGGTCGATCAGCTTCTTCGTGGACGTCATGACCGGCATCCCCTCGGTCGTCGCCGGTCTGTTCGTCTTCGCGTTCTGGATCCTCTTCCTGGGCTTCCAGTTCTCCGGCTGGGCGGGCGCGCTCGCGCTGTCGATCCTGATGATGCCGACCGTGGTCAGATCGGCCGAGGAAATGCTCCGGCTGGTGCCCAACGACCTGCGAGAAGCCTCGTACGCGCTGGGTGTGGCCAAGTGGCGCACGATCATGAAGGTCGTGCTGCCGACGGCGTTCACCGGCATCATCACCGGCGTCATGCTGGCCGTGGCCCGCGTCGCCGGCGAGACCGCGCCACTGCTGATGACGGTGTTCTTCACCAACTCCATCAACAACGATCCGTTCACCGGACCGCAGATGGGCCTGCCGCTCTTCGTGTTCGACCAGGCGGCCCGGCCCAACGACACCGCGATCGACCGGGCGTGGACCGGCGCCCTCACGCTCATCCTGATCGTCATGCTGCTCAACCTGGTGGCGCGCCTGATCGCCTGGTGGCGCGCGCCCGCCAGGGGCCGATAGGGGGTTACCGCCGCAATGTCCAAGCAGATCCAGGTTTCAGGTCTCGACGCGTACTACGGGTCGCACAAGGCGATCGAGGACGTGTCGATGACCATCGAACCCCGTTCGATCACCGCGTTCATCGGCCCGTCCGGGTGCGGCAAGTCGACGTTCCTGCGCACGCTCAACCGCATGCACGAGGTGATCCCGGGCGCCCGTGTGGACGGCAAGGTCCTGCTCGACGGCGAGGACCTGTACGCCCCCACCGTCGCGCCCGTCTCGGTGCGCCGGATGATCGGCATGGTCTTCCAGCGCCCCAACCCGTTCCCGACGATGTCGATCTACGAGAACGTGGCCGCCGGGCTCAAGCTCAACGGCCGGGTCAGCAAGTCGCAGCTCGACGGGGTCGTGGAGGATTCACTCAAGGGCGCCAACCTCTGGAACGAGGTCAAGGACCGCCTGAACAAGCCGGGCGCCGGCCTGTCGGGCGGTCAACAGCAGCGTCTCTGCATCGCCCGGGCCATCGCGGTCAAGCCGCAGGTCCTGCTGATGGACGAGCCGTGCTCGGCGCTCGACCCGATCTCCACGCTGGCCATCGAGGACCTGATGGCCAAGCTCAAGGACGAGTACACGATCGTCATCGTCACCCACAACATGCAGCAGGCCGCCCGGGTCAGCGACAGGACCGCGTTCTTCAACCTCGCTGAGCAGGGCAAGCCCGGCAAGGTGATCGAGATGGACGAGACGTCCCGCATGTTCACCAACCCGTCCCAGAAGGCAACAGAGGATTACATCACGGGGCGCTTCGGCTGATGACCCAACAGCAGGCGGCATCCACGGTGATCGGGGACGCGCGGACGAAGCCCGTACTGCTCATCGCCGACCCCGACGGCGCGGTCGTGGAAGACCTCGCCACGGCGCTCGAACGGGAGGGCGTGTCCGTCACGGGCGCGCCCGACGGGGCTCAGGGCCTCCTCCAGGCGGGAGCCCTGCAGCCTGACGTGGTGCTCGTCTCGGCCACGCTGCCGGTCATAGACGCGGTGGAGTTCGTCCGCGCGGTACGGCTGGCGCGCGCCGTGCCCGTCCTGCTCGGCGTCGGCGAGGGCCACGCCGAGCAGGCGGTACGCGCACTCGCCGCCGGCGCGGCCGCCTGCGTGGCCAGGCCCTACCGGGTGGCGGAACTGCTGCCGTTCATCCAGGCGGCCTCGCCCGGAGCACGCAAGGTGCTCGCCGTGGGCGGGGTCGAGCTGGACGTGCAGGCCTACCAGGTACGGGTGGGCGGGCGAGCGGTCCATCTGCCCCTGCGGGAGTTCGAATTACTGCAGTACCTGATGCGCAACGCCGATCGCACGGTGACCCGCGAGCAGATCATGCGCCACGTGTGGCACGCCGCGGCCAACACCTCGACGAACACGATCGCGGTGCACGTCAAACGCCTGCGCGCCCGGCTGGGCGACGAGGACGATCAGCTCATCCAGACCGTACGGGGTGTCGGCTACCGCCTGGTCACGCCGGGCACTTCCGGAAGTCCTGCATGATCCGCTTGGCCACGCCTTCGACCGTCGCTATGCCGTACGCCACCTCGGGACTTCCCTCGGTGAGTACGGCAACGGCGTAGTCGTGGCCGTCGCCCCTGATCAGGCCCACGCTGACCGTGGCCCAGAGCTTGTTCGAGACGTGCTTGAGCCAGCCGTTCTTCAGCGCCACGCGGTCGCCCGCGCACGCGGCGGCGCTGATGCCCCAGTTCTGGCCCGCCACGACGTGCCCCATGAGCTTCAGCACCTGGCCGCGGTCCTTGGCCTTCAGCGGGCTCTTGCCGGACACCAGGGCCCGCATGAGGCGGATCTGGTCATCCACTGACGTCCGGGTGATTCCCCAGCAATACAGGTCCACGCACTCGCCTGGGATGCCCCGGGTGTGTTCCAGGCCGAACTTCCTGCCTGCCTTCGTGAAGCCGGGCGCGCCGCCGATGCGTAACCACAGGCGGTCGGCGGCGTGGTTGTCGCTGTAGCGGATCATGATGTCGGCGTCGTGCCGGACGGCCGCCGGCAGCTTCTTCCACGAGGTCCGCAGCAGCAGCGCCATGAGGATCTGCACCTTGGCCGTGCTGGCGGTGATCAGGCGCTCGCCCGGGTGATAGCGGTAGAGCCGGCCGGTCGCCAGGTCCTTGACCATGGCGGTGACCTGCCCGGATCGGCCCGCGAGATAGCGGTCGAGCCGCTTGCCGATCCGGTCGGCCGGGACCGGCGCCAGGTTCTCCTCGGCCGAGATCTTCTCCAGCCGCGACCCGAAGGCCACCTCGCGTACGCCCAGGACCGCTTCCCGCCGGGCGGGCGCGGGCGGCTGCGCCCGGACCCGGGCAGGCATCGGCAAGAGAGCTGTGAGCAGGGCGAGGGCGATGACCGCTCGTGGTATCGCCTGGCCGCGGCCCGCGATCATTCACGCATTATCACGAAAAATAGCGACAAGCCGCTAGACGCTCACGGCGGTCAATTTCGCGATCGAATCGTCGTCGCACGTGGCCCAGAAGTCCCCCACGACATCCTCCACGTGCTGGAGGGACTCGGCCCGGAACAGCACGTCCTGATATTTCGTGATGTCGTAGTGCGTCGTCCCCATCGCGGACAGGTCCAGCGGCCTGATGTCCATGCCGCGGAACTCCTCGATCTCCCCGTACGACGAGAGGATCCCCGCCCCGTACGCCCTGAGCTCGTCCCCTTCCGCCATGACCCCGAACTCCAGCGTGAACCAGAAGACCTTCGACACGAACTCCAGCGCCTCCTCGGACTCGACCCGCCGCGCGGCCTGCCCCGCCAGGCGGTACAGGGCGGCGTACCGGGGGGCGGCCAGCGCGTTGGCATGACCGATCACCTCATGGATGACGTCGGGCTCCGGCGTGTAGAAGGGCACGGAGTGGTGCCGGATGTACTGCGTCGAGTGGAAGTACCCGTCGGCCAGCACCCCGTAGAAGTCGCGCAGCGGCACCGGCCCCGCGGCGGGCAGGTACCGGAACCCGGTCAGCGGCTCCAGCAGCCGCGAGACCTCCTCCAGCTGCGGGATCCGCTCCTTCGGCAACCCCAGCCGCGCGGCGCCGTCGAGGTACTCGGCGGTGGCGTACTTGGCGTGCTTGGCCGCCAGCTCCCTGGTGACCAGGGCCCAGACCTCGTGCTCCTGCTCGGTGTACTCGGCCGCCGGAATGGGCGTCCCCGGACGGTGGTTGACGGCCAGCCCCGCGATCGCGTTGCGCCGCTCCCGGTAGACCGCGTCCGCGAACCCAGGATGGGACGCGGACAGCTCCACCACCACCGACCCGTCCTCTTGGGCTGCGACAGGGGCGAAGTATTGTGCTTCCTCGAACATGCTCCAAATGACAGCAACTCCGGGGTTCTCTTGACAATAGCGCCCAGTTTTGCTGCGCGATACGCTCGGTTTCGCCTCCCGAAGCTCACATCTTCTGGTCGAATCGCACAGTTCAGGGAGGGTCCGCTATGGACGATCTCGACGCCAGGTTGCTGGTGACCATGCGCGCCCATCCCCGCGTCGGCCTGACGGAGCTGGCCCGCTTGCTGGGGGTGGCCCGCGGCACCGTACAGGCCCGGGTGGAGAAGCTGACGGCCAGAGGCGTGATCGAGGACTTCGGCCCGACCGTGTCACCGGCCGGCGCCGGCTACCCCATCCTGGCGTTCGTGTGGCTGCAGATCGCCCAGGGGCGGCTGGCGGAGGCGGTGGAAGGGCTGCGTGCCGTACCGCAGATCCTGGAGGTGCACGGCACGAGCGGCCAGCACGACCTGCTGTGCCGGGTGGTCGCGCACACCACCGACCATCTGCAGGAGATCATCGCCAGCATCCTGGCGTCCCCGGCGGTGCAGCGCACGGACACGACCATCGCCCTGTCCACCCAGATCCCCTACCGCATCGAGCCCCTCCTCGAAAACCGCTAGGACCTCGACGGCATCCAACCTGATGGGAGGAGTGCCATGAGGAAGCTCATAGTGATCGCCACCGCGATGGCGGCGGGCGCGGCCCTGGTCCCGCTGTGGACCGCCGTCCGCACCTCGGATCAGCAGCCCGGCCAGATGCGGACCGCCGTCCCCATCCCGCACCAGCAGCCCGGCCCGCTGTGGGCCCCCGTCCGCAATCCGGACCAGCGTCCTGGCCCGACTTCTGGGGAGGCCGCTGCCTACGCGTACCTGTGCGACAACGCCAAGGACGAGGGTCCGCACGAGGAGTGCGCCCATTGGTTCGTGGTGACGTCCGGCGGGAGGACCTGGCGGCTCACGGACGCGGTGGAGCGGGGCTACGTGGACCTGACCGCGGACGGCCGCTACCTGGCCTACCAGCGGGCCGGCGACCACCGTCTCGTGGTCCGGGATCTGGTGGGGGGAACCGTCCGTGCGGTCCAGGAGGTCGTTCCCGGAGTGGACGGCGACCGGCTCGCGTACCGGCCCACCCTGCTGGCCAAGGGCCGCTGGCTGTACGTGGACCACGTCGCGGGATGGGCCGGCGTGGACGAGCCTCCGGGCTTCGTCGTGGACGTCGCCACCGGCCGCACGGTGTGGCGGCTGCCCGGGGACTCCTGGCTGGTCGGGCTGGACGACGACGGGTCGAGGCTCATGGTCGAGGACGACAAGTCGTTCTCGGTGATGAACGCCGCGGGGACCACCACGAGGCCGCTACCGGCCCGGCTGCGCACCATCGAGGCGACCGGCGCCCTCACCCCGGACGGGACAGGCCAGGCAGCGCAGGTGGTCTCCAGGAACTTCCCGGCGGGCGGCGCCGACATCCGTCCGGCCCGGCTGGTCACCATCGACACCAGGACCGGAAAGGCGCTCCATGACGTACGCCTCTCGCTCCCGTTGAAGGACAGGTCGAGTATCTGCGACGTCAGTCGGTGGTCGAGCTCTCGGGAGGTTCTGCTGAGATGCGGGGCCGGCCTGTTCCACGACATCATCTTCCGCGTGGACACCCGGACGGGACGCTACACCAAGGCGGGAGAGACGTGGCCGCCCAGGTCACACCTGTTCGAGCTGGTGTGGGCGGCGGATTAGCCCACAAACGAGAAATGGCCCCACGCACCGGCGTGGGGCCATTTCTATCAAAGATTGTCCGGCGGCGACCTACTCTCCCACACCCTCCCGAGTGCAGTACCATCGGCGCAGAGAAGCTTAACTTCCGGGTTCGGAATGTAAC
>NZ_JBITHZ010000032.1:0-131767 GCF_044458585.1 Nonomuraea sp. NPDC050451
GCCGCGTTGCCGCTGGCCGCGCTGGGGCTGCTCAACCCGATGATCGCGGGTGCGGCGATGGCGTTCTCAAGCGTGTTCGTGGTGAGCAACAGCCTGCGGCTGCGCCGCTTCAAGTGACCGCTGCCCCCAGCTGACGGCCGGCGCCATCGCGGCGCCGGCCGCCGCGAACGCCGCGCCGAGCAGCAGCCAGCCGAGCGTGCCGCCGCCGAGCACCAGCGTGGTGAGCACGACGGGCCCGAGCATCCTGGCCACGGCCACGCCGGTGCCGAAGAAGCCCTGGTACTGGCCCTGCTTGTGGTCGGGGGCGAGCCCGAAGCTGATCTCCCAGGACCCGGAGGCCAGCAGCATCTCGCTGAGGACCTGCAGGCCGGCCGCCACGAGCAGGAACAGCCAGCCGTACGGGCTCAGCGCGAACACCGCGCAGGCCGCGAACATCACCAGGCCCGCGTACCGCACCGCCCGGGCGGCAGACGGCAGCCCCTTCACGCGCCGGGCCACCCGCACCTGGAAGAGCAGCACGGTGACGGTGTTGAGCAGCAGGAGGACCGAGACCATCCAGGTGGGCGCACTCGTACGTGAGGCGATCCAGAGCGGCACGACCAGGCTGAGCAGGGGCATGTAGAAGAGCATCACCGCGTTGATCAGCGTGATCAGCGCGTACGGCCGGTCTCTGAGCACCGCCAGCCGGGGGCCGGGCGCGGCCGGCGGGACCCGTACGGGAGGCAGCTTGAGCAGCAGCCCGGCGGCGACCAGGAAGCTCAGGGCGTCGAGCGTCAACACCGCCAGATAAGCCGGCCGCGTGCCGACATGCAGGGCGAGCCCGCCTATCGCGGCGCCGACGGCCAGGCCGCCGTTGAGCGTGGACTGCAGGACCGCCCGCACGACCGTGCGCTCTGCGGGGGCGATCAGCCCGGCGAGCAGGGCCTGGCGGGCGGCCGACAGGCCCGTCTGCGCGGTCCCGTACAGGCAGGCCACCAGCACGAAGAGCGCGAACGAGCGGACGAAGAGGAACGAGGCGACCGCCGTGGCCGTCGTGAGCGCGAGCAGTACGGCGACGCCGCGCGGCCCGCGCCGGTCGGCCAGGTGGCCGAGCGGCACGCCGGCCACCATGCCGACGGCCCAGCCGAGCGTGAGGCCGAGGCCGATCTCGGTGGCCGACAGGCCGACGATCCTGGCGAAGTAGAACGCTGAGGTGACGAGGTAGACGCCGTCGCCGATGGAGTTCGCGAGCTGGGCCTGAGCCAGGATGCGCCGGGGTGCCATACCCTTATCTTCGATCCCCCATTGTCCCGATATAAGCTCCAATTTCCGGCAAAGTGATTGGGCCAAGTTGGACGTTCACATCAGCCTCCGAGGCCGGGGTGACCTGGCCGCACAGGTCTACCGGCAGCTGCTCGACGCCATTCTCGACGGCCGGCTCAGATCAGGCGAGCGGCTGCCCCCGACCAGGGAGCTGGCACGCAGGCTGGAGATCTCCAGGAACACGGTCGCCGTGGCCTACGACCGCCTGGTCTCCGACGGCTTTCTGGTGGGGCGGGCGGGGGCGGGCACCTTCGTGTCGGCGGAGCCGGTGCGCGGCAGGGCGGCCCCGAAGGGCGTGGTGCGGCCGAGGGCGTTCTGGCAGGGGATCGAGGCCCCGCAGGCCATGCGGGGAGCCCGGTACGACTTCCGCGTCGGCATGCCGGACCCGCGCCTGTTCCCCATGGAGACGTGGCGCCGGCTGGTGGCCCGCGAGCTGCGGGTGAGCGCCGCCGCGTACAGCAGCCCATCCGGCTATGAGCCGCTGAGAGAGGCTATTTCACGTCATATAGGAATCAGCCGCTCGGTCCACGCCGGCCCCGACGACGTGCTGATCACGAACGGCGCCCAGCAGGCGCTCGACCTCATCGGCCGCGTCCTGATCGAGCCGGGCGCCTGCGTGGCAGTCGAGGAGCCCGGCTACCCGCCCGCCCGCCTGCTGTTCCGCTCGCTCGGCGCCCGCGTGGCCGGGGTGCCGGTGGACGCGGAGGGCATCGACGTCCGGGCCATTCCCAATGCCGCCCGCGTCGTGTACGTCACCCCGTCGCACCAGTTCCCCCTGGGCACGCCCATGTCGCTGGCCCGCCGCGCCGCCCTGCTGGCCTGGGCCGAGCGCCGCAGGGCAGTGGTGATCGAGGACGACTACGACAGCGAGTTCCGCTTCGGCGAGCGCCCGCTCGAACCCCTCCAGAGCCTCGACCGCGCGGGCCGCGTCATCTACGTGGGCTCGTTCTCCAAGACGCTGCTCCCCATGCTCAGGCTCGGCTTCCTCGTCGCCCCGGCCTCGCTGGCCCCGGCGCTGAGCGTGGCCAAGCAGCTGTCCGACTGGCACTGCGACGTGCCCGCGCAGGCCGCCCTGGCCCGCTTCATCGACGAGGGGCTCCTGTCCAGGCACATCAGGAAGGCGACCCGCGAGTACGCCGCCAGGCACGCCATGATCGCCGAAACGCTGGCGGGCGACGAGCGGCTGCGAGTGGTCCCGTCCACGGCGGGCCTGCACCTGTGCGCCCGGCTCGCCCCGGGTATAGAGGTACGTGCCGCGCCGGATCTGGCGGTGGAGCCGCTGGAGGCGTACTGCGGTGAGAGCCCGGCCCAGCCCGGCGTGGTCCTCGGCTACGGCGGGATCACCCGGGACGACATCCCCGAAGGACTGAGGCGCCTACGGATGGCGACGGCTCCAGAACCGGCGGGCCCGCTCCCCTGACAGCTCAGGGTCGTCGGGCGGCGCCGGCTGCTGCACGATCACGACCGTGGTCCGCGCGTGGCGGGCGCAGTACATGCTGGTCGAGGGCAGGAAGATGCGGCTGAGCAGCCCGCGCCGGCTCCGCCCCAGCACCAGCAGGTCGCCCTCGCGGGCCAGGTCGACGAGGTGGTAGCCGGGATCACCGACCCGGCCGATCACCGCCGTTCTGATGTCGTCGGGCACGCCGCCCGCGACGTCGTCGAACACGCCGGCGATCACTTCGCCGCAGCGCGCCTCCTCGCCGGCTCGGAGCGCGTGCTGGACGGGCAGAGCCTCGGGGAATGGGTGGACGGGCGCGCGGCTGACGTGTACGGCGACCAGGGCCATCCGGTGCAGCCTGGCCGCACCGATGGCCCAGGCAAGCGCCCAGCGCGAGGCCGGGGACTCGTCCACCCCCACGATCAGCCTCGCACCGCCGGGCAGTTCCTGTTCCACGGTGCCTCCTGTTAAGAAGTACGACCATAGTGCGCCCGCCGGTGTGTTACCGGGAGGTGGCACTTTTCGAACTATGGAGTCCCTCGCGAACCCCGGCGTAGCATGCGGGGGTGGAACGAGGGTGGGTGCGACCCCGTCCCGCCCTCGACCGGCGGCTGGACGGGGCGCTTACGTACAGGCTCACCTCGCTCGTCGCAACTACAGGCTACGGGAAGTCGACTGCTCTGGCGGGCTGGAGCCAGGCCGTCGGCGCGGTGCTGCACCGGCTCGGGCCCGCTGATCGTGATCTTCCCACGCTGGCGGGAGCGGTGGCATCAGCTCTGTCGGAGCGGGTGGCCGGGCTGCCCGCCGACCTGGTGACCGCCGCGGACGCCCCGCTCGGTCCAGACGCCGACGAGCTGTCCAGGGCCGCGGCGCTGGCGGGCGCGCTGGCCGAGGCCCTGGCCAGGCGGCTGCGGCGCGGCCTCGCGCTGGTCTTCGACGGCATCGACGCCATCGCGGGCGCCCCGGGCTCCGTGCGTTACGTGGAGACGCTGGTCCGCGTCGCCCCCAGGCACCTGCACCTGGTCACCGCGTCGCGGGCGCCGCTGCCGTTCCCGACCGCCCGGCTGCGCCAGGACCACGAGGTGCTCGACCTCGACGCGACCGATCTCGCCCTCACCCCGGACGAGACGGCCGCCTGGGCGCGCGACCGGCTGGGCGAGCAGGGTAAGTCCGTCGCCGCCACGCTCCACGACGCCTGCGGCGGCTGGCCCGCCGCCGTGCAGGCCGCGCTCGACGCGCTGGCCCGGGAGGACCCGTCCGGCTGGCCGCGCACGGCCGCCGGCCTGGCCGCCAACTCCGCCACGCTCGAACGCCTCACGCTGGCCGCGTTCAAGGACCTGCCGCCGGCGATGCGCGAGCTGCTGCGCGCCGCCACCGTCCTGCCCGTGCTGACCGCCGGGCTGGCCGCCACGCTCGGCGCCCCTCCCGACACGCTCGACTCGCTCACCAGCCGCGGCCTCTTCCTCGAGGCCGGTCAGGACGGCCACCGCCTGACCCTGACCAGCCGCCACGTGCTGGCCAAGCACGCGCCGCTCGACCGGCACGAGGCCCACGACGCGGCGGCGGTCGCGTCCCGCTGGTATGTCGAGCACGACCAGCCCGAGCTGGCCCTGCGGGCCGCCGTCGCCACCGAGCACCCGGGCCTGGCGGCCGCGCTCCTCGACTCGTACGGCCTGCGCCTGGCCGAGCGCGGGGACGTGGTCGCGGCGCTGGAGCTGCTGCCCGAGCCCGCCAGGAACGCGCCCACCATGATCAAGCTGGCCGGCGTCGCCGAGCAGAACCGCGGCCACTGGACCCGCGCCCGCGACCTGCTCGCCCAGGCTGCCGAGGGCCCGGCGTTCGACGCGTTCGTGGCCAGGCGGCTCGGCCTCATCGACCACCTGCGCGGCGACCTCGACGCGGCCCTGGCCGTGTACGCCAGGGGATACGAGTACGGACTACCGCCCGCCGACGCCGCCATGTGCGCCGCGTCCACGGCGTCGGTGCTCTGGCTGAAGGGCGACCGGGCAGGCTGCGCCGAGCTCGCCGACAAGGCGCTCGAGCAGGCCAGCAGCCTGGGCGACCCGAGCGCGCTGGCCATGGCCAACACGGTCCTGGCCATGCTCGCCGCGCTCGACGGCGACCGGCGCGCCAACGACGCCCACTACCTGCGTGCCCTGGAGTACGCGGAACGCGCGGGCGACATCGTCCAGCTCATCCGCATCCACGCCAACCGGGCCTCCCGCCACGTGGACGAGGGCGCCTACGCCGAGGCGCTGGCCGAGACGGAGATCGGGGGCCGGCTGTCCGACCTGGTGTCGTTCGCCCCCTATGCCGCCCTGAACGTCTCCAACCGCGCCAAGGCCCTGATCGGGCTGGGCCGCCTGGAGGAGGCGGCCACCGAGGCCGCCGACGCGGTGGCCAGGTGGGAGGCGATGGGCTCGCGCCTGGTCAGCACCGCCCTGAACCGGCTCGCCGAGATCAACGTCCTGCGCGGCGACCGCAGGACGGCGGCGGCGATCTACCGGCGGGTCATCGCCGACTCGGCGCCGTCGGGCGAGGTGCAGTCGCTGTCCAACGCGCTCAACGGCCTGGCCGAGCTGCTGGCCGACGACGATCCGGCCGAGGCCGCGCGCGTCGCCGAGCAGGCGCTCGAACACACCGAAGGCATCGCGGGGGTGACCGCCAGGGTCGTGGCCGCCCGCGTGGCGCTGGCGGGCGGGCGGCACGACGACGCCAGGACGCTGCTCGACGAGACCGAACCCGTCGCGATGAGCCGCAGGGACCACGCCGCGCAGGCCGCCATCGCCGAGCTGCGGGCCGAGCTGGACGGCGACACGCGGCCGGCCGACGAGGCCGTGCGCACGTGGACGATGCTCGGCGACCCGGTGGGGCAGGCCAGGGCCGAGCTGGTCAGGGCGGCCCTGGCCGACCCGGCGACGGGCGGCGAGCTGGCGGCCGGGGTGCGCGAGCGCATGCACGCCATCGGCTGCCGGGCGCTCGACGACCGGATCGACGCGCTGATCGCCCGTGCCGCCCCCGCGCCGGGCGCGAGGGTGATCGTCGAGACCATGGGAACGTTCCGGGTGCTGCGGGGCGGCGTGCCGGTCCCGCGTACGGCCTGGCAGTCGCGCAAGGCGCGCGACCTGCTGAAGATCCTGGTCAGCCGCAGGGGAAGCGGGATCGGCAGGGAGCGGCTGGTCGAGATCCTCTGGCCGGACCAGGAGGGCGAGGCGGTCGGGCTGCGCCGGCTGAACGTCATGGTGTCCACGCTGCGCGCGGTGCTGGATCCGGCGCACGAAAGTCCGGCGGACGAGATCGTGGTCTCGGACGAGGGCGCGTTACGGCTTGACCTGTCCAACGTCGACGTCGATGTCGAGAAATTTCTGGATCTGGTGGCTCAGGCCGTACGGCTGGATCAGGCAGGACGTACGGCCGAGGCGCTGGAGCGGTGGACGGCGGCCGAGAGCGCGTACGGCGGGGAGTTCTGCGAGGAGGACCCCTACGCGGACTGGGCCGTGGGGCTGCGCGAGCAGGCCCGGCTGGCCTACACGCAGGCGGCGGCCAGGCTCGCGGCGGCGCGGGCGGGCGAGCGGCGCTACGACGAGTCCGCCCGCTACTGGCTGCGGCTGCTGGAGCGCGACCGCTACGACGAGCGCGCCCATCTGGGCCTGGTGCGGGTGCTCGACCTGGCGGGCCGCCGCGGCGACGCCCGCAGGCGCTACCACCTCTACGCCGAACGCATGCGCGAGCTGGAGGTCGAGCCCGCCCCGTATCCCACCTGAACCAGACCTGAACCGCCCGGCGAGATGGTTTCCAGATGAGAACGGTCATCGTCCGGCTGGTCGAGCCCGAGCAATCCGGCGGCCAGCTCCGCGGGCTGCTCGAAGAGGTGGGGGGCGAGCCGGTGCCGTTCAGCGGCACGGAAGCCCTCCTCGACCTCCTGCGTACCGCCGCCGGGCTGAGCACCAACCCGACTTGAACCTCGCGCGAACCTCCGTGACGACGATGGGTGTCGAGAGGAGGCGCGATGAGCGAGCAGGGGAGCGGTTGGCCGTTCGTCGGGCGAGGGGGGCCGCTCACGACCGTGCGGGCGGCGCTGCGGTCGGGAGCGGGCGTGATGATCGCCGGTGAGGCCGGCGTCGGGAAGAGCAGGCTGGCGGCGGAGGCGCTGGCCGGGTTACCGGGGTACGCGGTGGTGCGCGCGCTCGGCACGGAGACGGCGTCGATGATCCCGTTCGGGGCGTTCGCGCACGTGCTGACCGGGCCGCCTGAGGGCGGGGAGAACCTGCTGCGCTGGGCCGCCCGCCACCTGCGCGAGCGCGCGCCGCGGGGCGAGCTGCTGGTCAGCGTGGACGACGCGCACCGGCTGGACCCGGCATCGGCGGCGCTGGTGCACTACCTGGCGGACAGCGGCACGGCACGCGTCCTGGTGACGGTGCGGTCAGGGGAGCCGCAACCGGCTCCGGTGGCCGCGCTGTGGAAGGACGAGCTGCTCGACCGGATCGAGCTGCCGCCGCTGACGAGGGCCGAGGTCGGGCAGGTGCTCGCGGGCGCGCTCGGTGGCGAGGTGGCCGCGGAGACCGTACGGCACCTCGCGCGGGTCAGCGAGGGGAACGTGCTCTACCTGCGCGAGGTCGTGCAGGCGGGGCGCAACGCGGGCTGCCTGGCCGAGCGGGACGGGCAGTGGCGCTGGCGGGGCGAGCTGTCCATGACGACCAGGCTGCGCGAGCTGGTGGGCGACCGGATCGGCCACCTCGACGAGGACGAACGCGAGGTGCTGGAGCTGGTGGCGTTCGGGGAGCCGCTGGGCACGGAGCTGCTGGTGTCGCTGACCTCGGCCCGGGCGGTCGAGCGGGTCGAGGACCGCGGCCTGGTCGTGGCCGTCAGCGAGGGCAGGCGCGAGCAGCTGCGGCTCGGCCACCCCCTCTACGGCGAGGTCGTCCGCGGCGGCTGCGGCACGCTGCGGACGCGGCGGCGGCTGCGGATGCTGGCCGACGCGCTGGAGGCCAGCGGGCTACGGCGGCGCGAGGACGAGCTGCGCGCGGCCGTGTGGCGGCTGGACTCCGGCTCGGTCACGGCCCCCGGGATGCTGGTGTCGGCCGCCCGGCTGGCCTGGGGCAGGCAGGATCCCCACCTGGCCGAACGCCTGGCCAAGGCCGCGATCGACGCGGGCGGGGGCGTGGCCGCGGTCGCGGTGCTCGGCGAGGTGCTCATGGTGCTGGGCGACGCGGACGCGGCGCTGGCGGCGCTGCGGCGGGCGGCGCGCGACGCGGTCACCGAGGCCGACCGTGCCCAGCACTCCTTCAGCCTGGGGATCAACCTGGCGTGGGCGGGCGCGGACGCCGAGGCGTGCGAGGTGCTCGACCTGGCCGCCGCGACGCTGACCGAGCCGGCCTGGCTGCAGGAGGCGCACGTCTACCGCGCCGTGACGGACTGCTTCGCCGGGCGGCTGACCGGGGCGGCCCGCTCGCTGGCGCGCTCCCGTACGTACGGGCCGATGTCGCCGCGCGCCGACGCGCACGCGGCTGCCATGGAGGCGTGGGTCGCGGCGTACGCGGGGCGTACCGGGGAGAGCCTCGCCATCGCGGCGCGCACGCTGGAGAGCGTGGACAGCTGGCGGGACGAGGCGCCGCACGCGCTGCCGAGCTTCCTGGACGCGCTCTGCGCCGCCCAGACGTTCGCGGGCCTGCTGGAGGCGGCGGACCGTTCGGCGGAGCAGGGGATGGAGCTGCCGGCCGCCGAGCTGTCGGTGTCGGGGTTCGCGGCGTACCGGGCGATGGTAGGCCGGCTGCGCGGGGACGTCGCGGGAGCGCTGCGCTGGTGCCGCGACGACCTGGCCAGGATGCCCGGTCGGGAGCCGTACCTGGGGCGGGTGCTGGCCGAGCAGGCGCACGCACTGGCGCTGCTGGGCCGTACGGAACAGGCTCGGGAGGTGCTGGCGGAGGCCGGCGCGACGGCGTCCAGATGGGCCTTCACCCGGCAGCACGTGCTGCAGGCCGAGGTGTGGGTGGCGGCTTCCGGCGGCGAGCTCGACGAGGCGGTACGGCTGTGCCTCGCGGCGGCGGACCACGCCGAGCAGCATGAGCTGCACGCCGGCCTGATGTTCGCGCTGCACGACCTGGTACGGCTCGGCGTCCCGGACCGGTTCGCCAGGCTGGCCGGCCGGGTGGACGGCCCCCTGGCCGGGCTCCTGGCCAGGCACGCCCGCGCGATCGGCGACCCGGACGAGCTCCGGGCGGTGGCCGGGGAGTTCGAGCGGCGCGGGATGCTCCTGTACGCGGCCGAGGCCACGGCCCAGGAGGCGGCGGCGCACCGGAACGCGGGCCGTGGCACGCTGGCCAAGGGCGCGCAGACCAGGGCGTGGGCGCTGGCCAGGCGCTGCCCCGGCGTGTCGACCCCGGCGCTGGTGGAGCTGGCCACGCCCGAGCTGACGCCGCGCCAGCGGGAGATCCTCCAGCTCGCGGCCGCCGGGCTGACGAACCGGCAGATCGCCGACCGGCTCACGCTGTCCACGCGTACGGCCGCCAATCACCTGCAGGCGGCCTACGACAAGCTCGGCGTGAACGACCGCACCCAGGTGGGCCGCCTGCTGGCGGCGCTTTAGATCAGTTTCAGCAGGCCGTCGTACAGCGCCTGCCGCTCGTCCCCGGCCAGGACCTGGTACGGCCGCGCGGCCCGCAGGTTGGTCTCCGCCTCGATCCGCGCGCGGACGGGCCCGTCCCGCAGGCCGACGATCTCGGCCGCGGACAGGCCCTCCGCCTGCCAGGCCCGGGCGTGGGCGTCGGCCCGGTGGTAGCGGAGGACGGCGAGCCGGTTGAACAGGAGCAGGCCCGGCCCGCTCCCCTCGGGCTCGTAGGGGGGTGCGACGAGTTCGAGCGCGCCGCCCGGCAGCCGCTCGGCCCGGTCGAGCACCCTGCCGGCCAGGTGCGCCAGCCGGTGCAGGTCCTGCCCTGCCCAGACCCGCTCGGCGGCGGCGCCGTGCGCCTCGTACAACTGCTGGATGAACGCCAGCCCTGAGGCGGTCGCCCTCAGTGCCCCGTCGCCGTCCTCGGCCAGGGTGCCCTCGCTCAGGTGCTCCCGGATCCCGGCCTCTCGTTCGGGCTCGCTGCGGTAGCGGTAGATCGCGCCCAGTCCGGCTCGGGTCAGCGGGCGCAGCGGCAGCACGAACCTCAGGTCGTACAGCAGTCCCGTGCTCAGGCCGGCGGTCTCGGCCAGTGCGGTGATCGCTCTGCGGGCGGAGGCGTGCACGTTGACGTGGGCCGCGTCGATGACGGGCGCGATCGCCACCGCATACTCCGACAATTCCCGTTTTTCCGGCATCGGCCGCCATTATGCCGCGTTCGTCGGCCGTCGCCTTCAGCCCTGGATACGTCCTGCTGCTTCTGTATGCCGTCTCGACCACCGCGCTCATGGGCTGGCTGATCTCCCGCTGGACGTCGCGGAAAAAGGCGGTGCGCTGGGGCGCCGTGGCCCTCGAACTGGTCCTCAGTGGCGGTGGTCTGATCGTCAAAGCGGTCGACGGCGACCTCAGGTGGACCACACCGCTTGGGCTTGTCTTCCGGCTGGCGGTGGTCGTCCTGCTGCTGACCCCGTCGGCGGCCCGCTGGTTCGACCGCTGAGCCAGGTGTCGCGCGTTCCGGCGATCAGACGGGGTGTTCGCTGATCGCCGGTGCACGGCACCACGATCCGGGTCTTAGCCCTTGCTCCAGATCGCCGCGATGGTGCTGCCCTCGGTGTCCAGGACCTCGGGGCGGTAGCCCAGCGCCTTCAGCTCGGTGGCCTTGAGCGTGTAGGTCAGCTTGGACAGGTTCAGGTACTCCTTCAGGCCGGTCGCGCTGCCCTTGCTCCACACGGTGGTGTAGAGCTTGCCGGGCTCGACGGCCATGAGGACGGGGCGCAGCCCTTCCTTGGTCTTGGCCAGGAGCTCCTTGCCGCGCTGCTCGACCGTCTGGCCGGCGGTCACCTGGACGGCACCCGACGCGGCCCCGGCGACCCAGACGGCCGCGTAGAGCGGCTTCTCGACGGTGCCGTAGACGTCCAGCGAGGCGACGCTGAAGCCGGCGGCCGAGAGCTGGGCGTTGACGGACGCGAAGACGTCCTTGGTCATGTTGAGCTTGGACTGGACCTTCTCGGTCGTCTTCTCGAAGACCGCCGCGAAGATGGCGCCGGCGCCCGTGCCCGTGCCGGTGATCATGGTCGGCTGGAAGCCGTTCTTCGCCTGCTCGGTGATGCGCGTCGGCAGGTCGGTCGCCGACAGGCCCTGCAGGACACTTACCTTGCGGGTGGCGTCCTTGATCCAGACGGACGTGTACTGCGGGTTGGCGGCGTTGGTCACGCTCAACGCCTCGGGAACGTAGCCGGTGCCGAGCAGCTGCTTGACCTTCTTGAGCTGCTCGGTCGGGTTGAGGCTATCGAGGGAGAGCCAGTCCAGCACGGGGATGCTCTGGACGCTCTTGGTGGTCTCGGTGGACTGCTGGGCGCTCGCCGGGGTCGCGATGGCCAGCAGGGGAGCGACTGTCGCCGCCACAGCCGCAGTGATGGCGACGGTCCTCGGGGTCCTCATGATCCTCCTCGGGTAAAGGGTGTCCGTTTCTGGACAGTGAGTGACCATAACAAAGGATGAGCGAGAGTTCACCACGTGTGACCACATACGCCGCAATCTGCGTCAGAAAGCTGGAGGCCCAGGTGTCAGGACGCCTGTCAACCTGGGGACGGTCGGTGGGCCGCGCCGCCGGTGTTTCGCGCCGCAAATGCCGGCCCCTTGAATAACGGAATGAAAATGCTCAGGGAATGGCCAAGGGTGCGCGATTCATCAAGGGAGGAAGCCCAGCAGGGATCGTTCCAACCTTGTGCAGTTCCGGTACGGTGCCACGCATGAATGCGGGCATCATCGGGCAAGCCGCCGGCCTGTTCGCCGTCACCAATATCGACGACATCGTCATCCTGGCGCTCTTCTTCGCCCAGGGGGCCGGGCACCTGCGGATCGTCCTCGGGCAGTACATCGGCTTCGCCGGCATCCTCGTGGTCGCCGTCGCGGCCGCCTTCGGAGCCACGTTCCTGCCCGAGTCCGCCGCCCCGTACCTCGGCCTGCTCCCCCTCGCCCTGGGTCTCAAGGCGGCCTGGCCGTCTTCCTGATTCTGGTCGCCGTCTGGTGCCTGGCCGGGAGGTTCTTCGCCACCCGCCCGCTGATCGCGAAGGCGCTCAGCCGATGGGGGCACATACTGCTGCCCCTCGTCCTGATCGGGCTCGGCGTGGCCATCCTCGTGGAGGGCGGCGCCTTCGGCCTCTGAAAGGCGAGTCCGCCGATGAAAGGCGAGTCTGCCGAGAGCTGAAGATCGCGAGCCCCGGCGGTCCCCGCGGCTACGCTCGCATCATGACAGCGACCTGGGAGCCCACGACGGCGGGTGTGCTGCGGCTGCCCTCGGGCCGGCTCGTCCGGGGCCGGGGTCTGCGGCGCCCGCTCCCCGAGGGTCCGCTTCCCACGTTCGCCCTCTACCTGCTGGGCCGCCGGCCCCCGGCCGTCGACTGGGAGCACCGGTGGGTGCGCTGGCCCGACTTCTGGCTGCCGTCCGACCGGGGTGCGGCCGCCGACGCGTTCCGCGAGGCGTGGGCCCGCGCCGAGTCCGAGCGCGTCGAGGTCGCGTGCGGTGGCGGCCGGGGCCGCACCGGCACGGCCCTGGCCTGTCTGGCCGTGCTCGACGGGGTGCCCGGCGACCGGGCCGTCGCCTACGTACGCGAGCACTACGACTCGCACGCCGTCGAGACCCCCTGGCAACGCCGCTTCGTCGCCTTATTCGACGGTTCTTAGGATCTGCTCGATCGACGTGGTGCGGGCGCGCAGCTCGGCCAGGTCGGCGGCCATCCGTTGCTGGGCGTCCATGGTGTTCTCGGCGAGTTGCTCGAACCGGCGCACGAGCTGCCGCAGGTCGTCGGCCTGATGGGCGTCGAGCTTGGCCTTGCGCATCTCGAACATCCCCACTGCGAAAAGGGCGATCAGGAAGCCGACCACGAGCAGCACCCCTAAGGAGAAGATCGCCGCGGGCCAAGAATCGATCATCAGGAGTGCTCCTTGGGTCCTGGACCCTTCCCCGGGTCCGGCCTGGTGAGTGTCCTGGCCGCCTCGGCCAGCGCCGACGCGGTCAGGTGCAGGCTGAAGTCCGTGACTTCGTAGTACTTCATGGCCTTGCCGTCGTCGGACAGCTCCAGCGTGCCGACGATCAGCCCGGCCGCTTCCAGCCGTTGCAGGTGCATGTGGAGGAGCGGGCGGCTCACCCCGATCTCGCGGGCCAGGTGGCTGACGTAGTCACGCCTGTCCGCCAGCACCGCCATGATGCGCAGCCGCAGCGGGTTGGCCAGTGCCGCGAAGATCTCGACCAGGTCGTCACCTGTCGGCCCCGGCACTGTCATGGCTTCCCGTCACATGTAATAATTTCCTTACACGTGACCCTAGCACTCAGGTGGCGGTCCGGGAAAGCTCAGGGCTGGGCGTCCCCGCGTGCTCCTGCCGGGACGGCGACCGGGCGCCGAGGGCCAGCCCCACCGCCAGGCAGATCAGCGGGATCGCCGGGATCACGTACCGCACGTCGTAGGCCGCCAGGAACGGTGGCGAGGCGACCAGCGCGAGCGCCGTGACCCCGGGCAGCAGCGCGTCCCACCGCCGCCGCACCAGCGCCGTCGCCAGCGCCCCGACCAGGGCCAGCATGAGCAGCGGGAACGGCACGTACCCGAACCGCTGGTACGCCCGCAGCCACCCCGCGAACGGCTCCACGACCCGGGTGGCGGCCGGTCCGGCCTCGTACGACTCGGCGATGCCCCGCACCGACTCGCTCAGCGGCCGCTCCGCGGAGGGGAACTTGTACGGCGTCTTCTCGTCCACCGCCGTACGCTCCCAGCGCAGCAACTGCGTGAGATCGGTCGCGACCGCCGCGGCGTACTCGCCGGGCTGGGCGAGGATGGCCGCCCTGGCGAACTCCCCGGCGAGCTGGTTGCGGTTGGCCGTCCCCGGCACCTTGAGCAGGGGGGAGAAGCTCTCCCACAGCCAGTACGGCGGGTACGGCCGCTGCTCCACCGGCATGTTCGGGCAGAGCACGGCCAGCCGCTCCGAAGGCTTGATCACCGAGCAGTCGGCGAAGCTCATGGTCCTGGACCACAGGAAGTTCCCGTCCGCCTCGGTCAGCGCGAACTTCCCCTTCTCCACCTTCGCCCAGGTGGCGTACGCGCCCAGCGGGATCGCGCCCGCCACCAGCAGCGCCACGAGGGGGCGCCAGCCGTACCGCCTGATCAGCAGGTACGCGGCCGTGAGGATCAGCAGCGGCAGGCCGACCGTCCTGGTGATCCCCGCCAGGCCGAGCAGCAGGCCGCCCACGGCGGCAGTGGCGGGGGTGACGCGCCAGACCACGAGCAGGATCGCGACCGTGACCAGCACGACGAAGACCGCGTCCGCCATGATCATGTGTTCGAGCAGCACCAGGAACTCGTCGTACAGCAGCGGGGTGACCAGCAGCGCGGCGCCCCAGCCCGGCAGGCCGCGCCGCCTCAGCAGCGCGTACACCGCCACGGCCAGCGCCAGCATCAGCAGGTGCTGCAGGACCGTCACCAGCGTGAGGCTGTGCGCGGGGCGGAGCAGCGCCAGCAGCAGCGAGTATCCGGAGGGCCGGGTGGTGCCGGGGGTCAGCTCCTCGCGCAGGAAGGCGAACGAGTCGCCGTAGAAGAGGATCGACGGCGGATATCCGAGCACGGCGAGCGCCCGCAGCGCTATCGCGGGCAGCAGGGCGATGACCAGGGCGCGATGTGCCAAGGTGGATCCGCTTCCTCGTGTGTCCGGGCCCCCACAATAGTGGGTGAACCGGACATCAGCCTGGCCCGAGAGGTCAGTTCTGCTCAGGCAGGGGATCGACGAGGATCGCCGGGTCCAGATTTCGCAGTATGCCGGGACGGTCGGTCAGGATCGGCCACTGGGTGGCCCGCGCGCATAAGATCACGTGGCCCGCGGTGATGTCGCTCGATCCGTCTAGGATCTCGGCGATGTCGGGCACCTTTCCCGCGGTGAGGTCGTCGACCTGGACGGCGGAACTGCTGATCAGATCGAAGAGTTCGACCTTGGTGGCGAGCGGGACGATCGAATAGACGAGCGTGAGTGCGGTCGTGGGAATGCACAGCCCGCCGCCCCGATAAAGGCACAGCGCCGCGATGCTGCGAGAATGATTCGTTTTCGCGACCGCTATGTCGACGAGCGCTCCCACATCGAGAACGCGCCCAGGAAGCATGGTCAGTCCTCTTGATTCCGATGCAGGCCGAGCCTGAGCATCACATCGTCCGAAATCCGGTCCACCTGAAGGGCGTCGGCCGCTCTGTCGAGGTCGTCGCACTGCAGGTTCCAGCGCTGGATCAAGATTGTCGCGTGCGTCATGTTTCCCACTTCGCGCTCCACCGCGGCGCGAATCACATCGGAAATCATACGGCCATCGGAGCGCGCTTTTTGATGAACCGCATCAAGTGTCGCCTTGTCTAAATTTACGATGATTGATGCTGTTTCCCCGGATTGTGCCTTGGGTTCGGCAGAAAGGCGGGGAGTCGACATCGGCCATGACGGTGGCGCGGGGGTGTCAGGGGTATTGTCGTTGTCCGCGGAATTCCGCCGTGATGGAATGGGGATCGCCATACGCACGACGGTAGTCCCATAACGCCGCCGCCGATAGTCACCCATCGAGATCGGGTGGTCACAGGGCCTCCGGAGGAGTCACATGCACCGCGTCACGGCGAAAGACGGCACGTCCATCGCGTTCGACCGCCTGGGCGTCGGCCCCGCGATCGTCCTGGTCGGCGGCGCCGCGGTCGACCGCTCGGCGAACGCGCAGCTCGCGCGCGAGCTGGCGGAGCGGTTCACCGTCTACAACTACGACCGGCGCGGCCGGGGCGACAGCGAGGACACCCTCCCTTACGAGGTCGAACGCGAGATCGAGGACATCGCCGCGCTCATCGCCGAGGCGGGCGGGGCGGCGCACCTGTTCGGGATCTCGTCGGGCGGCGCGCTCGCGCTCGAAGCCGCCGCCACGGGGCTGCCGATCGCGAGACTGGCCGTGTACGAGGTGCCCTACGACATGGCGCCGGACGCGCCGCGGCGCTCGCGGGAGTACGCCGACCGGCTGCACGCGCTGCTGGCCGAGGGCCGCCGCGGCGACGCGTTCGCGCTGTTCATGGTGACGGCGGGCGCCACCGAGGAGATGGTGGAGCAGGCCCGCGAGTCGCCCATGTGGCCGGGCCTGGAAGCCATCGCGCCCACGCTCGCGTACGACGCCGCCTGCCTGGGCGACGGCCGCCCGCCCGCCGACCGCCTGGCCGGCATCGCCTGCCCCACGCTGGTGGCCACGGGCGGGGCCGGGGCCGACTCGTTCGTGGGCGGGGGCGGCGGCTTCTTCGCCCGGGCCGCCGACGCGATCGCGGAGCTCGTCCCGGGCGCCGTGCGCGAGATCATCGAGGGCCAGACGCACATGGTGGACCCGAAGGCGCTGGCCCCGGTGCTCACCCGCTTCCTCGGACAGTAGACCCAGCACTACTGCCTGCCCGCCAACTGGCGGATACCGTCAGAAAGTGCTCAACCGAACCGCGCTGGAGGCGCTCACGCAGCGGCCGCTGCCGTTCCTGGGCTCCGCGTGGCCCTGGCGGTGCGCGGCGTACCTGCTGGCCAGCGCCGTCCCCGGCATGGCCGTCGGGGCCGCGGTGTTCGCCACGATCCCGCTCGGCGTGCTCGCGGCCCCGGTCGTGCTGGCGCTGTGCCTGCCGCTCGTCGCCTGGTTCGAGCGGCGCAGGCTGCGGCTGGTGGACGGCGTGCCGCTGCCCGAGGTGCCCGGCGGGCGCAGGCGGGAGGCCGGGCTGGCCGTCGTCACGGTGCTCGCGCTGTGGTGGATCGACCTGATCATGCTGGGGTTCACGGTGGGCGGGCCGGTGGTCCTGATGCTGTCGCCGGTCGTACAGCCCGAGGCGGAGCCCGGGCTCGCCGTCGTGGGCTCCGTGGCGGGCGCGCTGCTGTTGCCCGTCGCCGCGTACACGATCACCGCCTGGGGCGGTGCCCGAGGCGCGATGGTACGCGCGATGCTCGCGCCGCAGGGCTCCGAGCTGAACGAGGTGCTGCGGTCGAGGGCGCGGCTGGTGGACGCGTTCGAGATGGAGCGCCGCAGGATCGAGCGGGACCTGCATGACGGCGCACAGCAGCGGCTGGTCTCCCTGTCGATGGCGCTCGGCATGGCCCGGCTCGACCTGCCGGACGACTCGCCCGCGGGCCGGATGGTCGGGCAGGCCCACGAGGAGGCCAAGCGGGCGCTCGCCGAGCTGCGCGAGCTGATCAGGGGCGTGCACTCGCAGGTGCTCACCGACCGCGGGCTGGGCGCGGCGGTCCGCGACGTGGCCGGGCGCTCGCCCGTGCCGGTGGACGTGGACGTCGAGCTGGCCGGCCGGTTGCCCGCCCCGGTGGAGGTGACCGCGTACTACGTCGTCAGCGAGGCCCTCGCGAACCTGGCCAAGCACAGCCGGGCCACAAGGGGCGCCGTCACCGGGCGGGTCGAGGGCGGCACGCTGGTCGTGGAGGTGCGCGACGACGGCGTGGGCGGGGCCGATCCCGCCAAGGGCACGGGGCTGACCGGGCTGGCCGACCGGCTGTCCGTCGTGGGCGGGAGGCTGTCCCTGTCCAGCCCGATCGGCGGTCCGACCCTGATGAGAGTGGAGATACCGTGCGCGTAGTGATCGCCGAGGACGCCGTCCTGCTGCGGGAGGGCCTGGTCGGGCTGCTCGACCGCTTCGGCCACACCGTGGCCGCCGCGGTCGGCGACGCGCCCGCCCTGCTCGCCGCCGTAGCCGAGCACCGCCCCGACGCCGTGGTGACCGACGTGCGCATGCCGCCCGGCTTCGCCGACGAGGGGCTGCGGGCGGCGCTTGAGCTGCGCGAGCGGCATCCGGACCTGGCCGTCCTGGTGCTCAGCCAGTACGTCGAGCAGACCTACGCCGCCGAGCTGCTGGAGTCGGGCGCCGGCGCCGGGATCGGCTACCTGCTGAAGGACCGCATCGGCGACGTACGCGAGTTCGTCGACGCGCTCGACCGGGTGGCCGCCGGAGGCACGGTCGTGGACCCGGAGGTGGTCCGCCAACTGCTCAGGCGGCGCCGCGACCCGCTGGCCCGGCTCACCCCGCGCGAGCAGGAGGTGCTCGGCCTGATCGCCGAGGGCCGGACGAACGCGTCGATCGCCAAGGAGCTGTTCGTCACCGAGGCGGCCGTGGCCAAGCACATCGCGAACATCTTCGCCAAGCTCGACCTCCCGCCCGCCGCGGACGGGCACAGAAGGGTGCTGGCGGTGCTCGAATACCTCAAATGACGCGGCTTAAAAGTAGGGTTCGTTGGCATGAACGAGCAGTGGCAGGAGGTCGGCGACCGGGTCTATGTCCGGCGCCACAAGTCGTACGACATGAACGTGGGTCTGGTCGTGGGCGACGGGCACTGCCTGGTCCTCGACACGCGTAGCTCGCACAGGGAGGCGGGTGACCTGGTCGAGGCGGTCAGGAGCATCACCGCCGGCCCGTGGACGGTCGTCAACAGCCATTCCCACTTCGACCACTACTTCGGCAACGCGATCTTCCGCCCCGCCGAGATCTGGGGGCACGTCAGGTGCGCCGAGGAGATCGAGCGGTACGGCGAGCAGCAGCGCGGCGTGATGATCGAAGGGCGGCCCGAGCGGCGTGAGGAGTTCGAGGAGGTCACGATCGTGCCGCCGGACCACACGTTCACGAGCGCGGCCAGCCTCGACATCGGCGGCCGGCTCGTGCATCTGCGGCATTTCGGGCTCGGGCACAGCAGCAACGACGTGGTCGTGCACGTGCCGGACGCGGGCGTGGTGTTCGCGGGTGACCTGGTGGAGGAGGGGGCGCCGCCGGCGTTCAGCGACTCGTACCCGCTCGACTGGCCGCTCACCACGGCGGCGATGCTGGACGAGCTGCCCGAGCAGGTGATCGTGCCGGGGCACGGCGCGGTCGTGGACCGGGCGTACGCGCAGGCGCAGCAGGCCGAGCTGGCCCTCGTGGCCGAGCTGGCCAGGCGGGCCCACGTGGAGGGCCTGCGTGACCTGATCAAGCTCTTCCCCTATCCGGAGGACGTGACCAGGCAGGCGATTGAGAGGGCCTTCCTGCAGCTGGATGTCTGAGTTATATTGCAAGTTGCAATATGGGGGGAGGCATCATGGCGCAACGCCACAGCTTGGTCGGCGTGACCGTGCTGGCCCTGCTCACGGTGCGCCCGAGCCACCCGTACGAGCTGCACCGGTTCATCATCGACACGCACAAGGACTACATCACCGGCCTGCCGCGCAGCCTCTACCACGCGGTGGAGCGGCTGGCCAAGGACGAGCTGATCGTCCCCTCGAAGACCGACCGCGAGGGCCGCAGGCCCGAGCGCACGGTCTACGAGATCACCGACGAGGGCCGCAAGGAGCTGGTCACCCGGCTGCGGCAGCTCCTGGAGAAACCCGACCCCGACCGGCGAGCCTTCGTCGCGGCCGTCTCGCTCATGGGCTGCCTCCCGCTGCCCGAGGCGCAGCGGGCGCTGCGGGGGCGCGCGGCCACGATCGAGGGTGCCCTCGCCGGAATGGAGGCCCACCTGCGAGCCATGGCCGACAGCGGCCTGCCCGCGATCCTCATGCTGGAGGTGGAGTGCGAGCAGGCGCTCTACACCGCCGAGCTCGGCTGGATCAAGGGGCTGCTCGACCGGCTCGACAGGGGAGAGCTCGACTGGGAGACCACGGCCGAGATGTGAAAAGGGCCGAGATGTGAGAAGGCCGCCGAGGTGCGCCAACACCCCGGCGGCCGGAAATCCGAACAAGGCGCCTGCCCTGCCCGAACTCGCATTCACAGGATAGGCGCCGCGACAGAGGGAGCAGTGCCATGTCCACAGAGATCGTTCGGCTGCTCGTGCGGATCGCGGAGACCTGGAACTCCGGGGACGCCGAGGGTTACGCCGGGCTCTTCACCGAGGACGCCGACTACATCACGTTCTTCGGTCAGCACCTGGAGGGCCGGCAGGCCATCGAGGAGGCCCACCGCGAGCTGTTCAAGCTCGACATCAAGCTCGAAGGGGGCGGCGGCGAACCGCTGATCAAGCCGCTCACCGACGACGTCGCGCTGGTGATCGTGGGCGGCGGCTCGTCCGTGAACGGTGCGGCCGACCCGAGCCGCCGGTCCGTGGTCACGCTGACCGCGCTCCGCACGCCCGAGGGCTGGCGCTTCGCCTCCTTCCAGAACACGAGGGTGAGCGCGCCGTGAGCAGGCGGCTCATCACCGAGGTCGCCGGAGTGATCGAGGCTCCGGTCGAGCGGGTGTGGCCGGAGATCGTACGGGCCATACCGAGGACGGAGCTGGGCGAGCACGTCCTGGCCTACCAGGGCGGCTGGTGGTACCGCGGCGAATGGTCGGTCACCCCCGTCCCCGGGGGCACGCGCCTGGTCCACCGCGTCTACAACGTGGCCGGCCACCACTGGGCCGTCGCCCTGGCCAACCGGCTGTTCCTCGGGTTCCGCGTACGTACGCGCCGGTCGTTCGCCGAGGGCCTGGCCCATATCGGAAACCGGTTGGGGTGCTCCACCAGGCTCGCCTAGGCTGCCGGGCATGGAATGGGGGCCGCTGACCGCGGATGATGCGCCTGTCGGGCGGCGTGCACCCCGCCTACCGCAGGCAGGGGCTCGGCAGGCACATCATGGACTGGAGCATCCGGACGGCGCCCGGGGTGAGCGAGCGGGCTCACCCCGGCGTCCCGCTGGAGCTCCACGTCGACGTCTTCGACGGCCGGCCCGACCTCGCCGCGCTGGTGGAGGTGGCCGGGTTCACGGCCGTACGGTGGTTCGCCCGGATGGAGCGGAGCCTGTCGGGCGGCCTGCCCGCGGTGCGGCCGCCGGAGGGCGTCTCCATCGCCGCCTGGTCGCCCGAGCTCGACGAAGGCGCCCGCCAGGTGCGCAACGAGTCGTTCCGCGACCATTGGGGCAGCGTGCGGCACACGTCCGAGAGCTGGCGCGCCATGATCAGCGGCTCCAGGAACTTCCGCCCCGAATCGTCGTTCGTGGCTCTGGCCGGCGGCCGCCCGGTCGGGGTGCTGATCACGCACTTCTTCGAGGCCGGCTCCGCCCGGCGCGGCGAGCGCCAGGCATGGATCCAGATCATCGGCACGCTGCGGGAGTGGCGCGGCAAGGGCGTGGCGAGCACGCTGATCGGGCACGCCCTTGCCACGTTCGGAGATCAGGGCTACGAGAGTGCCGGGCTCGGGGTGGACGCCGACAACCCCACGGGGGCCGTGAGCGTGTACGCCCGCGCCGGCTTCGAGATCACCAAGCGCAGCACCACCTACGCCTTGCCGATCAAGCCAGCCTGATCTTCCCCTTCGACACCTTGATCTTCTTGCCGGCGAGCGGCTTCTTGGCGGGGCCGTTCACCACCGCGCCCGTCGAGGCGCTGAACTTGCTGCCGTGGCACGGGCAGTTGATCGTGCCACGGCTCACGCTCGCCACCGTGCAGCCCTGATGGGTGCACTTGGCGCTGAAGCACTTGTAGACGCCCTTCCTCGGCTGGGTGATCACGTACTTGCCCTGGACGATCTTCCCGCCCCCCACCGGGATGCTCTTAGTGGTGGCGAGGACGGGCTTGGCCGCCTCCGCTTCCGCCTCTGCCGGGCGGGGCCACAGGAACACGACTCCTGCGCCCACGGCGCTACTTCTGGTGATCAATGCGCGGCGTGTGAGCATTGTTGCCTCCTTCAACCACTCACACGTTTGCAGATCATCAGTGGTTCAGAGGAAATTTGGCGATAAATCCGGAATCTTCGTACATGAGGGTGCCGCCGTGCAGGTGCGCGATGTCCCGCGCGATCGGCAGCCCCAGCCCGGCGCCGCCCGCGTCCCTGGCACGCGCCTCGTCCAGCCTGGTGAACCGGGCGAACACCGCCTCCCGTTGCTCCGGCGGGATCCCGGGCCCGTCGTCCTGCACCTCCAGCACGGCCTGGTCCTCCTCTGCGCGTACGCGCACCCGCACGGTGGAGGCGGCGTGCCGGACCGCGTTGTCGGCCAGGTTCGTCACCAGGCGGTCGAGGTGGGCGCGGGAGCCCTTCATCACCACGTCCGGCTCGATGTCCAGCTCCAGCCGCACCTCGGGCCGGCGCCCGGCGCGTACCGACTCCTCGGCGGCCACCTGGCCCAGGTCCAGCTCGGCCGCGCGCAGCGGCTCGCCCGCGTCCAGCTTGGCCAGGATGAGCAGGTCGGCGGCCAGGGACTGCAGGCGTTCGACGTCGGCCAGGGCCTCCCTGGTCAGCTCGCTGGGCTCGGCCAGCTCCAGGCGGGCGCGCAGGGTGGCGATGGGGCTGCGCAGCTCGTGCGCCGCGTCCGCGACGAACCGCTTGTGCGTGTCCACCGCCGTCTCCAGGCGGTCGAGGGTGCCGTTCACGGTGGAGGCCAGTGCGGCGATCTCGTCCTTCGAGCCGGGTACGGGCACGCGCTGGTGCAGGTCGCGGGCCGTGATGTCGGCGACCTTGGCCCGGATGGCGGCCACGGGGGCCAGCGCGCGGCCCACCGAGAACCACGTCATCCCGGCCACCACGAGCAGCACGGCGGGCACGCCGGGCAGCAGCGCGCCGTAGAGCGTCTGCAGCGCCTTCTCGGTGCCCTCCAGGGGGAACCGCGACCAGACCATGGCGGGGCCGCCCGCGGTGGCCACCTTGACGCCGGCGACGGCGTACTTCTGCGGCTCCGCCCACTCGGTGGTGGAGGCGCTCTTGTCGTCGGTCAGCAGGACGTCGGGGTCGGCGACCGTGGCCGTCGTGCCGTCGCGCAGCTGGACCGTGCCGCTCTTCCCGACGATCGCGAGCGGCTCGGCCTTGCCCTGCTTGGGCACGTCTTTGGTTATGGCGATCGAGCTCTCGCCGAGAGTGTCCGCGGGCGCCGTGACGCCGGGCGAGAGCGGGGTGGCGCGCACGAAGTCCAGCGTCTCCGCGTACGGCGCCGCCGCCACGGCCTTCCTGGTGGCCTCGGCGTCGGCGTTGCTCACCAGCGTGCCGCGCAGCACCGCCACCAGCGCCAGCGCGGCCAGGCCCAGGGCGAGGGCCACCACCAGGGTCGCGGCGGCGGTCGCCTGCAGCCGCACGGACGAGAGCGCGGCCGACGCCTTCCGCAGTGGGCTCATGCCGCCTCCAGCCGGTAGCCGGCGCCGCGGACCGTCATGAGCGACGTCCGCCCGAAAGGCATGTCGATCTTGCGGCGGAGGGCGCTGATGTAGACCTCGACGATGTTCGGGTCGCCGTCGTAGGAGAAGTCCCAGGCCTGGGCCAGCAGCTCGCTCTTGGACACCACCTCGCCGGACCGGCGGGCCAGCGCGTGCAGCACCGCGAACTCCTTGGGCGTCAACCCGATCTCCACCTCACCCCGGCGGCACTTCAGCGCCGCCGGGTCGATCACCAGGTCGCCCACGGTGATCGACACGGGCCGCTCCCGCCCGCCCCGCCGCACCAGCGCCCGTAACCTGGCCAGCAGCACCACGTACGAGAACGGCTTGGCCAGGTAGTCGTCGGCCCCGTTGTCGAGCGCCTCGGCCTCGTCGTAGATGCCGTCCTTGGCCGTGAGCATCATGATCGGCGTCCAGTCGCCCGCCTCGCGCAGCTTGGCGCAGACCGCGTAGCCGTTCATCCTGGGCAGCATCACGTCCAGGACGATCACGTCGTACGTGTTCTCGGTGGCCATCCACAGGCCGTCACGCCCGTCGTGGGCCACGTCCACGGCGAAGCCCTCGCCCGCCAGGCCGCCCTTCACCAGGTCGGCCAGCCGCTCCTCGTCCTCCACCAGTAGCACTCGCACACCGACCAGAGTGCCTCAGGTCACCTAAAGCCAACCTGAAGATCATTTAGGGCCTCTTCAGGATCACTTCAGGTACGCCGGGCCAGTCTCGGAGGCGTTCGACCGACCTCAGTGAGGAGAACCCATGTTCAAGCGACGTCTCGCGCTGCTCGGCGCGGTCGCCGTACTCGCCATCACCGGTCTGACCGGCTCCGCCATGGCCGACGAGACCCCCGGCCCCGCCGGCGCCAAGGTGACCTGCAAGACGGCCGACGGCAAGACCGTCGAGGTGGCCGAATTCGCGCGGACGGCTCCGGCCGGCAAGATCGTCGGTCCTGACGGCAAGGTGCGCGAGTTCAAGCCCAGCGACACGGTGAAGGTCGACGCCCTTCCCGACGGAGAGGCGCCACCGCTGGATGGGGCCCACGCCGGGACCGTCACGCAGGAGGGCGAGGGGCTGGCGGTGACGAAGGCCGTGCCCGTCCCGGAGGACGGCGAGATGCTGGAGGTGACCAAGACCGTGCCCCTCCCGGAGGACGGCAAGCTGCCTGACGGCGTGCAGGCCGTGCCCGCCCAGCCGGCGAAGCCCGGGGAGAAGCTGGACGCGCCGTCGGTCGCCATCAAGGCGGTGAAGATCATCTGCGAGAAGGCCGACTAGATCATTCCGGGAAGGACGGGTGCGGTCCGAGCGCCCAGTACTCGTAGAGGCCGTGGCCGACGAGCCCGTCGTACTCGAAGCGCCCGACGGCGTCCACCATGCCCCACATCCTGGCGGCGTCGTCGGGCAGCCGGTACGTCACGCCCTGCACGACCGGCCCCTCGCCCTGGTACATGCCGTGCTTCCAGTCGGGCTCCAGGCCGTACCCGGTGCCCACCATGAGGTGCACCGGCAGGATCGGGGTGCAGCGCACGTCGAACGGCTTGCCGCCGGGAGGCGAGAAGGTGATCGTGGCCTCCACGACGTCGCGGGTGCCGGGGGCGTAGACCGGGCGGTACTCCGGTCTGCCGAGGTATTCCTCCTCGCGGCCGTCGGACCAGACGCGTACGGCCTCCTCCAGCATCCGGCGGCCGCGCTCGTCCTCCTGGACGATGCAGAGGATGGCGTGGTCGTCGAACTGCATGGGCGCGTAGAGCCAGTAGAACGTGCCCGCGTTCTTGGTCTGGATGCCGGGCGGCTCGGGCTCGCCGACCGGCCTGATGCCCCAGGATCGGTCTCTGGTGCCCTGCCAGCGGTCGGGCGTGACCGGTATGTCCTCCTCGCCGATCCTGATATTTCCGGACCAGCGCCCCGTCTGCGCCAGGCGTACCGAGTCGAACATGACCCGCTCCTGCCACCGCAGGAAGTGCCGCGGCTCCAGCGTGGCCGGGATCGTACCCTCCCACAGCAGGTCGAAGGACAGGCCGTGCTCGTTCGGCTCCAGGACCACCCTGAGGCGCTTGAGCCCTTCGAGCACCTCGACGCGGAACGGGCCGATCTCGGTGTTCATCCGGTCGGTTCCCAGCTCGCGGGAGGCCCGTACGACGCGGTGCAGGTCGCCGTGGCGTACGCAGGCGAAGGCGTCGGTGACGCCCAGGTTGGGGTACTGGCCGAGGCCGACGATCAGCATGAGCTCATCGGTGCCGGAGTGGCAGTTGAAGTAGTAGCGGTCGTAGAAGTTGCGGTCGGAGGTGGCGACGTGCCGCATGACCTGGGCGGCCTGGTGGACGGGGTAGTCGTCTAATGGAGACAGCGCCATGCCCGGGTTTGTAGCAAGCGCTTGGTGGCCCGTCAATGGGCTCTTGAAACGGGAAGCGCGCCCTCGGGATCAACCGAGGACGCGCTTCCCTTCCGGCAGCTCCGAATCAGGACATCTTGCGAGATGCCTCATCTGCCTTGTCGGACACGCGGCCCGCCATCCGGTCCGCAGACTCGGCGGCCCTGTCGGCCTTCTCGCCGGCCCAGCGTGACGCATCGGAGGCGGAGTCCTTCATGTGCTCGGTCCACTGCTGGGCATTGCGGCGGTAGAACATGTAACCGATCGCCCCCACCGCGAGGCCGCTCAGCAGAACGAGCGTCGGCCATCGCCGTGATCGCGTGGGCGTGGGGTCGATCTTGTTGGCCGCCGCGGTCAGCATGGAACTGACCATGGGAGCGACCTGATCCTCGAACCCGTGCGCCGCGGAGTGAATCCGTGGCGCCGCCCAGTAGCGGGCGTCCTCGATGCGCTGGGCGGCGGCCATCTTGGCCTGGTCCGCCACGGGCGCCATCAGGTGGCCGGTTCGCACGGCCCGGGCCTTCATGCGGCCCGTCCACGTGGTGGGTACCTCTATGACCACGCGGCGTCTTTTCATTGTCAGGGACACGACAACCTCCCCTGTCGTTGGGGCCCCGAGCCTGACCTTCCCTGGACAAGGCGGCTCAATCATGGCCACCGTGGGAGGATGGCACTGGAGGCCTTACGGCCATAGTCCTCAAAACATCACAGAACCAACCCTGTACATAGAGGGGGCGGCTGTCTCGTGGCTGAGAAGCTGATCGCAAACCTGCAGACCAACCGTGGAAATATCAAGGTGGAGCTCTTCCCCAACAGAGCCCCGAAAACGGTGCGCAACTTCGTCGAGCTCGCAGAAGGCTCGAAAGAGTGGACGCACCCGGGCACCGGCCAGAAGAGCACCGCGCGCTACTACGACGGGACGATCTTCCACCGGGTGATCTCCGGATTCATGATCCAGGGCGGCGACCCGCTCGGCCAGGGCATCGGCGGCCCGGGCTACGAGTTCGACGACGAGATCCACCCGGAGCTGTACTTCAACCGTCCGTACCTGCTGGCCATGGCCAACGCGGGCGTCCGCTTCGGCAAGGGGACCAACGGGTCCCAGTTCTTCATCACGGTCGTGCCGACGCCGCACCTGAACGGCAGGCACACGATCTTCGGTGAGGTGATCGAGGGCCAGGAGGTCGTGGACGCCATCGCCAAGACCCACACCGACCGCCGGGACCGCCCGGCGGAGGACATCGTCCTGGAGTCCGTCACCATCGACCGCGTCCCCGCCTAACCCACTCACCCCCGCCCCAACCCACCCACAAGGCCCTGGGGCGGCCCTACCACGCCTTCACCGGCCCGCCCACCGGCCCGGCTCGGGCCGCGCCGGTGCTGGGCCCTCCGGGAACGCCTCAGGACCGCGTCCGCACCGGGCCGCTTTTGAGGGCGGTTCGGGGGTCACACCGCGCCGGGCGCTCTCGGAGCGGCATGGGGTCACGCCTGCGCCGGCGTCCTGGCGGGCGCCCACAGGACCCACGCGGCGCCATGAACGAGCCGGCCCGCTGGCCGCCGCACGAGTGCGCTGGGCTCCATCGCACCCCGCCTCACCGATGCGGCGCGGTGAGGGTGGGCGGGGCGTCCCGAAGGCGCGCGGCCGGGCTGCCGCGCGATGGGGCCTTGATGCCGCTGCGTTCCGCCGCCCGCCGCTCCGCCGCCCGCCCGCGGCCGCCCGCTGCTCGTTGTCCGCGTTGCGCCGTGCGCGTTCGCTGCCCGCCCACCGTTGTCCGCGTTCCGCCGACCGCGTTCAGCGGGGCCGGCGGCGGTGGTTCCGGGGGAGGGGTGGGGACACGCGGGTAGGGCGTGTACGCCATAGGCTTTCGGTCATGACCAGCCAGCCGCCCAGCCCGCCCCCGCAGCCCGAGCAGCCCGCTGAGGCGGTGCCCAGGTGCTACCGGCACCCCGAGAAGGAGACCTGGGTCCGGTGTCAGCGGTGCGAGCGCCCCATCTGCCCCGACTGCATGCGCGACGCCGCCGTGGGCTTCCAGTGCCCTGAGTGCGTGGCCGAGGGCAACAGGGACATCCGTCAGGCCAAGTCCACCTTCGGCGGAAGCGTCGTACGTACGCCGATCGTGACGTACACCATCCTGGTCCTCAACGTCCTGGTCTTCGGCGCCCAATACCTCACCGGCGAGCGCGTCACCGCGGAGCTGGAGATGTTCCCGGCGCGGGTGGCCGTGCTCGACGAGTTCTACCGGCTGATCACCGCCGCGTTCGTGCACGGCAGCGTTTTCCACATCCTGTTCAACTGCTGGGCGCTCTACGTCGTCGGCCCCTACCTCGAGCGCGCCTTCGGCCACGTCCGCTACATCGCGATCTACGTCATCAGCGCGCTCGGCGGCTCGGTGCTGAGCCTGTGGATCGACGCGCCCAACCAGACCACGGTCGGCGCGTCAGGGGCCATCTTCGGCCTGTTCGGCGCCGTGTTCGTGGTCGGGCGCAAGCTCAACATGGACGTACGCGGCATCGCCGCGCTCATCGCGATCAACCTCGCGATCACGTTCATCGTGCCCGGCATCAGCTGGACGGGCCACATCGGCGGCCTGATCACGGGATCGGTGCTGGCGGGCGCGCTGGCCTACGCCCCCAAGAACAGCAGGACCCTGTGGCAGGTGCTGGCGATCGCGGGAGCGCTGGCCGTGCTCGCCGTGCTCGTGATGGTCAGGGTGTCGGCCATCATGAGCGCGGTCTGACTTCCCCAGGCTGTGGAAAAGGCTGTGGAAAGAACTAACGCCAGCGGGTGGAAAGAACCACCCCGAAGATGATGAAAACAAACCCGATCAGCAGGTTCCAGTTCTGGAGGTCGCTGAAGAAGGGCGCCTGTGGTGCGACGTAGTAGATCGCGATCCACAGGATGCCGATGATCCACGCCGCGACCATCGTGGGGGCCAGCCAGCGCGGGCTGACCTTGACCTGCTGTGATCTCTGCGGCGGGGTGTAGACCGCCTTCTTGCGAGCCTTGGACTTGGGCACTGGTAACTCCTGCTGAGGGCCTGGGCATCCGGATCGTCCACAGGCTCTTCGTTAAGCCTAATTGAAGTGTGGCCAAGGATAGCCGCCACGCGCGGGACATGGCGATCCCGGATTGCCGCATCTGACCCGAATACGCTGATCGCATGCGGGCCACGCTGCGGGCCGTGGGAGAGACGAGCATCACCGCGGGCCTGATCATGATGCTGTTCTGCGCGTACCTGCTCTGGGGCACCGGCGCGTACACCCAGAGCCAGCAGCGGCTGCTCCAGCGCGAATTGGCGGCGCGGAAGGCGGTCAAGCCCGAGCCGGGCAAGCCCATGGCGCTGCTGCGCATCCCCGAGCTGGGTCGCGACTACGAGTACGCCGTGATCGAGGGTGTGGACACCGAGCACCTGAAGAAGGGCCCCGGGCACTACCCGGACAGCGCCATGCCGGGCCAGGTCGGCAACTTCGTGGTGTCGGGGCACCGCACCACGTACGCGGCCCCGTTCAAGGAGATCGACGAGCTCGAACGCGACGACGAGATCGTCGTGCAGGCCGGCGGCACCACGTACACGTACCGGGTGACCTCTCAGGACATCGTGACACCCGATGAGGTCGACGTGTTCGCCCCCGTGCCCGGCAAGCCCGACATCCGCCCCATCCGGGCCTTCATCACGCTGTCCACCTGCCACCCCGAATACTCGGCCGCCGAGCGCCTGATCGTCTACGGGGTGCTCAAGGACGCCGTCGAGGACGAGGAGTGACATGTACGCCTGGCTCTGGCGCAAGCTGCCCGGCACCGCCCGGACCAAGCTGCTGACGGCCGCCGTGATGGTCGCCGTCGCGGGGGTCGTACTCTGGTATGTCGTGTTTCCGCTACTCGAGCCCATGGTGACGCTCGACGAGGTGAGCGTGAGGAAATGAGCCGCGTGCTGGTCGTGGACAACCACGACAGCTTCGTCCACACCATCGTGCAGTACCTGCGCGAGCTGGGCGCCGACTGCGACGTACGGCCGCGCGACGACGTACGCGTGAGCGACGCCGACGGCTTCGACGGCGTCCTCATCAGCCCGGGCCCGGGCACCCCCGAGGCGGCCGGGGTGAGCGTGCCCCTGGTCCACCACGCGGCCGAGAGCCGCCGCCCGCTGCTCGGCGTCTGCCTCGGTCACCAGGCCATCGCCGTCGCGTACGGCGCCACCGTGTCCCGCGCGCCCGAGCTCGTCCACGGCATGACCAGCGCCGTCACCCACGACGGCAAGGGCGTGTTCGAGACGCTGCCCTCGCCCGTGCGGATGACCCGCTACCACTCGCTCGCCGTGCTGCCCGAGACCGTCCCCGACGTGCTCGACGTGACCGCCCGCACCGGCGACGGCGTCATCATGGGCCTGCGCCATCGTGAGGCGCCCATCGAGGGCATCCAGTTCCACCCCGAGTCCGTGCTGTCGGAGCACGGCCACCGGCTGCTCCAGAATTGGCTGCGAGGAATCTTGTAACAAATGTCCCCCGGCGAGCGACTACCAAGTGAGCGTCCCCGCCGTTGCCCCCGAGCGGCGGGGGCGTTCTCGTGTCAGCGACGACATGAAGAAGGGCCGCCCGTTCGCGGGCGGCCCTTCTTCATGTCTCAGTTGCCGGTGCCTCCGAGGCCGTCGTCGCCGATCGGGTTGTCGTCGGTCGGCGGCTCGTCCTCGGACGGGAAGTCCGTCTGGTCGTCCGTGGGCGTGTCCGTCGGCACGTCCGTGGTGGGCTGCGGATTGTTCGTGTCCAGGCCGGGGCCCGTGGACACCACGATCGTGATCGTCGTGCCCGGATTCACCTTGGTGCCCTCACCCGGGTTCTGCTGGACGACCGTGCCCTCGGGCTGCTCGTTCGGCTGCGGGACGACCTTGACCTTGAAGCCCGCGCCCTTGATCTGGGCCGTGGCGTCCTCCTGGGTGAGCCCGATCACGCTGGGCACCTCACCGAGCTCCTTGGGCACGTAGAGGGTGACCGTGCCACCCTTCTCGATCTCCTCGCCCGCCTTGGGCTTGGTCTCGATGACCGTGCCCTGCGACTTGCTGGAGATCTTGGTCTTGACCGTGCCGAGCAGGCCCGCGTCCTCCAGCGCCTTCATGGCGTCGGCCTGCGACTGGCCGATGAGGCCGTCGGGCACCTTGACCTTCGCCGGGCCCTTCGACACGACCAGCTTGACGGTGGAGCCCTTGTCGACCTTGCTGTTCTCGGCGGGGTCCGTCTTGATGACGCTGCCCTTGTCGATGTCGTCGCTGGACTCCTGCACCACCTGGACGGTGAGCCCGAGCTTCTTGAGCTGGTCTTCCGCGTACGCGCGCTCCTGGCTGGCCAGCGACGGGATGGTGACCTGCGTGTCGGTCGGCGTGTTCTTCGACCCGAACACCGAGTAGCCGACCCCGACGAACGCACCGATGATCAGGAGCGGAACGATGATCCACAACGCGGTCTTGACGGCGTTGTTGCCGCCGCCGCTCGCCCTGCGCCGCCCGCCGCGGCCGCCGCCACCGTCGTCGTACTCGTACGGGGGGACCGCTGTGGTGCGCTGCGTGGCCGGGCCCTGCGCCGCCTGGGTCGCGGTCATCATCCGCGTGCCCTGGTTGAAGTTGCCGCCGCTCATGGCCATCGTCTGGGCGTCGGTCGGCATCCCGGACATCGCCCGCTGGATGTCGGCCCGCATCTCGCCCGCGCCCTGGTAGCGGTGGGCCGGGTCCTTGGCCATGGCCTTGAGCACGATCGCGTCGGCCCACGCGGGGATGTCGCGGTCGATCTGCGACGGCGGGATCGGGTCCTCGCGCACGTGCTGGTAGGCGATCGCGACGGGAGAGTCGCCGGTGAACGGCGGCTGCCCGGTCAGCAGCTCGTAGAGCAGGCAGCCGGTGGAATAGATGTCGCTGCGGGCGTCGACCCGCTCGCCCCGAGCCTGCTCGGGAGAAAGGTACTGGGCGGTGCCGATCACCTGCGCGGTCTGCGTCATCGTGGCCGCGGAGTCGGCCATCGCGCGCGCGATGCCGAAGTCCATCACCTTGACGTCGCCGGCGCGCGTGATCATCACGTTGGCCGGCTTGATGTCACGGTGCACGATGCCGCCGCGGTGGCTGTAGTCGAGCGCCCGCAGGATGCCGTCGACGAGCTCGACCGCGCGCTCCGGCAGCAACCGCCGGTCCTGGCGCAGCAGGTCGCGCAGCGTCCGGCCGTCGACGTACTCCATCACGATGTACGGCACAGGGGTGCCGTCGGTGGTGTCTTCGCCGGTGTCGTAGACCGCGACGACGGCCGGGTGGTTCAGAGAGGCAGCCGATTGTGCCTCGCGGCGGAAGCGGGCCTGGAAGGTGTGGTCGCGCGCCAGGTCGGACCGGAGGGTTTTGATCGCGACTATGCGGTCCAGCCGGATGTCTCGGGCACGATACACCTCGGCCATGCCGCCGCGCCCGACGACACCGTCGAGCTCGTAGCGACCTCCGAGTAGCCGAGGCTGAGTCATTTCCTGCACTGTCCCTTACCGTTCATCTTGGGTACCGGCCTGCTCGGGGGGCCGCCGGTGTCCATCATCGACCCCATAGCGCATCACGTCTCCTCCTTGGGCGGGTTTGTATCACCCGGTTCCGGCGAGGCGGTGGGTGTCGGAGTTTTGGGTGTAGTGGTGGGCGTTGGGGTCGGTGTGGGTGTAGGGGTACGGGTGGTCGGGGTCGGTTTCGGTGTCGGCTTCTTGGTGGGAGTTGCCGACTTGCTTACCGTAGCTGACCGTGAGGGTATAGGCCTCGGTGACTTCACCGGAACCACGGCAGGCCGCTTGGTGCGTCTCTTCGTGGGCGAGGGCGTCGCCCGGTCCGGCGGCGACACCGCTGATTTCGTCGGCTCGGCCACGTCCGGCGTCGGCTGCGGCGGTTGCCGGTCGGCGAACGTGATCGCGCTGAGCCCCACCGCGGCCGCACAGCCCGCGGTGGCGACCAGGGCCAGCGTCCTCCTGTGACGCTTTCCCACGGCCGGCGCCTGCGGCGTGGTGGCCGAGTGGAGGTGGTCCGTCTCCTGCTCGTCCTCCGGAGCCGGCTCGCGTACCCGGAAGCCTCCCGGATCGGTGAGCATGCTGAGGTCGGCGCCCTGCTCGACGCTGGCCAGCGACTCGCGCAGCAGGTAGGCCCGGTCGGCCACCTCCAGCGCCGAGGCCGGGCGCCGCGCGGGGTCCTTCGACAGCAGCGACATGACCAGCTCGCGCACCGGCGCGGGCACGTCCACCCCGAGGGGCGGCGGGTGCTCGTTGAGATGCTGCAGCGCGATCGCCACCTGGCTGTCGCCGCGGAACGGCGTGCGCCCGGCCAGGCACTCGTAGGCCACCACGCCCAGCGAGTAGAGGTCGGTCGCGGGAGTGAGCGGGAACCCCTGGGCCTGCTCGGGGCTGACGTACTGGGCGGTGCCCAGCACGGTGCCCGTCTGTGTGACCGGAGCCGCCTCCAGGGCCCGCGCGATGCCGAAGTCCGTGACCTTGATGGTCCCCTCTGAGGTGACCAGCAGGTTTCCCGGCTTGATGTCGCGGTGGATGATCCCGGCGGTGTGCGCGGCGTGCAGCGCCTTGGCCGTCTGGCCCACCACGTCGAGCGTCACCTCGGGCCCGATGGAGCCGTTGCGCGCCAGGATCGCCGACAGCGGCTCGCCGTGCACCAGCTCCATCACGAGATAGGCCAGATCGCTCTGCTCGCCGTAGTCGAAGATCTGCGCCACTCCCGGGTCGGCCAGGGCCGCGGTGATGCGCGCCTCGTTCCTGAACCGCTCACGGAAGGTGGGGTCGGCGTAGATGTGGCTGCGCAGGATCTTCACCGCCACCTCGCGCCCGAGCAACTCGTCACGGGCACGCCAGACCTCGCCCATACCGCCCGTGGCGATGCGGGAGATCAGGAGATAGCGGTTACGGAGCCGCATGACCCAGCAGGTTACCGTCACTCACTTGTTCAGCACCGCCTCCAGCACGGCCTTTGCGATCGGCGCGGCGGTGTGGCCGCCGGTCGCCTCCGCGCCGACGTTGGCAGCACCGGACTCGACGATGACCGCGAGGGCCACCTTCGGGTCCTCGGCGGGCGCGAAGGAGATGAACCAGGCATGCGGTGGCTGGCCGTCGGCCGTCTCCGCGGTGCCCGTCTTACCCGCTACTTGGACGCCTGGGACCTGCGCCAGGTTTGCGGTGCCGTTCTGGACGACGCTGACCATCATCTCACGCAGCTTGCCCGCCGTCTCGGAGCTGACAGCTTCCGACAGCTCCTCGGGGTCGGCCTGCTTGATCGCGTCGCCCTTGGCGTCGCTGATCTTGTTGACCAGGTACGGCTTCATCACCTTGCCGTCGTTGGCGATGCCCGCGGCGATCATGGCCATCTGCATCGGGGTCATGCGGTTGCTGCGCTGCCCGATCGAGGCCATGGCCAGGGCCGCCTTGTCCTCTTCCGGGCCGAAGTCGCTGGCGGTGACCGACATCGGCACGGCGAGCGGCTGGCCCATGCCGAACTTCTCGGTCTGCTCCTTCATCTTGTCGTAGCCCAGTTCCATGCCGATCTTGCCGAACGGCGTGTTGCAGGACTTCTCCAGCGCGTACGTCAGCGTGACCGAGCCGGAGCCGCAGGCCGCGCCTCCGTAGTTGGGCAGGCTGATGTTCGTGTTGGGCAGGGGCAGCCGCTGCGGCGCGTCCACGTTGGTCTGCGGCCCGCGCGAGGAGTCGTCCTCGAGGTAGGCCGCCATGGTCACGACCTTGAACGTCGAGCCGGGCGGGTAGGTCTGCGCGATCGTACGGTTGAGCAGCGGCTGGCCCTTTTCCTTGGCCAACTCGTCGAAGCGGGGGAAGACCTTGCCCTTGTCGGTGCCGGACAGCTCGGTCGGGTCGTAGGTGGGCAGCGAGACCATCGCCAGGATCGCGCCCGTCTTCGGGTCGAGCGCCACGAGCGCGCCGCGCTTGCCGCTCTGCCGCAGCGCGTCGTAGGCCGCCTTCTGCGCCTTGGGGTTGATCGTGAGATCGACGTTGGCGCCCTTGGTCGGCTCGCCGGTGAACAGGTCGATGCTCCGCCGCAGCAGCAGGTCGGCACTGGAGCCGTTGAGCAGCTGGTTCTCGGACCTCTCGATGGCGCTCTCGCTCTCCGGCGAGAAGAAGCCGGTGACGTGGGCGTAGAGCTTGGCCTCGGGGTATTGCCTGAGGAACCTGAACCTGGGGTCCTTCGTCTCGACCGACTGCGCGAGCACCTTGCCGCCCGCCGTGATGCGGCCGCGCTCGATGGCGTAGCGCTCGTAGAAGTTGCGGGTGTTGCGGGCGTCGCCGCGCAGGCCCTCCGCTTTCACGGCCTGCAGGTAGTTCACGTTGATCATCAGGAGCGCGAACATGGCCAGGCAGGCCACTGCCACGCGCTTCAGAGTGCTGTTCATCGCTGGAACACCTGCGTCAGTCCTTCGTTCTGGATCGCCTGGGGCGGAGGCCGCCGAGCCGCGTCTGACATGCGTACCAAGAGCGCGATAAGGATCCAGTTAGCCAGCAACGCCGAGCCACCCTGGGACATGAACGGGGTGACCAGGCCGGTCAGGGGAATGAGATTCGTCACACCGCCGACGATGATGAAGACCTGCCAGGCCAGGATGAACGACAGGCCGCCCGCCAGCAGCTTGGAGAACGGGTCGCGGGCCGCCAGCGAGGTGCGCAGGCCGCGCTCGACCATCAGGGCGTAGATCATGAGCAGCGCCATCAGGCCGGTCAGGCCGATCTCCTCGCCGGTGGCGCTGAAGATGAAGTCGGAGAAGGCCAGCGGGATGAGCTCGGGGTGCCCTTGGCCGAGCCCGGTGCCGAGGATGCCGCCGGAGCCCATGGCGAACAGGCCCTGCATGAGCTGCTCGCTGCCGCCGACAGCGCGGAACAGCTCGGGGTCGCCGGGGTTGAGAAAGACCACGAAGCGCTGGTGGACGTGATCGAAGATCGTGCCGGCCAGGATCGCGCCGCCCGCGAAGAGCAGAATGCCGATGATGACCCAGGAGACGCGCTGGGTGGCGATGTAGAGCATCGCGATGAACGTGCCGAACAGGAGCAGCGAGGAGCCCAGGTCCTTCTGCATCACCAGGATGCCCAGGCTGACGCCCCAGGTGATGAGCACCGGCCCGAGGTCGCGGGCCCGCGGCAGGTCGATGAACAGCAGCCGGCGCCCGGCGAGGGCGAGCACGTCCCGCTTGGCCACCAGGTAGCCGGCGAAGAAGATGACCAGCGCGAGCTTGGCGAACTCGGCCGGCTGGAGCTGGCCCAGGCCCGGGATGCCGATCCAGATGCGAGCACCGTTGATCTCCTGGCCGAGGAACGGGATCAGCGGTGAGACCAGCAGGAACAGGCCCACGGCGCCCGCGGTGTAGGTCAGCCGCTGCAGGACACGATGGTCACGCAGGAAGATCAGGGTGAGGCTGAACAGCACGATGCCGATGAGCGTCCACAGCAGCTGGGAGCTGGGTGAGGCGAGCTTGGCGGACGGCAGGTTCGAGTCGGACACGGAGAGCCGGTAGATCATCACCAGGCCGAGACCGTTGACCAGCGTCACCAGTGGCAGGATCAAGGGATCGGCCCACGGGGCGAACTTGGCGAGCACCAGATAGGCGGCCAGCATCAGGCCGCCCAGGCTCAGACCGTACGTCAGCATGCCCACCGGGACCTCGCCCGTCATGGCCAGACCCACGTTGGCGTAGGCGCCCATGATGATCAGCACCGCGAGGGCCAGCATGACGAGCTGGGCCACGCGGCGCTTGGCCGGCATCGGTACGGGGGATTCTGCGACTTCGCTCATTTACCGTTGCTTCGTCTTGGTCGCGCTCACGGATGGCGTGGGCGACGAGCTGGCGGTCGTGGCGGGGGTGTCGCTGTCCTTGTCGTCCTCCTGGGCGAACTTCAAGGCGTTGATCTTCGTGATGCCTTCGTCGACGTTGGTGACCGGAATGCCGCTCTTGATCAGCGCCTGGTCGGCATCGGACAGTTTGGAGAGCTGCCGGCCTGTGGCTTTGGAGACCTTGAAGAGCTGGAAGGGGCCCAGCTCTTTCTGGACCCCCTGGAACACGACCACTTCGTCGCCCCTAGCACCGACGAAGAACTGGTCCTGGGTCCACTGATATCCAAAATAGCCGCCGACGCCGACGGCGACGGCGCCTATGCCGAACACGGTGACCAGCACGGGCCACACGCGACGACGCCTGCGCCGGGGCGCCTCGGCGACCGGCTCATCGAAGTCGTCGTCGGTGAGGACCGGCTGGGGCGCGGTCACCGCGTGGGCTCGCCCCGGCTGGGTGTCCTGGGGATTGCCGCGCAGCCGGTTCATGCCCGCGGCGCCGACGATGGCGGCCTCGGCGGGCACCTGCTGCCCATCGGTGATCTCCAGCACGTCGGCCAGCACGCACGTGATGTTGTCGGGCCCGCCACCTCTGTTCGCCAGGTCGATGAGCTGGCGAACGACCTCTTCGGGGTCGTCGATGTTGGTGAGCGTGGCGTGCAGCGTCTCCGCACTCACCACGCCCGACAGGCCGTCGGAACACAGCAGGTAGCGGTCGCCGATCTGCGCCTCGCGGAGGGTCAGGTCGGGATCGACCTCACCGCTGCCGTCGAGCGCGCGCAGCAGGATCGAGCGCTGCGGATGCGTGGCCGCCTCTTCCGGCGTGATGCGCCCGTCGTCGACGAGCTGCTGCACCAGCGTGTGGTCATGGGTGATCTGGTAGAGCTCCCCGCGTCTGAGCAGGTAGGCGCGCGAGTCGCCGACGTGCACCAGAGCGACCTGGGTGCCGTGCCAGAGCATGGCCGTCAGAGTCGTGCCCATGCCTTTGAGGCTGGGATCCCGCCCCACCATTTCGTGCAGCTTGCGGTTGGCGTCGCGTACCGCTGCCTCGATGGCGTTGAGCAGGTCACCCCCCTGTTGGGCCTCTTCCAGAGAGGCCATGGCGGCGATGGCGACTGAGCTCGCCACCTCGCCGTGTGCGTGCCCGCCCATACCGTCTGCGACGGCGAGCAGGCGGCCGCTAGCGTACGCCGAGTCCTCGTTCCCTTCGCGGAGGAGGCCGACGTCCGAGCGGGCGGCGTAGCGGAGTGCGATGGTCATTTGCGCAATTCAATGACTGTCTTGCCGACGCGGATCGGAACACCGAGCGGCACCGGGGTCGGGCGGGTGACTTTCGAGCGGTCGAGATACGTGCCGTTGGTGGACCCAAGATCTTCCACGATCCATTGACCGTCCTGAGGAAAGAGCCGGGCATGCCGGCTGGAAGCGTAGTCGTCGGTGACTACCAGCGTGGCGTCATTGGCCCGGCCAATCGTGATGGGCGTCTCCGTGAGATTAATGGTGGTGCCCTGCAAGGGGCCACCGGTAACGATGAGCTGGCGTGGCTCGCCCTTTTTGCTCTTGGGCTTGGCCACCGGTTTGGCGGGTTTCACGCCTTTGCGTGGACCCGCGGGAGCCGTGCGTGACCCGAACAAGTCAGTCCGGATCACGCCGACTGCGGCAATGACGAAGAACCACAGCACCGCCAGGAAGGCGAGCCGGATCAGCAGCAGCGTGAGCTCGGACATGGACCGTTTGTCTACCCCTAATCGCGCCGGAACACCAGAGTCGTACGCCCCAACGTCACTCGCGTGCCGTTCTGGAGCTCGATCCTGCGTACCGGCTGGCCGTTGACGAAAGTGCCGTTGGTGGACCCGAGATCGACGAGGACCACCAACTGGCCCTCGACCCGCAACTCCGCGTGGTGCCGCGAGACACCCGGGTCGACCAGACGAAGATCGCAGTCGGTGCCCCTGCCTAGCAAGGTCACCGGAGTGGTGAGCTCGTAGGAACGGTCGCCCTGCGGGTCGTCCTGGGTGGAGACGAGCAGCCTCGGCCGCCCGTTGAACGCATTCGGCCTCGACGGAGGCAGGTCGCTCGCCGGCTGGCGAATCTCGTCCTGCTCGACCGTCGCGCCGCGGATGACGCCGGACCTGATGCGGAACAGCCCCACAGCCAGGTCGCCGGCGGTCTCGAAGCGAACCCGGACCGGTCCCACGAAGGAGTAGCCCTGTTCCTTGGCGTACTCCCTGGCAAGGTTGGCCAGCTCGTGACTGATGCTGTCGGCGTAGACCTCAAGCCGTTCGCTGTCGGTCGTGGACAGCTCAACCACGAAGTCGTTGGGCACGAGCGTGCGACCTTGAGCGACGATCGCCGCACGCTCATCCATCTCCCGCTGAACCGCGCTGGCGACCTCGACCGGCTGAAGGTCAGATTTGAACGCCCGCGCAAAGGCCCCCTCAACCAAGCCTTCGAGCCTTCGCTCGAAGCGCTGAAGGACTCCCACCGGGTACCTCCCTTCCTCCGTGCATATGATCGCGGCCCCCAGACGCGTCCGGCGCCCGGTTTCCGCTCGTTCCACGTCACGGCATCCCTGGCGCTCGTCGGCTGTCGCGCCCAGCTCCTCCGCTCCCGTGTCTTATGCGATCGTATCCGGGTTCAGTACCAGTGGCTGTTCCGTGCTAGTGTTCTTTCCGCACCCACAAGGGCGGGTGGCGGAACGGCAGACGCGCACGGTTCAGGTCCGTGTGTCCGAAAGGACGTGAGGGTTCAAATCCCTCCTCGCCCACTCGATGACTGGGGACTCTTGGTCGCAAGCCTTGCAGGCTTGCTCCCTCGGGTCCTCTCGTCATTTCTCCCGAGGGATAACCCCCGGACCCCCAGCGTCTTCCGGGGGAGTCCCGCCGGAACCCCCCTATCCGGGAGTGGGCTCCCGGACCCTCCATCGCTGCGTCTGTCTTGTGTCATGGCAGACCCACATTGGCGAAGTGTTTGCTGGATCGCAAGAGGGGCTGTCTCTCTTTTCAAGAACCTGTTGGTAACGGGCGTGCCGTGTTTTGACGGTACGCCCGTTTGGTTGCAGCCTGCTTTCGGGTGGCTTGTCGGTGTGTTTTACGTCACAGTCGCCAGGGTTCTGGTGTCCAGGAGTTCGCCGAGAAGGTCTGTGAGGCTCACCATGCCGATTACGTCGCCAGGTTGAGCTGTTACCAGGGCCAGGTGGGCTCGGGCCTCCTGTAGGGCCGTCACCGCCTCTGGGACCTGGGTCACGCAAGGCAGCTTCGGTAGGGGGCGGCACAGGTCTTCTGCCTTGCTCGCCGGCCTCAGGAGGGCGTCTCTTGCGTGGAGGGCGCCTCTGACGTTTCCTGGCGTGCCTACCAGGAGTCTGAGATGGCCGCTTCTTGCCGCTGCTTCCTTGATCTCTGTCGCGTTCGCCTGGGGTGGGACCATCACCGCCTGGTTTATTGGGATCATCAGGCGCTCTATGCCCTCGTCGTCCAGGCGGAGGGCGCGGGTCAGGAGGTCGTGCTCGTCGCGGTCCAGGAGGCCCATGCGGCCTGACTCGCCCACCAGCATGGCCAGCTGGCGGGGGGTTCTGGTCGTGGCCAGCTCGTCCCTGGGCTGGACGCCGAACAGGCGCAGGATGAGGTTGGTCAGGCCGTTCAGGGTCGACAGGAGCGGGCGCATCACCCAGGTGAAGGCGCGGAACGGGACGGTCAGCAGCAGGGCCGAGCGTTCCGGGTGGGTCAGGGCCCACGACTTCGGCGCCATCTCGCCCACCACCATGTGGAGGAAGGTCACCAGGGCCAGGGCGATCGTCAGCGCGATGGGCATGCGCAGGCCCTCAGGGACGCCGAGGACGGCGAAGACCGGCTCCAGGGCGTGCTCGATCGCGGGCTCCGTCACCTGGCCGAGGCCCAGGGTGCACAGCGTGATGCCGAGCTGGGCGCCCGCCAACATCAGTGAGAGCTTTTTGGTGCCTCCGACCGCCGACCTGGCCGCCAGCCTGATCAGGCGGTTGTTGCGGGAGGCGATCTCCTCCAGGCGGTGGCGCCGGGCGGAGACGAAGGCGAATTCCGCGGCCACGAAGAGCGCGTTGAAGGCCAGCAGCGCGAGGCTGACGACGAGCATGGTCATCGGGCCACCTCCGCGTGCTGGACGGGGGCCACGCGGACCCATTCGGGCACTCTGCGGTTGAGAGACATCACGGTCAGTTCTGCCAGGTGTTCCTGCTCGTCCTCTGCGAAGGGGTCGGTGTCCTGTTCGATCGGCACCGTCACCGTGTCGCCCTCGTCGGGCATCCTGCCCAGCTTGGCCAGGACGAGGCCCGCGAGGGTGTCGTAGTCGTCGCTCTCCGGAAGCGCGACGCCCGTGGCGCGCTCGACCTCGTCCAGCCGCAGCGTGCCCGGGACCTCCCAGATGCCGCCCGGGTGCTCCACCACGCCGGCGGGCTCCGGGTCGTTCTCGTCGACCAGCTCGCCGACCAGCTCTTCAGCCAGGTCCTCGACCGTGATCACGCCGGCCAGGCCGCCGTACTCGTCGATGACGCAGGCGATGTCGTCCTTGGACACGCGCATCCGGTCGAGCACGGCGGGGAGCGGGACCGAGTCCGGGACCAGCAGGGCGGGGCGGGTGATGCTCGCTATCTCGCCCTCCTGCAGACCCGAAGAGAGGAGCTCGCGTACGCCCGTCACGCCTGTGACGTCGCCGTCCTCGTTGATGACCGGGTAGCGGGAGTGTCCGCAGCTGCGCATGATCTCGATCAGGTCCGAGATGGGCTGTTCGGAACGCAGCACGACGACGCGCGGGCGGGGGACCATGATCTCCTCCGCCGTGCGGTCGCCGAACTCCAGGGCCCGTTCGAGCAGGTCGGAGAGTCTCGGCGGGAGCTCGCCCGCCATGGTCGACTCCTCGATGATGCGGGAGAGCTCCTCCGGCGTGGCGCCGTGCTCCACCTCCTCCACCGGCTCGATGCCCACGCGCCTGAGCAGGCCGGTCGCCGCCGAGTCGAACAGCTTGACCACCGGGCCCACCACGGCCAGGTAGACCAGGGTCGAACCCGCCAGGAACTTGGCCACCGGCTCCGGTCTGGCGATGCCCAGGTTCTTGGGCGCGAGCTCGCCCAGGACCATCTGGACGACGGTCGCCACGAAGACGCCGATGGCGACCGAGAGTCCGGTGATCACGGTGTCGGACAGTCCGGTGTCCGCCAGCCATGGTCGTACGATCGTGGCGATCGCGGGCTCGGCCAGGAAGCCGACCAGCAGCGCGGTCACGGTGATGCCGAGCTGGGCGCCGGAGAGCATGAAAGAGAGGCGGGACGTGACCTGGAGCGCTTTTTCGGCGGCCTGGTCGCCCGCCGCCGCCTGCTCGCGGAGCAGGGCGCGGTCGGCGGCTACGAAGGCGAACTCCTGAGCGACGAAGTAGCCGGTTGCCGCCGTGAGGAGGATGAGGGCCAGGAGGCCCAGATAGGCGCTCACCATGGTGAGCTCTCAGAGGAACCCGTGCCAGCGCACGGGCAAAGACTCCACGGGTCCGGAGCGGACACGATCTTCCCTTCGATAGAGGTCGTCCATAACCGTAACGATGCTGGTGGCATCTATGTTTCCGCGGTGACTCTTCCCTGGTTCCGCGTACTTTTCCATGGGAAAACCTTGGCGGAGTGTCTTCACTGGTGGGGGGTTCGACGTAGCGTTTATGACAAATCGAAGGGAAGAAGGCGAAGTGTCTGAGGACGACCGGACGCGGGCCATGCGCTCGCCAGGCGACGGCCGCCCGCTGCCGCCGAGGCCAGGTGACGGCCTGCGCGCCGGGGGTGCGCCGGCTCACCAGGTCCCGTCCGCGCCCGCCGGGGGTGCGGGTGCGCCCACGCACAAGCTGCCTGTGGCCCCGCAGTACCCCGATCCGGGGTCAGGCGCCGCCTCTCCCGGCTCCGCCCCGGACGAGCCGCCCCAGGGGCGCTCGCGCGTGTACGGCCGAGCTCGCTCCGGCGGCAGCCCGGTCCAGCCGCTGCGGTCGAAGCGCGGCCCCTCCGACCCGGGCAAGCCCCGCAGGCGGGTGTCCGGCGGGACGATCCTGAAGATCGTCGCCGGACTCCTGGTCGTGCTGCTGGTGGCGGGCGTGGGCATGTTCTTCTGGATCAACTCCAGGATCGCCGGCATCGACGGCGTGCTCGAGGACTATCAGGGCCGTCCCGCAGACACTCCCGGCACCAACTGGCTGCTCGTCGGCTCCGACAGCCGCAAGGGCCTGTCGGCCGCCGAGCGCAAGAAGCTCGCCACGGGCCGGGCGACCGGCGGGAACCGTACGGACTCGATGATGCTGCTGCACATCCCCGAGGGCAGCGACAAGCCGACGCTGGTCAGCCTGCCGCGTGACCTGGCCGTCGACATCCCGGGCAAGAGGCGCGACAAGCTCAACGCCGCCTACAACGGCGGGCCGCAACTGCTGGTCCGCACCGTGGAGTCGGTCACCGGCGTGCACATCGACCACTACATGGAGATCGGGTTCGCCGGGTTCGTCGGCATCGTGGACGCCATCGGAGGCGTCGAGATCAACGTACGGGCCGCCGTGGACGACCCGAAGGCCGGGCTCAAGCTGAAGAAGGGCACGCAGGTGCTCAACGGCGCCCAGGCCCTGGGTTACGTACGGACCAGAAAGGGCGGCGCGCTGCCCGACTTCGAGCGGACCAAGCGGCAGCGGCAGTTCCTGGGCGCGGTCGTGAAGAAGGCGGCCAGCCCCGGAGTGCTGATCAACCCGTTCACGTCGATCCCGCTGGCGATGAGCGCCACCGACGCGGTCTCGGTCGACGGCGGCACCGGCGCCTTCGACCTGCTGTCGCTGGGGCTGGCGATGGGCGACAGCCCCGTGACGACGGTGGTCCCGTTCGGCGGAACCGAGCGGCTCTCGGACGGCGGCGAGGCGATCAAGTCGGACCGGCCCAAGGCGCTGGCCCTCTTCAACGCCCTGAAGGAGGACAAGCCGGTGCCGAAGGACGTCATCGACACCGGCAACTAGGAGCGGCTCACCCGGTCGTGGAGGTCGTCGCGGCGGCGGTCGCCGCGGTGACCGCCGCGATCATGGCCGCGTTGATGGCGGCGATGGTCTGGGCGACCGCGTCGGCCGTCCAGGCGCCCTCCGCGATCTGCTTGACGCGCTGCCTGCTCGCCCCAGGGAAGGCCTTGCGGTCGAGCTTGGCCGCGTGCGCGATGGCGATCAGCACGGCCGTGCGGGCGCCCGGGTCGGCGCCCGCCAGCGCGCTGATCACCCGGTCCCTGACCTCGGCCTCCACGTCCGGGTTGGCCTCCGGCCAGCGCGTCGTGGGGAAGACGCCGAGCACCTTGCCGCGCTGCTCGGTCAGCACGCCCGACTCCGCCAGCCTCGTGAGCAGGCGCTTGCGCAGCTTGGCCGACTGCAGCCGCTGGACCCACCAGGCCGGCTTGCGCTCCTTGCCCTCCTCGGCGATGCGCGCCAGCGTGGCGTCCAGCTCGGCGTCGCCGAGCGGGGACGGGTCCTTGACCGTCACCTTCCTGTCCGACAGCTCCAGCCGGTCGTTGACGGCCAGCTCGGCGAGGAGCGCGCCGGCGAGGGCCGGGTCGAGCTGGGTCCCCGCGACGAGCTGCGTGCCCTTCTCGTCGTTGTAGGCGAGCAGCAGCAGTTCCTCGGCGATCGTCACAGTCATGCTTCGACACTAACCTCCCAGCCATGAGTGTCTCGGAGAAGTTGCACGCCGTCGGCCGCCCGCTGCTGCGGGCGCAGCTCGAGCATCCGACCGTGGCCGGCATCGCGCGTGGCGACCTGCCCGAGCCGGTGTTCAGGTCGTGGCTGGAGCAGGACTACCTGTTCCTGCTCGACTACGTACGGGTGTTCGCGCGGCTGGCCTGGCAGGCGCCCGACGGGCATCTGGGTGACCTGGTGGACCTGGCGCACACCACGTACCACGACGAGTTGAGCCTGCACAGGTCGCTGTCGGCGGAGTTCGGCGCCGATCTGGAGGGGGCGGGGAAGGGGCCGGCGTGCGCGGCGTACACGGCGTTCCTGCTGGAGTCGGCGGCGTCGTATGGGGAGGGGCTGGCGGCGCTTTATCCGTGTATGTGGGGATATTCGAGTCTCGGGCAGATATTGGCGGAAAATCCGCCTGCTGAGCCGAGATATCGGGCGTGGGTGGACACGTACGCGGATCCGGGGTTCGCGGCGCTCACCGCGCGGATCGCGCAGATGATCGACGAGGTCGGCCCGGACCCGGCGCGGGCCGAGGAGCTGTTCGCCGAGGGGATGGCGCACGAGCTGGCCTTCTGGAGCGTGCCGTAGCCGTCCACAGGCTGTGGACGGCCGGACGCGCACGTACCCTGGGGACATGCCGGAACTTCCCGAAGTGGAGTCGCTCACCCATTTCCTGCGCGAGCGGGCCGTGGGCCGTACGGTCCTGGGGGTCGACGTGGTGGCCATCCAGGCGCTCAAGACGTTCGACCCGCCGGTGACCGCGCTCGGCGGGCTGACCATCACCGGCGTGGCGCGGCACGGCAAGTTCCTCGACCTCGACTGCGACGGCCTCCACCTGGTCATCCACCTGGCCCGGGCGGGGTGGCTGCGCTGGCGCGACGACCTTTCGGGCGCGAAGCCCGTACGTCCCGGCAAGGGTCCGCTCGCGGTACGGGTCCGGCTGGCGCCCGACGAGGAGGGCCTGGCACCCGGGTTCGAGCTGACGGAGGCGGGGACGCAGAAGCGCCTGGCCGTCTACGTCACCAAGAACCCGGACGACGTCCCCGGCGTCGCCGCACTCGGCCCCGACCCCCTCGACGAGTCCTTCACCGTCGACGCGCTCAAGCGCATCGTGGGCGGCAACCGCACCCAGATCAAGGGGCTGCTGCGCGACCAGAAGATCATCGCCGGCATCGGGAACGCGTACTCGGACGAGGTGCTGCACGCGGCCAAGATGTCCCCGTTCAAGATCGCGGCCACGCTGACGGACGCGCAGATCGCCGACCTGCACGAGGCCATCATCGCCACCCTGGTGGAGGCGGTGGAGCGGGCGCACGGGCTGGCGGCCAAGGACCTCAAGGCCGAGAAGAAGTCGGGACTGCGGGTCCACAACCGGACCGGGCAGCCGTGCGACGTCTGCGGCGACACGATCCGCGAGGTGTCCTTCGCGGACTCCTCGCTGCAGTACTGCCCCACCTGCCAGACCGGCGGCAAGCCCCTCGCCGACCGCCGGCTGTCCCGCCTTCTCAAGTGAGCCCGATGGAAGAAGACACGGTGGAACCGCTCGACGACTACGACGTGCGCCAGTGGGACACGCGCGAGGACTGCGAGGTACGCCAGATCCTCGACCGCATCGCCGACAAGTGGTCGCTGCTCGTGATCGCCCTGCTCGACTGCCAGAGCCTGCGCTTCACCCAGCTCCGCCGCGAGATCGACGGCGTCAGCCAGCGCATGCTCAGCGTGACCCTGCGCCAGCTGGAGCGCGACGGCCTGGTCAGCCGCACGGTCCACCCCGTCGTGCCGCCCAGGGTGGACTACGCGCTCACGCCGCTCGGCCGCACGCTGCACGAGACCATCAAGTCGCTGGTCACCTGGACGGAGGCGCACCAGGAGGAGATCGCCGCGGCGCGTGCTGCCTACGACGCCAGGCGCGAGATGATGGAGTCATGACCGTTCCTGAGATCGAGGCCAATGCCGTTCCCGCAGACGCTTACCTGCTCGACGTCCGTGAGCAGGACGAGTGGGTCGCGGGGCACGCCCCGGAGGCCGTGCACATCCCCATGACCCAGATCCAGGGTCGGGTCGACGAGGTGCCCGGCGACCGCACCGTCTACGTCGTCTGCCGGGTGGGCGGCCGGTCCCTGCAGGTCGCGGCCTGGCTCAACCAGCTCGGGCGCGACGCCGTCAACGTCGGCGGCGGCATGCAGTCGTGGGAGTTCGCGCGCCGCCCGATGGTGAGCGAGACCGGGCAGCAGCCGTTCGTGGCGTAAAGGCGCACTGTGGCGGTTTTGCCGTCACTAAGGCATGATGAGGGCGCCAACTGCAGATCGTCGCGGGAGCTCGGGGTTCGCCGGGCTGAGAGGGCAGCAAACAGATCCGCTGCCGACCGCCTGAACCTGTCCGGATAATGCCGGCGTAGGGAGTGTGCGATGACGCATGTCGTCGACGAAGTTCCGCTGACTCTTGAAGGCAGGCCGCCGAAGACCCTGGGCGTGCTCGACCAGGGTGCGCTCTGGGCGAACCTCGGTGTCAGCCTCCTGGGCTTCTCCGGAGCGTCGCTCCTGCTCAATCCCCTGGGCAACGCTCCGCTCAGCCTGACCGCCGCGCTCCTGGCGACCGTGGTCGGCAGCCTGATCGGCACCGCCATGGTGGGCCTGTCCGCCGTCCCCGGCACCCAGACGGGGCAGCCCGCGATGGTGCTGCTGCGGGGCCTGTTCGGGGCGCGGATCTCGTACGTCCCCACGGTGCTCAACATCGTCCAGATGCTCGGCTGGGCCGCCTTCGAGCTGTGGGTGATCGCCAAGGCGGCCAGCGCGATCTTCGGCGCCGTGCCGTACCAGGTGTGGGTGGTGGCGGCGGGGGTGCTGACCACCGCGCTCACGATCTGGCCGCTCGGGTCCGTCAGGCTGCTGCGGCGGTACGTCACCATCGGCGTGATCGTGTCGATGGTGTGGTTCGCCTGGTTCTTCCTGACCAGGGCGCCCGCGCACACGGGCGGGTCCTGGACGGCGTTCGCCCCGGCCGTGGACTACGTCATCGCGCTGTCGGTGTCGTGGGTGCCGATGGCGGCCGACTTCGCCCGGCACTCCAGGTCGAGCAGGTCCGCGTTCACCGGTGTGGTCGGCGGCTACTCGCTGGCTCAGGTGGCCTGCCTGGGCCTGGGCGTGTTCGCAGTGGCCATGGCGGGGGCGGGCAAGGTGGCGGCCGATCCGACGTCGGTGTTCGGCCCGTTCGTGGCGGTGCCGCTGGGCGCGCTGTTCTTCGCGATCCTGGTGCTGCGCGAGACCGACCAGTCCTTCGCCAACGTCTACTCCACCACGGTCTCGCTGCAGAACCTGATGCCGCGGGTGGACCGGCGCGTCTTCTCCATCGCCATCGGCGTGCTGAGCGTCGCGATCGCCCTGGTCGTGGACGTCAACTCGTACGGGGCGTTCCTGGGGGTGATCGGGGCGGTCTTCGTGCCGATGTTCGCGGTGCTGGCCGTGGACTACTTCGTGCTCGGCGGCTCACGGAGCTGGAACACCGCGGAGCGCGCGCCCTCGCGCTGGTCGAGGCTGGTGCCGTGGGCCCTCGGCTTCGTGGCGTACTGGCTGACGACCTCCACGCTCACGGTCAAGCCATGGGACGGCTTCTGGCAGGGGGTGCGCGACGCCATCGGCTTCACCCGGCAGCCGTGGATGAACGGGGCGCTCGGCGCGGCCATCGTCGCCGGGCTGGTCACCCTGCTGATCGGCTGGTCGACACGCGCTTTTCGACGTTGAGCAGGTGCTGCTTGGCGGCCGCGCCACCCGCGTAGTCGCCGAGCGCGCCGTCCTCGCGCACCACCCGGTGGCACGGCACGATCACGCACACGGGGTTGGAGGCCAGCGCGTTGCCGATCGCCCGCAGCGCGCGTGGCCTGCCGATGCTCGCGCCGATCTCCTCCAGCGTCGTGGTGGTGCCGTACGGGACCGCCATCGTCTTCTGCAGCACCGTGCGGGCGAAGGACGTCGCCAGCGTCAGGTCGACGGGCGTGGTGAACGCGCGCAGGCGGCCGGAGAAGTAGGCGTCCAGTTCCCTGCGCACCGGGTCGAGCCGGCGCGCATCCGGCCCGATGAACGTGCCCACGTGCCTCGTGATCAGCTCGAACACGGCGTTTTCCGGCTCGAAGCTGCACGCCGCGATGCCCTTGCCGGTGACCGCGAGCACCAGCCGGCCGACGGCGCCGTCATAGGTGCCGAACGCGATGTCAGGAGGTGTCTCACCTCGATAGGTGCTGGAGGTCACGCGCAACAGGGCATCGAGATCGCCGCTCGACATGCCACCAGCCTCCCCGCCGCCGAGAATCACCGTGACCGCAGCGTATCGGACGGATCGCCCGACGCACTCACCACGCCACGTGCACTATGGAGGAGTGGGGGACGAATGGGCCGGTAGTGACGACGAGATAGCTCGCGCTGCCCTCGCCGGTTCGCCCAACGCCGTCGTGGTCGTCGACCGTGATCAGAGCGTTCTGGTCTGGAACGAGGCGGCAGAGCGGCTGTTCGGGTGGACGGCGGAGGAGATGCTCGGGCGCCGGGCGCCGATCGTGCCGGGCGAGCTGACCGCCGAGCACAACGCCGTGCTCGAACGCGTACGCACCGGCGGCCAGGTGTCGGTCCGCACCAAGCGTTTACGCGACGACGGGACCGTGCTCGACGTGCGCGTCGACATCAGCGCGCTGCGCCTGGGCAGCGCCGTGGCCGGATATGTCTGCGTGCACCACCTCGCGCGGGCCGACCAGGTGGCCAAGGACCGCATGGCGCGCCGGGCCAGGCTGGTGCGCCGGCTCACCGACGTGGTCGGCGACATCAACTCGGAGCTGGAGCTGTCGGCCGTGCTCGACCGGATCTCGGCCAGTCTGACGGAGCTCACCGGGGCGGACGCGGGCGGGTTCGTGCTGATCGAGGGCGAACGGTTACGGCTGGTCAGCACGTACCAGCTGCCGGAGGCCATCAGAGGCACCACCACGGACCTGCGCACGAGCCTCGTCGACAAGCTCTTACGCACCGGCAAGACCGTCATGCTGGAGTCGAACGGGCTCGAGGACCTGGTGTGGGCCCGGCTGAAGGGGCTGCACACGATCGCGCTGGGCCTGGCCGCCGTCGGAGGGCGCCCGTACGGGGCCCTGTACGCGCTGTTCGCCCAGAGCACACCCGGACACCTCGAACTGGAGCTGCTGGAGCTCCTGGCGGGCCACGCGGGCATCGCCGTCGGCAACGCGGTGGCCTACCAGGAGGCGGTGCGGCAGCGGGCGCACGAGCAGGCCGTCTTCGACGCCAGCGCCGACGGCATCGCCGTGCTCGACGGATCGGGGCGGGTCGTCCGCTGGAACCCGGCCGCCGCCGAGCTCACCGCGTTCCCGGCCGAGGCCGTCATCGGCGGGCCGCCGCCGTTCCCGCTGCCCAAGCCGGGCGAGAAGGTCACGTTCCAGATGGAGACCGGGCGGTGGCTGGACGTGGTGAGCGCGCGGATCGAGGAGACCGGCGAGGTGGTCATCGACTTCCGCGACGTGACCACGGCCAAGGAGCTCGAGGAGGCCAAGGACCTGTTCCTGGCCACAACCAGCCACGAGCTGCGTACGCCGATCACGATCGTGCGGGGGTTCGCCAGCACGCTCGACCGGCGCTGGGACAAGATGAGCGACCCCGAACGCCGCTCGGCCGTGCACACGATCGCCGAGCGGTCCAGGTCGCTGGGCGAGCTCATGGACCACCTGCTGCTCGGGGCCAGGGCGGGGGCGGACGAGCTCAAGGTGCGGATCGAGGAGTTCGACCTGGCCGAGCGGATCGACGCGGCCACGCTCGGGCTGCCCGCGCTGTCGGACAAGCACCGGGTCGAGGTGGCCATCCAGGACGGGCTGCCGAACGTCCTGGGGGACGCGCTGGCCACGGACATCGTGCTGGGGCAGCTGCTGGAGAACGCGTTCAAGTACTCGCCCAAGGGCGGCTTGATCAGCGTGGAGGCCTGGCCCGAGGCCGACAACGTCGTCGTGGTCGTGGACGATGAAGGGGTCGGTATCGCCCCGACTGACCGAGAGAGGATCTTTGAGAGGTTCGTCCAGGTGGACAGCGGCGACCGGAGACGGTTTGGTGGAGTGGGGCTCGGTCTCTACATAGTCCGCAGCCTCGCCAGGGCCCAAGGCGGAGACGTGAGCGCGCATCCGAGACCCGGAGGCGGCACACGAATGCGTCTTGAGCTGCGAGCGAGCCGCCTCACGAAGTGAGGCCATAAGCACGAGCCTCTTTCGGTGCGTAGTTTCCACTATCGGATACGACACACCGAGGCGGTAACGAGGTGGTCACAGTTGAGCTGATCTATCGTCCAATGTGTACAAGCTGTGATCGAGATGCGGTTTCTGGGATCGAGTAACGGGGCATTTCGGTCGTACCGGGGAGTGTTCCCGCGGGGGGCACAGGGAACGGGGAGGTGGGTGTGTCAAGCGTGGTGCTGCTGCCGTACGCGCCGTCCAGCGTCGCCGTTGCCCGCCAGCGCCTGAGCACTGAGCTGCAGGACAGCGGGGTTTTTTCGGCGGCGATCGACGACGCGGTGCTCGTGGTGAGCGAGCTGCTGAGCAACGCGCTGAGGCACGCGCATCCCCTTCCGTCGGGGATGGTGAGAGTGGCGTGGTTGCGGAGTGACGATCACATCGAAGTGGCGGTGAGCGACGGGGGTGCGGCGACCGAGCCGCGCGCCGGCCGCCCGACCCTGTCGTCGCTCGGGGGCCGGGGGCTCGGCATCGTGGAGTACGTGGCGGAGAGCTGGGGGGTCCGGCACGACGGTGACACGACCACGGTGTGGGCCATCCTGCCCGCTCCTCGTGCGTCGATGAACGGGCAGGTCACAGCCCTCAGAGAGGCCGGCTAGCCAGCACCGCCCGCTCGCTCGTGGCCCATGCCGTGGACACGAGCAGGTAGAGCCCGGCCGCGAGCGGCATCACCAGCGCGGCGAGCACGGAGCCGTACGGCATCCACGGCAGGAGCCGCTTCATCCAGTCCGGCTGGTCGTCGGTCACCTTGATGTTCCTGGCGGAGAACCATGCCACCACCGCGACCAGCGCGATGACCAATACAAAGACCAAAACCGGCACGCTGACCAGACCGAAATTGGCCACTACCCCGGCGACCTGCTGACCCAGCGGAGCGCCGAAAAGGGTCTGTCCGGCCAGCGCGGTCGGATGCGTGGCCACCCGGAACATCAGCCACATGAACGGAAGCTGCGCCAGCATCGGCAGGAACCCGGCGAACGGCGAAGTGCCTTCCTTGGCGAAGAGCGCGGAGGTCTCCTTGGCCAGACGCTCGGGGTTGCGCGCATGGCGCTTCTGCAGCTCGCGCAGCTTGGGGGCGAGCCGCTGGCGGATCTTCATGCTCCGGGACTGGCGGACGTTCAGGGGCAGCAGCAGGAGGCGTACGGCCAGGGTGAACAGCACGATGCCGAGCGCGGCGCTGCCGCCGGACATGCTGATGACGAACGTGACAAGAGAATCGATCATGAGCCCTACTTCGAGTGAGACGAGGAAAAAGGGCTCACTCGTACGAGGAGCCCCGCTTGACGATGAAGCGGGGCATGCCTAAGGGGCTCGTGGACGCGAGCGGCCGGCCGCGTCGGGGTCGCGCTGCCGCTGGAAGGCCGTACGGCGCGCGTAACTCAGCGGAAAGCTCGGCGGCTCCCCACTGAGGGTGGGCAGGAGCGTGGCTGCCCACGTGGCCAGCAGCAGGATCGCCAGCATGGTGATCCCGACCAGCCACGGGTCGAACAGGAAGAACGTCAATGCGATCGGGAGGACTTGCCCACCACGGTGACCGCGACGAAGACGAGCAGAGCGATCACCCCGATGATCAGAGCGATCTTGATCAGGCCTGCCAGCATCGGCAGCAGGAAATTGAACAGCACGAAGAGACCCAGCAGGGTCCCCAGCACGAGCATCACGACTCTACCCATGCAGCCACCGTACGTCCTCCGGACATGATCCGCGAGGCTTACGAAGCAATGACGTACATGACACTTACCTGTTCCTCAGTCGTACCGTGAAGGCGTGAACACGCGCATCCTGGTGGTCGATGATGATCCGACCGTTTCCGAGGTCGTCGCGCGCTATCTGGAGCGCGACGGTCACGAGGTCGAGTGCGTCGGCGACGGGGTGGAGGCGCTGCGCAGGGCGCTGGCCCATCCGCCCGACCTCATGGTGCTGGACCTGATGCTGCCCAAGCTCGACGGGCTGCAGGTGTGCAGGAAGCTCAGGGAGCGCTGGCCCGTACCGGTGATCATGCTGACCGCGCTCGGCGAGGAGATCGACCGGGTGGTCGGGCTGGAGACGGGGGCCGACGACTACGTCACCAAGCCGTTCAGCCCGCGCGAGCTCGCGCTGCGCGTGCAGTCGGTGCTGCGGCGGGCGCGGGGGGCGTCCGTCACCGGCGGCACCGGGGTGCTGCGTGACGGGGATCTGGTGGTGGACGTGGGGGCCCACGAGGTCCGGCTGCGGGGGGACGAGGTGATGCTGACGGCGCGGGAGTTCGACCTGCTGGCGCACCTCATGCGCAATCCGCGGCAGGCTTTCAGCCGCTCCGCGCTGCTGAACCAGGTGTGGGGGTGGTCGTTCGGCGACTCCTCCACCGTGACCGTGCACGTCAGGCGGCTGCGGGAGAAGATAGAGCCGGATCCGACCGAGCCGCGGAGGATTGTCACAGTGTGGGGGGTCGGCTACCGGTATGAGCCGATGGAGGGCGGTTCCTGATGCCTCGGCCCGGTGAGCTGCCCATGGTCGTCGCGGTGGCGGCCGGGCTCGGGCTCGTGATCGCGCTGCTGGGCATCGGGGTGATGTGGCGGCTGCGCACCAGGTCCATCGGGGTGATGATGGCCGTGGTCGTGGTGGTCGCCGTGGCGGCCACGCTGGCCGGGGTCGTGGCGATCATCATGAAGATGATCATTGAGGGGCCCGTCAAGGACTTCGTGCTGAGCGTGGTGGCCGTGGGCGGGCTGGTGGGGCTCGGGGTGGCGTTCGTGCTGGCCAGGCGGGTGGTCGCGGAGAGCCGGCGGCTGGTGGACGCCGTGCGCGCCGTGCCGTTCACCGCGCCCCAGGGGCTGCCGGCCGAGCTCCAGACCATCGCGAACACCTTGGAGGAGGCGTACGCGCGGGAACGGGCCCTCGAAGGGGCGCGGCGGGAGCTCGTCGCCTGGGTGAGCCACGATCTTCGTACGCCGCTGGCCGGGATGCGGGCCATGGTCGAGGCCCTGGAGGACGGGGTGGTGTCCGATCCGGTCACGGTCGCGCGCTACCACGGGCAGATCAAGCTGGAGGTGGAACGGCTCTCGGGGATGGTGGACGACCTGTTCGAGCTGTCGCGGATCCACGCGGGGGCACTGCGGCTGTCGCGTTCGCGCATCGGGCTGGCCGACCTCGTGGCCGACACCGTCGCCGGGGCCGAGCCGCTGGCCAGGGCCAAGGGTGTGGTCCTGACGGGTGAGGCGTCGGCGTCCCTGCCGGTGGAGGCCGACGCGGGGGCGTTGGGGCGGGCCCTGCGCAACCTCGTGGTCAACGCCATCCGGCACACGCCGTCGGACCGGACCGTGGTGCTGCGGGCCGGGGTGGACGAGGAGGGGATGGCTTGTCTGTCGGTCGCGGACTGTTGCGGGGGGATTCCTGAGGAGGACCTGCCCCGGGTGTTCGAGGTCGCCTTCCGGGGGGAGGCCGCTCGTACGCCCACTGCTGACGGTGGGGCGGGCCTGGGGCTCGCCATCGCGCAGGGGATCGTGGAGGCGCACGACGGGGTGATCGGGGTGGTCAACGACGGGCCAGGGTGCCGGTTCGAGATCCGGCTCCCCTTGGTCACCAGCTGACCGCCCCCTGCCACCACTCAGGCGCTTTCGGGGAACTCCGGCTCTGTCGTGTCCCTGGAGGTGCCGAACGACTCCGACATCGCTCGAAATGTCGGGCAGGGCCAGCGCCACATGCAGCTCCGGCACCGCAGGATCGGATGGGCGGCGTCGCTGGTGATGCCTCCCGCGTCCCTGGGCTGATGAAGATCGAGCAACCTCAGCCCGAGCTCCAGGAACCTGAGCAGGTCCGCCCGGGCACCGCCCAGGAAGTCAAGGTCCTCGATCGCGAGCCGGGTGCGGATGGGGACGTAGCCTTCGCGGTTGACCAGGCTGCGGAGGCGTTCTGCTTCGTCATGCCATGACGTGGCCTTCTCCGTGCGGATGAGGATGTTCTCCAGGCGCTCTCGGAGCCCTTGACGCTGAGGGTCTTCAGGTTTTTCTGCTTTCATCGTCGCGGGACCCGTCTGTCGTGCCCCAGCCCCTCCTTCGCCATGAAGCCGTGCTGTGTCCGGTGTCACGCTGTCAAGCTTCGCGTACTCTCCGTTTCCATGGAGCCCAAACGGAGGACAAAAACCTGTGGTTGCCCTATCGGCGTGACAACGTGACCGGAAGCCTCCGCGCCGCTAGCCTGCCCATGTGGAGCTCAAGGTCTCGACTCGATCACATGCCGGGTGCGCACTCGTTGCCATCACCGGGGAAATCGACCTCTATACGGCGCCTCACCTGCAGGCCGAGTTCACTCGGCTGCTGCAGGAAGGGCCCAGCCGAGTGGTCATCGACATGTCCGCCGTGGATTTCTGCGACTCCACGGGGATGAACGTTCTGCTGTCTGCGCTCAAGCGGATGAAGGAGCAGGGAGGGGCGCTCGACGTGGCCGCCCCACGCCCTGCGGTCCGCAAGATTCTGCAGGTCACCGGGCTCGACTCGGTGTTCACCGTGTACGACGAGGTGCCGCAGGAGTTCCTCATAACCGAGGGCTCATGACGGGATCCGTGCTCGGATCCGACGACGTACAGAGCGGGGTCGCCTCGACCCTGTCCGCAGGGGCGGCCCGCTGGCCGGCGGTGCCGCTACTCGCGCATGCACCACACCGGACGCGTGCACGGCGCTCTGAGGACGTGTCGCGGAGGATCCCGGCAGCGCGCCCTGGGGACACGCCGCGCAGGACCCCGCGCTCTAAGGACGGGTCCCGCAGGACCCCGGCAGCGCGACCTGAGGACATGCCGCGCAGGACGGCGGCACCGCCTCCTGCGGATGCGTCACCGTCGCGCAGGACGCCGGCGCCGCGGCCTGCCGAGACGCCCTGCCTGACAGCAGTGCTCCGGCCCGCACATGGGACATGCAGGACAGCAGTGCCCCGGCCTGCGCATGGGACGTCAAGCGCGGCAGCGCTCCCGCCCCTGACCACGGCGCCGCACTCGTCCCTGCACGCGCCCCGGCACCAGACCCCGCATGAGGCCGTGAACGCGACCCCGCTTGCTGCACGAGGTGGTGAATGCCATCATGCGCGGCACATTGCACCCACCTGACGACGTGCGGTGCTGCCGCTCCCGTACCGACCATGCCTGGAACGTCGGCTACGGTGGCAATAACGGCCCGAGTCGGGTCGCGGGCCACGGCCCGGGTCGAGTCGCCGGCCACGGCCCGGAGGTCGTCCCCGGTCCCGGCCCCGGCGCTCGGCTGAGGAGAAACGGAAGCGTCGTGTGCGGAGGTGACGCTCGGTGAGCAGCAGCGGCGACACAGCGGTCATCATCCCGGCCGCCAACGAAGCCGACCGCATCGCGGCCACCGTCAAGGCTGCCGCGGCGCTGCCCGGCGTCGACCTGGTCGTGGTCGTGGACGACGGTTCGAGGGACCAGACCGGCAGGGTGGCCCGCGCGGCCGGCGCCAGGGTGGTGCGCCACAGCCGCAACAGGGGCAAGGCCGCCGCGATGGAGACCGGCGCGGAGGCCGTCCGTCTACTCGACGAGGACGCCATCCCCCGCCACCTGCTCTTCCTCGACGCCGACCTGGGCGAGACGGCTCACGCCGCCGCACCCCTCATCGAGCCCGTACGCGCGGCCAAGGCCGACATGACCATCGCGGTCTTCACGACCAGGGTGAAGCTGGGTGGCCACGGCCTGGTCGTACGCCTGTCGAAGGAAGGCATCCGCCGGGCCACCGGCTTCGATCCCGCCCAACCGCTCAACGGCCAGCGCTGCCTCACCAGAGCCGCTTTCGAGGCGGCCCGTCCGCTGGCGCACGGGTTCGGGGTGGAGACGGCGCTGACGATCGACCTGCTCCACAAGGGCTACCGGATCGTGGAGGTCGAGGTCGACATGGCCCATCGTGCCACGGGGACGGACTGGCGAGCCCAGCTCCACCGAGCGATCCAACTCCGGGACGTGGCCCTCGCCCTCGCCACTCGAGAGCCGCTTATCGCCCAAAACCTCAACAAAATCCGCCCCAACCACTGACCATCTCCACACCTGGCAACGACCACAAGGCCGCTTCCCTCCTCGGACCAGGGCAGCGGCCTTCCTCATCCCCAGGACCCCCAGCCCGACCCGGTTATCCACAGGCAGCTCCCGTCCGGCCGAAACCCCCTCGCGAGTGTGCTGGAATTTGCCGGTGACTTCGGAGAAGCGGCACGAAAAGGCACGGGGCCAGCTCGCCGGGCAGGCACAGGGCCGGCTAGCCGGGCAGGCACAGGGCCGGCTAGCCGGGCAGGCACGGGGCCGGCTAGCCGGGCTGGCCACGGCGGCGATCGGCGCCTCGATCCTGCTGACGATCACCATAGGCCTCCTCGGCCCATCCCCGATGGTGCCCGCCCTGACCGGCCCCAGCTGGCACCCGCCGTACTCTCTCGACGTCCACCCCAACCCTTACCTGGTGATCGCCCTCGCCGCCGCCGCGATCACCCTGGGCGGCCTCGGCCTCCTGACCGCCCTCACCCTGACCCGCTCCCCAAAACTCCAACACCCCCCCAGCCCCACCCCCGACACCCCACCCCCCACCAGCCCGCAGCCCACCACCCCCACGCAGCCAACTCCGATGCAGCCAGATGGGCCGCAGCCACCCGCGGCAGGCGCAGACCGACCTCAGACCGACACAACGGGGTCAGATGCGCCGCCCACAGTCGCGCCGAGCAAGCGTTGGTCACTGTCGAGCAAGCGTGGGCCGGTGCCGAGCAAGCGTGGGCCGATGCCGAGCAAGCGTTGGGGACTGCCGAACGCCCGCCTCCTCGTCCTGATCGGCTGCACAGCCGCCGCAATCCTGGCCTTCCTACCGCCGTCCGGCTCCGGCGACCACCTCAACTACGCCGCCTACGGCCGGATGGTGACACTGGGCCTCAGCCCGTACACCCATGGCGCGGTGGACCTGCCGGGCGACCCCATCGCGGACGCTGTCGAGGAGCCGTGGCGCGAGGAGCCGAGCGTGTACGGCCCGGTGGCCACGGCCGTACAAGCGCTGGCGAGCTGGATCGGCGGCGACTCCCTCCGCCTGACGATATTCGTGCTGGCCCTGTTCAACGCCGCCGCGTTCATAGCGACGGGCCTCCTCATCGACCGTTTCACCAGAGACGACCCGACCAGACGCCTTCGCGCCGCACTCCTGTGGACGGCCAACCCCCTCCTGCTCTACCAACTGGTGGCAGGAATGCACGTCGACACCCTCGCCATCGCCTGCATGGTCGCCGCCCTCCTGGCCAGAAGCCGCCCCGCAGGCTCCGGCATCCTGCTCGGGCTGGGAGTGGCGATCAAGGTCAATGCCGGCCTCGTGGCCCTCGGCCCCGCCTGGGAGCTACGCCGCCGCCCCGCCCGCCTGGCCCTCATGGCGGCCTGCGCCCTCGCCGTAGTGGTCATCGGGTACGCGATCGTCGGCCCGGAAGCGATCGCCCCGATGACGCGCACCAGCAAGTCGATCTCCCACGCCTCGTTCTGGAAGCTCGTCCAGGGCTGGCTCCAGTCCATCGTGGGCACAGGCAGCGCCTACCGAGGAGAGATCCAGATCGGCTCACTCCTGGTGCTCGCACTCATCGCCTGGTCCCTACTCCGCCTGGCCTCCCACTCCCGCCAACCCGACCTCCTTTCATCGCCCACACCGAGCCACGAGCCACCCCCCTTCCCACCGAACGGGCCTGGCCGCCCCACGACCACCGACCCGGGGAGCGGAACGACCACCGATCCGGGGAGTGGGACGACCACCGATCCGGGGAGTGGGACGACCACCGATCCGGGGAGTGGGACGAGTAACAGCGGAGGACTCTGGGCGAGCCGCTGGGCGGCGCCGCACGGCAACGGCGGGCTTGAGGCACCGGTTGTGGCGGTCGGACTGATGGTCGCCTACGTGTTCGCCACGCCCTACATCCTGCCTTGGTACGACGGACTGGCCCTCGGATTGCTGGCGCTGGTGACGGCCTCCGCAGTGGACGGGTTCGTGGTCGCCCACCTGCTGGTCCTCTCGCTGGCGTACCTCCCGGCCAGAGTGAACGGGCAGCCAGAGGATCTCGATTGGCTCAGGGAGGTGGTCCGGCCTCAACTCGCGTGGGTGCTGCTGGCCCTGACGGTGGCATTGGTCCTATGGGCGTGGCGAACTGCCAGACGCGAACGCCTCCCATCGGCGTCGGCTCGGGCGCGGCGCGGCGCAGGGTGAGCGTTGATCGTTGGCGTCAGCCAAATGAGGGCTTGGGCGCTGGTGGTTGCGGTTGGCCGGGTGGGGACCTGGACGCTGGTGGTTGGCTCATCTCGGGCAGGCCCACCGGCAGGCTGCGCACCCCGGCTGGCCTCGATGGCCACGTCGAGCGAGCCTCCCTACTCCTTCATCCGCCAGCTTCTTCATCCGCCAGAGCAGGATCGCGATCATTGCTGTCGGCCCGGCCTACACCTTCCGGTGGGGCGCCCAGCACTGCAGGCCCCACTGACCAGCAAAACCCGCCCGACCACCCGCCACGAGCCAGCCGCCGTGGCGATCGGCAGACGCGCCCAAGGGCACCCGATTCGGTGTCGGACGGCACTGTCTCCTGCTTGCTGGGGTGATGGGCAGGGGCGTTGGACGGTGCGGGGCGCGGTGGAAGTTCGTGGGCGTGAGGGACCCTGCCCCCATCAGTGGTCCACGGATGCGATCCGTGCTGCTCGGGCGCGGCGCGTACGCGGGTGACCTGAACGCTCCACAGCCTTTGGAGCGTTCGGCTGAGGATGCGCCACTCATGCTCAGTCCGTAGGAAGGGTGGTGAGTTGGAGGGCGCGGACGCAGGCGGCCAGGGTCAGCGGAATGGCCACCGTGAGGGCCATGGCGGGGATGGCGATGCCGGAGTCGTTCATGAGGAAGCCGACGAAGGCGCAGGTGAGTGCGCCGAACAGGCCGGCTCGGAGGGTGGGGGCCAGGCGGTAGGCCTGGCCGAGGGCGGAGGCGCCCCATCGCGAAGGGCGGTCGAGCACCAGGAACAAGAAGGCCAGTGCGACCAGGGAGAGGAGGGTCAGTGACCAGTTCCCGACGGTTACGCCGATCATGGCGCTGAACTTGCGCCCGACGACGGTCCACGCCTGGCCGTCGATGATCTGCTGGACGAAGTTGCCCAGGTGGGTGCGCTGGGCGTCGGGGCGCAGCCAGTCGAATACCGAGAGGGCGCCCACGAGTGCGGCCCCCACGAGGCCGACGAGCAGGAGTCTCAACAGCGATACGCGCTTGCCGGAAAGCAGGATGAGGAAGACCGCCAAGCCGATCACGAACGCCGGTACGCCGCCGAAGTCAGCCCCCCACGAAGGCCATCCGTCCGCGAAGACCGCGAGTCCCCCGTACAAGGCGCACGCCGCGACGACCACGACCCTGGACACACCTCTGCCGAGCAACCACTGGGCCACGCCTGCGAGTCCGAGGATGGTGCCTGTGGCGTAGACGGCGAAGGCGATGTTGCTGAAGCCGTAGAAACGGCCCCCGGTCACGGGCTCGTAGCCGGTTACCGCGTTCACCTGGAGCTTGGAGCCGGTCATGACGTCGATGAGGAGCGCGAGGGAGGTGACGGCGGCGACCACGGTGAGCGGGCCCAGCACGTGCGTCCGCCACGGACCGGCGAAGGCCAGGGCGGTGATCAGACCGGCGATGGCCACGATCGTCACGATCACCGACAGCATCGGTACGGGCAGGGTCGACCAGGGCACCAGTTGGGCCAGGAACGTGGAGATGGGGATGGCTCCGCTGATCACCGCGACGATCTGGACGGATCTGAGGAGCTTGGAGGTGCTCGCGAAATCGCCGCCTGGGGCACCGAGGATTGAGGTGCCTTCGTGCGTGGTGGACGAGGACTCGATGGGCTGGGGCTCGCTGGACGTGCTTTCGGTGGTGGATGGGGGTTCAGTGATCGAGAAGTCGCTGAGCGAGGGGTTGGTGGACGGGTGTCCGGTGGATGGGGGTTCGGGGGACGAGGGGGCGCTGGGCGAGGGGTCGGTGGATGAGAGGTTGGTGGAGGGGGGCCCCGTGGACGGGAGGTTGGTGGAGGGGGGCTGAGGGCTGGGAGGAGTGGGGGAAGCGGTGTCTCGGCGGCGGCGGAGGGCCAGGGCGGCGAAGGCGTAGAAGAGGAGCTGGACCGTCACGAGTACGGCGAAGAACGGGCCGCGTACTTCCCGGAGCACCTGGCTGGCCAGGTCGCCGTCCGCAAGTTCCGCCACCGTTTCGGCCGGTGTGGCGGCGGCTGGGCCGTTGGGTTGCCAGGGGCGGCCGACCACTTGGCGGGGGGCGGGGAGGCCCAGGAGTTGGATGGCGGTGGCGGTGAGGTCGGTGATGGTGACCAGGGCGTCCTGGCGGGTGGAGGTGGCCGTGAGGTAGCCGTGGTCGTACGGCCGGCCGCTCGGCGACGGGCCCTGGGCGATCGCCACGTGGAGGTGGGCGGTCGGGGACACGTCCGAGAGGCCCGCCACGAGGGTGGTGGTGTTGGAGGGCAGTTTGGCGATCAGGGCGCCGATCTGCTGGTCCGCCTTGCTCGCGGCCGCCTGGCGGGCTGCGGCCGGCAGCGGGGTGGGGACGCCGAACTCGTCCAGCGGCTGCGCGGTCCAGGCGGTTGCCAGGTCGGCGGCCTCCATGATGATCAGGTTGTACGGGGCCAGGTCGCCGGCGGCGTCAAGAGTGGGGGTGTATTTGGCGATATTTCCGGACTTGTCGGCACCGGCGAGTGCGGCGCCTGGGCCTATCGCGGCGACCTTGCCTCCGTTGTCCGTCACCAGCTGGCCCAGCGTGCCGAGTTGGGCGTCGAATCCGGTTTCGGACTGGTACGCGGTCAGCGTGGGCCAGTTCGGGATCTTGGCCGTATCCCCGGTGAGCTCGGGGGTGGGGGGTTGGAGGCAGCCCTTGCCTGCCGTACCGGCTCGCTGGCCTGCTGAGACGGTCAGCCAGCCCGCTGTGGGGCAGGTGATGCCGCGGTCCGGGGGTGGTACGGCTCGCGTGGAGAGGGAGGCGGAGGCGCCCTGGCTGATGAGGGCCCACAGGTTGGGGGTTCGGGATGGGTTGAGGTCGCTCCATTCGAGGCCCGGCACGCCGATGAGGGCTACGTGGGCTTGATCGAACCCTCGGGTGGGCTGGTGTTGCCGTGCAGCGGTGGTGGATGGGCTTTTGGCTGCTGCTCCGGCCAGCGTGCTGGGGGATGTCGCGGTGGCGGAGGCAGGGGATGGGGTCAGGCAAAGGGCGGTTGCGGTGGCCAGGCTGAGGGCGAGGGTGCTGAGAATGCGCCTGCTCGCTCCGGTGGCGGGGGCGCGCTTGGGTGCTTGTGCCTCGGAGGTGGGCTGGAGCACAGATCTGGCGGAGATGTGCGCCGGCGTGAGCCTGGAGGCGGCGTAATCGGTGGTGGGGGTGGGGTGTACGGGGTGGGCGCCGTCCCAGGTGGGCGTGGCGTGTGGCATGTACGGACCCCCATTGTTTGCCCTCGATCAACAACAGCCACGGTAACGTGCCACATCGTGACAAGTGGCGAGGTGCGGGTGGTACGGCGGCAGTGGTGGGCGTGGGCGGTCGTGGTGCTCGTGGTCGCCGCGGCCGTGGCGCCCCTGGTGGTCACGTGGCTCACCAATTCGGACGATCAGCGGCTGGTTGACCTGGACGTTTACCGTACCGGGGGCCAGATGCTGCTCGAGGGCCGGCCGGTGTACGACTATGTCACACCCGCCCCCCAGCTGCTGCCGTTCACGTATCCGCCCGTCGCGGCGATGCTGGCCGTGGCGCTGGCCGAGATGTCGTGGGGGACCGCCCAGTGGGTCTGGACGGCCGGGATATTCGCGGCGCTGGCCGTGACCGTGTGGTTGTCGTTCAGGCAGGCGCTCAGGAAGTACGTGCCCTGGGTGTTCGCGCTGCTCATGGTGGCCTGCACGTACCTGATGCCGATCAGGGACCAGGTGCGGTTCGGGCAGGTGGACATCCTGCTGGTCGCGTTGTGCCTGGCCGACTGCGTGGTCAAGCGGCCCTGGTGGCCGCGGGGGTTCCTGATCGGGCTGGCCACGGCCGTGAAGCTCACGCCGGGCGTCTTCCTGATCTATCTGCTGGTCACGCGGCAGTGGCGGACGTTCTTCATGGCGGCGTTCACGACGGCGGTGCTCACGCTGCTGCCGTTCGCGGTGATCCCGCGGGACGCGTCGCAGTTCTGGTTCTCGGCGCTGCTCGATCCCAACCGCCTCGGCTCGAACGCGGGCACCACCAACCAGTCGATCCGCGGCATGCTGATCCGGCTCTACCTCCCCGAGACGGCGACGTCCGCGATCTGGCTGGTGATCGTGGCCGTGGTCGGGTGGTACGGGTTCCGCGGCGCGCGGGACGCGTACCGGGCGAATGACCATCTCACCGCGGTCGCCCTCGTCGGGCTCATGGCCGTGCTGCTCTCGCCCGTCGCCTGGATCCACCACCTCGCCTGGGTGGTCGTGGTGCTCGGCGCGATCGTGGGCGACGGGCGCGATCCGGTCAGGCTGCGGGTGGCGGCGGGCGTGTGGCTCTATTACGTGCTGCCTATCCCCTGGTGGGGCGTCTCGTTGAAGGCGGCCGACATCCCGGGGGTCAGCCTGGTGCTGGGGAAGATCGTCCAGAACGGGTTCGGGCTCGGGGCGCTGGCCCTGGTGTGGTTGTTGGTGTCCTGGTTGCCGAAACGGCGTCAGATCGCATGACCGACCCATTACCCTCTGTGCCGTGCTCGTTACCACATGGGTCATCGTGGGCGTCGTCGCCGGGGTCAGCGGCGTATTCATCGGGTATCTGTCGCTCCGGCAGGCCAGAGCGGCGGTGGAGGAGTGCCAGCGGATGCTCGCCCGGCAGACCAGCGAGGGCATGGGCGATCTCAAGGCCATCAGGGACGTGGCCGTCTGCCGGTACGACGCGCTCTCCGAGATGACCGGGCGGCTGTCGTTCTCGGTGGCGATGATCAACGGGCTGGGTGACGGCATCGTGCTCACCTCGATCAACGGGCGCAGCGAGACCCGTACGTACGTGCGGCCCGTGGTGGGCGGGAAAGGGCGGGAGCCGCTGTCGCCCGAGGAGGAGGAGGCGGTGCGGGCGGCCAGGCTGGGGCTGGGGCCGATGATCCTGTCCCGGGCGTCGGGACCGCTGTAGGCGGGCACGTCCCTGGGCGGAAGGGGCCACGGGTCCGTGGTGGCGGGAGGCAGGGCTCTCCATCGACGCGTCCCTGGGCGAAAGGGGGGCGGGGGCGTCCACCTGCGGATACTCTGGATGCATGCCCAGACTCGCCTATCTCGGACCGGAAGGCACCTTCACCGAAGAGGCCCTGCGGCTCCTCGACCCCACGGCCGAGCGTCTGCCCTGCGCCAACGTGCCCGCCGCGCTCAACGCCGCCCGCAGCGGCGAAGCCGACGGCGCCGTCGTGCCGCTGGAGAACTCCATCGAGGGCGCGATCACCACGACGCTCGACGAGTTCGCGTGGGGCGAGCCGTTGCTGATCACGGCCGAGCTGCTGCTGCCGGTGCAGTTCTCGCTGCTGGCCCGGCCCGGCACCGAGATCCCCCACATCAAGCGGGTCTACACGCATCCCGCGGCCATCACCCAGTGCCGCGCCTTCATCGCGCGCGAGCTGCCCGACGCCGTCGTGGTGGCCGCGCCCTCGACCGCGGCGGCGGCCCAGGAGGTCTCGCTGCCCGGCTCGCCGTACGACGCCGCCATCGCCGCCCGCATCGCCGGCGAGCACTACGGGCTGGTGGAGCTGGCCACGGACATCGGTGACAGGTCCGACACCGTGACGAGGTTCGTGCGGGTGGGCCGGCCCGGGCCGCTGCCCGAGCCGACCGGCTCCGATCGCACGACGCTGGTCGTCTTCCTCGCCGACGACCACCCGGGCGCGCTGCTGGAGATGCTGACGGAGTTCTCCGTACGCGGGGTCAACCTGACGCGCATCGAGTCGCGGCCGACCGGTGACGGCATCGGGCGCTACTTCTTCCACTTCGACTTCGAGGGTCACGTGGCCGACGCCCGGGTCGGGGAGGCCCTCGCCGGGCTCCACCGCATCTGCGGCGACGTGCGCTTCCTCGGCAGCTACCCGCGCGCCGACGGCATCGCGCCGCAGATCAAGCGGGGCACGTCGGATCCCGAGTTCGCCGAGGCGGGCGGCTGGCTCGCCCGGGTCCGCGCGGGTCAGGTCTGAGGCGCCGACCGTCCGTGTTCGCCGAGGCGGGCGGCTGGTTCGCGCGCGTCCGCGCAGGCCAGGTCTGAGGCACCGACCGTCCATGTTCGAGGCGGCGACGGACCGAGTCAGCGTGTACGCGGTAATACGGGGGCGGGCTGCTGCCCAGCGCCGGTAGCCTTTGGCTTGTGATTGACCTGCGTACCCTTCGTGAGGATCCCGACCGGCTACGGGCGTCGCAGCGTGCCCGCGGTGAGGACGACTCCGTCGTCGACACGCTGCTCGACCTGGACGAGCGCCGCCGATCCGCGCTGACCTCGTTCGAGTCTCTGCGCGCCGAGCAGAAGAGCATGGGCAAGTCGGTCTCCAAGGCGCAGGGCGAGGAGAAGGCCGCGCTGCTCCAGCGGGCCAAGGACCTCGCCGGCCAGGTCAAGGCCGCCGAGGCCGAGGCGGAGAAGTTGACGGGCGAGCTCGACGAGCTCGTCCAGGCGGTGCCCAACATCGTCGAGGAGGGCGCGCCGGAGGGCGGCGAGGACGACTACGTGGTCCTCGAGACCCACGGCGAGCCGCGCCAGTTCGACTTCGAGCCCAAGGACCATCTGGAGCTCGGCGAGGCCCTCGGCGCCATCGACATGGAGCGGGGCGCCAAGGTGTCCGGCTCGCGGTTCTTCTTCCTCAAGGGCGTCGGCGCCCGCCTGCAGCTCGGCCTGCTCAACATGGCCATGCAGCAGGCCATCGAGGCCGGGTTCACCCCGATGATCACGCCGGTGCTCGTCAAGCCGGAGACCATGCAGGGCACCGGCTTCCACGTGGCCCACGACAAGGAGATCTACCGCCTCCCCGAGGACGACCTCTACCTCGTCGGCACCTCGGAGGTCTCGCTGGCCGGCTACCACGCCCAGGAGATCCTCGACGGCGGCGACCTGCCGCTGCGCTACGCGGGCTGGTCGTCGTGCTTCCGCCGCGAGGCCGGCTCGTACGGCAAGGACACCAGGGGCATCATCCGCGTCCACCAGTTCGACAAGGTCGAGATGTTCTCGTACGTGCGTCCTGAGGACGCCCACGAGGAGCACCTGCGCCTGCTCGCCTGGGAGAAGGAGATGATGGCCAAGATCGAGGTGCCCTACCGGATCATCGACACGGCGGCCGGAGACCTCGGCATGTCGGCGGCCCGCAAGTTCGACTGCGAGGCGTGGATCCCGACCCAGGGCCGCTACCGCGAGCTGACCTCGACCTCCAACTGCACGGAGTTCCAGGCCCGCCGGCTCGCCGTCCGCTACCGCGACAAGGACGGCAAGCCGCAGCACCTGGCCACGCTCAACGGCACGCTGGCCACCACCCGGTGGATCGTGGCGATCCTGGAGAACCACCAGCAGGCCGACGGCTCCGTGGTGGTTCCCAAGGCGCTGCGGCCCTACGTGGGCCTCGACGTGCTGGAGCCGTCCAAGTAGGCGCGGCGGGCGTCGTACCTGACGAGGACGGCGCCCGCGAGCACGACCAGGCCGGTCAGCAGCACGGCCAGGGCGACGGCGACCCAGTAGGGGCCCGGGGTGCCCACCGACCAGCCGTAGAAGGGCGTGTAGACGGTCACGTACACGAGCGGGGCCGCCAGCACCCCGATGGCCGCGGGAGTGGGCCGGGCCCGGCCGGCCACCGCCAGCACGAGGCACACCACCGTGCCCGCCAGGGTCGCGAGCACGCCGAGCAGGCTCAGGACCACCGCGTACTCGCTGGAGATCGGATCGGGGGTGCTGAGCGCGGTGAAGAGGCCGAGGCCGGCGGCCGCGGCGAACCCGATGTACACGCGCTGGTAGCGGTGCAACCCCGCTGCGGCTCCGCCGAACAGCATGCACGCGGCCAGGAAGATCGCCACGTTGCGCTCCGGCGACAGGTCCACGGCGCTGATCTCCGACGAGCCGGGCAGGCCGACGCGCCGCCACTTGCCGGACACGTCGCGGACCAGGATGCCGTCCAGGCCGTTCGCGACGACCACGACGTGCCCGCCCGGACGGGCCTGCACGGCCAGCGCCATCGAGTGCCGGCCGGTCCAGGACGGATAGCGCCGGGTGAGCCGCTCGCGGTCGTCCGCGGTGAGCGCCCATGACGGGCCCCAGGTCTTGCCGCCGTCGTCGGACTGCTCGACGGCCACCCTTGCGGGTACCACCCGATAGCACCGCGTCGCCTGCATGGGGACGCAGGCGGCGCTCTGCAGCGGCCTGCTCTCCCACGCGCCGCCGTCCTCCTCCCAGGTGACCCCGCCGTCGTCGGAGATCTGGGTGAGGCCGTCCCGCACGTGGACGACGATCGAGTCACCATCCACGTTGACGGAGCTGGCCGTGGGCATGGGGGCGGCCGACGTGGCCGTCACCGCCAGTACGGCCAGCGGCATCGTGACCATCACCCGCCAGCGCGCGGAGTACGACTCCAGGCTGCGGCGGCGTACCCACCAGGCCAGGGCGAGCGCGGGCAGGGCGAGGAGGTCCGTGGGATCGGCCAGGACGCGCGATGGGCCCGCCACGAGGGTCCAGGCATGGGAAGCGAGCTCAGCGCCCGTCTCCGTGGTTTTCACGAGCGTGAAGAGCACCCCGGTCAGCACGGTGGCCGCCAGATCGGCCCGTCGCCAGAAGATCAGGGCCACCAGTGCGGGGGCGACGACCAGCCCCGCGACGTCGCTGAGCTTGCCCGTGAGCGGCCCGGGCCAGGCCTGCTTGAGCAGGTGGTCGTTGATGAAGAGCACGAACACCCCGGCAACGGTCACGGGGTGACATAACCAGGCGTACCTCATGTAGGGGTGGATGGCCGCGAAGCCCAGAAGGTTCGCGGCCGTGACCAACCCGGAACAAGCAAAAGACCGAGGCCCGCTGGAAGCGAACCCCGGCCTGTCTCGCTGCTACAAGGTCAGATGGCGCGGACCTGGGAGGCCTGCGGCCCCTTCTGGCCCTGCGTGATCTCGAACTCGACCCGCTGACCGTCTTCAAGGCTGCGGTAGCCACTGCCTTGAATCTCGGAGAAGTGCACGAACACGTCCGGCGCACCGCCGTCCGGGGCGATGAAGCCGAAGCCCTTCTCGGCGTTGAACCACTTGACGGTTCCCTGAGCCATAAAAGCTCTCCCTCAGGATGTGAATCTATGGGACCCACACCTCGTGGGTCCCGGTGTGTCGTACAGCAAGCACCCGGGGTGGCTCAGACAAAGTCATGCTGGTTTTCACTACGGGATCAGCTAATACAACGCCATCACATCTAACACCATTCTGGCGCGTTGGTGTTCCCGTACCAACGAAGATTTCTGTCAGGCGGCATCACCGGGCAAACTGGAACCTGTTATGCAGAGCCTTCCCGCGCCCCGTCTTGTGGCCACCGACCTCGACGGCACCGCGTTGCGTACCGACGGAACCGTGTCTCCCCGCACAGTGGCGGCCTTCGGCAGAGTCGAGGAATCCGGCGCTGTGCTCGTGTTCGTGACGGGGCGGCCGCCCCGGTGGATGGGCGGGGTCGCGGGTGCCGTACGTCACCGTGGGCTCGCAATCTGTGCGAACGGAGCACTGATCTACGATCTCCATACCGAACAGATAGTGGAATCTCACCTCATCACGGTCGACGTGCTCGAGGAAGTCGTGGATCAGCTAAGAGCGAACGTGTCCGATCTCGTATTTTCGGTCGAGTATGAAGCCGGTTTTGCGCATGAGTCACAATTCCTCCTGGGTGGCCTGGACAGGGGGGCCCTAACGGCATGCGTCGACTCCGTGACGGCCCGTCCATGCGCCAAGCTGCTGGCCCTGCACCACAGGATGAACGCGGACGAGCTGCAGGCCACCGTGGAGGGGTTGGTGGGGCATCTGGTGACCGCGACCCACTCCAGCCGCAGGGGCCTGATCGAGATGAGCGCGCAGGGTGTGACGAAGGCCACGGCGCTGGCGGCGCTCGCCGGGCAGCACGAGATCAAGCCCTCGGAGGTGGTCGCGTTCGGTGACATGCCGAACGACCTGCCCATGCTGAGCTGGGCAGGCACGTCGTACGCGGTCGCGAACGCACATCCGGACGTGCTCGCGGCCGTCGACCACGTGACCGCGGCCAACGACGACGACGGCGTCGCTCAGGTGATCGAACGGCTCTACGGATAGCCGCCGCGGGCGGCTATCCGGAGCAGGCGCCGGCGCCGCTACAGGTAGGGGCCGGAACCGCCGGGCGGGCGGTGCTGGTCGTCTCCCTGCGGCACGCCGGGCAGCGCCCGGCGCATCTGCTCCAGCTGGGCACGCGCGGCCATCTGCTGCGCGAACAGCGTGGTCTGGATGCCGTGGAACAACCCTTCGAGCCAGCCGACCAACTGGGCGTGCGCGATGCGCAGCTCCGCCTCGCTCGGCGGCGCGCCGTTCTCCTCGGTGAACGGCAGGGACAGCCGCTCCAGCTCGTCGACCAGCTCAGGAGCCAGGCCGTCCTCGAGCTCCTTGATGGAGGACGCGTGGATGTCCTTCAGCCGCTTGCGGCTGGCCTCGTCGAGGGGCGCGGCCCTGACCTCGTCGAGGAGCTGCCGGATCATGCTGCCGATGCGCATCACCTTGGCGGGCTGCTCGACCAGGTTGGTGACCGATCGATCCTCTTCGCCGCTATCGCCCTGACCTTGGAAGTCAGGGCCCACCACCACGATGTGAGGGGTGTTGTTGTCCTCAGCATTCATAACACTCACCGTACTAGCAGGATCTTGCCGACGTGCTCCCCCGAATCCAACATTCGGTGGGCTTCGGCGGCCTCGGACATCGGTAGTTTCGCGTGCACCACAGGACGCACGGCCCCGGCGCTGACCAGGGGCCAGACGTTGTCCACAACACTACGGACGATTGCCCCCTTCTCGTCCACCGGACGTGAGCGGAGCGCGGTCGCGTGCACGGAGGCGCGCTTGGCGAGCAGGGCCCCCAGGTCGATCTCGCCCTTGCGGCCGCCCTGCAGCCCGATGATCACCAGTCGGCCGCCGGTGCGGAGCGCCCGGACGTTTCCGGCCAGGTATTTGGCGCCCATGATGTCGAGGATGACATCCGCGCGTACTTTGTCGGCGAAGTCTTCCTCGCGGTAGTTGATGACCTCGTCCGCGCCCAGCTCCCTGACCCGCTCGCCCTTGTCGGCCGAACCGACCGTCGCGGCGACCTGCGAGCCGAGCGCCTTGGCGAGCTGCACGGCGAACGTGCCGATCCCGCTGGCCCCACCGTGCACCAGCAGCGTCTCGCCCCTGCGCAGCCGCCCGATCATGAACACGTTGGACCACACCGTGCACGCCACCTCCGGCAGCCCGGCGGTCTCCACCAGCGGCACACCGTCCGGCACCGGCATGACCTGCTCCCACGGAACGGCTACGCGCTCAGCGTAACCCCCGCCCGCGAGCAGCGCGCACACCTGGTCACCAGGCTTGAACTGCTCGACGTCCGCGCCGACCTCGGCCACCACGCCGGAGACCTCCAGCCCCGGGTACGGCGACGCGCCGGGCGGAGGTTCGTAGAACCCCTGCCGTTGCAGGACATCGGCCCTGTTGACCGCCGAGGCGGCCACGTCGATGAGGACCTCTCCCCGCTCGACCCGGGGGTCAGGCACCTCACGCCACTGAAGCACCTCTGGTCCGCCCGGCTCGGCGATCTCAATGGCTCGCATGCGAACTACGGTAGCCGGGCAAAGAAGTTGTGGGTTGCCGAGCTGTGTGGTTGCCCGTGGCGTTAATCTGCAAGGTATTTGCTGCCCCTTTAGACCCACCCGAGGGGGAACACGGTGGCAAGACACGATCGAGAGGAATCGCTCGAGGAGCAGCTGGCGTGGCTCGACGCGATCAAGGAGACGGAAGAGGCCCCCGTCTCTGTCAGCGCCTCGACCGCGGCTGCCGACGAGCCGGTCGCCTCGCCGTACCCCCAGGACCCGTGGCGGATGGTCCCCACGCAGCCTGACACGCCGACGCCGCCGCTGTTCCGCGCGGCCGTCGACTCCGTGTACGGCGCCGCGGCGGCCGAGGACCTGCCCGACGGTGAGATGGAGGCCGCAGAGTGGCTCGGCACAGCCAGCGCGGCCACGAAGGAGCCCCCGGCCACTCCACCGAGCTCCGTGCGCGAAGACGACCCGTTCCACGCTCCGTTGAAGCCGCTGCCGCGGCCCGACGACACCGACACGTACGCGCTGTCGTTCACCCCGCCTGAGACGTCGGAGCAGGAGACGCAGGACACGTCCTGGACGTCCGTGCCCGAGTGGGCACGGGCGCCCGAGCCGCCCCGCGAGGAGCCGGAGAAGGAGACCGCCCGAGCGGAAGCGGCCGAAGCCGAGCCTGCCGAGGAGAAGAAGGACGGCGAGTCCGCCTCGGCGGACACCTCTCCGAAGAACGAGCGCCCGCAGTGGCCGGAGCCGTCGGACACCCTGCCGACGATCCAGCCTCCCAAGTGGTCGGAGCCGGCCACCGCGCAGGAGCCCGAGCACCCCGAGCCCTCGCGGTCGAAGGACGAGCACACGGACCCGGCCTGGCTGAAGGACGCGGAGCCGTCGTGGTCGAAGGACGTGGAGTGGCCGAAGCCCGAGCCCGCGGAGCCTGAGGAGCGGCGTGAGGAACGGCCTTCGTGGTCGGAGCCGGCCCAGCAGGAACGGCCTTCGTGGTCAGAGCCGGTCCAGCAGGAGGAGCCCCAGCAGTGGGCCGAGCAGCCCGAATGGCGCCCCGCGGAGCGGGAGATCCCGCCGCCCGCGGAGCGGCGGCGCCGCCCTGCCCCGATCCCCGTGTTCACCGCCCCGCCCAGGCCGCCGGTCACCGGCCGCCCGACCGCCGACAGCCTCGACCCGGAGTCCCTGCTACGCGGACGGCGTAACGCCCCCTCCAAGGGCTGGCGCCGCCTGATCTACAAGGCGTCTGGAGGCTGGATCAAGCCGGGCGAACCCCCGGAGGTCCGCCGCCGCCGCGAGCTGGTGAGCAGGGCCCGCACCCCGGTCACCGCCGGCCACCACCGCGTGGCCGTGCTGAGCCTGAAGGGCGGCGTGGGCAAGACCACGACCACGGTCGGCCTCGGCGCCACCCTGGCCCAGATCCGCGGCGACCGGGTCATCGCCGTGGACGCCAACCCCGACCGCGGCACCCTGTCCGACAAGCTGGTCCTGGAGACCTCGGCCACCGTGCGCGACCTGCTCAACGAGCGTGACCAGGTCAAGCGCTACGTGGACATCAGGGCGTTCACGTCGCAGGCGCCCTCACGGCTGGAGGTGCTCGCCTCCGACCGGGACCCGTCGGTGTCCGAGGCGTTCAGCGGCGCCGACTACCAGGCCGTCTCCCAGGTGCTGGAGAACTTCTACTCGATCTGCATCACCGACTGCGGCACCGGCCTGCTGCACTCCGCGATGGGCGGCGTGCTCGGGCTGGCCGACCAGATCGTGCTGGTCAGCTCCCCGTCCGTGGACGGCGCCAGGGCGGCCTCCGCGACGCTCGACTGGCTGGAGGCGCACCACTACGGCGACCTGGTGAAGAACGCGACCGTGGTGCTGTGCAGCGTGCGACCGCGCTCGAAGTCGGCGGTGGACATCAAGAAACTGGAGGCCCACTTCGCCGCCAGGTGCCGCGCGGTGGTCCGGGTGCCGTACGACCCGCATCTGGAGGAGGGCGCGGAGATCGACCTCGATCGGCTGCAGGAGCCGACCAGGGACGCCTATCTACAGCTCGCCGCCTGCGTGGGCGACGGTTTCGCGGGACAGTGAGAACTCTGCCACGTGGACTGCCGCTACGGGCCTTGACCAGGCCCGGCGGAAGGGCGGCAGTCCAACGAGCAGGGGCTGTTGAGCGGAGGGTGTGGGATTCGAACCCACGAGGCCATCGCTGACCTGGCCGCTTTCAAGGCGGCTGCACTCGTCCACTATGCGAACCCTCCTGTGCGGAAACCACGATAGCGGCTGCAGTGACAGGGGTGTACGTTCAGGAGGTGGCGGATCTCAACGTTGAGGTGGAGCGCGGCCGGTCGGCAGCGCTCGTCCGCCTCGACGGTGACCTCGACAAGCTCACCGCGCCGCAGCTCAAGGAGTGTCTGGGCAAGCTGCTTGCCGAGGGTCTCGTGCGGGTCGACATCGACGCCAAGGCGCTGGAGTTCTGCGACTCCAGCGGCCTGTGGGTGCTCGTGGAGCACCAGCGCCGGGTTTCCGCCCAGGCCGGTACGTTACGCCTGGTCGGGGTGCACGGCGTGCTCCAACGCGTGCTCGACGTGACGGGCCTGAAGGCCGCCTTCGACGCCGTGCTCGCCGCGGAACGCTGAAGACAGGTCAGCCGGCGAGCTGCCGTGAGCCCACCCGTGAGCTCACTCGGCCAGCTGCGAGAGCAGCCACTTCGGGCCCACGGTCTCGGCGCCCAGCTCGTGCACGCGTTCTCTCAGCGCCCGGTCCGCGGTGACGACGAGCACCCGTTCCCACGCCTTGGCCCCGCGCACCACGTCGACGATCGCGTCGTCGCCGCTCCCGGTGGCCGCGACCACCTGGACCCCCGGCAGCTCCGGTGCGCTCCTGGCGGCGCCCTCCACGACCGCCACGACGCGCGGATACCACTGCGCCAGCACCGGATGCGTGAGCCTGAGCCTCGACACGGCCTCCAGCAGCCGGGTCGCCGCGCCGAGCCGGTCGCGCCACCAGCCGTGCTCGGCCCGCGCGCCCACGATGTTGGCCACGTCGAGCACGAGGGTCTCCGGCCTGATCTCCCCCTGGACCTCGTCCCAGGTGGCGGCGAAGCCGGGATGCAGCTTCCGGTCGGTCACTTGCGGCAGCGGGAGCCAGCGCATCTCGCTGCTCTCCCGGTTGGCGGGGGCGGCGGCCAGCAGCTCGGGCGAAGCGGCGATCACCGTCTCGAACACCCACCCGCCGTGATCGTCACGGTAGACGCCCTGCACCCGTAGCCCCTCGCCGGCTAGCGCCGCCTCCTCGCGGGCCTCCCGCAGCGCGGAGGCGACGGCGTCCTCGTGGCTGTCGCGCGCCCCGCCCGGCAGCCCCCAGGTGCCGCCGTGGTGGCTCCACCAGGAGCGCTTCTGCATGAGCACGTACGGCGTGCCGGACTCGTCGTGGTGCACGACGAGCAGCCCGGAGGCGCCGTGCAGCCCCCAGTGCCTGTGGCCTTGGGAGCACTCGATCCAGCCGTCGCCGTCCTTAGCCGCCATGGGGGGATTCTCTCAGCCTCCGCCCTTGCTGAAATGCTGCAGGTCCCTGGCACCTGACCAGTAGCCGCCCCACTCCCAACCAACCTGGTCAAAGGCCTTAACTACCTTGTCACCGGGATTTATTACTCCCTTTCCCTTCATGGGGCGTTTGGTGAACTTTTTGGATGCTTGGTGCGCTGTGGTACCACTTGCGGTGACATATGGGTTCTGGATGGGATTGACGTCTATCGCTTGCCCGTACGCGTGCTTGGACCAATGAGTGGACCCGGTCGCTTGACGGCAATTGAAGGCCGAGGTGTTGTTGGCCTCGATCGAGTCGAAGTCGTCACCCTTGTACGCGTCCACCAGCTTCATCCGCTCGATGGGCCAGCGCCAGCCGTACAACTTCTTGAAGACCGTCACGATGTCGTCGGTGACCGCCTTGTTCACCACCAGCTGCCCGGTGTGCGGCTTGTCGTCGAAGCCCCAGTACGTCATCGTGATCAGCCGCAGGTCGCGGTAGTGGACCGGGCAGCCGGGCCGCCACGAGTACGGCAGCTGCTGACGGGAGAGCCGCGAGATCTTGGCGCTGAAGGCCGGCGGGGCGGTCGAGCCGGGCGCGCCCGTGGTGGGCGACGGCGTGGGTGAGTCGAGGCTCTCGAAGGCGGGAGCGCTCTCCTTGGGGACGGAACCCGTGGCGGCAGGCTTGCCCGTCCCGCACGAAACGGAAGCGAGCACCACGAACGCCATGGCGGCAGCACGTTTCATCTCGCCACCATATGCGACGTCCGACCAGCTCAGGGCACTATCAGCACAGTACGGCGAGCCCGTTTCGCCAGCCCGACCGCCACCGAGCCGTGCCAGGACGAGCGCGAGCGGCCCACCACGATGGCGTCGGCCATGTATGTGCTGGCCAGCGTCTCCAGCTCGCGCACCGCGTCCCCGCGCATGCTGACGAACTGCCAAGGAACGCCCGCGCCCCTCAGCTCGTCCCGCAGATCCTCGGTCAGGTCGGCCGCCGCGTCGGGGATGATCGGCGACCCGGCGAAGAACCACAGGGCGGCGCTGTTGAGCGATTCCACGAAGGCGATGAGCAGCGCCGCGTTGTCCCGCCGGGCGAGCCCGGCCGCGTACGCGAGCGCGTTGCGGCTCGGGCCCGATCCGTCGAAGCCCACCACGAGCAGGCCGGCACCGTCCTTGCCGATCTCGAACTGCCCGGCCGGGAGCCTGCCGGTCAGTGGCTCCCGTCCGGGGTCTGTTTCACCGCCGAACACGGCACGTCTCGCGTCAGCTGTCGGAGTGCCGTGATGGAACCGCAGCGGAGCGAGGACGTCCATCACGGCTTCCCGAGCGGTGCTCGGCAATCAGCACATCGCGGTGCGCCAGCTCGCGCAGGGCGTCGGCCGCGTAGATCACGAGGGACACGAACGAGACCGCGGCGATCGAGCCGCCGAGCCACAGGTCGTTGACCGTCGCGTCGACGTAGGCCGCGCCCCTCGCCTGGTAACCGACCGCGAACGGCGCGGCGACCAGCCACAGGCCCCCGAGGAACAGCAGGACGAGGGCGGAGACGCCCAGCTTGGCCTTCATCGGTTGTCCTCCACTCCGACCAGGGAAGCCTTGCCGTTACGGCGGTGCTCACCCGAGTTGTTCATGTCCTCGCGCAGCGCCTCGACGAGAGGGGCCAGCAGGCTCGCCAGCTCGGCGGACGACGCCTGGGGCGCCGCCGGCACGGGCTCCGGCTCCGGTTCGGGCTGCCGCTGCCGGACGGCCACGAGGCCCCGCACCACGAGCTCCTCGTGGATGGCCAGCACGAAGCAGATCGCGCCGATGAGCCCCACGACGGCCACGCCGAGGCCGGTGAAGAACTCCGACTGGGTGGCGTTCGTCCAGTCGGCGTCCTCCGGCTGGGTCCCCAGGGCGAAGGGGGCGATCATCAGCCACAGCCCGGCCAGGACGGCCAGGGCGGCCGTGACGGCGCCCACGAACTTGCGAATCACTGTGAGATTCCTCCTGAGACGAGGTCTTTCTGCGGGGGCGCGGCCTGCGCGATGAGGGCTCGCGAGGTCGGCCGCAGCACGTTCTTGGCGACGGACCGGGCCCGCTCGCGTTCGGGGCGGTCGTCCGGTGGCGCCATCTTGGCGACCGCGGTGAGCAGGGCGGACGGCTGGCCGTTGGTCCGCTCGATGCGCTGGGCGATCAGCTCGAGCAGCAGCCCGGCCAGGACCAGGTCGTCCTTGGTCAGCGGCTGCGGCGCCGGGGCCGGCGTCGCGGAGCCGCGCAGCGGCAGCTCCTTGAGGAAGATCGTCGCCACGAACCCGAGCAGCGCGATGGGCACGCCCACCATGAACACGGTCTCCAGGCCCCTGGTGAACGCCTCCAGCACGATGTTCTTGATCGGCGTGGGCAGCTGCTGGATGGCGCTCGGGCTGCCGAGCTTGACGTTCGGGCCGCCGGGCAGCGTGATGTGCGCGGCCCTGAGCATGTCGGCTATCTCGTCCTTGAGGCGGTTCGTCAGGATCGCGCCGAACGCCGCCACACCGACGGCGCCGCCCAGCGAGCGGAAGAACGACACGCCGGACGTGGTGGAGGCCATGTCACGGGGTTCGGAGCCGTTCTGGGCGGCCAGGATGAGCATCTGCATGGACAGGCCGAGCCCGGTGCCCAGCACCGCCACGTCGAAGCCGATGAGCCAATCGCTGGAGTCCACGTGCAGCCGGGACAGCAGGAACAGCCCGACCGCCACGACCAGCAGGCCCACGACCGGGAAGATCTTCCACCGGCCGGTCTGGGTGACGATCTTCCCGGAGATCACGCTGGCCAGGAACAGCGCCACCACCATGGGCAGCGTCATCAGGCCGGACTCGGTGGGGCTGAGGCCCTTGACGATCTGCAGGTACTGCGGCAGGTAGATCATCGCGCCGAACATCGCCATGCCGACGAACAGCGAGGCGAGGCCGGTGAGCACGAACGTACGGTTGCGGAACAGCCGCGGCGGCAGGATCGGGTTGCGCGCGGTCCGCTCCGACAGCACCGCCAGGGCCAGCATCAGCAGGCAGAGCGCCGCCAGGAAGTACGTCCAGACCGAGTTCCACTCGAACTCGACGCCGCCCAGCGTCAGCAGCAGCATGAGCGCGCTCGCGCTGGCCGTGATCGTCGTCGCGCCCCAGATGTCGATCGAGGTGCTCCGCTTGATCTTCGGCAGCTTCAGCACCTTCTGGATCACCACGAAGGACACCAAGGCGAACGGCACCACGACGTAGAAGCACCAGCGCCAGCCGAGCCAGTCGGTGTCCACCAGGAACCCGCCGAGCAGCGGACCCGCGACCGTGGAGATCCCGAAGACCGCGCCCATGTAGCCGGAGTAGCGCCCACGCTCGCGAGGGGACACGATGTCTCCCAGGATCACCTGCGCGAGTGCCGACAGACCACCCACGCCAAGACCCTGTACGGCCCGCGCCGCGATGAGCTGTCCCATGTTCTGCGACAGACCGGCCACCAGCGAGGCCGCGACGAACAGTCCGAGCGCGGTCTGGAAGAGCAGCTTCCGCCCGAACAGGTCGGACAGCTTGCCCCACAACGGCGTGGACACCGTCATGGTCAGCATGGTCGCGGAGGCGACCCATGAGTACTGATCCTGACCGCCCAGCTCACCCACGATCGTCGGCAGCGCCGTGCCCACCACAGAGGTCGAGATCATCGACGTGAGCATGGCGAGCATGAGCCCGGACATGACCTCGAGGATTTCGCGGTGGGTGTACTGCCGCCTCGCGGGGGCTGCGGCCTGAGCGTGCGCTACCAAGACACCACATCCCCTTACTACAGTTTTGCGAACTTGAGTATACGCCTGTTTACTAGCCGCGCGGCAAGTGGGGGTGTGTTCAGTAGAGTGCGGGGTGTGGAAGCTCAGGTGTCTGAGGCCAGGCCGCGTGACCGCGAGGCCACCCGCGAGCGGATCCTTCGTGCGGCCCGCACGCTCTTCGGTGAGCAGGGATACGAACGGGTGACCGTGCGCATGATCGCCGCTGCCGCGGACGCCAACATCGCCCTGGTCGGCCGCTACTTCGGCTCCAAGGCCGGCCTCTTCGGCGCGGTCCTGGACGGGGAGCCGACCATAAGAGACCTGTTCGGCGGCGACCGCGAGAGCCTGCCGCGGCGTCTGGCGGAATACGCGGCCGAGCGCATGGAGCACCCGCCGGAGAGCCCGATCCTGCGCACCCTCGAACGCTCCGCCGGCGATCCGGAGATCCAGGCCGTGGCTCGCGAGCGCCTGATCACGGCGGTGCTCGACCCCCTTGAGGAGCAACTGGGCGGCCCGGACGCCCACGCCAGAGCGCGTATGGCGACGGCGGTCTTCCTCGGCATCGGCGCCATGCGCCGCCGTCTCGGCCCCGAGCCGGCCACCCCGGCCGACGTCGACCGCCTGACCGCGGTCTTCGAGGCCTGCCTGCGCTGAAAGTTTCACCCCCTGTCAAGGGTCTGGCCTGGGAAGACGTGGACGGCAGCGATCGGATGTCTTTGAGCGGGCACTGACGGTTACCTACGATCCGAGGTGCCGGTGGGAGCGCTCCCACATGACGGACGGAGTGAAATTCATGTCTCGCAGAAGGCCCGTCCTGGCGGTGCTCCTCTCGGCGGCCGCGATGGCCGCGGCGGGGGCGATCGTCCTGTCCTCATCCACCGCCGAGGCCGCCGACTCCGCTTTCTACGTGGATCCGCAGACGAACGCGGCCAAATGGGTCGCCGCGAACCCCAACGACAGCCGCACCCCGGTGATCAGGGACCGGATCGCCGCCGTCCCCCAGGGCCGGTGGTTCGCCACGTACAACCCTGCCACCGTGCGCAGCCAGGTCGACGCGTACGTCGGCGCCGCCGCGTCGGCGGGCAAGATCCCGATCATGGTCGTGTACGACATGCCGAACCGCGACTGCGGCGGCGCGAGCGCGGGCGGCGCGCCGGACCATGCGTCGTACCGGGCCTGGATCGACCAGATCGCGGCCGGTCTCGGCGGCCGGCCCGCCACGGTCGTGCTGGAGCCGGACGCGCTGGCGATCATGTCGAACTGCATGAACGCCTCGCAGCAGGCCGAGGTCAAGGCCTCCATGGCGTACGCCGGGAAGAAGCTCAAGGGGACGTCGTCGCAGGTCAAGGTCTATTTTGACATCGGGCACGACGCCTGGCTGTCCGCCTCGGAGGCCGCGTCCAGGCTGAACGGCGCGGACGTGGCCAACAGCGCCGACGGCCTCGCCGTCAACACCTCCAACTACCGCTACAGCTCCGGCCTGGTGTCGTACGCCAAGAGCGTCATCGCGGCGACCGGCGTGTCCAGGCTGAAGGCGGTCATCGACACCAGCCGCAACGGCAACGGGCCGCAGGGCAGCGAGTGGTGCGACCCGGCGGGCCGCGCCACCGGCACCTGGAGCACCACGAACACGGGCGACTCGGCCGTCGACGCCTACCTCTGGGTCAAGCCGCCCGGCGAGGCGGACGGGTGCATCGCGAGCGCGGGACAGTTCGTGCCGCAGCGGGCCTACGACCTGGCCATCGCCGCCCCGCCGCCCACCGTCGGCCCGACCGTCACCCCGACCGTGACGCCGACCGTCACCCCGACCACCGGCCCGGCGGGCTGCACGGCGACGTACAAGGTGACCAGCCAGTGGCAGGGCAGCTTCCAGGGTGAGGTCACCGTGAAGAACACGGGCTCGTCCGCCATCGCCGGCTGGAGGGTCGGCTGGACGTTCCCGAACGGGCAGACGATCACGCAGCTCTGGAACGGCAACCTCTCGGGCAGCGGCACCGTCACCGTGACCAACCTCAACTGGAACGGCGCCCTCGGAGCCGGGGCGAGCACCACGTTCGGCTTCGTCGCCAACTGGAGCGGCCAGAACGGCGTCCCGTCACCGGTGACCTGTTCGGCCTCATGAGACTCGATGGGCCCCTGCGCCCGCCCAGGGGCCCATCGGTGAAATAACGGCGCCTTCGCGGCTGTTGTCCACAGCCAGGTCGAACCGCTCTGCGAAAGGCGCGTACTCATGGCTCTGCCGCTGTCCATCCTCGATCTGGCGATCATCGGAGAGGGCGAGACGGCGGCGGAAAGCTTCGCCGCCAGCGTGGCCCTGGCCCAGCGGGCCGAGGAACTGGGCTACCGGCGGATCTGGTACGCCGAGCACCACAACATGGCCAGCATCGCCTCATCGGCGACCAGCGTGCTCATCGCCCACGTCGCCGCCCACACCCGGACGATCCGCCTCGGGGCGGGCGGCGTCATGCTCCCGAACCACGCCCCGCTCACCATCGCCGAACAGTTCGGCACCCTCGAGACCCTGCATCCGGGGCGCATCGACCTGGGCCTCGGCCGGGCGCCCGGCAGCGACCAGCAGACCCTGCGCGCCCTGCGCCGTAACCCGTCGGTAGCCGACGCGTTCCCGCAGGACGTCCTGGAGCTGCAGGGCTACCTCTCGGACGAGTCCCGGATCCCGGGCGTGGAGGCCACGCCGGGCAAGGGCACGAACGTCCCCCTCTACATCCTCGGCTCCTCGCTGTTCGGCGCCCAGCTCGCCGCCGCGCTGGGGCTCCCGTACGCGTTCGCCTCGCACTTCGCCCCGGCCGCCCTGGAGGAGGCCGTGGCGCTCTACCGGCGCGACTTCCAGCCGTCGGCGCAGCTCGACCGGCCCCATGTCATCGCCGCGCTCAACGTGATCGCGGCGGACACGTCGGAGGAGGCGCAGGAGCAGTTCCTGGCCTCGAAGCGGCTGAGGGTGAGCAGATTCCTGGGGCGGGGGCGCACGTTCACGACCGAGGAGGCGGACATGATCCTCGAGTCGCCGGCCGGGCAGCAGATCGTGCAGATGGCCAAGTATTCGGCGGTCGGGGACGCGGCGGAGGTCAAGGAGTATGTCGACCGGTTCGCCAAGCTCGCCGACGCCGATGAGCTGATCGTGGCCTTCTCGGCCACCGACAGGAAGATCTGGCTGCGCTCGGCCGAGCTGCTGGCCGAGGCACACGGGCTCTGATCGGCCAGGAGGGGCGGGGGGAGCCCGATCATTCGGCCCTGAGGTGAGGTCTTCTATCCTTCGCCGAGCAGGCGCCTGCGCAAGTAGGGGCCGGTGGCCTCGGACGGGGGCACGGGAGCCATCCCCGCGGCGATGAGCTGGGCGCGCAGGGCGACGACGGTGCGTTCGAGCGCCCGGATCTGGGCCTGGAGCTGGCCGATCTGGTCGCGCATCGCCGTGGCCGTGCTCTGCTCGCTGACCAGGTCGGTGCCGAGCTGGGAGGCTTGATTCTGCACCCTGGTCAGCTGCTTCTCCATCTGGCTGAGCGCGTCCTCGTAGATCGTCTTCGCCCTGAGGAAGGCCTCGGCGTCCACCTTGGAGCGTTCTAACTCGGCTTGGCGCTCGGCCTGGAGGATGGCGGTCTGCTGGGTCTTCTTGTTGGCGTCGGTGGCGGAGCGGAAGGCCAGGTATGCCACGCCGAGCGGGACGATCCCGAGGGCGACCTGGATGAGGATGTCAGTCAGCGTGGCCTCCTTCCACTGGGCGTATCACGCCGGTGTACGTGATCCCGTCGTCGCTGTGCCAGGCGTTGACGGTCAGCGCGATGGCGAACTCCGTGCCGTCGCGACGCAGGCCGACCAGCGGAATGATCCGACCGGCCAGCTCGGAGTGTCCGTTGACGCGCACCTTGGTCAGCCCCATGTCGTGCTTGTCGCGGAAGCGCGATGGCATGAGCATCGTCAACGGCCGCCCGACCGCCTCGTCGGTGCTCCAGCCGAACATGGTGGCGGCCTGCGGATTCCACGACTGGATGATCCCGGCGGCGTTGGCGACGATCACCGCCGAGCCGGAGCCCGGGAGCCGGTCGAGCGTGACGGCCTCGGGCCAGGTCGCGATCAGCGTGATCCAGCCGCCGAACGCCAGCCACACCGCACCCCCGACCCAGCCGCGCGGATTGTCTCCGGTGAACGTCGAGACCAGGAACACCAGGCCGTACAGGAGGACCAGCGCGGTGGCGGCGGCGAAGGCCATCCGGTCGGAGCGCAGGAACATCTGCACCAGGCACAGCAGGCCGGTGGCGAACCAGAGCACGGCCCAGACGTCCAGCGGCGCGATGGAGGCCAGCACGGCGTAGGAGGGGGTGGCACGCTGGCTCGCCGGCGCGAAGGCCAGCGAGGCGGCGATGGCCAGAGATAACAGGCCGACGAACGCCAGGGAGGCGCCGCGCCGCCCGATCCGCCGGAGCACTCTGTTACTCACGGTGGCAAGACTAATGCAGACCGTTAATCTTTCGCGGGATTGTCAGCCGAGAGCCGAAGCCTGGGCACAATGAGGCCATGCCAGGCTTCGAGAGGCTGACCATCGAGGAAGCACGCACTCTCACCCGCGCCGAGCTCCTGCCGCGGATCGAGGCGGAGCAGAAGTACTGGTACGAGCGCATCCACCGCTGCCGGATGCAGCCGGGTGACGACGAGGCGTTCAGGACCTTCAACCGGATCCTGCACGTCACCGCCGACCTCGGCCGCACCCATGACGACACCGAGGCCCTCCTCCAGAGCAGGTCCCTCGACGAGGACTACTGGCGCAAACCCCTCGGCGAGCTGGGCCTGCTCTGAGGCTCACGCCGGAGGGCGGCAGACGGTCCCCTGCGCGGGCAGGCGCAGGCTGGTCAGGTAGCGGTTGACGTGGCCGATGACGCACGGGACGCCGCTGTTGTAGAGCCCGTGGCCGTACCACTGGTATTGGATCGCCGCCGAGCCGGGCACGCGCCGTACGATGTCCGCGGCCCCGTCGAAGTCCGTCCAGGAGCCGACGCCCAGGTAGGGCGGCAGCCCCTTGGCGGGCAGCGGCGCGGGGGGGTTGGTGACCGGGGACGGCCAGCCGACGCAGGCGAGCGGGTGCCACAGCTCGATCCCGGCGAGGTTCGGCAGCAGGCGCTCACCCTCGCGGCGCTTCTCCCGATACTCCTCGTAGTCGCGGAATCCCAGGCCGTCGGGGCAGTGGGTCATGTTCATCCCGGTGAACGAGGGGACCTTCAGGCTTTTCGTGCTCTGCCTGACATAGTCGGCGAACCCGGAGGCGTCACCGGCGGCGGCCCGCTTGATCGCTTCGGCGAGTTCCTTCCACCGGGGGAACTCGGGCTCCGGACCCGGTGAGATGACGCTGGGAGCGGCGGCCTCCTTGATGTCGAACCCGCTGTAGGTTGCCCGCTCTCCCCTGACCGGCACAGGGGAGCGGTCGGCCCGCGCCACCAGCGCCCGCCAGACCTCGCCGACGTCCTGACCGTGCAGCGCGCAGGTGGTGGTCGCCGCGCACCAGGCCGCGAAGCGGGTGAAGGACTCCTCATGGGGGAGCCTGCCCTGCACGCGGTCCGCATACGGGTTGAGCGTGCCGTCGAACACCATCGCGCGCACCCGGCCGGGGAACAGCCGGGAGTAGGCGATCGCGGGCATGCCGCCGTAGGAGGTGGCGATGAAGCTCAGCTTCTCCTCTCCCAGCGCGACGCGGATCGCCTCCATGTCCCGCGCCACGGAGGCCGAGTCGAGGTGGTCGAAGAACTCGGGATCGGCGGCGCGGCACCGCTCAGCCGCCGCCCGGTTGCGCCTGCCCAGCTCGGCGTACTCGGCGCGGGTGTCGGGCAAGGTGATCCACGGGCCCGAGACGAGGCAGTCGTACGGCAGCACACCCTTGTCGATGGTGTTGCGGGGCTCGACGCTGACCACGTCGAAACGATCCCGCAGCTCGGCGAAGCTGCCCGCATGCGTGCCCAGGTCCGCCACGCCCGAGGCGCCCGGCCCGCCGGGGACCGCGAACACCGTGCCGATCCGGCGTTCGGCGCCGGTCGCGGGCAGCAGGCCGACGGTCAGCCGGATCTTCCGCCCGGCCGGCCTGGCCCAGTCCACCGGCACCTCGATCGAGGCGCACCGCATGTCCTTGGCGCCGTCCGTACAGGCCGCCCAGTCCAGCGACGACGGGCCGGAGCCCGGCGAACCGGCCGCGGCGGCGGGCACCGCCGACACCAGGACGGCGGCGGCCGTTCCCACCGCCAGCGCCTTGATCCGGCGTCCCTTGAGCGCGATCGTCACCGCGCCCGCCGTCAGCGCTGCGACCACGTACGCGACCAGCAGTCCTGCCGCCGCGGCAGGCGGCAGGATCCCGCCGCCGACCCCCGCGATCTGGAGCGGCAGGTTCTCGATCATGAACGAGCCGGCCTGGGCGCGCAGCGGCCTGGGCAGCGTCTTCGCCACCACCGGCAGCACCACGATGATCACGATCAGCGCGACCAGGGCGCCGGGGGTGGAGCGGATCGCGGCCCCGACGCCGAGCCCGATCAGGGCGACCGCCGCCATCGACAGCCCGGCGAGCACCACCGAGGCGAGCACGCCCGGCTCCGACAGCGCCGTGCCCAGCGTCTGCCCGTCGCGGAGCAACTGCCCGGCCCGGTCGCCGAGCACCGCCATGGCCGCCGCGTGCATGCCGAACGCCAGGATCTGGCCCGCCACCAGCGCGACCGCGGCCAGCCCCGGGACCTTGGCCAGCAGCAGCACCTGCCGGCGCGGCACGGCCACCAGGCTCGTCTGGATCATCCCGGTGCTGTACTCCGAGGTGATCGCGAGGGCGCCCAGCGCGGCGAACACGAAGTAGGCGACCGCGATCCCGTTGCCCAGGCCGTCCCCATTACTGGTGAAGGCCATCCGCTCCTGGAGCGACTGGTTGTCGAACCCGCGCCCGATCATGAACGCCACCCCGGCGCAGGCCAGGACGGCCGCCACCGAGCAGGCCAGCAGGTAGAGGTTCGAGCGGAGCGAGCGGAGTTTCTGCCACTCCGAAGCGATCACGTCGATCATCGGGCGCCCGCCTTGTACTCGGCGCTGTCCTCGGTGAGCCGTACGAACGCCTCTTCCAGGGACGCGGCACGCGGGGACAGCTCCGCGAGCGCGATCCCCGCGGAGAGCGCGAGGACGCCGATCCGGGCCGCGTCCAGGTCCCGCACCGACAGGGCGCCGTCGTCCTCGGGGGTCACCGCCGCCCCTTGCGCGCGCAGGACGCCGGCGAGCCGTTCCGGGTGAGGGGTACGCACCAGCACGTCGCGCTGGAAGTGCCCGGCCAGGGCGTCCATGGCGGTGTCGGCGATCAGCCGGCCCCGCCCGATCACGACGACGTGGTCGGCGGTGAGCGCCATCTCGTTCATCAGGTGGCTCGACAGCAGCACGGTACGGCCCTCGGCCGCCAGGGAGCGCAGCAGGTCGCGGAGCCAGCGGATGCCCTCCGGGTCCAGCCCGTTCAGCGGCTCGTCGAGCATCAGCACCCCCGGGTCCCCGAGGAGCGCCGCGCCGATCCCCAGGCGCTGCCGCATGCCGAGCGAGAAGCCGCTGATCCGCTTGCCGGCGACGCCGTTCAGGCCGACCTGATCGAGGACGGCGGTCACCCGAGCGGGGCCGATGCCGTTGCTGCGGGCCAGGCAGGCGAGGTGCGCGTACGCGCTGCGGCCCCCGTGGACCGCCCCGGCGTCGAGCAGCGCCCCCATCGAGCGCATGGGCCGGGGCAGCGACGCGTACGCGTGGCCGTTCACCAGCGCCTTGCCGGAGGTGGGGACCTCCAGGCCGAGGACAGCGCGCATGGTGGTGGACTTGCCGGCGCCGTTCGGGCCGAGGAAACCGGTCACCAGCCCCGGTTTCACGGTAAAAGTCAGGTCGTCGACGGCGACCTTGGCGCCGTATCTCATGGTCAGTCCGCTCACTTCGATCATGGTCTCCCCCCAATCGTCCGGCTGACGGCCGCCAGCCTTCCGGCCCGGCAGGCGGATCTCGATGGGGGTGCGCCCACCATGGAGGTAGGTCTGGACCTACCGCCTGCGCGCCGCGCGTCGGGCAGACTGCACACGTGACCGGGATCCGCCGAGCGTTCGCCGCCGGTGGCGGGCTGCTGCTGAACGCCGCCACGGGTGTGGCCGCGCTGGTGCTGATCGCCATGCTGCTGGTGAGCGCCGTGCTGGTCCCGGTGGCCGGGCTCGGCGTGCCGCTGCTGGTCCGCGTGCTCGCGCTCGTCCGTTCCCTGGCCGGGGTGCAGCGGGCCTGGGCGGGACGCGTGCTCGACCCGGATCCGCGGCCCGCTCCGCACGAGGATGGACCCCGGTGGCGGGAGCTGGGCTGGCTGGCCGTGCACGCCGTCACGTGGCCGGTCCCCGCGCTCGTCATGTGGGGGCTGGTGGCCGCCTTCGACTACATCTTCTTCCGGGTGAACGTGGTCGAGGCCACCCCTCTGAACACGTTCTCCCTCAGCGTCTCCGCCACGGCCATCGCGGCGATCATCCTGGTGGCGCTGCCCCTGCTCAGGACCGGACAGGCGCGGCTTTCGGCGCTGCTGCTCCTCCCGGAGGCGACCGCGGCCGCGCGGATCAGGCAGCTGACCGAGTCGCGGGCCGTGGTGGTCGACGCGCAGGCGGCCGAGTTGCGCCGGATCGAACGTGACCTGCACGACGGCGCGCAGGCCAAGCTGATCGCGATCCGGATGAACCTGGGGCTGGCCCGCGACCTCCGCGATCCGGCCCAGGTCCGGATGATGATCGACGAGGCCAGGGAGGTCGCCGGCCAGGCCCTGACCGACCTGCGGGACCTGGTGCGCGGCGTCCATCCTCCGGTGCTGGCCGACCGCGGTCTGGCCGGCGCGGTCGAGGCCGCCGCGCTGCTGTGCCCGGTGCCGGTCGAGGTCGAGATCGACCTGCCCGGCCGCCTGGAGGCGCCGGTCGAGTCCGCGGTCTACTTCGCCACCGCCGAGGCGCTGACCAACGTGGCCAAGCACAGCGGCGCGTCCCGCGCGTGGCTGCGGGTGTCCCACGCGGGCGGCCTGCTCCGGGTGGCGGTACGCGACGACGGGTGCGGCGGGGCCGACCGGGCTGCCGGCACCGGCCTGCGCGGCATCGACAGGCGCCTGTCCGCCTTCGACGGCCGGCTCGTCCTGCGGAGCCCGTCCGGCGGCCCGACCGAACTCACCATGGAGCTCCCGTGCGCGTTGTCATAGCCGAAGACCTCGCCCTCCTCCGCGACGGCCTGATCCGCCTGCTGACGGCGAGCGGCTTCGAGGTGGCCGCGGCGGTCGACAACGGCTCGATGCTGCTGGACGCGCTCACCCGCGGCCGCCCGGACGTGGCCGTGGTCGACGTACGGCTGCCGCCCGGCTACTCCGACGAGGGGCTGCGCACCGCGCTGGAGGCCCGCCGCCTGGTGCCGGGGCTGCCGGTGCTGATCCTCTCCCAGTACGTGGAGCAGCTGTACGCCCGCGAGCTGCTCTCCGACCGGTCCGGCGGCGTGGGCTACCTGCTCAAGGACCGGGTCGGCGACGTCGACCGGTTCGTGGACGCGGTACGCCAGGTCGCCGCGGGCGGCACCGTCATGGACCCCGAGGTGGTCTCGCAGCTGCTGACCCGCCGCAGCCGCGACGAGCCGCTGGCCGAGCTCACGCCGCGCGAGCGGGAGGTGCTGGCGCTGATGGCGGAGGGCCTGTCCAACCTCGCGATCGCCGCCCGTTTCCAGGTCACGGACAAGGCGATCGGCAAGCACACGAACAACATCTTCGCCAAGCTGGGCCTCCCGCCGTGCGACGACCACAACCGCCGGGTGCTGGCGGTCCTCACCTACCTGCAGGTCAACCCGGGCTGAGGGGTCCTGCCACGCGGGGTCCGGCGACGGCACAGTGAGTGTCGACGACCGGAAAGGAGCCATTCATGGAGTACCGACGTCTGGGACGCACCGGCGGCGGCGCGCCACCCCGCCATCACTTCGGCGATCATCGGCCCCCGGACCATGGAACACCTCGAGTCCCAGCTGCCGGGCGCCCGGGGTGACCATCAACCCCGCCGACAACGGCTGGGTCAGCCCGGCACTCCTGCCTGCGGCGCGGCGCCGGCCCTGATCCGGCACGCGCCGGCGCATCGAGGCCCGGGCGGCGTGAGCGATACTGAGCTGATGGCCATCCTCACCGTTGGCCGGGCGGCCGCGCTCGTCGGGGTCAGCGTGAAGACGCTGCACCACTGGGACACGATCGGCCTCGTACGTCCGAGCGGGCGCACCTGGGCCGGATACCGGGTTTACTCGGACGACGACGTCGCCCGGATCCACAGGGTCCTCGTCTACCGGGAGCTGGGGTTCCCGCTCGCCGAGATCGGCCGGGTCCTCGACGACCCGGACACCGACGCGCGCGACCACCTGCGCCGGCAGCGGTCAGAGCTCGTGGAGCGCATCTCGCGGCTGCAGAAGATGGTCAGCGCGGTCGATCGCATGCTGGAGGCGTCGAAGGCCGGGATGCGGTTGACCCCGGAGCAGCAGGTCGAGATCTTCGGCGACGACTGGCAGCCCGCCTGGGTCGAGGAGGCCGAGGACCGCTGGGGTGACAGCGCGCAGTGGGCACAGTACGCCGAGCGGGCCGCCAGGATGACTCCGGAGGACTGGAAGGGCGTCATGGCCACGACCGAGGCTCTCAACGCCGACCTCGTCGCCGCGATGCGCGCCGGCGTCGTGCCCGGCTCCGACGACGCCAACGCCCTCGCCGAGCGTCACCGCGCGCTGATCTCGACGTACTTCGACTGCACGCACTCGATGCAGGCGTGCATGGGACGGATGTATGCCGACGATCCCCGGTTCGCCAAGCACTTCGAGGCGATCGCACCGGGCCTGACCGCCTGGCTGCGCGACGTGATCTTCGCGAACGCGAAGGCGCACGGCGTCGACCCGGAGTCCGCGGTGTGGGAGTGACCGCGCCGCGGCGTCAGCCGCGGGGCCCGTCGGAGGGCGGCTTGATCCGGACCCGCTCCTCAGGGCGGCTGTCGATGTCGTCGAGCTGCTCACGGATCGTCTTGCGCAGGTCGTCGTAGTCGCGGAAGTAGTAGTCGTTGAACAGCGTGTAGCCGGTCCACATCAGGTTGGCGCACACCCGCGGCGGCACCTGGCCCGTCGCCGCGCCCATGCCGACCAGCGCGACCGACTTGATGCTGTCCGGCTCCTTCTCGTTCTGCATGTGGATGGCCTGGAACGCGGCGGCGCACGCCAGGGCCACGTTCAGCGTCTCGCTCACATCCTGCGCCGACTGCTCCATCGTCGGTGTCGAGATCAGGAATTTCGGGTTGGTCGCCCCGGACGGCACGCACACGGCACTGCCCACCGGCAGCGCCCCGTCGAACTGGTCGCGGATCGCCCGCTGGACGCGCAGCTGGATCCCGGCTCCGAGGTGCCGCTTGATGACGGCGTCGACCCCGCCGTCCATCCGCCCGCGGGAGTTGGTCGGGCTGACCCAGGCGTCGACCTGCTCCGACAGGACCGAGCCCTTGTGGATCTCGACCTCAGGGGTGTCGGCGAACGCGGCCAGCCACTCCTGCACCACCTTCGCGTTGACGTCCACCAGGACCACCTTGAGCGGCGGCTTCACGGGCTTGACGGTCATGGCTCACTCCAGGCGAGGGGGAGGGACGTTTTCAGCGGACACGAACATACAGCTCCGCAACGACAAAACGGATCTTGCCTGGGATGTGGGAATGATCTCCGCGTATGCGAACGCATCACATCCGGGATCTTCACGCGGCACAATTCCCCCACCTCAGTCCCCGTGCCGCCACCGGCACGCTTCGCCTCCCCGGGAGCCCATGTGACGCGCGACGCCACCACCCCCACCCCGCCCGAAGACGGCCCCACCTCGCCTGGCCCGAACGAGTCGAATGATCCGCTGGCCCTCGCCGAACTCTTCAAGGGCGGCGGCGAGCCATGGCTACCGCTCCTGAAGCCGATCATCGAGGCGCAACCGGCCGCCGCCACCTTCATCGGTCCGAGCCGCAGCCCCCAGGTCGTACCCGTCCGCGAACTGACCTTCCAGGCGCTCAAGCCCAACCCGCCGCACAAGTGGAAGGTCGTCGTCTTCGGCCAGAACCCGTACCCGCGGGCCGAGAGCGCCACCGGCATCGCGATGTTCGACAACACCTTCCACGACTGGGCCGACAGCCAGTTCGGCAAGGTCATCACCATCCGCTGCATCATCAAGGCGGCGGCGATGTGGAAGCACGGGATCCCCAAGAAGACGCCGATCGCCAACATCCGCGCGCTCCTGAAGCAGCACGACACCGTTCAGCCGCCCGAGTGGTTCCAGGCGATGCTCACGCAGGGCGTGCTGCTGCTGAACGCGGCACTCACCGCCAGCGGCGACGGGGCCATGGGCACCGACCAGCACACCGCGTTCTGGCGACCGGTCGTCGAGAAGCTCGTCGAGGAGATCCTCAGGGCCAAGCAGAACGCCGACGAGGCGGATCGGGGCGTGGTGTTCGCGTGGTGGGGGGCTCACGCGCGCAGCCTGAAGGAGGTCGTACTCCGGCTCCAGAAGAAGTACCCCGAGGTGGAGGTCCGGCACATCGACCACGCCAACCCCGCGGCACAGGGCGACATCTTCTGCGACGGCAACCACTTCGCCGACGTGAACGCGGCACTCGCGGCGCTCGGCGCCGACGAGATCGACTGGCTGCCCAGCAAGGGGTGGAACAAGCTCGCGGCTCAGGGCGGCGGGGCGGACGCCGACACCGCCGACCGCATGGGGGCGTTCATCGCCTCCACGATGGAGCTGCACAAGCTCTACCTGGAACGGCTCGCCAGCGTCAAGGACGAGGGCCTGGAGCTTCCGGCGATCACCGGCGTGTTCGACACCCCGCTCATGGACTTCCGCGAGGCCGTCTCCCCGGTGGCCAAGCTGCTGTCGGGGCTCGACTGGCACACGGAGCAGTCGTACCGGTTCGGCGAGAAGCAGTCGGCGGGCGCGACCGACGGCCTGTCCGCCGACGAGATCGCGGCCCTCTACCTCTACACCTGCGAGTCGGCGTTCTACCGCCAGATCAACGCCACCCTGCGCAATCCCGACCGGACCCGCATCGTTCCGTACCTCCCGTACCTGCGACTCCTGTTCTCGGCCGTGTCGCGCCTCCCGGTCCGCAAGGAACCGCTGTGGCGCGGGGTGTCGCTGGACCTGCGGGCGCAGTACCCGCTCGGCCGGACCGTGACGTGGTGGGGCGTGTCCTCGTGCACGTCGGAACTCGGCGTGGCCCAGGCGTTCCTCGGCCGCCGCGGCAAGCGCACCCTCTTCGAGGTGCACCCCGCCCGGGCCGTGGGCATCCGCAGCTTCTCCGCGTTCACCGGCGAGGAGGAGTTCATCCTCGCCCCGGGCACCCAGCTCAAGGTGACCGACGTCAAGGCGGAACGCGGCGGCCTGTGCACCGTGACGCTCACCGAACTGGCCGAGCAGCACCTGGTGGCCTGATCCGCCGCGATTCGCGCGCGCCCGGCATGCCCTGACGCCTGCCGGGCGCAGCAATCGGGATCAGGCGGGACTCCCCGCACCCGCCACAATCGGCCCGCTGGAGCGGCTCCCGGCCCAGATGTCCGGCCCCCTACGGCACCCCGTCAGCTCCACTAGCGTGGCCGCCCATGACCGACTTCCTCTCCGTCCCCTTCTACGACCTTCTCGCCGAAGACAGCCACGTGCCGCGCATCCGCAAGACGCTGCCCCCGGTCCTGGCAGGGGTAGAGCGGAGCATCCTCGAGATCGGCGCCGGCACCGGCCTGATCACCACTTCGCTGGCCGACTGGACCCCGGCCGAGATCTTCACCCTGGAACCGTCAGCCGGCATGCGAGGGGTGCTCCTCTCCCGCCTGAGCACACGCCCGGACCTCCTCGAGCGAGTCACCGTCCTCCCCTGCGACGCAGAGGCCCCCCGGCGCCGCGCCCGCTACAGGAGCTGCACTCGCGCCAGGTGGGCCGCCACACCTACACGGTCTTGTCCGAGATCCTCGAGTCGAACGAAGAGGCATTCAAGGGCCGCTACCTCTACCGCATCACCCAGGACGACAAGGTGATCAGCGAAGAAGAGATCGTGGGCCACGCCTACCGCCCCACGTGGGAAACCCTCCAAGGGGAGCTCGTGGGTGCGGGCTTCACCCAGACCGACGCCCCGGAGGGCCTTCTCGCCTGGCGACGCACTTAGAACGGTTCGTCCTTCCGGACCGCGTCACGTGCGGCCTCCACGGTCCGCGCCACGCCGACCCGGCGGGGTTCTTCCCCGATGAACGCAAGCGTGCACTGGATGGCGTAGGCGGCAACCTTCTTGGCCCTATATCGGCGATCGCCTGAAGGGAAAAGATATATGTCCCCCACGACTCGACACGCGCATAGAATGCGGCCCACATCACCACGAGCAATACGAGGACAATGCCCGTCAGCGCCGGCCACTGGTCGGCGCGAGGAATTCAACCACCGGGAACGCGAGCACCACGACGGACAGGACACGCACCCACCAACGGACGCGCCATACCTTGTTGTTCAAGGTAGGTCCCCCCATGGGGGAATGGCATCCGTTTCCACGACAAAGCCGTGCTCGTTCCAGGCGCCCGCCAGCAGCCGGGTGACGGTGGTGCTCAGCACCCGGACGCCGTGCGTGGAGCCCGGCTCGATCCCCACCAGCTCCCGCACCCGCCGCAGCCGATAGTCGAGCGTGCGCGGATGGATGTGCAGGGACTCTGCCGTACGCAGCCGGTTCATGTCATTGCGGTAGTAGGCGTCCAGCGTGGGCACCAGGTCGGGTCCGTCGCCGAGCCGCCGCGCCGTCTCCCGCAACCACTGGTCCACCTGCGGCGTCTCCACCGCGCCCAGCTCCGCGAACACGTCGGCCACCCCGTACGGCCGGCGCGGCACCCGCTCGATCGGCGCCACCCGGCTGACCTTCCGCGCCAGCGCGGCCGCCTGGACCAGCGCGCGGCGGCGCCCGTGGGCGGTGCCGACCGAGCACGGCCGCCCCACGACCTCGGCGACCGCCCGCGCCAGCGCCAGCCCGGACCCCTCGGCCGCCTCCCGGTGCTCCGGGCGCGTCCCGTGATACGGCACCAGCGCCACGAACTCGTCCGGTTCCTGCCACCCGAACGGCATGCGGTGCCGCTGCAACAGGGTGCCCACGACCTCCTCCCGGCACTTCTTCGACGGCTCCGTGGCCACCCGTACCACCGTGACCAGATAGTGCTCGGTCACCGGCACCCCGAGGCTGCCGGCCAGCTCGCCGGCCATCGGGTCGTCGTGCAGCACCATCGTGGCCAGCAGGTGGACGCGCGAGGCCGTCGGCAGAAATCGCTCGTACCCTCGGAGGTAGCCGCGGGTGTAGACCGCCTGCGCCGTCGTGCCCTGCCCGGCCAGCCAGTCGATCATATGCATCATGTCGGTCAGATCGCCGGGTCCGGCCGCCTCGGAGATCTCCCGCAGCGTGAAGGCGGCGTGCAGCGCGAGCGCGCCGCGCTGGCAGCCCGGTGCCACGCCCTGCGCGCCGCGCTGCTCACCGACCGACTCGATGAAGGCCAGGTCGCTTTCCAGCAGCGGCTCGCCGGCCGCGGCCAGCTCGGCCGTCCGGTGCCGTACGACGACCGCGAACTCCATCATCGACGCCCGCGATCTGGACTCGATCGCCTGGAAACTGGCGATCTCGCCGACGCAGGCGTCCACCACCCTCCTCGCATTGTCGTCGGCCCGGCGTTTGAGCATGCCGAAGAGGTTCCCCATGTCGAATTCTCCCCGTGACGTCGCCGTCGTTCATGTCTCCCTGAAACGCGCAATGCGATATTCGTCGGCCGGGCCGTTGCGTATCAGTGGAATTTTCTGACCTTTTCGGTCACCCCTCAGAAACGGGCGCGTGGCCAGGTATGAAAGAGGCACTCCTAAATTTCGTTTCATTTCACCGGGGAGCAGCTTCACCGAGGCCGCGGCCCTCCGCCCATTCCTCGACGCGCATGCGCCCGGCCGTCGAGCCTGGTGCTCACCGTCCTCCTACGGAGAGGTGCGCGCCTCGTATCCTTGACCGGGTCGCCGACCGCGCGGCCGTGAAGGGAACGGATGTGCCCCGTTATTCGCGTGTCGTAGTCAAACTGAGCGGCGAGGCGCTCGCGGGAGACGCCGGTTGGGGTACGGATCCCGCCAGCCTCGCCCAGTTGGCGGATGAGATCCTGTCGGTCCACGAGCTCGGCGTCCAGGTCGCGGTGGTCATCGGCGGTGGCAATTACTTCCGGGGCAGGATGGCCGAGGGATGGGGCATCGGCCGCGCAGAGGCTGACAACATCGGCATGCTCGGCACGGTCATGAACGCGCTGATGCTGCGTGGAGTGCTCACCGCACGCTCCAGGACGGACGTGCGGGTGATGACCGCGGTGCCCATGCAGAGCGTGGCAGAGCCGTTCATCCGGCTTCGCGCTGACCGGCACCTTCGTCGTGGGCTGATCGTGCTGCTCGCCGGCGGCATCGGCCAGCCGTACGTCACGACGGACTATCCTGCGGTCCAGCGGGCTCTGGAGCTCGATGCGGAGGCGCTGCTGGTGGCCAAGCGCGGTGTCGACGGCGTGTACGACAGCGACCCCAACGTCAACCCGGACGCGAAGCGGTACACCAACCTCACCTACCGAGAAGCGCTGGACGCCGGAGTGAGGGTCATGGATGAGAGCGCCTTCGTGCTCGCCAACGAGCAGAAGCTCCTCATGCACGTGTTCAACGTGGCGGCCACGGGCGTCATGAAGGCGATCTGCCAGGGCGAGGACGTGGGCACGCGGATCACCCACGATTCGACAGCCCCGCAGGTATGACGAGAGCAGCCCACATTCAAACTCAGACGGGCGATCGGTCTGCCAGGATGCGGTCCAGAGTGCGTCGGCCCATCCGGCTCATGGCCGGGTTGGTTTCGAGGTAGTACCAGACGAGGCCCATCGCCTGTTGGAAGGCCCACGCTTTGCCTCGCTCCCACTCAAGGTCGTCGCACCCGAGGTCCGTACGGAGCGCCTGCCGCGGCCCAGCCTCAAGCAGGTGCCACGCACTCACGAGATCCAGCGCAGGGTCGGCCGGCCCGAAGCCGCCGACGTCGAGAATCCCGGCCAGCCGACCCGCGGACACGAGCACGTTGCCCGGAATGAGATCACTGTGGGTCATCACGTCGGCGGCTTTGCGCGGCAGACTTCGAAGGTCTTCCCACATCCGGCGAAGCCGGCGAACGTCGAGGAGCTGTTCGCTGTGCTCGAAACAGGTCTCCATCCACGCGTCATGGGATTGAAGGTCGCCTCCCCGGCCGTTGCCGGCAAACGTGCGGCCACGCGTGTCGATCGCGCGCAGGTCATTGATGAGATCGGCCAGGTCGTGGGCAAACGCGACCGATTCGCCCGGGTCCTCGTCCATGGCCACGGTGCCGGGCAGCCAGGTCTGCACCGACCACGGAAGCGGGTATCCCGCGCCGGGCTCGCCGAGCGCGACGGGCTCGGGCGTGCGGAACCGCGTGCGACCTGCCAGCTCGCGGGCAGCTTCCGCTTCGGACTCCAGCCAGCCGCGAATCGAGTCGACGTGCCCGGCCTGCAGAGGGAACCGAGCTGCGAGGCGGTCGCCGATGCGAAAGATGGCGTTGACCGTCCCATGAGCCGCGATGCCCGTGACCGGCAGGCTCCGCCACTCGGGGAACTGTTCGTCCACCAACGTGCGCACCGTCTCCGGTGACACCGTCAGCTGGTTGGCGTGCATATCCACGCTGGAAGCGTTCCGCGTCTCCGCCTTCTCCCGCAACGCCTTTTCGGCCCGTAAGGCAGCGCGCCGTCGACGGGCTCGGCCATCACGGCGATCGCCTGGTGTCCCATGTTGATCGGCTACTTTTGGGCGCGCGCGTCGTTCACGAAGCGAGCGTGATCTCGGCCAGTTCCCGCCAATCCCGCCGCTGCCCGTCGCGGGTCGCCTCGGTGAAGGCACTTTCGCCGAGGCGATTCCGCGTCTCCGCGGCGATCCTGGAAGCATCCGGCTGCGAACGATCCGGCGTGCCGCGTACGCCGTCGCTTGCCGCGAGCAATCGTACGGCCTGCTCGTACTGCCCCTGGCGCAGCGCGAGATCCGCGATCCCGATCAACACCTCGGCGGTCGCCGGTGGAAACGCGTGCTCCACGGCCACGTGGAACGCTTCGGTCCGATACGCGCGGGCCTGCTCGAGATCCTCGGTGAGGTAGCCGTACAGGTCCAAGGTCTTGGCGCGGATGGAGCCGACCCGTTCCGCGTCGCCCAGCACCTCCCGCACCGTGGCCAGGTGCTCGTGTACCTGGTCCGGCTCGCCGCGCCAGCGCGCCAGCTCCGCCCTCGAAAGCGCCAGCTCGGCCAGCGCGTCCGGCCACGCGATCCCGCCCGCGCACCGCTGCGCTTCTGCCATGGCGGACGTGCTGGACTGCTCATCGCCGAGCAGCCAGTACAGCCGAGACTGCCGCGCCCGCAGGCCGATCACGTCCTCGGTCGCGCCTATCTCGGTCAGCGCCACAGCCGCCTCTTCGTAGTGCTCACACGCGCGTGCGAGCTCGCCGCGCATCGCGAGCCGATCGGCCAGGAAGGTCAGCGCCAACGAGATCCCCCACCGGTCACCCAGCGTGCGGAACTCGGCAAGGGCGCTCTCGGCGTCGATGTCCACGTCGGTCTCGTCGCCGCCGAGCATGAGCCGGAATCGGCCACGAGTGAGCCTGGCCTGCGCGCGTACCCATGGATCGTCGTCGGCGATGAGCGGCTCGATCGCGGGCAGGAACTCCATCGGGCCCTGCAGCATCCGCTCCAGCAGCGCGACGAACCCGAGCAGCGGGTGACGATACCCACTGCGCTGGGACAACCGGTGCGCCTCCTCGATCCACTCCCGCGCGTGATACTGATCGCCGCCGACCCCGGAGCTCAAGAAGATCGCCACGATGAACGACGCCAACGCCCGCGCCTCATCGGACACCTCACCGGGCAGCGAGGCTGCCGCGATGCTCAACTCGGTGCCCTCGGCCCTGTGCCGGCTGAAGTAGTACCAGCCCGCGGCCCCGACCAGCCGCATCGCCTCCTCGGCCCATCCCTCGGCGATCGCCCCGCGCAGAGCCGCGCTGATGTTGTCGTACTCCGCCTCGAGCCTGGACAACCATTCCAGCTGCTCGGCCCGACGCAGGTTCTGATCGGCCGTCTCGGCCAGCTCGGTGAAGTACGCGAGGTGCGCCCGGCGCGCCGACTCGGTTTCCCCGGCTTCGGCGAGCCGGTGCGCCGCGTACTCCCTGATGGTGTTGAGCATCCGGTAGCGCGGCGTGTCGTCGCCGTCGGCGAGCAGCAGCGACTTGTCAATCAACGCGGTGAGCACGTCGAAGACCTGCTCCCCGGCGGACGCCTCGCTCCCGCACACCCGTTCGGCCGCTTCCAGGCTCGCCCCGCCGGAGAACACCGAGAGCCGCCGCAGCACGCCACGTTCGGCCTCGGTCAACAGGTCCCAGCTGTAGTCCACGACCGCGCGCAGCGTCTTGTGCCGGGGAAGCGCCGTACGGCTGCCGCCGGTCAACAGCCGAAAACGGTCATCGAGCCCGCGTGCCAGCTGATCGACGGACATGGTGCGCAGCCGTGCCGCGGCCAGTTCGATCGCCAGCGGCATCCCGTCCAGCGCCCGGCAGATCCACGCCATGGTCGACAAGGTGTGCGCGTCGGAGCCGATGTCCTTGCGCACCAAAACCGCGCGATCCCGCAGCAACTGCACCGCGGACGAGGACCCGACCTCGGAGGGGTCTGCTCCCTCCGCGGGCAGCGCGAGTGGCTCGACCCCCCACAGCACTTCCCCGAAGATACCGAGCGGTTCCCTGCTCGTGGCCAGGATCCGCAGCCTCCGGCACTCCCCCAGAAGCCGATCCGCGAAAGCCGCGGCCGCCTCGATCACGTGCTCGCAGTTGTCCAGGATCAGCAGCATCGTGCGCTCCCGGAGCGCGGCGATGAGCCGATCCATCGGTTCCCCGCCCCGCGTACCGCCGAGCAGTGCCTGGTCACGCAGGCCGATCGCGGTGAGGACGGCCTGCGCCAGCTCACCGCCTGCCCCCACCGAGGCCAGTTCGACCAGCCACGCCCCATCCGGCAGCTCGGTGAGCATCGTGCGCGCGGTCTCCGTGGCCAGCCTGGTCTTGCCGGAGCCACCCGCCCCCGTCAAGGTGACCAGCCGGTGCCCGATGGCCAAGACGGCGACCGCGGAGATGTCATTGTCCTTGCCGACGAAACTCGTCAGCTCGGCCCGCAGGTTCGTCCTGCGGTTCTCCGCCCGCTCGCCCAGCTCGCCACGGAGCAACGCGGTGTGCAGCGCGGAGAGCTCGGCCGACGGATCGGCACCCAACTCCTCAGCGAGCCGCTCGCGCGTCCGCTGGTACAGGGTCAACGCCTCGTTCCCGCGCCCCGCCTCGGCGAGCGCCCGCATCAAGGCCGCCACGAACCCCTCCCGCAGCGGGTACGTGGCAACCAGCTCGGTCAGCTCGGAGAGCAACTCCGAGCCATGGCCGAGGCGGATGTCCGCATCCACCCGATCCCCGAGCGCGGCGACGTAGAGTTCGTTCAGACGCGCGACCACGGCATCGAACGCGTCGCTGCCCTGCAGCGCGATGTCCGCCATGGCCGTACCGCGCCACAACGCCAAGGCGGAGCGCAGCAGATCCGCCCGCGCCGCAGGCTCGGCGGCACGGGCCTGACCGACCAGTTGCTCGAACCGGCACACGTCCACGGCATCAGGAGCCACGGCCAGCCGGTATCCGCCGGAATCCGCCTCGATCACACCGTCCGGCAACACCCTGCGCAGCCTGGACACCAACGCCTGCAAGGCGTTCACTTCGTCCGCGGGCGGCTGTTCCCCCCAGATCCAGTCCACCAGCCTCGTACGCGTGACGATCCGGCCGGGCTCGAGGGCGAGCGCGGCCAGCAGCGCGCGCAGCCGAACTCCGGGAACCTCCACCACGGCCCCATCACGGTTGCGGACCTCGAACGGTCCGAGCAATTCGACTCGCACATCAGTAATTGTGCCGAACTGTGGCGACGACTCCGGCCACTCCTGGCAATCCGCGCGCGCTGCCTCGCCCGTGGGCCCGGTCTTCCCGCGCGGCGTACCGGTCCCCGGCCGCGAGAATGTCGCTGACCAGGGACGTGAACACGCGGTCCGCCGGGAGCCGGTCAGCGCCGGCGGCCAGGTCGAGGAGTGTGCGGAGCATCGGCTGGATTTCGGCCCTCGATGCGGTCGGTGGAGCCAACCCTTGCCTGGTGCACTGGGTGGATGATCGGGACGGCACTGTGGGAGCGGCAGCTCCACTCTTGTGGCCTCGGCTGCGGCGTTCGTCGGCGGCGTGGTGTGGTTCCGCGAGCGGCGGGGCGGTTATATCGCCGTCGCCCCGAAGACGGATCGGCATTGTGGACGTTGGATGTCGGGCAGCCATTCGCCGACGGGGTGGGGCGAAGCCGCGAGGGGTTCGTGATGGCCGGCGAAGGCGGCGTGCTATTTCACCTCCGGTCCGACGGGCACGTCCTGGAGCGGTCCTCGTCGGCCCGCGCCCGGACTAACGGGATCTGTCCCCTTTGGGTAACTCGCACATCCACCTGCTCGACTTCGAAGTCCGAACGCGGCGCTCAATTCACGTCCGGTGGCCCGATCGCCTACGTGAGCGGTGGCCTGCCGCAGATGCCCATGCCCGGCCGTGAATCGTCTGGTCGTTCACTTTCTGTGCCTCGGCTTCTTCTTCGTCCACTCCGTGGGCGTCCCGCTTGTGACGTTCTGAGCTGTCAGCCCCGGCGGGTGGACCAGGCTCAGGAGGACGCCGATCTGGGTGGGCGATAGCGGCATGCTGCTGAGCAGCTCTTTCATGGGGATCATGGGTTCAGCCTGATGGAGATCGCGACGCGGGGTCCAACACCGGAAAGGCCGGGATCAACGCGGATCTGTTGTTAATGTTGCCGCGTGGACCTGCATCCCCGGCTGCTCAGGGTGTTCGTGACCGTTGCCGAGGAGTTGCACTTCGGCCGCGCCGCCACCCGGCTGTACGTGGCCCAGCAGGCGCTCAGCCGCGACGTGCGGCGGCTGGAGGAGCAGCTCGGAGAGGCGCTGTTCATCAGGTCCACCCGGCGGGTGGAGCTGACTCCGGCGGGAGCGCGGCTGCTGTCCGGGGCCAGGCGGCTGCTCGCGCTGCATGACGAGCTGGTCGCGGAGGTCTCCGGCGCTCGGGGGCCGCTGCTCGTCGACGTCAACATGCAGGGGCACGAGCCGCCGCAGCCGCTGGTCAGGGCCAGGGAGCTGGCGCCCGGAGTGGAGATACTCGCCCGCTTCCACGGCGGGCTGGCCTCGGGGGCCGCCGCCATGCGGGAGGGGCGTCTCGACGTGTCGTTCGGCCGGTTCGCCGGACTGCCCGCTCACATGCGCAAGGGGCTGGCCCAGGTGCCCGTGCGGCTGGATCCGCTCGCCGTACTGGTGCCCGAGGACCATCCGCTGGCCGCGCTGGAGGAGGTGCCGCTCGGCGTGCTGGCCGGCTTCCCGCTGGACGCGATGGCAGGCAATCCCGCCACCACCGAGTGGGCCGACCTGGGTGAGCGACTGGCAGAGGAGTTCGGGCTCACCCTGGCCACGCCACACGCGCCGCCGGTCGGATCCCACGAGATGGGCCTCTACCTGCAACGGCACCGAGAGCCCGTGCTGGCCACGGCGAAGATCGGCGGGATCCCCGGCGCCGTGGTGCGGCCCCTGGTCGATCCCGTGCCGCTCACCCTGGAGAACCTCGTCTTCCCCGAGGGCCTGCGGCATCCGGGTCTGGACGCGCTGGTCCAGGCCGTGACGGAGATCCGAAGCGTGGAGCGCTGGCTGCGCCGGCCGCCGCACTCCTGGCTGCCCGAGGTCGACGAGGCGCTGCTGCGGCGGTCTGGACATGGTGACGGTGATGGCCGGCGGTTCTGAGGCGTTCCATGGCCTTACGCATGCTCGTTGAGCTGCGGAAGAGTGCGCGCGTGTTTGCGGTCGTCGCGGCCTCCCGATACGGTGGCGGCCATGTCCTCACCGCGTAAGTCCTAGCTGTCCAGCTCCGGCACGCGGGTGGAGTCTGCCCTTTTCCTGGCGGCTCCTGGTGGTCACTTCCCCTGTCAATCACGATGTTGCGCATCGTGTGGTACCCGCGTGCCTGTCGAGCCCGTGACGGCGCGCCGTGTCGGCGCATTCATCGACAGGACTTCACCATGGACGACCTCACCTCGACGCCGCCTCGCAGCCTGTGGCGGCAGCACGACTTCCGGCTGCTGCTCGGCGGGCGGCTGGTCTCACAGCTGGGTGACCAGCTTCAGTCCCTCGCTCTGCCTCTCCTCATCGTGGCCCTGACCGGGTCCTCAACACAGGCCGGCATCGTGCTCGGCCTCCAGACCATCGCCTACCTCGTCTTCGGACTCGTGGCTGGCGCCCTGGCCGACCGCTGGGACCGCAAGACCACGATGATCTGGTGCGAGATCGGCCGCGGAACCCTGACCGCCACCGTCCCCATCGCCGCGGCCTTCGGGGTGCTGGGCATGCCGCAGTTGTACGCCATCGCGGTCCTGAACGGCGTGCTCAGCACCCTGTTCGGGGCAGCGAACAGCTCGGCGCTCCCGAACATCGTCACCAGGACCGACCTCTCCAGCGCACTCGCAGCGATCGGGGCGATGTCCAGCACCCTGCGGATCGTCGGCGCCTCCCTGGCCGGCCTCGCCTACGCCCTGGGCCGGATGGTCCCGTTCGCGTTCAACGCCGTTTCGTTCCTGGCCTCGGCCGCGGCCCTGCGCGCCATCCGCACCGGCTTCCAGCAGGAACGAACCACGGCCACAGCAACGCCGCGCGACCTCCTGGCCGGCATCGGCCATGGCCTGTCCTGGCTGTGGCGCAAACCTGTGATTCGAACGCTGGCCCTGCTCGATGCGGGAGACAACCTGCGTTACGGCGCCGGCTACCTCCTGATCATCATGCTGGCCCAGCACCTGCACGCCAACCCCACGCAGGTAGGCATCGTCTTCACCGGCGCCGCCATCGGCGCCCTTCTCGGGAGCCTACTGGCGCCTGCGCTCACCCGCCGATTTCCACTCGGGGCGCTGTCCATCACCATGTTGTGGGCCGAGGCCCTGGCCTTCCCCTTCTACGCGCTGGCACCGACGTGGTGGCTGCTTCTGATCGTGGCGTTCGCCGAGTCGGTGGTCTCGCCGATCTACAACGTCGCCCTGGACACCTACCGGCTGAGCGTCACCCCCGATGCTCTCCGCGGCCGGGTCACCAGCGCGATCGACACCCTCACCAGCGGAGCCGCCGCGATCGGGACCATGGCCGGCGGTGCCTTGATCGCCTTGTTCGGGGCGCCGACACTGACCTTCGTCCTGGCCGGATGGCTCACGTTCCTCGCCCTCGCAGCGACACTGAGCAAAACGGTCCGCACGGCCACCGCGACAGACTGAAAGTCGAACTTCGGGGGGCGAGTGAGGCGGAGACCGGCAGCTCTCTACGGTTCTTCACACAGCACCTCAATCAAGGCCGCGCCTCGTTGTTCGCGACGCGCCGGCCGGGCCTCGTGCCTGGCCGGCGCGTTCGCGTCGCGCTGTATCCGCTGTGAGACAGGGCTGATGAAGTCCTGCCAGTCCTCGGGGATGTCCTCCTCCCGCGCGCAGTACTCCAGCCAGCCCGGCGGCAAATCGGGATCGCTCTCCCAGTTGGAACTGCAACCCCAGCGCTTTCCGGGGACGGTGACGCTGAAGCCCGTGACGTACTCACCGTTGACCGCGTATTCCAGGTCACGCGGCCCGTTCAGGTCCCAACCCACCCGCAGCGCCCGCCGTACGAGAGATCCCGCAGAACCCGGTCGCAATCGAACCCCGCACCCGCCCAGGTGCACGGGATCGCGTCATCCACATCCGCCACCGGTACCCCCCAGGCGCCGGGCGGCCCCCCACACCTCCAGATCCTCCATCCACGCGGACATGCATCACTCGCCCATGCTGTAGGACCGGACGAGGTGCCGAAGATGCTCACTCCCCGCCCGCTCAGCGCTTGTTCCCGAGGCGCCACCCGACGGTCCATGATCGGTGCCGCACCGCGGCTCTCGCGACCCGGAGCGAATGCTGGGCCAGGCGCTCCGCCTGGAGAGACACCGAACAGCAGCAAGATCCCGAGATCGTCCCGACAAACACGAAGGCCCGCTCCAGGTTGTCCCTGGTGGCGGGCCTTTCTACTGTGCGCGGCCGACAGGAGTCGAACCCGTAACCTTCTGATCCGTAGTCAGATGCTCTATCCATTGAGCTACGGCCGCTCGCTGCGTAAGCAAGCATAGCGGGTTCTGAGGAGTACCTCGAACCAGATATCGCAATCATCGGCCCACCTCCTCCATCTTCCCCGGCTGTCACGGCCACGCAGGCCCCGGCCGGCGGGGTGATCTCGCTGGTTGGCCGGGGGTGGCGGTACATCGAAGGGTGTATCCACAGGCGGGTCCCGCGCAGGAGGGAACTGGGCGTGCGGGGTGGTGAGATGGGGGCATGAAACGGGTGGCGTTGGGGGCCGGGGTGGCCTTTGCGATGGGGGTGGTTCTCATCGCTGGTGGGGCCGCGCTCCAGCGTGGCGTGCCCGTCTGGCTGCTGTGCGTGCCGTTGGCGATCACCTGTGCCGGGGTGCTGGTGCGGCAGCGGGCGCCCCTCGCCTCGCTGGGGCTGGGGGTCGTCGCGATCACGATCGACGCGTTCGTGGGGCCTTCGCTGGCGACGGTGCTGATTTTTACTGACAACCTCTATGCCGCGGCGCTTTATGGGCCGGCTCGGTTTGCTCGGTGGCTGCTGGGGATCACCGCCGTGCTGGCGGTCGCGGCCGGGGCCGTGGCCGGGTTCCTGGCCGAGGACTGGAGGCTGCTCGCTGTCATGGGGGTGCAGGCGGGGCTGGTGCTGGTGACGCCTGTCACCACTGCGCTGGTGTTGCGGGAGCATCGGGATCGGGCGGCGGCGGAGCGGGAGCGGGCCGAGCAGGTGGCCCATCTGGCCGAGCTCGACCGGCAGGCGGCCGTCGCGGCGGAGCGTACGCGGATGGCTCGTGAGCTGCACGACATGATCGCGAACCATTTCAGCGCCATCGCGATCCAGTCCACCGCCGCGCTTTCGCGAAAGGATCTCGACCGGGCGACCGTTCGGAAGGTCATGGAGTCCGTACGGGAGAACAGCGTGAAAGGGCTGGCCGAGATGCGGACGATGATCGGGCTGCTGCGGCAGGAGGGCGACGATCCCGCTGAGGCCATGCGGCCTCGGCTGGCCGATGCGGAGACGTTGGTGGAGCGGGTCACGCGGGCCGGGTCGGCCGCCGAGCTGCGGGTCGAGGGGGAGCCGCGGGAGCTGCCCGCGCCCGTTGATCTCGCCGGATACCGGATCCTGCAGGAGGCGCTCACCAACGCGCTCAAACATGGGGAGCCGCCCCTCCGGGTCGTCATCACGTACGAGGCGGGGCGGGTTCTGATGAGTGTCGAGAACGCGGTCGGCGGGCGGGGGGCGCGGCTGCCTGGGGCTGGGGCGGGGCTGATCGGGATGCGGGAGCGGGTCTTGTTGGTGGGTGGTTCTTTCGAGGCCGGGGCTTCGGGGGACGGTGAGCTGTGGCGGGTGTCGGCTGAGTTGCCCACCGGTGATGAGCAGACGGTGCCGTACGCGGCCGTCCTGGGCTTCGGTTCCCGGGAAAGGGAGTTCGGGGTCGAGGCGCGGCCGGAGGGGGCGCGGTGACGATCAAGGTGCTTGTGGCCGACGATCATGCGGCGGTCCGGGCGGGGATCGTGCTGATTCTGGACGGGGTCGAGGACATCGAGGTCGTGGGTGAGGCGGCGGACGGGGAGCAGGCCGTGGCCATGGCCCGGGAGGTGCGTCCGGACGTCGTGTTGATGGATGTGCGGATGCCGCGGCTCGACGGCATTTCGGCTACCCGGGAGCTGGCGGGGGTCAGCGATGTGCTGATCCTGACGACGTTCGATCTTGACGAGTACGTCTTCGGGGCCCTGCGGGCGGGGGCCGCCGGGTTCCTGCTGAAGAACACCGATGCCGAATCGCTGGTCGAGGCCGTTCGGCTGGTGGCGCGCGGGGATGGGCTGATCTCGCCCGGGGTCACGCGGAAGCTGATCGCGGCGTTCGCCGGGCAGGCGCCGCGGAGGGAGCCGGTGACCGGTCCGGGGAGTTTGACGCCTCGGGAGCGGGAGGTGCTGGCCTGCATCGGGCGAGGGTTGTCGAACGCCGAAATCGCCAGAGAGCTGGACATGGCGGAGGCCACGACGAAGACGCATGTCAGCCGGGTGCTGAACAAGCTGGGGTTGAAGAGCCGGGTGCAGGCCGCGATCTACTACTCGGGGGAAGGGAGGTAGAGGGCACCTCCGTTCGAGGCGGGCCTGGACCCGGATCTCGCGGCCGAGTCCCCGTCCGAGGCGGCTCTGGAGGGGAGTCACCGGGGCATGGCCGCCACGTTCAGGACTATGTACTCCTTGGCATCCTCCACCTTGTCCCCGGTCCACCAGAAGCGCGTGGTCGAAGGCGAGGTCGAGTATCCGTATCCCACCATGCCGTCCCCTGCGGCGTACGGCCTCTCCCCGAGCTTGGCAATTACCCCGGTCTCGAAGTCGTACACGATGGCCAGCGGCACCCCCCGCTTCATCGGCTCATCCAACGCGCGGAAGATCGCATAACGGTCACCCAGCAGCCCCATCCTGGAGGATCCCATGTGCCCCAGTTCCTGAGGCAGGGTGTGCCGCTCGGACCCGTCCACCCGCTGCACGATCACGCGCTCTCCCCGCCCTCCGGCGCACCACTCCGGATGGCACTGCATCACCCCTACTCCGTCGGGCACGGAGACCTCGATCGACTCGCCGGTCTCCAGGTTGACCACCCGGTTCTGGACGCCGCGGCTGCTCATGCCCGCCGCCCAGGGCCAGTAGGTCAGCCGGAGCCCGGCGGTGCCGGGCAGGAGCTGAGGGGTCCCGCCGGTCACGGGCATGCGGTAGACGCCGCCTCCTTCTCTGACCGACCACACGAGGACGTCTTCCGTGATCCCGAACGACTCGATGTCGTGCGCGGCCTCGCCGACGCGTCTGGCCGCGCCACCCGCTCGGGGCATGATCCAGAACGCTATCGGCCCGCCGAGGACCGGCCCCGTGTACCAGGCGATGTACTGCGTTCCCACCGCCACGTACCGCAGGTCCTGGGCCTCGGGGACGGAGCCCAGGATCCGGATCGTGCCGCGCGCCGAGTCGTACACCTCCAGCCGCCGGGCCTTCTTGGACTTCGCCAGCAGCAGCACCTCGGTCGCGCCCATGCTGGTCGCCACCTGCGTTCGCCAGCCCTCGGAGTCGTAGGCGGGCACTTTGACCACGGCCTGCGGCCACAACTCGGCGGCCGACTTGATCGAGTCCCAGCCGTGCAGGACCGTCGCGGGCTCGGCCCGGCGGTGGTCGTCCGAGCGTGAGACGACCGCGGCCGTACCCGCCACGACCGCCACCACCGCCGCGGCGGCGAGCAGCACCCGCACGCGCTGCTTGGTACGCCGGGCGCGGCGCCGGTGGGCCACGCCGTCCGCGAGATCGCGGTGTTCGACCTGGACGGCCGCCGCACGCAGGGTCCGGACCAGATCGCGCTCGTCCCTCACCGCGTCACCACGCCTTCCCGAAGCCCCGCTCATCGCGCCTCCTGCAGCACTCGCTTGATCCGGAGCTTGTCCAGGGCGCGGGCCGCCTGGCTGCGTACGGTGCCGCGGGAGACACCGAGAATCTCGGCGATCTCTTTGTCCGAGAGGTCCTCGTAGTACCGGAGCACGAGTACGGCTCGCTGCTTGCGGGGGAGTTCCTGGAGCTCGGCCCAGAGGTCGGCGTCGCCGTACCGATCGAGTTCGCCACGCTCGGGGACGACGGCAACCAGGTCCTCCCGGCGCCGCCGGCGCCACGACCTGATGTGGAGCCTGACCATGGTCGTGCGGACGTACCCCTCGGGGTCGTGCTTCTTGCGCACGCGGGGCCAGGCGTCACCCAGCCGGGCCAGGGCCTCCTGTACGAGATCGGCCGCGTCCTCGGAATTTCCGGCCAGCACGAAGCCGTACCGGAGCAGCGCGTCGCCCCGGGCTCGGACGAACTCGTCGAAATCCTCCACGAACCCAGGGATCACACGGGAGGCGCTTCTGTTGCAAACCTACTCGGCGGGAACGTACAGGCTCAGTGTCTCGGCGATGCAGGCGGGCCGCTTCTCGCCCTCGATCTCGATCGTCATCTTCAGGTTGGACAGGTAGCCGGCCGGGGTGCCCTTGACGTCCGTCAGCTCGCCCACGGCCCTGATCCGGGCGCCGACCATGATCGGCCGGGGGAAACGGACCTTGTTGAGGCCGTAGTTGACGCCCATGGCGATGCCCTCGACCTTGACCATCGAGAACATGAACGACGGCAGCAGCGACAGGCTCAGGTAGCCGTGGGCGATCGTGCCCCCGAACGGCCCCTCCTTGGCCCGCTCCACGTCGACGTGGATCCACTGGTGGTCGTCGGTGGCGTCGGCGAAGAGGTTGACCTGGTCCTGGGTGACGGTGCGCCACTCGGTCGGGCCGAACTTCTCGCCGACGGCCGCCTTGAGCTCCTGAACATTCGCGAAGGTCCGCATGGATCCGAACGCTATTGCGCGGGCGGGACACCTGCCAAGTTCAGGACTCGCCGGGCCCACCACGGGTTACGAAGATCTTTACTCGAAACCATCGCATAGGTGTTCGAGTCCGCGCTACAGTTCTGTGTACCGCAATCGAACAAGGGTTCGGCCTGGTGAGAAGGGGTGTGTCCGATGACGGTGCTCGCAACCGCCCCTGCTCGGACACGCCGTAGCACTTTCTTCCCAAATCTAAGACGGCCGCTATATCCGGCAATAAAGTCCGAGAGCGTGGACCCTGTGCGAAACCCCTACGCCCCCGGTGCCGGCCAGCGTCCCCCGGAGCTCGCCGGGCGCGACCGAGAGCTGCAGCAGTTCGAGGTCGTGCTGGAGCGGGTGGCCCGCGGCCGTCCCGAGCGCAGCATGGTCGTCACCGGCCTGCGTGGGGTCGGTAAGACCGTTCTGCTCAACACGTTCAAGTCCATGGCCATGCAGCGGCTGTGGGGCACGGGCAAGATCGAGGCCCGGCCCGACCAGTCGATCCGGCGCCCCGTGGCGGCCGCGCTGCACATGGCCATCCGGGAGTTGGCGCCGCGTCACCGCGCCCCGGAGCGCATCGAGGAGTTCCTCGGCGTGCTCAAGGCGTTCGCCATGCGCGATCCGGCGGCGGCCAAAGGCACCTCCCACTGGTCGCCCGGCATCGAGGTGCCTGCCAGCCGCGGGCGCGCCGACTCCGGCGACCTGGAGATCGACCTCACCGAGCTGTTCGTCGACGCCGCGAGCGTGGCCACCGACCTGGCCGTGGGCATCGCGCTCTTCATCGACGAGATGCAGGACGTCCCGGCCGCCGACGTCTCCGCGCTCTGCGCCGCCTGCCACGAGCTCTCCCAGACGGGCGGGCCGCTGATCGTGGTGGGGGCCGGGCTGCCGCACCTGCCGAGCGTGCTGTCGGCCAGCAAGAGCTACTCCGAGCGGCTCTTCCGCTACGCGCGCATCGACAAGCTCGACCGCGAGGCGGCCGATCTCGCGCTGATCCTGCCGGCGCGGGAGGAAGAGGTGGAGTTCACCCAGGAGGCCCTCGACGCCCTTTACGAGGCGGCCGACGGCTACCCCTACTTCGTGCAGGCGTACGGCAAGGTCGCCTGGGACCTGGCGCCGCGCAGCCCGATCACCATCGAAGACGTCAAGGTCTCCGCGCCGGAGGCCGAGGAGGAGCTCGCGGTCGGGTTCTTCGGCAGCCGCTACGAGCGGGCCACCCCGGCCGAGCGCGACTACATGCACGCCATGGCGCAGATCGGCGACGAGCCGGTCGCCACCGCGGAGGTGGCCGACGCCCTCGGGCGAAAGCCGTCCAGCCTCTCACCCGCCCGCGACAGTCTCATCAAGAAAGGGCTCATCTACAGCGCCGAGCGCGGCCTGATCGCGTTCACGGTGCCGCACTTCGGGAAGTTCCTGCGCGCTCAGCCCATCTGAGCGACGCCCCTAGACCTCTATTGGGCTGTCTAGTGGGGAAGCTAGACAGCCCAATAGAGCTGTATCGCCATGCCTGTCGAGCGGAATCTAACGCTTTCTAGCGTCAGGCCGATACTGGCGTATATTCCGGGAGAGATCCGCTGTCCGCCGTGCTGACCACGGCCATCCGCACCGCCGGGCGCCGGCCGCTGAGGTAGACGGCGAAGACGACGTCGTCCGCGTCGTGGTTGTGGAAGGCGTAGAAGCGCCAGCACAGCTCGCGCCAGCTGTCGTACGGCTCGGACGAGGTCAGCTCGCCCGCGTGGGCCCGCCAGGTGCCGCTCGACCTGAGCCTGGCCAGCGTGACCGACTCGGCGGGGCCGCGGCGCTGCTCGCAGGGGGCGCGGAACCGTACGCGGTCGATCAGCTCCTCGATCTCCGGGGAGAGGAGCGCGAGCACGGCCACGCCCGCGACCGTCAGCCACGACGGGTGGATCACGGCCATCCACCCCGGCACCGGTGCCCACACCGACAATCCGGCCATCCCGGTCAGCGCGACCGTCCGGCCGACCGAACGCAGTCCGACCGGCGCCGAGCTCACCTCGCCGAAGCAGCCGCAGCCCGCGTCCGGCCGGCGTCTGCGCAGCTCCAGCAGCACGTACGTGGACAGGGCGAAGAAGGCGACCGTACCCCACCGGAAGAACGGATGCGTCGTGACCAGCAGCCCCGTGGCCAGGAACAGCTCACCCGCCGCGCAGACCAGCAGCGCGATGGCCTGCATCCGCCCCGGAACCAGGACCGCGGGCCCCAGCCTGGACAGCGAGCCGGGTTCGCCTCCGGTGCGTACGGTGATCAACTTGGCCACCATGCCCAAGAGGAGCAGCCCGATCAGAAGCGGCAGCTGCGATTCGAGCACGTGCCCGTCACCCCAATCCGATCTGAGCGTTGAAACAGCCTTTGACCAGGTCGCCGCCGAGCTCCACATAGGAGAACGGCGACAGCTCCACGACCCGCCCGCGCGGCGAGGTGTCGCATTCGACGCAGCGGTCGCAGAAGCGCCCCGCCACGCATCCGCATGCCACCACGGGCACGTTGGCGTTCCGCTGCGAGCACAGGTTCCTGACCTGGAGCAGCGACCCGACGGCGAGGTACGGCAGCCCGGTGCACGACACCCCGGCGTCGGGGCAGCCGGTGTCGGAGCGCTCGAGCATCGGGTACGCGGCGCCGCGCTCTTCCTCGTCGAACGTGTCCGACCAGGTGGCGGGGCCCGAGATGCGGGACTGCAGCCCGGCGTACGCGGGCGGCGGGGTCGGCACCGCGCGGGCCGGATAAGGGGGCTGCGAGGTGGCGGGCAACATGGCCAGGCTCGTCCCCGCTTGCCTGATCCCGATCGCGTCGAACAGGTAACCCGGCTCGAACTTGGGATGCCGCACCTGCAGCCGCCCCGAGGCCCGGTAGGGGATGACCACCGTACGGTGGCCCCGGTGCGGCCCGCAGTCGAGCTCGACCGTCAGGTCCCGGCGCCCGCTGATCGACAGGATCGTCCCGGTGATGCGGGTGGTGTCCGCCCAGATGCGCTCCACCACGCGGCCGTCGCGTGTACGCATGATGACCATGGAACCCGCGGGGAGGTCGGCGGGCGCGGCGTCCTTCCCGTGCCAAGCGGTGGCCCAAGGGGCGATCACCAGCCGCTCTTCGGCCCCGGCGGGGGTCTCGATGATGATCAGATGCGGGCTGACGTCCCTGATCTCGCCGGCGACGGCGCGTAAAGGCTCCCCATTGTCCGGGTCAGAACCGGGAACGCCGGATTCGCGACCGAGCGCGGCCGCGGCGAGCACCCGGCGGCGCTCAACGCTCGGATACCCCATCGCCCCTCCCTCGTCGGTACTAGATTCACACGACTTGGGCGTAGCTCACACCGTAGCGGCGCAGACGGGATCAAAATACGCATCCCCGGGGAAGTGAGAAGACACCCGGCGTCGAACAAACCGCCACCGACCTTGACCTACCTTTATCGTCGGCGGACCGAAACCTGAATTCTGGTTCAGGCCCAATAGAGCATCAGGCTGCGATTCTGGCCACGATGCAGACCACCGGTTGGGAAGACGAGTTCCGCGAGTACGTGAGGGCGCGCGGTCCTGCTCTGCTGCGCGCGGCCCACCAGCTCACCGGACACCCGCTGGACGCGGAGGATCTGCTGCAGAACGCGCTGACCAAGACGTACCTGGCCTGGGACCGCATCGAGGACCGGGGGGCGCTCGACGGCTATGTGCGGCGGGCCATGGTGAACATCAACATCTCGCAGTGGCGGCGGCGCAGGCTGGAAGAGTACCCCTCGGACGAGCTGCCCGAGGTGTGCTGCACCTCCGAGGAGCCGCACGGGGACGTGCACGAGCAGCTGGAACAGGCCCTGGAGGAGCTGCCGGAGCGGATGCGGGCGGCGATCGTGCTGCGGTATTACGAGGACATGACCGAGCCGGAGATCGCCAGGACGTTGGGGATCAGTGTGGGCACGGTCAAGAGCACGGTGTCGCGGGCGATGGCCAAGCTCAGGAACGCGCTGGGCCTCCCGTCCCACCACGGGCGCGGCTCATGAGCTTCGGGCCGGCAGCTTGGGCCTCATGAGCTTCGACCTGACGGCTCTGGACCTCATGGGGCTTTTCATGGGGCTTTGACCTACGGCCTCGGCCTCATGGGGCTTCGGCTTGCCCGCTCATGGCGGCTTGCACGGGAGCGGAGGCTTGCACCGGGGCCGAGACCTGCGCCCGGTCTGCGGCTTCCGCCCGGTCTGCGGCTTCCACCTGGTCTGCGGCTTCCGCCTGGCCTGTGGCTTTCCCCGCGCATGCGGCGGCCGCCTGCGCCCCAGTTGCTCCAGCCGCCCCTGCGGTGGCGCAGGGCCGTACCACGTCCCTGATCTTCCGCAGCGTAGCCAGGAACGCCTCCAGCTCCTCCGCACCCAGCAGCCCGGTGAACCAGTGGTCGATGTCCTGCACGTGCTGCGGCAGCACGGACTCCAGGCGCGCCCGCCCGCTCTCGGTGAGTACGGCGTAGGAGGCCCTGCGGTCGCTGGGGCACGCCTGCCGCGTCACCAGCCCTTCCCGCTCCAGCCGGTCGACGACCCTGGTCACCCCGCTCGTCGACAGCTCGGTCTGCGCGGCCAGATCGCTCATCCGCAGCCGGTGTCCCGGGGAGCGGCCCAGCCGGATGACCGTCTCGAAATCGATCTCCGACAACCCCGCAGCGCTGAGCACCGGCTGGAACCTGGCCATCAGGCCGCCATGGACCTCCGCCAGGAGCCCTACGGCGGTCAGCCGGTGGTCGTCAAAGTTCATCACCCTCATAGCGTAGCTGACGATAGTTGACGCGCGGAATATTCCTCGTGTAGACATTTGTTGCCGCAGACATCCGCACAGCAACAAACCCCTATCGAGGAGAACCCCGATGACCACCACCCGCACCTGGGAGTCCCTGACCATCCCCGCCGTCGGCACCTACAACCTGGATGTGGCGCACACCCGCATCGGTTTCATGGTCAAGCACATGATGGTCAGCAAGGTCCGCGGCCACTTCGGCTCCTTCAGCGGCTCGGTCACGATCGCCGAGAACCCGCTCGAGTCGACCGCCGAGCTCACGATCCAGGCCGACAGCATCGACACCGGGGTCGCCGACCGTGACGGCCACCTGCGCAGCGATGACTTCCTGGCCACGGAGAAGTTTCCGGCGATCACCTTCAGGAGCACCCGCGTGGTCGGCCACTCCGGCGACGAGTTCACCGTCGTCGGCGACCTGACCGTCCGTGACGTCACCAAGGAGGTCGAGCTCACGGTCGAGTACGGCGGCGCCGGCACCAACCCGTGGGGCGCTCCGGTCTGGGGCTTCTCGATCACCACGGAGTTCGACCGCGAGGAGTTCGGCCTGACCTGGAACCAGGCCCTGGAGACCGGCGGCGTCCTGGTGGGCAAGAAGGTAAAGATTGAGATCGAGGGCGAGGCCAACCCGGCCGCGTAAGCTGGTTATCCACAGCCCCGAAGCCCGTCCACGCTCTGGGCGGGCTTCATCCACAGGTAGTTACCCACAGGCTGTTGATAACTCTTGGCGAAGGACGGGGAGCAATCACTTTGCCGCCTCGCCAGAAGGCCGGTACGCTGTCCTGAGCCGCGAAGGCTTCCAGGAGGATTCGCCTAGTCAGGTCTATGGCGCCGCACTGCTAATGCGGTTTGGGTTTACCGCCCATCCGGGGTTCAAATCCCCGATCCTCCGCAGGCGGAAGGCCCTCTCCCTCGAACGGGGAGAGGGCCTTTTTGATCTTCTGCGGGCACCAGGGTTGCAGTTTGGGTTGCATTTGCTGTCAGAGCTGTCCCCAGAGGGCCTGGTCCATGCGGTTGCTGGCGTCCTTCATCTGGAGCGTAGCCACGTGTGTATAGCGCTCTGTGGTGGTCACACGGGTGTGGCCGAGGATCTCCTGTACGACTCGGATATGGACGCCCTGTTCGATGAGCAGGGTTGCCGCGGTGTGGCGGGCGTCGTGAACGCGGGCGTCTCGTACGCCAGCCTGCTTGAGGATGGATTTCCACTGCTTCCAGTCCTCCGTACGCTCGACCGGCCCGCCGAGCTGCGTTGTGAAGACCAGATCGTGATCGGTCCACCTATCCCCAGCCTTGAGTCGTTCGGCGGCCTGGAGCTTCTTGTGGGTTCGTAGGAGAGCCAGGAGCGCTGGCGGGCATTGGAGGGTGAGCTTGCTCTTGCCCTTGCGCTGTCGAAAGATCAGCCCGCCGCCGGTACGCTTCGGGCACTTGTCCGCGTGGCTCGTACAGTCCTTGAGGCATGGGCGCCTGTAGCAGCGGTGGGAGCGCTTCTTGCAGTCCGGCTTGCAGTCGCGATCATGCTGGTGCTCTTTGCAGTTCTTTTTACACGCCTTGCGGTGCCACTTGTCTCCACAGGCGTGTGGATCGTTGCAGCCGTGCTGCCACTCCGACCGCTGGATCTGGAACCACGCCCTGATCTCCCCCGTGTTCAGATCGATGTACGACCAGCGGAGCCCGAGAGCCTCGCCTTGCCGGATGCCGAGCGCGAGAGCCACTGACCAGCGTGCGCCGTTCCTCTTGGCCTTGGCGACGTCGAGGATGCGCCGCGCCTCTTCTCCTGTGAGGGGTTCGATCTCCGTCGTGGTGGCAGAAGGCGCGTCTACCAACGTGGCTACGTTTCGTGCGAGGCGTCCCCGCCGTACTGCGATCGTGAGGGCACGAGACAGGATGCGGTGAACTTTGAGAACGCTGCTGGAGGAGAGGCCCTCTTCGAGCATCGTGGTGTAGGCGGTGTCCAGGTGCTCAGGGGCGAGCCGATCGAGGCGATGCTTGCCGAGGAGCGGCACGATCCAGTTTCTCGACTTGGACCGGTAGTCGGTGAGCGTGCGAGGAGCCATCTTCTCCGACAGGACCAGGCGCTCGCAGATCACATCCAGGAACTCGGACATCCACTCCGCGACGGTCGGAGCACGGCCGGCCTTGCTCACTCGGCCCGACTCTCGTTGATTCTCCAGTTCGCGGACCTTGCGCGTTACCTCAGCTTCGGTCTTGCCTTTGCGGTGACGTCGGTCCGGCGAGCCGTCCGGCTTGATCCCCACTGTCACCCAGCCGTGCCACAGCCCGTCCTTGCCGAGAAAGATCGAGGAGCGTCCATTGGGCTTTCTGGCGGACATCAGGCCACCTCCTTGGACGCTTGGGTCTCAAGAGCGCGGGCGTAGTCGAGGAGGGCGGCGCCGGGGATGAGCCGGTAGCCGTTGTGCTTGATCGATCGAAGTTCGCCCGACCTGATCAGCCGGAACACGGCCGTTCGGCTCATGCCGAGTACGGTGGCGGCGTCCTTCGGGCGGTAGAACAGCTTCTCCATCTCAGGCCGCCTCTCCAGTTGCCGAATGATCTTGCCCCTGTGCTTGGGCTTGGAGCAGGGCCATATGTGCGCGCCATCGCTGGCGTTCGGCTACCGCGCGCAGGAGGCGTACGGCCAGCGGAGGCACGTTGGCGTCTCCAGCCGGAACGGGTTTCCAGACGTAGCGGTGGGGGTCGGGTGGCTCGTCGGTTTGGCCGAGGGCTTCCAGGACCCAGGTACGGCGGTCTTGCTTGTGTTCGGCGAGGGTCTTGTTGGACCACTTGCGGGAGACCAGGACGCGGCGTCCGGCGTAGCCGAGGTGATCGGGCTTGTGGGCCTTGCCCCGGCACCGGCCGGGAACCATGCCTGACTTGGCGCCCTTGGGCTGGATGCCGTAGCGGAGCCAGTTGGCGCACGTGGGGGAGCAGGGTTCGAGTTGCAGCGCTTCCAACATGCGTTCGGCGTGCTGGCGCTGAGCGCGGTTGTGCGGGTTCCAGTCGCCGAGAGACTTGGTCAGGTACTTCGACAGGTACCGGATGCACTGGTCGGCATCGGGGGTGCCAGCCAGGACGCCTTTTACGTCCACCTGTGCACCGAAGCGGACCACGTGCAGCGGTTGCGCGCTCTCGTCGGCGTCGAAGTGGTCGAGCGCCTCGTCCCAGGTCGGCAGTACCTCGCCTGTGTCCGGATCGAGGTAGCCGACGCCGTTATCCCACACGGGCAGATGGTCACCCTCGTATACGGCGCGATCAGCCGGCGGCCACCACACCTGGTGGTAGGTGGCCGCTGCGATCTGCTTAATCTCGGCGCGTGGCAGGGTGCCGCGGATGGCCATATGCAGGTGGGGAGCGAACCGCCTTTGGGGTTCGACGGTGGCGAAGTACTGCACGTCGTAGCCGGCTACGCGGCGTAGGTTCTGCACGAAGCGGTCCACCGGCTTGGAGAAGTGCAGCGCGTCCCGGGCTGCCCGAACGTAGTCGTAGGTGTCGGGATCGAGGGGGACACCATCGCGGATCTTGCCGTAAGAGGGCAGGGTCAGCGTGACGAACAGCGAGGGCCGGTAGGACTTGCCGTCCGAGCTGGTGAACGTCCGTCCCAGCGTCGTGTTCGCCATCTTGCGCTGGGGCAGGTCTGGGGCGTCCTGGCGCCTCCTGGTCGAGCGGTTCCGCTTCCCCCCGGCGCCCGCCAGCACGTTGCCGCGTATGCCTGCTGTGTTGATCTCTTCATCGAGTCCGGTGATGATCGCGTCCAGGTCGGTCGTGTCCTGACCGGCCTGGACTGTCTGGTCGCGCTTGGCCTGCATGTCGGCGCGGAACTCGATCAGCCAGCGTTGCTCGTCGTTGGGCTCGTCCGGTGTGATGGTCGGCTCGTGGTCGAGGTGCCAGCCTCCCCGGCATTGGGCCATGCGGAGTTGCCGGTTGCGCTTGGCACATGGCGGGCACGCGGCGTCCAGGGTGGCGCCGCACGGGACATCTATGATCTCGCGGTGGCCGGTGTGGGTGTCGAGCCGTTGGAGTGCGATGGGCCGGATGCAGACGTCATGTTGCTCAGCGACCTCTCGGGCCACATCGCGCGCCCGGGGCATCCGCTGGCGCTCGGCGCGCGGCAGGGAGCGGTCGTAGGTCACAGCTCCTCCCCGGCGCCGAGGGGGACGAGCGCGCCCTGGCCACACTCACGGCACTCGACCAGGCCCGCCGCCAGGTCTATCCACAGGGTGTTCTCTGCGTGGCAGCACGAGCAGCGCAGCCCCTCCAGGAGGTATGCCAGCTCACGCATGGTCACTCACCTCCGTCTCGGTCAGGTCGGCACACAGCCGGTAGTGCTCCTGGTAGGGGTGACGCAGAACCTGCGGGTGGAACAACTCGAAGACCCGCCGCCGGGGCAGGTCACGGGCTGTAAGCAGGACCAGCACCGGGCGACCCGCGACCAGCGCGATCTCTTCAGCGGTGCCGTGGAAGCAGACCCGCATCACGCACCCCCGCCGGAGGCGAAGGCGTCGGCCATGGCGCGGATATCGGCGTCGGAGACGTACGCGGCACGGACCCGGATCGGGTCGGGGCTGGTCTCCAGCCGGACGTAGCCGACGCCCGCGCCGAGTTCAGGGACAGGGGAGATGTGATCGGCCAGTGCGCCGCGGTCGCGTGCGCCGTCACCGAGCACCATGTCCACTTGTTCGGACTCGTCGAGCCGGAGGGCGATCTTGTCGGGGAAGAGGTTGCGGATGTTCATGACCTCCTTGCGGGGGTCCTGGAGCGCCGCGAGCACGCCGACGCCGACCGCGCGGCCTTGGGTAGTCAGGGTGGCCAGGGCAGCGGAGATACGGCGTCTGAGGTCCTTGTCGGACTGGTAGGCGGTCAGGAACGCCACCTCGTCGACGACGACCAGAATGAACGGGTCATCGACGGTGGGGACGTGGTTGCGCTGGAGTCCGGCGAAGCGGGCCGCGCGTTCCTGCATGACCTGGACTGCCCGCTCAAGCAGCTCGGCGCAGTCTTCCGGGGTGGCCGCGTACCGTGGGCCGAACAGGGCACGGCCATAGGACAGCTCCATCAGCTTGGGATCCAGCGCCCACAGCTCCACGAGGCCCGCGCGCACGGCCAGGACCAGCCCGCGGATAACAGACCAGATGATCGAGCCCTTGCCCGCTCCGGTGGCACCAGCGACCAGCACGTGTGTGCCGTGCACTTTGAGCCGCCATGGGCGCCCGTCCTCCTGCTTGCCGACCTCGACTGCGCCCACGCCCGGCTCAGTGGGCATTGGACGGGCCGGGATCGGCGTGGCCAGTGGATCGGTACGCGGGAACGTAAGCGTGATCTGGCCGGCTTTGGACAGCGCGACGCGGCAGGAAGTGGCGCCGAAGCCTTGGGCAAGGTGGTCGATGCGGTCGGCCCAGTCCTTGACCGCCTGCCCTTTGAGCATGCGGACGCTGACCAGGTCGGCCCAGGGCGTGCAGGTGACCTTGCCGAGCCGGGGCAGGTAGTCGCGGCCCCGGATGTGCCGTCCAAGCCCGGAGACGATCATTACGGGCTGCCAGTGCCGGCGGTAGACCCAGATGAGCCGCCACCAGGCCAGCAGCCGCCAGCCGACCAGCCGGGCGAAGGAGACGGGGTTGGTGAGCGCCCAGGCGACCAGCCCGATCGGAGCTGGTGTGCTGAGCAGGAGGGCGACGCGCCAGCCGTACAGCAGCGTGAGCACGCCGGGCGTGACAGCGGCGAGCATGGCGATGGGGTGTCGCCAGGTTGTACGGACGAGGCTGGCCAGGATGCGTCCGACGAGGACGAGCAGGGTGAGGATGGCTGGGGTGGTGACCACGGCCGGGCGGAAGACGACGGCCGTGTCCGGCGTGGTGGTGACCAGGTCGCGTGCCTGGTCACCGGGAAGCCGCCTGAACATAAGCTTGGTACCTCTCGTGATGTGGAAGTCAGGGGAGAACCGAAGGGGCCGCCGGAAGTTGCCGCTTCTGGCGGCCCCGCCTTGCTGTGTCAGGCCGCCGGGTTGTGGGCGTCCTTGGGGGTGGCCGATTGTCCGGCGTGCAGTCGCTCGCACTCGGCCAGGTAGCGAGCGGCAGCGTTGAAGATCTCGCGGGCGGTGTCCAGGTCGGCGTCGGTGACCGGTCCGGCCGCGGTGGTGGAGATGTGCACGTCCGCCTCGCGGGAGCTGAGCGACAGGTACGGTCGCCCGTCACCGCGCAGTAGGCCGGACCTGACCCGCAGCCCGGGCGTGTGGAACGAGATGCCGAGGTGCGGGGCGGACTCCGGACTCATCGACAACGTGACGTAGGTGTACGGCTCGGAGCTCATGCCGCCGACTCTCTACTGGCGGGCGCCGACTGCTGCTTGGGACGGGCCGGGCGCATGCCGGTGGCCCGGTAGGAGTAGGCGAGCCGACCGGCCGGGTTGACGTACGGGGTCACGGTCATGCCGGTGAACTCGACCGGTGCGATCGGCAGACCGGGCACCGAGGGCGGGGCGACGGGCGGTGTCTGGGAAAGGATCTTGACCGCGACCGTCTTCTGGCCGGCCTTGAGCGTGGTGTCGCCGTCCATGACCGGGACCTGCCAGATCGGCTCACCGGTGGTCTTGTCCTTGGCGTAGACGGTCTTGCCGTTGGTGGATGCCTCGAAGTTCTTGACCTGTTCGACCTGGCCGACCAGGAAGCAGCCGTGGGGGAACGCCTGCTCGAAGGTGATCGGGATGGGGCCTTGGAGTGCCATGGGGTTCCTCTCCTACGGGACGAGCTCTTCGTTCGCTCGTCCACTTGTCCGCATAAGTTGAGAGTAGGCGAGTGCATCTCGTCCGCACAAGTGGTTAAGCCGAAGGAGCGGGGTAAGAGTTAGCTCACCTTGAAGACATCCTCAAGCTCGTGCAGGTTGCCCGGCAGGGCCACGCTGACCACCATCAGCACGGCGCCGGCCGGGTCGTGGACCGTGGCCAGGACGCCGAGCACCGGGTTGGACGAGCCGAGCAACTCGGCCTCCTCCTTGGTCGGCTTGCGCGCGGTCACCCGCTCGGTGATGTGATCGAAGCGCAGGTGTTTGACCGCTTGGAGATGCTGCCGGATCCCGTGGCGCAGTGGTTCGGGCTTGTCCAGATCGGTGCCCAGCGCGTACTCCAAGGGCACCCAGAACGTCTCTGCCGCCGAGATCACGTCACCCTGGCGGGCGACACGCTTCCGCATGATCACCGGCGTGTGCTCAGCGACACTAAGCAGGCGCGCCACATGCCGAGGAGCCGGGACACGCCCCGTTTCAACCACGGCATCAGCGCTCTCGCCCTGCTCGGTCGTCGACTGACTGGGCCGAACCCGATCGGCGGCACTCTCTGGACGCCCCTTCACAAAGGAGCCGCGCCCGTGCTCACGCTCGATCCAGCCCTGCATCGCCAACGTCTGAAGAGCCCGCACTACCGTGGTGCGGCCAACGCCGAGTTCCCGGACCAACTGCGTCTCGGACGGCAACATGTCGCCCGGGGCGTACTCGCCCGCCTCGATCCGCTCCTGAATGGCCCGCATCACCTGGGCGTATTTAGGTGGGGCGAAGTCCATGCTCATCTCAACCGCCCGTTCACTCTTGCACTCGTGCGCATAAGTACAGTACCGGTTGAGAACGCGCCTGTCAGGACCCGCTAGGTACAGGCATAGCTGACCCTCCGCGCCCTTCCAATTGGGAACCCTCGACCAGCATGACGCACTTCGGGCACGCCTGAGGAACGGTAGGGGAGAAGGACAGCGACCACCCGCAGAACGGCAATGGCTTGACCGGCGACGAGCACACAGCCACATCCGTCCCAGGCAGCACCGCGTGCTGCTCCAGGGCGCGGCCAGCTTTCGAGAACCCCGCCACGTATGTCTGGACAGAAACATCGGGCACGCCCGCCCGCTCCCCCAAGACCAGATCATCCCAGGCCACAGGCCAGCGACGTGTTCCCTGCGGCAACTCATAGGACTCGTCGAGTTTGACGAGAGCGACCTTGGTGTTGCGCAGCAAAGCCACTACGACACCTTCACGACCGAGCAGCATGGAACCATAGGTGAGCGTGGACCTGGGGCTGTGCTCCATGGTCACGATCGTCACGCGATAGCCGACTCGCGCCCACACCCCGCTCACTGCGGATCTCCCGGGGACGCCTCGTGCCGACCCGCCGCACGCAAGTCGCCGACGCCTTGCTGAGTACGCAATTCGGCGTACCGCATGGCGATGCGGCGAGCTGCGCGAGATGGATCATTCGCCGGATGCCGGGCATAAATGACACGCCGCCGACCGGCATTCCACCCAGTACGCCACCAAAAACGCCCGCCATCGCACCAGACGACCAGGCCCACCCAGACCGAAACCAGCGCCAGTCCATAACCGTCATGAACATCGGCATGGATTCCGTCGCGCCGCAAAGCTTCCCGGAGAAGGTTGGCCGACCAGCACGGATCGACCGTCATCGTAACCGGGGAGATCATTTGACTACCCGCTCGAATCGCACAGATCCCGCCGGATCGACGAACGCACGGAAAATCTCACGCCTCGACCAGCCGTCATCGCCCGCGCCGAAGTCATAGACCATGTGCGCGATGCCGCCCCGGATAGAGGCGTCTCGCGGCATGCCTCGCATCGCCTTGCGCAGCTCGTCCATGGCCGTGGCCTGGAAAGCACTGGAACCACACGGCCCCAGAGCCTCACCCTGCGCCGATGCGATACGAACTTCCCACTCGAACCGCTCGTGCGGCGTCTCGGCCGGGGTGGGGCAGTGCAGGCATTCCTCTCGGGCGGATACCGCCAGACCAACCCCGGAGGCAGTCACATGGCCGCGCCGGGTAACGATCTTCCAGCCGCGTCCTTCGCATTCTGTGCATCTGACTGGCGTTGTCATGCCGGACAGCATGGGAGCCATACCGTTTGAGACCTATCCCACGCTGGTATCCCAACATGAGATATAGGCTCGCCAATACCTCAATGCATGATTCCCGGGTCCCACAAGTTGGAGGTCCAGAATGCAAAAGGGTGTGGCCAGCCGGATCGATATACCCGCATCCGTCTGGGAGTCCGACGATGCCCGGGAAATACTCAGAAGACGCGATTTCGCTGGACTTTTCGCCATAGCCGTCAAATACGGCGCCAGTCAGGTACGCATCGGCGCAGTCGCCGAACTCGGACAACCCGCCGTCAACGCGATCCTGCACGGCAAACGATCAATCGCCGAACTCCACGTCATCGAACGCGTCGCCACCGGCTTCAACCTCCCCGACCACGCCCGCATGCTGCTCGGCCTGGCCCCACAGGACACCGCCTCACCCACCGGCGACCACAACGACGAACACGAGGAACAAACCACCGAACTGATCGGCCGCCTCGATTTCGCCGCGACCATCGACCCCACCACGGTCATGATCCTGCGCACCGACACCAATAACCTGCGCTACTTGGACCGCAAGCTCGGAGGCCCCGCCATCGCTGACAAGATGCGCGCCCAGATAGCCCAGATCGAACGCGCCCACAGCCATGCAGTACGCCCCGGCATCCGCGCCCAACTCGCCCACCTGTTGGCCGAGACCGCCTCACTGGCCGGATGGCAGGCGATCAACACTCTCGCGCTAAACGACGCATGGACTCACTACGAACACGCCAAGGCCGCCGCTTACGAAGCCGAAGACCCCGCCGTACTCGCCTATGTCTCCGGTGAACAGGCATACGTCCTGATGGAACTCGGCCGCCCCGCCGAAGCCACCGAGCTCCTCCAACATGTCCACGCCCAACACCGCGATCACGTACCGGCCCGCCTACGCACCTAGCTCTCAGCCGCCGAAGCAGAAGCCGCCGCCATCCTCGGCGACGAAGCCACCTGCCGCGCAGCTCTCGACCAAGCCACCGCCCTCCTCCCCGAAGGCGACAGCGACCCGGACATGCCCTACCTGTTCATCAACGCCCACCACGTAGCCCGCTGGCGCGGCAACTGCCTCGTCCGCTTCGGCGACCCGGACACCGCCGAAGACCTCCGTTCAGCCCTGGCCGGCATGGACGGCACCTACAACAGAGCCGAATCCGGCGTCCGCTGCGACCTCGGCCACGCCCTCCTGGCCGCCGGCGACCCCGAAGCCGCCCAACCCCACATCCACCGCGCCCAGCAACTCGCCACCATGACCGGCTCTCGCCGACAGCGCCGCCGCATCGACGAACTGTCGAAGGCCGTCAACCGCGCCCTCGGCGGTTGAGCCACACCTGGGCCTGAAGCAACCCGATCAACGTCCCCGACGTCCATATGTCCCCGCGGGCAATCATCGATGGGATCTCCGCCATCGGAACCCACTCGATCCGATCGGCCTCCACCTCACCCTCAGGCGAGCCCATCAGCTCGGCCCCGCGCGCCACGAAAAGCAGGTGCTCTGCATCCACCATGCCGGCCATCGGCTGATAGCTCACCAGGTGCTCAACCTTCTTGGGTCGATACCCGGTCTCTTCTTCCACCTCCCGGATAGCGGTCGTCATCGGATCCTCGCCGGCCTCGACGAGCCCGCCGGGAAGCTCCCATCCCCACCGATCGAACACGAACCGATGCCGCCACATCAGCAAGACCCGATCCTGCTCATCCAGCACCACCGCAATCGCAGCCCGATCCAGATGCACCACGTGATGCTCGAACCGCTCCCCACCTGGGATCTCCACATCGGCCAACCCCAGCCGTATCCACCGGTTGTCGTAGATCAGCCGTTCCCCATGTACAACCCAGCGTGTCAGCTCAGCGTCATCAGCCACACAGCGAAGCTATCGTCATGTCCAATGGCGGGTATATGGCTTCCGGTCAAGACGCCATCATCACGGCTTGGACGAGCGTTGCTCACCCCGCTAGCTCGCCTCGCAGCGTGAGCTCGCGGACGGCCAGTCCTGCGGCTCTCCTCCCTGCCTCGACTATGGTGCTCATACCACGACTGGGTATTCCATTTCGCTCGCCTTGGCCCTGACTTTCTCTAGACTAGGACGCAGCGAACACGACCACTAGAGGTGTACTGCGTTGCCGAACCCGATCGAGAGCCTCAGAGCAGCACTGAAGCGCCCGGATGCGTTGATCTTTGTTGGAGCGGGCGTCTCAGTATGGTCGGGTCTTCCGACTTGGTCAGGTTTGATAGAAAAGCTAAGTGCCTTCATGGAAACCCATGGTTTAGCGACTACTCTCGTGGATCGTGAACGTGCGCGCGGAGATTTGTTGCAAGCCGCGAGTTATGGTTTCGATGCTCTTAGTCGATACCAGCGTCGGGAGTTCCTTCGTAATGCTTGCTCTGTTGGTGAAGCCATCCCCTCTGAGCTACACAAGGCCATTGCGAAGATTGGTCCTGTGTGCTTTGTCACTACTAACTATGATCAGCTCTTGGATCGTGCCATACGCGAATGCCATCCAAACGAGTACTATCGCGTGGTGGGAAATACTAGCGCCCTTGAAGTAGCTGACGTCATAAAGTCCAACTCTTCTCACTTCATTTTCAAGCCGCATGGCGATATCGAGGACTGCGATTCAATCATTCTTACGCGAGAGGATTATCGCACGTTCCATGGATCTCGGACATACGTTTCCGAAGCGATGCGCACCCTATTGGCCACTCGGCCCATTGTGTTTATTGGATACGGCCTGAAGGATCCCGATTTTGTACTCTTGACCGACATCCTAGCTTCCATCTACTCCGGAAGCCCGCAGGAGCACTACGCCATTATCCCAGATGTGTCAGATGACGAGCGATCTTACTGGAGGCGTAACTACGGGGTACACCTAGTAAGCTATCCGCTGGAAAATATGGGAGGCAATTCCCATGAATCCTTACTCGCCTTGTTGACGGAGCTTAGTAACGAAACTCGGGAGCAGTCGAAAAGCGTAGGTCGGATGCCGGACAGGGCCGCGCAGACATTAGCCCTCTTACGGCACGCTGCTCGAATGCGTCTATTGGATGCGAAAACTCTGCCCACAGACGAGATGCCCATAAGACTAATAAGGCCACGCAGAACGGGTCGCTCGATCAATGAAAGGCCGGAGGATGCCTTTCTAGAGCACCGCATAGCTTACCGGGGTCTGATGACAAATAGGAGTAAGCTGTATATCACGGGCGCTCCGGGGGCAGGTAAGACATACGCGGCAAAGCGCGCAGTTGCACTCATGGCCACAAATCTTCAAGAGAGCATCTTGCTTGACGAAGCCGACAGTGCCAGCCAATCGATTCCTATATATATCGATCTTAAATCTTATAGCGGAGATCTCCGTAGCGCAATTGAAGATGCTCTTCCAGCAGATCTGACCATAGAAAGCATCCGGGCCGCGAATCCCTTGGCTCTCTACCTTGACGGCGTCAATGAGGTTGCGGCCGAATACCATCAGAGTGGACGTCTATTGGAGGATCTGGCGAACCTCTGCCTGGGACTCGAAGATGCAAGTATCGTAGTTATTTCGCGCGGGGGCATAGATCTCGAAGAGTTGGGATTCATAGAATATCAGCTAGACGAAGTTGACCGGGAGTATGTGGTAAACGCCATTGGTCAAGAAGTCAACGCTTCCGCGCTTACCGTATTGCAGCGTCCATTCTTTCTGCGACTAGCACTCAATGATAGGTCGCTTATCTCGCCAACGCTACTTCCCCAGCATATTTATCTTGGGTATTTCAAAGGACTGCGAGAGAAGTTTCTAGCAGATTTCGGTGAAGACCTGAACTTCGTAACGTTTCTCGCCGGCATCTCCTATGATCTTATCAATGAGGGTCGTCAAACCTTCTCTCTTGGAAGCCTCGATCGCGCCATACGCGCGGGTCGTTCAACACAGGTTAAACTCCTTGATCTACTCAATTGGCTTATCAGCGAGAGCGTCTTAGTTGCTCTACCGGGAGACGTGCTCGCCTTTTCTCACCATTCCCTGAGCGAATACCTTGCCGCCTATAGGCTCTCGGAACTGCACAAGATTTCCCAAGAATATCTGGCTTCCTGTCTCCGGCACCACAGCTGGGATGTTGCGATACTGCTGTCTCTCGGATTTCTGCCCCGCGAAGAGGCTTATGCATTTCTACATGCTGTTTTAGAGGCGGACCCCACCATGGCTCTCCGGGCCGTCAACTACCTGGAGTCACAACGCGGAGAGTGGGGTCGAGAATGTTTACGTGCAATCGCATCAGGCCGTTACGTTGCCACAGAGGAGTGGCCTCTGCGGCAAGCTATGGCTCAATTGATCCCAGAACTGGAGATGGTCGATGCCTTGTGGGAAATTTGCAGCACTAAATCGGCATTGAGTGAGAGCGCTGCAAAGGTTCTCGTCCAAGTTGAAGGAGGTCGCGCGCGGTCTAGGCTCATAGAATCGATTTTTCACAACTATCCGGACTATAACTACTGCACGGGACTTGGGAGGGCTGTCTCCAACTCTATCACTGAGGTTGAGGCTCGGAGTGTGTTTGAGCAGCTAGACGAATTGGAAAGCGGCTTAGATAGCGATCTCCTGGCTGCGTTAGCACGAAATGATTCAAACAATGAATTTGCTGGCCTATTCGCAGCCTGTGCAAGCCTTATCGCTTCGCTACCCGCAGCCGAACTTCGAGAAATAGCACCGCCCAGTGCTACCGGTCGTATCTTAACTCGACGTGTTATTGTGACCAGACTGACGGACGATGGATCACTCGACGCAGTGCGTCTTATCGCTGATTATATCCTTGCTGGCGATATTGCAAGTATTTTCGCCCTAGGGTTGCAGGTGGCACCGTATCGCCAGGTGCCGGAAGTCGTCGAATCTGTCTATAGCCCTGAACTTCTCCGATGCCTTATAGAGGGCGTGACGTATCCTGGAGGATGGGCGGTAAATACTCTGGACGCTCTCTGCGCGAGCTCAGAGCGATGGCGCATGGGTCTTAAATGCGTTATACCAGATGATGACGGAATAGTGGCAGCATGCCTTTTCTGCGCCGTAGGTGACTACAACTCTTTCGAGCGTATTGTTGAGCGCGCCATCGTAGACGAGCGGCGACTTTCTCTCGAGCCATGGAATCTTCTGCAACACTGCGAGGTACCCTGGTCTGAACATAAGGCGTTGCTCCTCACGCTGCTCACTTGTGGCGATATTAGGATCATGTCATCTGCGCTTTATGCAGTGTCTATGACTGACGCTGGAGAGACCGTGTCTCTACGGCTCGAACTCGGCGATCCCGGCCCATGGGCGGATCTGCTTGGCAGCACCTTAAAAGCTGATTATCATATCGGAAGTAATCTAGGAAGGTTCTTGGCGGTACATGCAGATCCAGCCAGTAGGGAGTCGTTAATTGCCCTGATGGCTGAGCGAAGCGATTTCTGCCGTCACATGGTCACTAAGCTTGTGCTTCCACACGTTCCTCCTCATCACCTCCCTTCTCTTCCTGAATCTCTCATCTCTTGGATGTTGGCTGACCTGACTAGATCACGCATCGATACCTGGAGCCCATCGGTCTTGGCCAACATCAGCGACGAGAAATTCGTAGAGCAACGACTGCTTCCATTGCTTAGTAGCAATCCCTCAGAACTGCTTCGCGATAATCTTTATGAGATTCTATTGCGATGCGGAAAACGCCATGGGCGACGATACGTGTCAGGTACAGGCGATGTCCTTGGATAGTGCATTCGCGGTGGCCTTGCGTAGCCGAAAATGACAGAAATAGATTTCTGTCTGTTATGTTCAGCGAGTGGCGATGTTGCGGAATTGTTCATATAGGGATCAAGCGGCGGCGCCGCGCGCCGCCGTACGCCCCGCGCCGCCGTCCTGCGCTGCGCGTGCGGCCTGGGGGCCGTTCTCGCGCGAGCGCCGCGCGGGGCATCGCCGTACGCCCGCCCCGCCGTACACCCACGAACCCGCCGACCAAGCGCCGCACCGCCGCACAGGACCAGCCGTGCTATCGCCGGCCGAACTCGCTCGCGCTCGCCCTACGGGTGCCTACGGCATTCCGTCGGCCACGCCACTCCGTCATTGGAGGCAGAGGTTCAAGCATGCCTCCGGCGGGGGCCTTAGGCTCCGAGATGATCGCGACGAGCGACACGGGTCAGTGGCTAAGGTCGGTGGGCCTGATCTTCCCGCCGCCATCGCCCAGGACAAGCCCGAGCAGACCAGAGGGCAGGGGCGAAGGTCGTTCTTCCGGCGGGGAGCTCCACCTTCACCCCTGCCCTCTGGTCCGCTCCCCTGACGGGTGGGACGACGGCGACGGGAAGATCAGCCAAGCGAGTTTGGCGTGTGCGGACCACAGGTCAGTACACCTAGTCATCGACGTCAGGCACCGGCACCTTAGAACGATGAAGGCTGCTTCAATCATCGTGGCCGTGCTGGTGCTCGTGGTAGTTCCGGCTCTGGTATGGATGCTAGGTCCGGGTGCTGCCTGGGTGCTGGAGCACATCGACCAGGTCACCACGTTGCAGGATAAGGACAGGGCGAATGCGCTGGCAGCGATCCGTGGGAATGTACTCGCCGTCGCCACTGGGCTGGCAGCTCTCCTGGCGGTGTATTACACCGCGCGCAATGCCGACACTGCCCGGCGCACCTTTCGACTCACCGAGCGCGGACACGATACCGACCGCTTCAGCAAGGCGGTCGAGCAGCTCGGCAGCGCTCAAGCTCCGGTACGGTTGGGAGGGCTATACGCACTCGAACAACTCGGACAGAACAATCCAGCACTGCGACAAACGATCGTGGACGTGATCTGCGCGTACCTTCGCATGCCCTATGATCCACCGCAAGAAGAGGATCGCCATGGGAGGGTTCGTACCGCCCAACGTGCTGCTCGCGCCAATATCGCGCGCCGCGCCTCCAACTCGGTCAACCGCAACCCGCACGAAGAACAGCAGGTTCGGCTCACTGCGCAGCGTATCCTTGCCGATCACCTCCGCTGGCGGAAACCCCGTAGATGGCAACGCGTTGCTACTGCCAACCCGCTCTTCTGGCAGGACATCGACCTCGATCTAACTGGCGCCACCCTGCTCAACATCGATCTCAACGAATGCCGCATCAACCAAGCCATGTTCGGTCGAGCGATCTTCTATAACGGCCCCTGGTTCGGCGACGCAACCTTCAACGCCCGCGCCTGGTTCGCAGGAGCCACCTTCACTGGTGGCGCTGCTGACGTAGGCGCTTTTGCAAGGGCGACCTTCAAAGACGACGCCGTTTTCCAAGGGGCGACCTTCGGCAGCCTCGCTCAATTCCACGGTGCGACCTTCGCTCGCGGCGCGTGGTTCGCCGGTACGACCTTCAACAACGCCACGTTCACCGAAGCAACCTTCGACGGCGAGGCCGAGTTCGGAGGGGCGATATTCATGGGAGACGCCCGATTCAGTAAGGCGATCTTCACTGGAGCTGCCCGGTTTCGACATGTGGACCGTGGAAGCCTGGATTTGTCGGAAGCCCGCGTGACTGACCCAGATGGTAATCACGCATGGCCGCCAGGGTGGCGTCTAGATCCCCTCGCCAAGGAGGCTGTGCTGCGGCGCGACGTACCGGAGCAACAGCCTTGACAGATGGCCCGCGCGACTCAGCGGTGTCGCCTCGCACCGGCCACCATGGCTAAGGCGTGCCCGTTGCGTGCCCGATGGGACGGGAAATTGAGGGCAACAGCGGGGAGTCACGGGGAATGCGATCAGCGTCCTGAGCTGCGTTTCCCCAGATCCGCCAAGATCGTCGTAGCTATTTGCAAGCAGGAAGTCAGGAGTTCGAATCCCCTAGGCTCCACCAGGGAAAACGCCCCGCCACTGATCATGTGGCGGGGCGTTCGTGCCATTAACGTGCCATTAGCTCTTGGCGATCTTTTGTTGTTCAGCCTCCACTCGGGCGCTCAGTGCGTCCGCGATTCGCTGGTCCGCGTCGCGTGTGGCGTGCTGGTAGATCAGCGCCGCTCGGTCGCTGTCATGTCCCATGCGGGCCTTGAGGTCCGCCAGGCTTGCGCCGGACTGGGCGGCGAGCGTGTTGCCGGTGTGTCGTAGATCGTGGAAGTGCAGGCCCTGTAGCCCCATCTCCTTGGGAGCTTCCGTCCACTTGGCCTCGCGCCTGAAGTTGCCACCGCGCAGGAACGCGCCGCGCTTGCCGAGGAACACGAAGGCGTCGTCGGCCGGATCAACGTAGGTGGCGAGGTGTTCGGTCAGGGCTGGGATGATGGCCGAGGGGATGCTGATCGTGCGCTTGCCGGCCCGGGACTTGGGCGGGCTCAGCCGCATCTCGCCGCCGTCGAGTTCAACGAGTTGTTCGCGCACCTGGACCGTCCGAGTTCAAGCGGCGGCGCGCCGCGCCGCCGTACGCCCCGCGCCAGCGTCCCGCGCTGCGCGTGCGGCCTGGGGGCCGTTCTCGCGCGAGCGCCGCGCGGGGCATCGCCGTACGTCCCGAACCCGCCGACCAAGCGCCGCACCGCCGCGCAGGACCAGCCGCGCCGTCGCCGGCCGAACTCGCTCAACGCTCGCCCTATGGGTGCCTACGGCATTCCGCCGGCCACGCCGCTTCCCCTTCCACGGGGTGCCCTTCAAGCAAGCCTCTGGCGGGGCCTCAGGCTCCGAGATGACCGCGACCGACAAGGCGCTGTGGGTGGCTAAGGTGGGCCTGATCTTCCCGTCGCCATCGCCCCAGGACAAGCCCGAGCAGACCAGAGGGCAGGGGCGAAGGTCGTTCTTCCAGCGGGGAGCTCCACCTTCACCCCTGCCCTCTGGCCCGCTCCCCTGACGGGTGGGACGACGGCGACGGGAAGATCAGGGAAAGGGCCGAATGATAGGTGTGCCTGTACCGGACTTCCTCGGTCTCCTTGTAGATGGCGTGAGGTCCAACGGGGGCCGAGCGAGGACGAAACACGTTATAGCGGCCAGAATCCAGAGAGCGCCAAGGCCGATGCCCATCCATCCGCTAATGATCAAGGACTCATAGGACGCATCAGCGTGCGGTGTGCTTCCGAAATACTGGTTCTCTCGCATCAGCGTCCAGAGTTCGCTAGATCTGGCCCTCTCTCTGGCATCCTGTGCGTATCGCTCGAGAAGGATGCTAGGAACGAGAACCAGGCAGCCGATCCACATCAGAACGAATCGCGCACGCCTTAGGGTCACTTGCCGCCTCCCTGCTTCAAGGTGGAATGAGAGTAGTTGAGCGCCCGAAACGACCACAATGAGGGCCTACGGCGTGCCCGTCGCGTGCCCGATCGGACGGGAAACCAGAGGGAACAGCGGAGAGTCACGGGGGACACGATCAGCCCCCTGAGCAGTGTCTACGCAGATCACTCAAGATCGTCGTAGGGATTTGCAAGCAAGATGTCGGTAGTTTGGGTCAAAGTGCGGTGGACGCGCTTGACGTCCAGGTCGTCGTGCCTGGCAGCCTCAGATGGACTTCACCCAGGAGCGGGCCTTCATCGCCGACATCGCCAGTTCATGCTGAACGAGTTGGATTGCTTGTTCCTCGTGTCCACGAACCTTGAGTTGGCGAACGCGTCCGGTGAGCTCCTCAGCTCTGATCCGGTCCGTGTATCGAAGCACGCGACGCTGCCTGAACGTCCGAAACATGCCCACCACCCACAAGGCGACGAAGCAGATCATGAGTCCGATGAAGACTAAAGGCACGAGGTCAACCATGAAATGATCATAGGTCCGGCCTCCCTTCCGATGAAGGCACCGACCTAAGTCTGGTCCGCACAGGTTGCAGTTTGGGTTGCAATTCCGCGCCGTACCACCCCGTTCCAGCAAGACCGCTGAGCCGCAAGGGTCCACATGGGATTGCCTCGATCGATCAGGCACCGAGCTGCTAATGCGGTTTGGGTTTACCGCCCATCCGGGGTTCAAATCCCCGATCCTCCGCAGGTGAGAGCCCTGCCCCGTGATCACGGGGCAGGGCTCTTTGATCTTGGTTGGCCTGATGCCGGACCATTGCCGGACCATTGCGCTAACGATCATGGTTTTCCGCAGCTCGCGGGATCGCCGCGATGGTCGCGTCCGCGGCCGCCTGGGCGACGTCGGGGACGACGCTTGTGTACACGTCCGCCGTAAAGCTGTGGCGAGCGTGGCGGAGATGTACTTCATGTCGACGCCGGCCGCCAGCATGATCGTCGCGGCGCAGTGCCGCAGATCATGGAACCGGATCGGCGGAAGGTCTTCGGCCGAGCAGATGGCGGTGAAGCGCTCGCATACGTACTCCTCGCGCAGCGCACTGCCATCGACCGCCGTGAAGATCGGCCCCGAGTCCACCCAGGCCGGACCCGCGGCCAGCCGCTCGCGCTTCTGCCGCAGACGCCATTCCGTCAGAAGGCCGGCGTTCTTGCCGCCGACTGCGATCGTCCGCCAGCTGGAGTCCGACTTCAGGCCGTCGTCGCCGGTCTCCAGGACCATCAGCGTCTTGGACGCGGTCAGGTCGGAGTCCTCCCGCCGGATGCCGCAGGCCTCGCCGCGGCGCAGGCCGCGCGTGGTCACGAGGTGATAGAGCGGGTACAGCCGCTCACCACGGCGCACACAGGCGTCCAGAAACTGACCGGCATTCACCGGCGGCCACACCATGACCTTGCTGGAGCGGATACGCGACGGCCGCGGCCTGAGCTTCCACGCCCGCATGTCCCACGACGCCGGTACCAGGCTGGGCCGTCCCGAGTTCGACGGGCACCCCGGCGTGATGCGCACCTACGCCGAGATGCTGGTCGAGCAGGAGGCGAAGACCCAACGGGGCGCGGAGCTGTATTTCGTCACCGCCGAGATGACCGACCTTGTCCGGACCGCGGCCGCGGACCTGCCCGCCTTCGCACCCAACGCCGACGACTTCCCGACCCCGGCCGGGCTGATCGTGTACGAGACCCCACTCGTGGAATACCGGCGCCCCGAACGCACGGCGGTCATGGTCAACGGCCGCTGGGCGGTCAGCCCACGCGACGACGGACACGGGGAGATCGGCGTCACCGCCTGCACCTGGGGCCCGTACGACGCCGGCGGCAACTGGCGGCGCGGAGGCGTGTGGATGAGCTTCTACCGCGACCGCGCCGAGATCCTCGCCCGCCTCCAGGACGACAGTCCGTTGGACGGCCTTCGCGCCGATCATGCGCGCCTAGGGCGTGTTTCAAAAGGGAGGGCCCCGTCTGAGACTCCGTGTGGGAAGGGCAGCCTCAGACGGGGCTGTGTGCGATCCAGCGTTCGGTTGGCTCCCGAGTCGCTAGCTGATCACTTCGGGTGAGAACCCGCC
>NZ_JBITHZ010000033.1:0-129885 GCF_044458585.1 Nonomuraea sp. NPDC050451
AAGGTGATCTCCGGCCCGGCCTTGACGCTGTCCTCCGGGTGCACGTGCAGGTAGGCCAGGTCACCGGCCCGCAACGCCACCAGATGCCCGTACGCCCCCAGATACGGCTGCAGGTCGGTCACCGGCTTGCCGTCCTTGCTCACGCTCAGCGTCAGCCTGCTCGCCTGCCCCGGCACCAGGTCTCCCTGCAGGGACACCGTGTACCCGTCCACCGTCGCCGTACGACTGACCTCCGTCAGCGCCCGCGGCGTGTAGTCGCCCGCGACCAGCAGATCCGCACCCAGCGTCAGGTTACCGCCGCCCACCGGGGCGAAGTCCGCGAACGCCCGGTACGCGCCCGGATCCGCCAGCGTCAACCGCACCGACCACGCCCCGTCCCCGTCCTGGACCGGGTGCAGGTGCTGGAAGCTCGCCAGATCCCTCGACACCACGATGAAATGCAGCTTCTTGTCATGCTCGACCTGGTAATCGGTCACCGGCCTGCCGTCAGGGCCCGTCACCGTGAAACGGAAATCGGTCGGCTCACCGGCCTTGACGGTGGTCAACGGGTTCAGGGTGTAGCCGTTCTCGGACACTTGAAGCCCCCTAGGGGTATCGCTCTTCTTCTGTTCGTGCCGGCCTTCCGGGGCCATCGCGGCGTGGTCCTCGGCCTGCGCCGGGGCCGCCGTCGGGCCGACCACCTGGCCCACGCCCAGGGCGCCGCCGAAGACGACGGCCAGCCCCAGGACGTAGGCGCCGAGCTTGGCGGCGGCGTTCATGCCCGGCCCGCCAGCTCGTATCCGGCCTCCTCGACCGCGGCGGCGATCTCCGCCTGGTCCACCGGGCCTTCGCTTTCGATCGTCAGCAGGCCGCCGGCCAGGTCCACCTTTACGGAGGTGACCCCGGCGACCCCGCTGACCTCTTCCTTCACCGAGCTCACGCAGTGGCCACAGGTCATGCCCTTGACGGTGTAGGTGGCGATGCTCATGACGTCTCCTTTTTGTAGTGTAACACCCTACCCCCCTAGGGTATCCAGAAGGGTTTTTGAGGATTCAGCTGACAGGTACGGCCGGCCTGCGCATGAGAGCGGCCGTGAGTGCCGCGCCCAGGACGGCCACCACCGCGGCGCCCGTGAAGGCGGCCTGGAAGCCGAGTTGCTCCTGGGAGGTGGCCAGCGCGGTCATGACGGCCAGGCCGAGCGCGGAGCCGACCTGGTAGGTCGTGTTGACGATGCCGGAGGCGAGCCCGGCCTCCTCCGGGCGGGCGCCCGACATGGCCGACATCATCGCCGGGATGTACGCCAGGGACATACCGACCGCCGCGACCAGGCTCGCGGGGAGCACGTTCGTGGCGAACTCGCCGGTGAACCCGAGCCCGGCCACCCCGGCCGCCAGCACCGCCAGGCCGACCACGATGAGCGGCTTGGCCCCGAACCTGCCCAGCAGCCTGGCGGTGATGCCGATCATGAAGATCATGATCGCCACGGTCATCGGCAGCAGCGCCGCGCCGCTGGCGAACGCGCCGTACCCGAGGACCTGCTGCAGGTAGAGGTTGAGGAAGTACCACATGGGGATCCAGGCCGCGCCGAGCAGGGCCATGGCCAGGTTGGCGGTGGCCAGGCCGGGCGTGCGCCAGATGGCCAGGGGCATGAGCGGCTCTCTGACCGTACGCTGCACGACCAGGAACAGGGCGAGCAGCGCCGCGCCACCCAGTCCGGCCGGCCAGTTCGCGGCGACGATGGCGTACACGACGAGCGCGATGCCCGCGGTGACGGACGCGGCGCCCACGAGGTCGACGGATCCGCGCTTCCCGCGCACGGCGGGCAGCAGCCCGGTGGCCGCCAGGGTGGCCAGGCCGATCGGGATGTAGATGATGAAGACCCACGGCCAGCTCAGATACTCGGTGATCACGCCACCGAGGAACACGCCCGCGGTGCCACCCGCCGGGGCGGCGGCGCCGTACAGTGCCATGGCCTTGCCCAGTTCGCGGGCGTTGTGGCCGAAGAGCATCATGAGCAGCGCCATGGCGGCGGGCGCGATGAGCGCCCCGCCGATGCCCTGCACGGCACGCCCGGCCACCTCGACCCAGGCGGTGGTGGCCGCTGCGGCGACCACGGATCCGGCGATCAGGACCGCCCACCCCGTGACGAACACCCTGCGCGCCCCGAACAGGTCGGCCAGCCGCCCGCCGAGCAGCAGCAACCCGCCGAAGGCGACCACGTAGGCGTTGAACACCCACTGCAACCCGCCGTCGGAGAAGCCTAAGTCGCGCTGCATGTCGGGGAGCGCGACGCCGATGATGGAGGTGTCCATGATCACCATGAACTGTGCCGCCGCGAGCACGAGGAGCGCCCACCAGCGTCTTTCGTCAGCCATGACGTGACCCCTTCCTTCCTTGTTACCCCCAGGGGGTATGTCTGGGAACGGCGAGGAACGTAACACACCCCATGGGGGTATGTCCAGTTCGAAGTCATGCGCGCCCGGGCGCGATATTTGGCATGATCGAGCTGTTGCCTGACGGGTGGCCCCCTGAGTGGAGGGGGATGGACACGGAGAGGAATCCGAGATGTCGTGGGGGATGGGGTTAACGCGCCTCACCTGGGGCTGACCACTCGTTCTCCGCACATTCCGCGCATCCGGTCTGTGCGCAACACAGGGAGCGCAGCCATCCCTTGCTAGGCTGCATGTCAACCGTTGGGTCTCACCCCGGCAGGTGAGGCCGTCGAAGAAGTGGGGTCACACCGTGAAGAAGCTGCTCGTTCTGGCGCTGATCGCCCTTGGGGGGTTGCTGATCTGGCGTAAGGTGCAGGCCGACCGCGCCGAGCTCGATCTCTGGACCGAGGCGACCGGCAGCGAGAACTAACCGACCGGCGAGGCGATGAGTGACGTCGTCCCCATCAAGCTGGTGTGCCTGGACCTGGCAGGCACCACAGTCGGTGACATCGCCATGGTCGAGCGCGCCTTCGCCGAGGCGATCGCGACCCAGGGCATAGTGCCCGGGACCGGAGCGTACGCGCGTGCCATGGTTCACGTGCACCGGTCCCGGGGCTGTCCCAAGATCGATGTCTTCCGTGGGATCTTCCCCGGAAACGAGGCCCAGGCGCAAGCGGCGAACCTGACGTTCGAGCGCTCCTACGAGGGCACTCTTGAGCGGGCGGGTCTCGTCCCCATGCCCGGAGTTCTGGAGGTCCTCGACAAACTCCGCGGCACCGGCATCAAGCTCGCCCTGATCACCGGCTTCAGCCGCACCACCCTGAGCCGCATCCTGAGCGTCCTCGGCTGGCACGACAAGATCGACCTCGCCATCTCCCCCGAAGACGCCGGCGGCCGCGGCCGCCCCTGGCCGGACATGGTCCTGCACGCCGTACTGCGCCTGGGGGTGGAGGACGTCCGCCAGGTGGCCGTCATCGGCGACTCCGAAAGCGACATGCTCTGCGGCAAGCGCGCGGGGGCGTCGATCGTGGCGGGGGTGATGACCGGGGTCCACAGCCGGGAGCGCCTTCTGAAGGGCGGCGCGACCCACATCCTTGACTCGATCGCCGACTTCCCTAGTTTGGTACTGAGCGATGACCTTGGTACGACGCAGGTAGCTTCGTCCGCCCGGTAAGCTATCTTCGTCGAAGGGGCCTTAGCTCAGTTGGCAGAGCGCCTGCTTTGCAAGCAGGAAGTCAGGAGTTCGAATCTCCTAGGCTCCACCAGCCAAGACGCACCCTCGCTAAAGATCATTTAGCGGGGGTGCGTGACTAATTGAGTGACTACGCCTCTTCCTGCGCTGGGAAAATGCCGTCCATGGCCTCCGCCGCCTCCAGCAGCACGGGCCGCAACTGGAAGCGGTAAACCGTCTCGGTCACCACGGTGTTCGCATGGCCTACCAGCCGCGAGATGTCCTCGATCGGGGTTCCGGAGTCGGACAGGATCGACACGAAGCTGTGCCGGAGCTCCCGGGGGTCCACTCCGCGCCCACCAGCCCGGCGCGATTGAGTACTTTCCGGAAGTCACGCCGGACGTTGGTAGCCGTGAGCGCCGTACCGGTCTTGGTGCGGAAGACCAGATCAGCTCCGGTCCGCGTGTCGCCAGCAGGAGGCCGTACCTTGTCCTGAGTCTCACTGAGTTGGCGAAGAGCCTTGACCGCACGAGCGGGCATCTTGAGCGTGCGGCGCGACTTGACAGTCTTCGTGTCGCCTTTCCTGCGAACGGATCGCCAGACGTAGACAGCAAACTCCTGGTGATCCCAGCCGACAATGTCGACCGGCAGCCATGCCTTCCGCTTCTCGTCGAACGCCACCACATGAGGCCAGGTCAACGCCCGCACTTCCTCCGTACGCGCGCCAGTGAGCAGGGACAGAAGAATGTACGCGCGGATGCGAACGTCCGCCTGTTCGGCGGTGGTTACAACGGCTTCGGCACCGACCTGGGTCCCCTCGCTTCGGGACCCGGCGCGGCCAAGGTGGGTAAAGCAGGTCGCCCGGCTCCGACCTCGACTGCTTCGTCCCGAAGCCACATCACCGGAGCGTCGACCTGACTCAGCAGGAGGTGGTCGTCTCGGCTATACAGGAATCGGTGCCCGGCCCACCGTTGGCGGTGTCGGTGCCCGGCCCGCCCAGGATCCGGTCGTTGCCGGCTTCGCCGTCGAGGGTGTCGTTGCCGTCGTCGCCGCTGATGTCGTCGTCGCCGTTGCCGCCGAAGACGGTGTCGTTGCCGGCACCGGCGGCGACCCGGTCGTTGCCCGCGAAGGGGAGGATGACGTCGTCACCGCCCAGCGCGGCGATACGGTCGGCGAACGGTGACCCGCAGATGACATCGGCGCCCGAGGTGCCGATGATGGTCTGCCCCGAGGTGGCGGTGCGCCGGTCGATGGTGCAGCCCGGTCCGTTTTGCAGCGTCCCGTCGACACTGTTGGTGTTGAAGAAGCCGCTGCCGGTCTCTGCGGGGTTGTTGGTGAGGACTAGGCCCGTTTGCCCGTTTAGCGCGCGGGTTGCGCCCTGCGCCGACGCCACGTCGTCGTGAAGCAAGATCCGGTCGGAGAAGAGGTACGTGTCGTCGTGTGGCCCCGAGATCTGCGAGCGAACCGACTGAGCCGGGACGGGAGCACCGCGGAAGTCGTAGCTTGCGCTCTGCGTCGCGCTCATCCCTGCTTGGTCCATGAGCGCGTAGCCCTGGTAGGAGAACTTGGCGGTGGAAAGCGAGGTCCCCGGCGGCGTATGCACGTTCAGCGAGAGCGTGCATTCCTTATTCGAAGCATCACCACCAGGTTCGATGAGCGTCTCGTATGAGCTGAATGTAACGGTGAACGACTTCCCGTCGGGGCTGATCGCCGCCTCCCATGTCCCGGGCGGGCACCCGTTTCCGTTCGCACTGACGCTCGAGATGTATGCCTCGGCCGGGTTGGGGACAGAGGATGCCGCTACCGCGGGGGTCATGAGTGCTGCGGTGAGGACGGCGGCGGCGAGTGTACGTGCGGCCAGCTTGGGGAGTGTGTTGCGCATGATGAATGGCATAGGGCATTCCTTTCTGTGGTGAGCATTCCCAGCGAGAACGTCAGGTAATTTCCTGAGGCTCGTTGACCTGTGTCAGATCAAGCTCATGAATGGTGTCGCGGTAGCGCGGATGCCGGAGTTGTTCTTTTTCGCATACACCCGCACCGCTGCGATAGCGCGATAAGGGAGATACCCCGGTGTCAATCATGAAAGACGCACGCACGTTTATAAGCGGGCAAATAATCAGCAAGAAGCGAAAAGAGGGAGTGTCCTTGATATCCGAATATCCACCATTAAAATGGATATTATCCTGACGTGCAGCTCCCGAAAGATCCGATTCGCGCAGATATGCCATGATTCCGAGAATCTGGCCCCTGGCGCGGCGGTGGGCCGGGGGCAGCAACCGCAGCAGCAAGCGCGCCATATTCGAGCGACCTTGAGCGGCCGTTAATGACCCTGCGAGCAGCGCAAACGACCTGTAGCGATCTCGCTGCCGAGATTTCGGGACGAAAAGGCAACAGCGTGGCATGGGGCAGCTCTCCGGCCGGTCCCCCAGCGGCGGCGCGCGTGCCGGCAAGCGGCACTTCCCGAACCTTGTGAGCCGCCGGCTTCAGGCAGGGCAATCAGCGCGCGAGGAAGTCCACCGGGACACATGTACACGCGATCGGCGGCTTACCTGGTGCGTCCGGCCCGGAATGGCTGTGCCTGCCCGAGCGCCGTCACTCAGGGCTTTTTCGAGCTTGTACAGCTGCAAAGTACCGCTACCGCGACGAACTCACCCCCAGCCAGACATTCGGCTCCCAGGAGCGGGATTTGACGAACGTCTCAGCTTTGACCGGGCTCATGTCCTTGGTGCTTCCGGTAATGATCTTCTATAGCTCCAGAACCCGAGGGCGGGCGTCAGCACGACCGTAGGCAAGGATGTGGCGCAGTCCTTGCCGAAGCCGTTCGAGGGATTGCTCGTCTACATCTAGAACCGCCTCAATCTCGGGCTCGGTAAGGCCAAGCGCCTCCAAGGCGTCGAGGTCGAGGACAACACGCAGCACGTTGTCTCGCAGAGTGAGCTCCTGGACGGCTCCATAGGCGGTGCCCTGGTTGGCGGTAACAACACAGTAGGTGTCGAAGCCCAGGGCAATGTCTTGATCGTCAGGCTCATAGGTGCAGCACTGGAAGGTAAGCACCATGCCATCGCCGTGCTCGGTTTCGCTCACACCGGCGGACATGCATTCATCCTCGGGGTGTTCGTAGGCTCCGGCGACCTGAGCGGTGAATCTGATCGTCATGGTGGGAGAGTAGCCGCACGACAGGGCAAAGCCCGGCCCAAGATCACCGCCTTTGTCCGCCCTACTGGCCACATGGGTCAGAACCAACCCTTCCAGCGGCCCGAATACCTCGGAAAACGCGAGATCCGTCCGGCTCACGTGGTCGGACGCGACCCGGTCAACGTGAGTCAGCCGTCTCAAACGCGCGAATATTCGGGAGCCGAGGTGCTGCCCGAAGCGCTTCAGCGCCTTCCGTGTGTGCCTCTGACGAGACTTCACTGTAGATGTTCATGGTCACCGCTATTTGCGAGTGACGAAGGATTTGCATCGCCACGCGCGGGTGGACGTCGAGGGCAACGAGCAAGGACTCGCAGGTCTTTCGGGTCGCGTGAACGTGCACCTTGCGCACCCCCGCCCTGATACAGGCCTTGGCGAAGCTGCGACGGAAGTTGGACGGTTCGATCGGCCGGCCGCTGGCAGTCGTGAAGACGAGCCCGGTCTCCTGCCAGCGTGCTCCGCTTCGCTCCATGCGTTCCCAAAAGCGAGCTTGCGCCATCGAGGACCAAACAGGCTCATAACCGGGTATCCGCGTAGACCGCTGTGGCGTCGTCATACACCTTGCTCCGGCCTTCGGGGTCGGAGTGTTCGGCTTGGCGGACCTGCGTGATCAGGGCTTGAGGGCCATGCTCGGCGAGGAGGTCGAGGGCTTGGCACAGAGGGTCTCTACAGTCCTGTCGATCCATGCCATGGTCAGCTCGATCGGGTTGCGGTGAGTACGGCGATGTCACGGTCGAAGCAGACGATGATGTGGCCTTGTGGGGTGGCAGCGACGGCGTTGACCGAGTCGAGGAATTCGATGTCAGGGCTGATCCTGTCAAAGGTGGTGAGACTCCATGCCGCTACCGTTCTGTGGCTGGCGGCAACTGCGATGGGGTGGCCGTCGATCGTGGTGGCGGCGAGTGCGACCACGGTTCCCATGGCAAGCTGGCCGATCTGCTGAGCGGTGGCGACGTCCCATACCTTCATCGGTGGGTCGCGCCAGTCGTCGTTCGTGGTGATGGCGATGGGTCGTCCGTCCACGATGGTGGCGGCCACGAGGCGTACCGGTTTGCCGTTGCTACCGGTGGTCTGGAGTCCGGTGTCGCGGTTCACGGTGAGGTCACGGACCCGGAAGCCGCCGCCCCACCGTCCGAGGACGGCGACGGGCTGGTCGTCGAGCGTGGTGGTGGTGAGGTCTTGTACCCATCGATGGTCGCTCTTGCGGGGGTTTCCGGTCTCTTCGCCGGTGCGGAGATCCCATACCCGGATGGTCTTGTCGTCGCTGGCGGTGATGGCCCGGGGTGGGTCGTCCGTGTTGTCGGCCGCGACCGCGGTTATCGGGAGGCGGTGGGTGGTCAACGGTGCTCCGGCCGCTTTCCCCAGTGCGAGGTCCCAGAGGTGGACATTACCGTCCTTGCCTCCGGTGATCGCCACCGCGCGACCGTCCACTTGGGTCGCGGCCACGGCAGTTACGGCGCCGGTGTGATCCGTGAGTGGCCGGCACACCTGATCGCCGGTGTCCAGATCCCATACTCGTACGGTTTCGTCATCGCTGCCGGTGACCGCCGCCGGTCGGCCGGCCACTGAAGTGGTGGCCACCGCCGTGATCGCGGCGTCGTGGCGAACTGGCTTGTCGGCCGGTTGGCCGACGACCAGATCGGACACCCGGACCGACCCACCGTCGCAACTCGACACCACCACCTGCCGGCCGTCCACCACTGCCATCGCCACCGCATGCAGCGTGCGGGGATGCTGAGGGAACAGCTCACCGATCAGCTCGGCCGTTTTCAGGTCCCACACCTGGATGGTCGGCTCATTGGAGTTGCAGGTGATCGCCATCAGTCGGCCGTGTACGACCGTGGTCGTCACGGCCTCTAAGTCCGCAGATCGGGGAAGGTCACCGACCGGCAGTCCGGTGGCCAGGTCCGACACGCGCGTAGTCGTCTGATAGCCACCAGAGACGACCACCAGATGGCCGGCAGTCAGCTCCGCGACCGCGACCGCGCTCACGTATCCACTGTGGCCAGTGAACGGGCTTCCCACCGGATCACCGGTATCCAGGTCCCATACCCGGACCGTTCGGTCGCCGCCCGTGACAGCCACCCAGCGGCCGTCCAGCACCGCGGTCGCCACGGCGTACACCGGGCCGGTGTGGCCGCGGATCGGTGCCATCACCTCCTGCCGCGTTTCCAGGTCCCACACTCGTACCGTCGTGTCGTAGCAACCGGTGACCACCACCTGGCGGCCATGGCGTTCCGCGATCGCGAGAGCCTCCACGCTGTCAGCCTGAAGGTTGAACGGCTCGCCCACCGGCCTACCGGACGCAAGTTCCCACACCCGTACGGTGTCGTCGTCACCACCGCTGACCACAACGGGGCGACCGTCCAGAACGGACATCGCCAGCGCCCGCACCGCGTTCGTGTGACCAGCCCATGGGGCGCCGACCCGCTCGCCGGTTGACAGATCCCAAACTCGTACTGTGTCGTCGCCACCCCCGGTGACCGCTACGGCACGGCCGTCGAAGACCGTGGTCGTCACCGCCGACACCCAACTGGTGTGGCCGTCCATGGCGCCCAGCGGCGGGCATGACTTCACGCCCTTCGGCAGCAGACTGGTCCAAGTTGGCTGCACACGCCAGGCAGCAGGACGAATAACCGGTGCCTCATGGCGGGACAGAGACGACATGCCGCGCATATTAGTTGCTGGTACCGGGACGCGTCTCCAAGAAACCCAGGGCGGTCGTCTTTCCGGGCAGCCGGAGCCGGCGGGGCCTACATGGACAACGTGGGACGGTCCATTCCTGAGCTGCTCGGGCGTGTTTCAAAAGGGCGGCCCCATCTGAGACTCCGTGTGCGAAGGGGCCGTGTGCGGTCCAGCGATCGGTTGGCCTCCCGGGTCGCTAATTAGGTCCGGTTGGCCATCCTGTCGGTCACGGCCACGAGCGTATCCGCCATCCCTGGGCCGTGACCGGCGTCGTCCAGGACGATCAGCTCGCAGCCGGGCCACGCACGCGACAATCGCCATGCGGTCTCCAGCGCCGTGCTCACGTCCAGCCGTCCGTGCACCAGGATTCCGGGCACGTGTCCCAGCCCCGCCACGCCCCGCAGCAGCTCGTCGTCGCCGAGCCAGGCGGCGTGCCGCCAGTAGTGGGTGACCAGGCGGGCGAATGTCACGCGGTAATCCCGGTCGTCGTAGCTGGTATCCCGTTCGAGGCCGGGGCGCAACCGGACATGCCGGTCCTCCCACACGCACCAGTCAGCCGCCGCCTTCTCCCGCACCGCAAGATCGGGATGCTCCATCAGCCTGGCGTAGGCGTCGGCAAGGTTCCCGTCTCTCTCCTGCTCGGGTACGCCGTCCCTGAAGCGCTCCCACTCCTCGGGGAAGACCCGCCCCATCTCACGGGTGATCCACTTCACCTCGCGCCTGGTGGTGGTGCCGATTCCGAACATGACGATCTCGGAGACCCGGTCCGGATGCCGGACGGCGTATGCCAGTCCCAGCGTCGTTCCCCAGGAACCGCCGAGCAGCATCCACTTCTCGATCCCGAGGTGCTCCCGTAACAGTTCCATGTCCGCGACCAGGTGGTGCGTGGTGTTGGCGGCGAGGCTCACCGCCCAGTCGCTGACGCTCGGCGTGCTCCTGCCGCACCCGCGCTGGTCGAACAGCACCACTTTGTACGCCTCCGGATCGAGGAACTGGTACCACGCCGGCGACGCTCCCGCTCCAGGCCCGCCGTGCACCACCACGACCGGCTTGCCCTCGGGGTTGCCCCCTACCTCCCAGTACACGAGGTTTCCGTCGCCGGCCTCGAGCAGCCCCTTGTCATACGGCTTTCCTGTCGGATACATGCCGGAAATATAACAGCGCTGTTAGACTAGCCGTCATGAGCACGCTGATGCGCCACGTTCACGAGATGATGGACGGCGCCATCGCCGAGATCTACGCGGATCTCGGCATGCTCGAATACCGTCCCCGCTTCTCCCCTGTGGTGCGCACGCTGGTGGCCGAGGGGCCGATGGCCATTCGCGACCTGGCCGAGATCATCGGCGTGACGCACTCGGCAGCCAGCCAGACGGTGATCCAGATGCGCCGCCACGGCTTCGTCACCCTGGAGAAGGGCGCGGACGCCCGGCAACGCATCGTCCACCTCACTCCGAAGACCCGAGCCGCGCTGCCGGCGATCGAGGCCGAGTGGGCAGCGACGGAGCAGGCGATGCGGGAGTTGGACGAGGAACTGCCGGTGCCGCTGGCCGACATGTTGCGGGCCATGGTCGAGGCGCTGGAACGTCGGCCGTTCCGGGCCCGCGTTGAAGGACAGATGCGGACCGATGGCGCGAGGTGTGACAGTGCCTCAACCTCGCGGCGCAGCGGCCCTGCCGCCACTGCCAAGCGGCTGACCGGATTGATCGATCACAGCGGCGAGCAGTAAGTGCCGCTGTCTTCGACCAGGCCGAACAGCTTGATCCCGACCATCGCGTGTTGCGGATGGTGCTGAATCCGGGGTGGTGACTGGCGGTGCGATTCGTAGCCGGCGTGATGGGCCGTGAAGAGGAATCGGGGGTTCGCCGAACTAGGGGTGTTCCGAGGTAACCGCCTGAAAGGCCGGCATGCATGACAGCTCCCCCCCAAGATTCGGCGCCTCCCAGTGAGGGCACCGACGCGCAAGTGATAGAGGCGTCGTGGCGTCACCCTGATCGCTTCGGCGCCGTCTTCGATCGCCATTTCGCATCCATCCACCGCTATGTTCACCTGCGCTTGGGCGAGTCGGCCGCGGATGATCTCGCCGCGGAAACCTTTCTGCGCGCCTTTCGCAGCCGGGACCGCTTTGACCTCACCTGCTCCAGCGCCCGGCCCTGGCTGTACGGCATCGCCTCCAACCTGGTCGCCGAGCACCGTCGCGGTGAGGCGCGCAGGTATCGGGCGCTGGCCAGAAGCGCCGATGCAGCGGAGATCGCCAGTCACGACGAGCGCGTGGTGCAGCGGGTCTCTGCGGCGGTCATGCAGCCGCGGCTGGCCGCCGGTCTCGCCCGGCTCCCGGCCGGGGACAGGGATGTCCTGCTGCTGGTCGCCTGCGCTCAACTCAGCTACGAGGAGGTGGCCGAGGCTCTCGGCATACCTCAGGGAACGGTGGGATCACGTCTCAACCGCGCCCGCAAGAAGCTCCGCAAGATCATCGGTCCCGCCGGGGAGGCACTGTGATGAACGAACTCGAAGCGATCAAGGGCCACCACGACAGCCTGCCCGGACCCGCGCCCGAGGTGACCGCGCGTGCATGGGTGCTGGTGGCCGAAGAGGTCGAGGCCGAGCGGATCGGGAGCGGCCACCGTCAGCCGGCGCGGTCGCGTCGGCGCCCTCTTCGCGGTTTCCCGGCCGGCTGGTTGGCGATGAGGGCAGGCGTGGCCGTGGGCCTCGCGGCGGCGGTGACCGCGGGGCTGGTCATGGTGCGTGGCGGTCACGACTCCGCCCCGTTCGGGACCCCTCCGGCCAGCGCCGCCGAGTTGCTCCGGCATGCGGCCTCGGTCGCGGCGCGGGAGGATGTGCGGCCCGGGCCGGGGCAGTTCGTCTACGTCGACCAGAAGAACGTCACGTTCGCCTCCGGTTCCGAGGGCGAGTACACCCAGGACGTGCGCCGAGAGGTATGGATGCCCGCCGGGGATCCCGGCAAGGCCCTGACGCGCTCGACGTACGGGCAGACACACGCCACCAGCGGGCGCCCTGAGCACGTGCAATCCCCCGGAACGGTGGAGTATCAGCGCGCGGGGCAGTGCCGCGAGCACTCCCTGGGCCTGCCGTTCCAGGTCGCCGATCTTCCCGCCGATCCGGATCGGGTTCTGGCGAAGATCCGCCAGGACGCGGAGACGTTCGTCCGGTCGGACCAGCGCAGACGAGGGGAGACGGACCTGGGCGAGGACGAGATCGACATGCGGGTCGAGAAGGTCGTCGCGAGCTCGTTGCTCAGGCTGGCGCAGGACCCGCTCACCTCCTCCCAGACCAGGGCCACGGTCTTCGGCGCGCTGTCGAGGCTGCCGACCGTGACCATCGTCCCGGACCTCACCGACCCCGCCGGACGGCACGGGGTGGGCGCCTCGCTCAAGCTTGAGAGCCCCGACGGCTGGGAACGTGGGGAGCTCATCTTCGAGTCGGCCACCTACCGGTTCCTCGGCTACCGGAGCTGGATCGGGCGGCAGGAGGGCGGACAGATCAGGGAGATTCCGGGCGCCAGTACGGCGGTGATGACAGTGAAGGTCGTCGACTCCATGCCGGAGGTGCCCAAGGATGCCGGCAAGCCGATGTTCTGCTGACTTGGTCATCGACACGTGCGCTCAGTGTGTCGGCGTCGCGCATGGCGTGCTGGTAGATGAGCGCAGCCCCACACTACTCGTGCGACACATGGGGCAGAAGGTAATGAAGTACAGCACAATTAATGCATGGGACACCCTCGGCAGCCCGGCCCGCGGGAATACCCCGGTGTGGTTTCCGCTCTGGTCGTGATCCTGGCAGTGCTTCTGCCGGGCGGCTTCACGTTCAGCGTGTACAAGTACCTCAGAGCCCCCGACCCGAACACCGCCGCGGCTTCGCCGACCGCAGACCCCGGACCCGAGCCCAAGGAGCCGGGCCCCAGCGAGGACGAGCGCCCGGACTCACCGATCGACGCCGGCCAATACGGTGACTGGAACTTCCGTGCGGGCAGCGTCACGTTCAAGGCCGAGAAGGTGGGCGGCTGGACGTACGACTCCTGCGAGCCGGTGGACAGGAACGGGGTGCTGGCCAAGAACAAGTGCGAGCGCGCCGTTCAACTGGCCTATACGGCCTACCGAGGACATCTCACGGCGGTCCAGGTCATCATGGCCTTCCCCACCGTGAAGGCTGCCAAGGCCACGGCCATGCAGCTGACGAGCTCCTCCCGGGCCGTGAAGTGGCGCCGGGACAAGCTGCTCGACGAGTACGTCTACGCCAAGAAGCGGGTGGCCTCGACCGAGAGGTACGTCATCCTCACGGTCGTCGCCGCCGACAAGACAGCCCAGGCGAAGGCCATGCGGTTCCAGCACTACCTGCACGCGGATCGCTCGAACAGCTTCCGCGACTCGACTGCTTCAGATTGAGCGGTCACGCCATTCGCGTCTGACTCGTCCGTAAGCTGAGGGTGTGTCCCCCGCTCTGGTCCTGCTCGACGGCGTCCGCTGGCGGGGTGTGCGCGTGATCGGCGATCGTGCGCAGACCCTGCTGTCCGTGCTCGCCATGCACGGGCGTGCGGGGATCAGTGACGAGCGCCTGGTCGAGGAGCTGTGGCCTGATGAGGCGCCGGCCAATCCGACGAAGGCGCTGCAGGTGGTCGTCTCGCGGACCAGGGCGGCGACCTGTGCTGATGCCGTGGTACGGATCTCGCGTGGTTACCGGCTTGGGCTGGCCGCCGATCAGGTGGACGCGCTGCTGGTCGGCGCGCTGGTGAAGGAGGCGCGGGCCGCACTGGGCGAGGACGACGTGGCGCTCGCGCGTCGCCGCGCCGAAGAGGCCATGGGCCTCGTGGCCGGCGGCTCGGATGGTGCCACGGGCGCGCTCGCCGAGCTGAGGGGCATGGCGGCGACGTGGGTGGCCGAGGCGCGGCGGGTGGCGGCGATCGCGCGGGGCCGGAGCGGCGCTCACGAGGCCGCGCTGCCGCTGCTGGAGGAGGCCGCGGCCGATCGGCCGCACGACGAGGAGCTGCTGGCCTGCCTGCTGCGGAGCGAGGCCGCCGTACGAGGTGCCGCCGCCGCTCTGGAGCGCTACGAGCGGTATCGCGCGGGCCTGGTGGCGCGGCTCGGCACCGAACCAGGGCCTGAGCTCGCCCGCGTGTACGCCGAACTCCTCATCGCGGATCGGCCGGTGCGTGCGGGCATCCTGTTCGACGGCTCCTCGTTGCTCGGCCGCGATGGCGACATCCGTGCGGTGCACGCGCTGTTGCAGACCAACCGGGTGGTCTCCGTCATCGGCGCCGGCGGGCTGGGCAAGACGCGGCTGGCTCATGTCGTCGGCAGAGACGCCGCGCAGCCCGTCGCTCACTTCGTCGAGCTCGTCGGCGTGTCCTCGCCCGAGGGCGTGGTGGGCGAGGTGGGCTCGGCGCTCGGGGTTCGGGATTCGGTCAGCGGGCGTCGTGTCCTGACCGCTGAGCAGCGCTCAGACGTTCGCGCCCGGATCGCCCAGCATCTCGATCAGGCTCCGGCGCTGCTGATCCTGGACAACTGCGAGCATGTGATCGAGGCCGTCGCCGACCTGGTGGCGTTCCTGACCGTGACGACCCGCGACCTTCGAGTGCTCACGACCTCGCGCGCCCCCTTGTCGATCCCCGCCGAACGTGTCTACCCGCTCGGCGAGCTGCCCGCGGGCGACGCGGTGGAGTTGTTCCGCCAGCGCGCCACGGCCGCTCGCCCGGGTGTGCGGATCGACGAGGGAGTGGTCGAGGAGGTCGTCGCCCGCCTTGACGGGCTGCCGCTCGCGATCGAGCTGGCAGCGGCCAAGGTACGGGCGATGTCGGTGGAGGAGATCGCGCGGCGCCTGGCGGACCGGTTCGCCCTGCTGCGCGGCGGGAACCGTACGGCCCCCGATCGGCACCAGACGCTGCTCGCGGTCATCGAGTGGTCGTGGAATCTGCTGGACGAGCCGGAACGGCTGGCGTTGCGATGGATGTCGCTGTTCGGCGACGGTTTCACGCTGACCGCGGCCGAGCACGTACTGGGCTCGGACGCCCTGCACGTGGTGAACGCGCTGACCGAGCAGTCGATGCTGAACGTCCGCGAGACGGCGTACGGCCTGCGCTACCGGATGCTGGAGACCGTCAGGGAGTTCGGGCGGATGCGGCTGAAGGAGGCCGGCGAAGAGGCGTCCGCCCGGGCGGCGCAGCGGGCCTGGGCGACGGAGTACGCCCTCGAGCACGGCTCCAAGCTGTTCGGCCCGGCGCAGTTCGAGGCGGCCGACGCGTTGCACGCGGAAGAGAGCAACCTCGCCGATCTGCTCCGGCAGGCTCTCGGCGAGCCCGATCCCGTCACGATGGTCCAGTTGCTGGCGGGCATCGGCGCGCTGTGGTCGATCCGCGGCGACCACTCCCGGATTCTCGTTCACCGGGACGCGATCGCCCAGCTGGTCAGCGGCTGGACGCCGCCGCCGCACCTCGTCGAGGTGACCAGGGCCGCCATGCTGATCACGCTCATGAACAGCCTCAACTTCACCGACCGCAGCAGCGGTCCGATGCGCGACCTCCTCCGTACGCTGCCCACCGGTGACGCGACGGATCCCTTGGTGGCGGCGATGGCCACGGTGCTGCTCGCGTGCGACGCGGACGACGGCGCCGACGTGCTCCGTCGGCTGGAGGAGTTGTCCCGGAGCACCGACCGTGACGTGGTTCTGGCGGCGACACAGATGAGCGCCCAAGTCCTGGAGAACACGGGAGAGGTCACCGGGGCGATCGAGGCCGCCGAGCGGACCCTGGCGATGGTCCGCGGGGGCGAGGGGCCGTGGTTCGCCGCGATCATGCACGCCATGCTGGCCCACTTGGTCATGCAGCTCGGCGACCGGCGGCGGGCGGTCGGACACGCGCGTACCGCCATCCCGGTGCTGAGCCGGCTCGGCGCCGCCGACGACGAGGTCCAGCTCCGCGCGCTGCTGCTGATCTCCGCTCTCGCCGACGGCGCGCTCGACGCCGCGGAGGCCGAACTCGCCGAGATCATCCGGATCAACGACAACGAGACCGTGCTCGGCGGGGTGGCGATGGCCTCTTTGTGCGCGGCCGAGCTCGCCCTCGCCCGCGGCAGGACGGCCGCCGCGCTCGCGGAGTACCGCCTGGCCGTTCAGCGGGCGCACAACCTGCGTCTGCCCGGGGTGCTGCGCGCGGAGGCCACGCCGTGGGCGATCATGGCGGAGTCGGTCGCTCTGACGGCGTACGCGTACCACGCCCCGCCGGAGGACGCCCGGTACGGCGAGGAACTGTTCTCCACCGTCCGGGGCTATGACCTGCTGGCCGCGGACAGCCCGATCCTCGACTATCCGCTGTGTGGCTCGAGGCTCTTCGCGCTCGGCGCGTGGGGGTTGCTGCGCGGGGCCATGGCCCTGCGCGACGCGATCGGGTTGCTGGTGCTGGCCGAACGGTTCGCGTACAACACCAGCATGCCCAGCATGGCCTTCGAGCGGATCGAACCGTACGCGGAGCGGGCCGCACCCGGGATGATCGCCGCCGTGCGGGCCGAGTACGGCGACCGGCGCGGCTCCGACCTGCTCGACGAGGCGCGAAGTCTCGTCGAGCGGGTCTCCGGCCGCGACGGGCGCAGCTCACATGTGCCGCTTGTAGCTGCGTACCGACAGCGGCGCGAAGATCGCGATGACGATCAGGCACGCCAGCAGCGTCCAGGCCACCTCTCCGCTGACGAGGCCACTGTTGGCGAGGTCGCGGGTGGCCGTGACCAGGTGTGAGACCGGGTTGAACCGGACGAACGCGGCCAGCCAGCCGGGCAGGGTCTCGACGGGGACGAACGCGTTCGACAGGAACGTCAGCGGGAACAAGATCATCATGGAGATGCCCTGCACTGCCTGGGCGCTGCGGGCTATGGTGCCGACCCAGGTGAAAACCCACGCCAGCGACCAGCCCGTGAAGATCGCCAGCAGGATCGCGGCGAGCACGCCGCCCGCTCCACCGCCCGGGCGGTAGCCCATCACCAGACCCATGCCGAAGGTCAGAGTGGCCGCGATCGTGTAGCGCAGCATGTCGGCCACCATAGGGCCGGCGAGCGGCGCGATCCGGGCGATCGGCAACGACTTGAACCGGTCGAAGACGCCCTTTTCCATGTCCTCACGCAGTTGCGTGCCCGTGGCCATGCACGTCGTCAGCACGGTCTGGGCGAGGATTCCGGGGATCATCAGGGGGAGGTAGCTCTCCACGTCACCGGCGATGGCGCCGCCGAAGATGAAGGCGAACATCGCGGTGAACAGGATGGGCTGCAGCGTCACGTCGAAGAACTGCTCCGGGTTGCGACGCATCTTCTTGAGCGCCCGCCATGCCATCGTCAGGGTCTGACCGATCGTCTCCCCCATGGAGACGCGACGCCGGGCGGCCGCCACCCGGTCGGCGGCGCGGACCGCCTCGCGGGCGGGTGCGATCATGGTGCTCATCGGTTCTCCTTCGTGCCGGTCCCGTCGTCCTCATTCGTCTCGTGGCCGGTGAGGGCGAGGAACACCTCGTCCAGGCTGGGCTTTGCCACGCTCACCGAGGCGATCGACACCCCGGCGGTGCGGAGCGCGATCAGTACGTCCGCGGCCAGGTCCGCCTGGTCGAGGGCGACGTTGAGGCGGCCCTGCTCCGGGCTGAGCACCGGGTCTTCGCCGAGGACGCGCCGTACGACCTCCACAGCGGCGGGTACCTCGCCCGGCTCGGCGAGCAGCAACTGGAGCGTGGAGTTGCCGACCTCGGTCTTCAGCTCGTCGGGCGTGCCTTCGGCGACCTTGCGGCCATGGTCGATGACGGCGACCCGATCGGCGAGCTGATCGGCCTCGTCCAGATATTGCGTGGTCAGCAGCACCGTGCAGCCGTCGGCGACCAGGCCGCGGATGGTGTCCCACATCTGGCCGCGTGTGCGCGGATCGAGACCGGTGGTCGGCTCGTCGAGGAAGATCAGCGGCGGCCTGGTGATCAGGCTGGCCGCCAGGTCGAGGCGTCTGCGCATGCCCCCGGAGAAGTGCGAGATCGGTTTGTCGGCGGCCTCTTCCAGGCCGAACTGGCCCAGCAGTTCGGTGGCGATGCGCCGGGCGCGCGGCGCGGCGATGCCCTGCAGGCGGCCGAAGAGCCAGAGGTTCTCGCTGGCCGTCAGGTTCTCGTCGACCGACGCGTATTGTCCGGTGACGCCGACCAGCTGGCGGATCACGTGCGGGTTGCCGGCCACGTCGACCCCGAAGATCTCGGCACGGCCCGCGTCGATCCTCAGCAGGGTGGCCAGCATCCGTATCGTAGTGGTTTTGCCCGCGCCGTTCGGGCCGAGGACGCCGAAGATCTCACCGGGGCGTACCTCCAGGTCGATCCCGTCGACGGCGCGGTGCTCGCCGAACGTCTTCACCAGCCCTTGCGCACGTACGGCCAGATCGGCGCCCCTGCCGACGGCGGGGACGCCCTCGGTACGTCCGAGTTCTGTGATGCTCATGGCTTCACTGTCGGCGGTGCCGGTTTCACGGCACCCTCGACCAGGTTTCACTGCTTCTACGCGGGCGCCCAGTGCGTCGGCGATCAGCGCCGCTCGGTCAGGGCCGGGGTGACGTGGTCAGTGTCGCCGAACTGTCTCACACGGCGGCTTTACCCTCAGTCGTTACGTGTGGTGTAAGTGGGGCGCAAGTGACGATCAAGGGCTGATTCATATGTTCCTCTCGTAAGGAAATCAGTTGAGACGTATCCGGAGGATCACCGTGAAGAGCATCAAGAGAATCGCCCTCGTCTCCGCCGTCTCTGCCTCCCTGGTCATGATCATGGGCGGTGCCGCCAACGCCTCGACATCCGCGGGCCCCGGCTCGACGTTCGTGGCCTACGAAGGGCCGGGCTTCACCGGCCGGACACAGGTCATCGACAAGTGTGGCGTGACCAACCTCCGCTACCGCGGGTCGTACAAGTGGTACGGCGGCGGCCAGTCCGGCCGGATGCACAACCAGATCAACGCCAGAGGGCCGGTGCACTTCACGCTGCCCACCCAGAGCAACGCGCAGCAGAAGACGGTCGTCGGTTGGAAGAGCATCTTCGTGGTGTGCTGACGCCCCCGTCGGGTGGTGTGGATCCGGCCTCGAACCGCGCGTCTTCACTGGTGCCGTTCGAGCGTGAGCAGCGGCTCGGAGAACACGGGTGCCGGTGCGCCGGGGTCCGCGGCAACAGCCTGCTCCAGGCTGCGGAAGCCGGCCTCCAGTTCTTCGGGACCGAGCTGGGCGAAGAACGAAAGGGTACGCAGGCGCAGCCGTTCGAGCATGTCAGCGCGGGTGCCGTAGGACGGCTCGGTAACCGTGCCGAAGCCGGTGACGCGCCAGCCGGCCGACGTGAACATCGCGATGACCTCGTGCAGCGGCTGAAACAGCGAGGCGTCCACCTCGAAGCCGCGGGGGAAGTGCTCCAGCCACCACGGCCTGGGATGGTGGTCGCTGAAATTCGCGCGCAGCAGCAGCCGGCCGGCGGGCTTGAGCACTCTGGCCAGCTCTTGGACCGCGCGCGGCTTGTCCTGGACGTGGTGCCAGGACAAGAACATGAGAGCGTAGTCGGCGCTGCCGGACGGCACCGGCATGTCCTCGGCGGAGCCTGCCAGATACCGCACCTCGGGATGCCGGGACTGCGCCTGCGCTATTTCGCGCATGCGGACCGACGGCTCGACGCCGGTTACCGGGCCGAACGCTCGTGCCAGCGCGGGGGTGAACCTGCCGGTCCCCGAGCCGACGTCCAGCCCGACCAGCGGACGCCGCTCGGGCAGCTGGGCTCCGAAGGCACTGATCCATGTCTGCAGCTGCTGGTCGTCAAGTGCACGGCCACGTGCGTAGTCCTGGTACTGCTCAGTGTCGTAGTCGATCCGCCTCATCGCAGCTCCCGCGTCAGCCGGGCCAACTGCGAACCGTCGGCCCGATATATCGACCTGATACATCGGCACGATATGCAGTGGCGCGTCAGGCTGCAAGCCCGGGCATGGCGGTCGGGCGTGTCCGCACCGCGGTGGCCGGCCAGGTCCAGGGTGCGTAAGGGGAACCGGAAGACCGTCCACACCGGCATCGCCGCCGCTGGTCCATGGAGGAATGCGGGCTCGCAGGAGAGGACCGGTGAACGGTCAGAGCGCCGACGTCAGGCCTGTCGTTCCTCGTGGCCGGCCGCCGCCGCGTGCCTCCCCACGGTCTCGGCACCGAGTCGATGAGCAACGCGTACGTGACGGGGAACGGCGCGTTGCGGAACAGCCCCCACGCGAGCAGGATGACCCACGCGGTCGCCGCGCTGGTGATGAAGATCATGGCCAGCAGGGTCAGGGCCCACCCGATCACCAGGAAGCGGATGGCGAACTTGCGGCCGGCGTGATCCGACCACGTACCCCAGACCACCTGCCCGAGCCACCCCGTCAGCCCCGAGACTCCTGACAGGAAGGCGGCCTCGGCGAACCCCATGCCGTGCTGCGTGAGCTGCACGGCCAGGAACGTCACCGCACCCGCCTCGGCCCACAGGAACAGGAAGATCAACACCACGGACCACCGCACGTTGGCGTTGCTCAGCGCCTGCTTGACAGGGGCGAGCACGCTGCCCGGGAGCCGGGTGGACAGCTCGGGCAGCGGGCGGGTGAGGCCGCGGCGGTCGATCCAGTCGTAGACCTTCTCCTGGTTGCGCCTGGTGCCGACGAGCGCCTGCGCCACGATGATCGGGATCCCCAGGAGCGGGAGGCGGAGGCTCGCCCGGTGCTCACGGTTGGATCTTGTTTGTCATTGTTTATGGCGATTTGTCCAAGGTCAACAGGGGTACCGTGAAGCGGCCGGGCGGCACGCTCCTAGGTTCGGTTGATGCGGTAGACCAGGTGGGTCACTCCCGTTCCCTCGACGACGTCCGGGCCTTCGAGCTCGATGGGGGTGTCAGTGAGCCTGTCGAGGTAGCGGACGCCCGAGCCCAGGAGCACAGGGACCAGATCCATGCTGATCTCGTCCAGCAGCCCGGCGTTGAGGCACTGCTGGGTGATGTCCGCTCCGCTGACAGCGACAATGCCGTCGCCCGCGACGGTCTTGGCCTGCGCTACGGCGCTTTCGACACCTTCGGTGACGAACGTGAACGGGTTGCCGTCATTCTTCCAGCCCTCGGGGATCTGGTGGGTGACGACGAACGTCGGCAGCCCCAGCGGAGGGTTGCCTTGCCACCCACCCGCCAGGTCGAACGTGCGCCGCCCGGCAACGAGGGCCCGTGCCTGCGCCCACATCTTTGTCACGTGGCGGGCGCTCGCTTCTGACACGAGGCTGGACTCCGACCCGTCGGGCAGCCGGATCGGTACGGATCCGGCTCCGATCCACGCAAAGACCTGGCCCACACCGTCGGAGGCGTCGGCGACGAACCCGTCCAGCGACACCGACATGTTCGCGACGACTTTCGCCATCTTGGTTCCCCTTTTTTCTTGGGTTATTGCGCCTGCAGTTGTTCGAGGGCATTGAGAAGGTGGTCGGGGTCATGGTCCGGGGCCGCCCAGAAGACGTGGTCGACGCCCACGGCGACCACGGCCGGGCGTGGACGCTTCGACGGTACGGGCGGCGGCGGTGCGCGTACATCGGCCATCCTCCGGGTTTCGGGCCGTCACGAAGGGGCGCACGACTGCACCCGGGGGCCCGCCGACGCCTGGTGGCAGGCCGAACGCGCCGCCGCGACCAGGGACGTCACGTCGCTGTAAGTCGTTTGACGGATTCGGCTCCCGGGCGATCAGAGATCCAGCCGGGTGAGCTCGATCCGCCTGGAGACCCCGACCTTGGGAAAGGCGCGGTAGAGGTGGTGGCCGATGGTCCGCGGGCTGAGGAAGAGCTGTGCCGCGATCTCCCGGTTGCTGTAACCGGCGGCCGCCAGGCGTACGACCTGCAGCTCCTGCGGGGTGAGGCGGCCGCGCAGGTCGGTGTCGCCGATGTCCGCGGGCGCGGCCCCGTCGAGAACGTCGAGCTCGGCACGGGCCCGGGCGGCCCAGCCGGATGCCCCCGTCCGTTCGAAGCCGTCCCGCGCCCGGATCAGCTCGGCCTTGGCCTCAGCGCGCCGGCGCCGCCGTCGTAACCACTCCCCGTACAACAGCCGGGTCCGGGCTTCGTCGTACGGGCGGGGCCTGGCGCTGCGATGAAGAGCCAGGGCGGCGGTGAAGTGTTCTTCGGCTTCCCCGTCCGGGCCGAGGAGGGCGTGGCAACGCCGGGAGAGCGCGATGGCCTGCGCATTCCCCGTCTGCTCGGCCCAGCGATCGAACGCGGACAGGTGGCTGCGCCCGGCCTCGGCCCGTCCGGCGCGTACGGCCGCCTCCACGTGGTCGGGCACGGCGCGGATCACGATGTCGTACCGGGCCGGGCCGCCGCACACCCCGTCGAGGCGGTCGAGCGCGGCAGACGTGCGCCCGGCCGCCAGATCGAGCAGGCCCAGGCCCCACTGCGCCAGCGCGCTGATCGCCGGATGCGGCACGGCCCGTTGCAGCGTGCCGTCGGCCAGGGACCGGCACCGGGCGTCGTCGCCGAGGATCGCCGCGAGCCAGGTCGCGATCGCGTCGAAGATGGTGGCCTGCATCTCCATGCCGATGTCGGACGCCAGCGACGCCCCCTCGGCCACGCTGGACTCCGCGTCGCGGAAGTCGCCGCGCAGCAGCTGCGCGATCGCCTGACACTCCAGCCCGTACGTGAGCCAGGTCAGCGCCCCCTCCGCCCTGATCTCCGCCATCACGGAATCGAGAAGCGTCGCGGCGGCCTCGTCGTCCGAGATGAGCAGGCTGGTGAACGCGGCGCACAGCCGCTCCAGATACCCGTCCACGGTTCCCGCTTGTGCGGCGCCGATCAGCGATCGCATCAACGGGACCGCGGAACCCGGCTTGCCGTCGAAGAGCCGGCCCCAGCCGATCAGGCCACCGGCCAGGGGACGGAGGCTGGAGTCCGCCGACAGGTTCAGCTTTTCCAGACATGTCACGCTTCGAACCATCAGCCCGTGCGCACAGGCGTCCCTGGCAGCGAAGATCGCCTCGGTCAGCATGGACGCCGCGGCCTCCGGGTCGCTCGTGGCGACGAGCTCCGCGGCCTCCAGGGCGAGTGCGGCGTCGGCCGCCGGTGCGGTGGCCTCGTACTCCACCTGTGCGCGGATGAAGGTCGCCTCGGCCGCCAGGCGGGGATCGTCCGTCGAGGAGACGGCTTCAGCGGCGAGCCGGTTGGCCCACGTGGGCCGTCCGGCGTCGTACGCCGCCCGCGCCGCGTTGACGATACGACGGGCCTTGCCCTCCCTGTCGGTGCTGAGGCGGGCCGCGCGCTCGTACGCGGCGGCGACCGCCATGGTGCCGCCCCGGTCCTGGGCGCGCTCCGCGACCCGCTCGAGCTCCCCGGCGATCTCCTCGTCGGGCCCGGTGACCGCCGCCGCCCGGTGCCACGCCCGGCGATCGGCGTGCCGCTGACCGGTCAGTACCGCGGCGAGGGCGGCATGGATCGTGATCCGCTGGTGATGGGGCGTGTCCTGATAGACGACCGATCGGATCAGCGGATGCCGGAACCTCACCTCGTCCCCTGAGATCGAGAGGAGCCGCGCCTGCTCGGCAGGTCCCAGATCCGCCGCCTCCGCGCCGACCCGGGCGGCGGCGCGAAGGATCATGTCGAGGCCGGCGTTCTCGTCGGCCGCCGCCACCGCCATGAGCAGGCGGGTGGCCGGGGGCAGCGCGGCGAGCTGGGTGCGGAAGGCGTCCTGGACCCGGCCGGTGACCCGCAGCGGGCCGACCTGGTCGCCGGGAGTCTGACGCCCGGACCTGATCTCCGAGCCGAGCTCGATGATGGCCAACGGGTTGCCTGCGGCCTCGGCCAGCACCCGCTTCTGAACGGGCGTCGCCAGGCCAGGTGTCCGCACGTTCAGGAGCTGGTCCGCCGCGGCAGAGCTCAAGGCGGCGAGCCGGACGCCCTCGACCCCCGGCGCCGGGGAACGGTCACCTTCGTCGCGGAAGGCGAAAAGCATGGCGACGGGATCGTCGCTGAGCCGGCGCGCGGCGAACAGCACGGCGTCTGACGAGGCCTGATCGAGCCACTGGGCGTCGTCGACCACACAGAGCACGGGTCGTTCACCGGCGATGTCGGCAAGGAGGGTCAAGGTCGCCGCACCGATGAGGAACCGGTCCCGCACGCCGGCGCCGGTGTCGGCGAGGCCGAAGGCACCGCGCAGCGCCGCCGCCTGCGGGCCCGGCAGCGCCTCGATGTGGTCGAGATAGCGGTGGAGGAGCAGATGGAGAGCACCGAACGGGACTTCGGCCTCGGACTCGATCCCGACTGCGGAGATCACGGCCATGTCGTGTGCCACTGTGCCGGCGTACTCGAGGAGGGCGGATTTGCCGATGCCGGCCTCACCGTAGAGCGCCAGTGCGGCGCTGCGCCCGGACCGGGCATCGGCGAGGAGCCGAGTGATCCGCTCCTGCTCAGACTCGCGCCCCACCAACATGGGGCAAACGGTAGCAAGCTGCCGGCCCAGGGAAGGGGACGTCAGACGGAGGTGGTCGCCAGCCGGATGTCTTGAGGGGCAGCCACCCCGGGGCGAGAGGCCGTCCAGAGGCGGTGTACGAGGATCGGGCCGATGACCCAGTAGCCGAGCGAGGTGACGATGCCGGGAAAGCCGAGGTCACCCGAGACCAGGTCGTAGATCGGGTGACCGATCGCGTTGCCCATCGCCCCCATGATCGCGAAGAACCAGGCGATGAGCAGCGGCACCCGCCAGCCTCGGTAGATCGCGAGCGCGCCCATGGCGAAGGCCGCGTAGGAGATCATGTTGATCCAGACGAACATGGGAAGCGACATGGCCTGCGCGCCGAAGACCTCGGTCGGCCAGCGCCGGTTGAATCCGTTCATGAACTCCTCCCCGAAGTGCAGGAACTGCCAGGCCAGACCGATGAGGTAGATCGGCAGCACCCGGGAGGCGTCGGGAAGCCGGCGGTTGGTGGTGGCGAGGTGACAGCCGTAGGCGATCACCATGGCCGGGATGAAGGTCAGCCACAGCGCCAGCCCGGGCGACAGGTAGGCGAACAACGCGATCAGGGCGGCTGCCATGACGCCGGAGGCGATTGCGGATCGGTGGCGGGTCATCAATGGCTCCTCATGAGGTGGGTGGTGACGGTGTTGAGCTCGATCGGCGCGTCCTCGCCGACCACGACGGTGCCGCCGAGGCCGACCAGTCGGCGGCCGTAGGCGCGGTTGGGCCCGAAGGCGAAGGTCATCCCCGGGCTGAGCGGCAGGTCGGAGCCGATGGTGGGCTGCTCGGCCAGCAGCCCGTAGCGCGCGGTCTCCGGCAGCAGGCCGAGTCCGGTGCCGGACCCGCACACCGCTCCACAGGGGTTGACGGCGTGCACGAGGGGGTGTGGGTGCCAGGCGCCCGTTTCCTGGAGCGGCCTCTTCATCGCGGTCACGACCTCCCCGAACGTGCGTCCGAGGCGCAGGGCCGCCAGTCCGGCCTCATAGGAGGCGCGAGCCGCCTTCGCCGCCGATTCCAGGTGGGGATGGAGGTCGCCGAGCGCGATGGCCACCCGTTGCCGGCTCACGCACATGCCGTACGAGCAGTACGGCTGGCCGCACAGGGCGCCACGAATCGCGACATCGCCGCGCAGCTCTTCCTGAGCCCGCGCACCGTGGGCTACCACCTCCACAAGGCGTTCCCCAAGCTGGGCGTCGCCTCCAGGACCGAGCTCAGCAGGCTTGACCTCGGCGAGCGATGATCAGTTGTCGGCGAGCACCGCGTGCGCGGCGTTGTAGCCGGGGATGAAGGTGATGCCGGGGCCGCCGTGGCAACCGGCGCTGCCCAGGTAGAGTCCCTCGACGCCGAGCGGCTGGTCAGCGTATCCGTTCGGTCCGGGACGGTTGGGTCCCATCTGTTCGGGGTGGATCAGTCCGTGGCAGTAGTCGCCCTCCGGCGCCCCGAACATGATGCCCATGTGGCGAGGGGTGAATGTGGTGTGTTTGCTGATGAGACGGGCGAAGTTGGGTGCGAGTCTGGTGATCTTGTCGATCACGCGCTGTCCCATCTCGGCCTTCAGCCGCGCGTAGTCCGCGTGCGGGCTTTCGATCGGGAACCACAGGGAGAACGCCGACGCCGAGTGCTTGCCCGCCGGTGCCAGGTCGGGGTCCTGTGCCGACGGGATCTGGAAGGCTATGGCCGGATCGGCCGGCACGATCCCGCGCCGGCAGTCCTCCCACTGCTGCTGGAGTTCCTCCGGCATGCTGAACAGGCCGATGGCGGCCTGCATCGCCGGGTCGTTCAGCAGCTCGTAGGGCGCCGCGAACTCCGGCGCGCCGTCCAGCGCGAAGTGCATCTGTACGTAACTGCCGCGATGGTCGACACGGGAGAACCGCTCGCGTACTTCGGCGGCCACGGCGCCGGGCGGGACGAGATGGGTGAGCGTCAGGTCGGGGGCGACGCAGGAGACGACAAAGGGGGCGTCGAGCGTGGATCCGTCCTCGGTCCGGACGCCCATCACGCGTCCGCCGGCCACGCGGATCTCCGTCACCTTGGTACGCAGCCGCAGTTCTCCCCCGGCGGAGGTGAACAGGTCCTGGAGATGCGCGGTGAGCGCTCCGATGCCGCCCCTCGGTTTCTTCATCAGGACCGCGTTTTCGTCGGGGACGGCCAGACCGAAGGCCAGGGCCGCGGCGCTGCCCGGCGTGGCCGGGCCGCGGTAGGTGGTGTTGACCGCGAGGAAGGCGAGCATGCCCCGCAGCGCGCCGTGTTTGTCCTTGTCGGGCAGGTAGCGGTCGAGTACGTCGGTGACCGATCCGAACAGCAGGTCGGTGATGCTGGATCGCTCGAACTCGTCCGCCGCGCAGGCGTACATCTCGTCCAGCGTCTTCGGCGGCCGCCCGGCGTCGAAGCGCCCCAGGGCCCGGGCCGGTGCCTGGCTCCACGCCATCAGGCCGGCCATGCCGTTGACCACCTCGGTGCCATGCACCTCGTTCAGGTGGGTCATCAGCCGCATCAGGTCGGTGTAGTAGACGACCGGGTCGTCGCCGACGCCCCGCAATGACACCGACATGACGTCCATGTCGATGGTGGGCAGCACGTCCAGGCCGAGCTCGCGGCTGACCGTCGCCGAGGTCGGGAACTGCAGCGAGCCCGCGATCTCGAACTTGTAGCCGTCGAACAGCTCCACGGTGGAGGCCATTCCGCCGGCGTACCGCTTGGACTCCAGACAGACGGTGCTCAGACCCGCCTGCTGCAACAGGACGGCCGCCGCCAGCCCGTTGTGTCCCGCACCGATGACGATCGCGTCGCAGCTCCGCATTGCGCCGCCTCCCGGTTCTCCAGGCTTCCCCGCAGGCTGACACGCGCCGCATGTTTCGTCAATAGTGACGAAACAGGCCGTCGATCATCCCGTGCTCGATCGAGGAGAGCGCGGAGTGGCACAGCTGGGCCAGCTCGGCCAGGGACCGCTCGTCGCCCAGCATCCAGACCTCCATGGCGCCGAAGACGGCGGCGGCGATGCACCTCGCGGTCACCGTGACCGCGAGCCGCTCGCCGGGCGACATGCCGCCGTCCGCAGCCGTCCGGCGGCCCAGCCGCTCGGCGACGGCCTCGGCGAAGTCCGACTCGACCTGGCGGATGTGCTGGACGATCCGCCCGGGATCGAGCGTCTCGGCCCGCAGCGCGGCGATCTGTGTGACCGCCTGCACGTCGTAGGGGAAGGCGAAGATGGCCGCCCGTACCGACTCGATGATGGGCTCGTCGTCCGGACGCGCGGCGAGGGCGCTGCGGAACCAGTGCAGTCCGGCGTCGTAATCGGCGAAGAGCAGATCGTGCTTGGAGGTGAAGTGCCGGTAGAAGGTCCGCAATGACACGCCGGCATCGGCGGCGATCTGCTCGGCCGAGGTGCTCTCGACGCCCTGGGCGAGGAAGCGGACGAGAGCGGCTCGCCGGAGCGCTTCGCGCGTGCGTTCGCTGCGCGCCGTCTGCGCCGCCCTGCCCATCATGCGTCAGAACCTATCCGTTTCGACAATATTGACAAAACTGGTCGCCGAAGTGACGCTGGCGAAATGGTGTCGCTCCTCGCTCACGCCGTCCTGGGCGTGGCGGCCGTCTGGTTCGTTGTCGCCTCCAACCCGGCGATCTTCCGCCGTCCGGCGACAGGTCCGCTGATCTCGACACTGGAATACGTCTACTACCTCGCCGGCATCGCATCCATCGCGGTGGGCTGGTACTTCAACATCCGGTTCGTGACCGAGTACGCCGACGGCAATACCAATCCGATCTGGGGTGACGGCAGCTGGGCGCAGTACATCGAGCTGATGTACGTCAACCCCGCCGCGGGCTCCGCCGGTCAGGACTACACGATAGGCAACGTGATCCTGCTGCCGCTCATGACGATCATCGGCGGTCGTCGGCGCGGCATCAGCCGCCCGTGGCTGTTCTTCGTCTCCAGCCTGTTCACCAGCTTCGCGTTTGCCTGGGCCTTCTACCTGGCCACCACCGAACGGCAACGCCGCCTGGCGGAGTGCGAGACATCTTGAACGGCGGCATGAGCGTGGGCTCGGGCCTTCCTACTTGTCCTGCTGCCGGCGCACCATCTCGCTGATCCAGATGGGCGCGAACGGAGACGTGCAGCCCGGGGAAGTCGGGTAGTCCTTGAGCACCTCCAGGCGCTCGCCGATGTCGATCGCACGGGCGCGGTGCTCGGCGTGCTCGATCCCGATCTGCGCCAGGCAGTGGTTCATCGCCCACTGCAGGCGATCAGGGGCGTCTTTCATCTCCGCCTCGATGACGTCGAGCAGTCCCCCGAGGTCAAGGGCCTCGGGCTTCTTCGCCACGCGTTCGGTGGTCAGCGCCCAGCCGGCGCTCGCGACCGCTGGATCCGGATCGGCGGACCAAGAGAGGCGCAGCTCTTCGGAGTGCGGGTTCTTCTTCACCACGTAGTTCACGAGCCAGTCGTGCACCTTGGGTGCGCGCGCCTCGCGCACCATGGCGTCCAGCTCGGCATGCTCGAACGCCTTCGGGCGGCAGATCAGGATCGCCAGCAGTCTCGCCGCGGTGTCGTCCGTCTTCCAGAGCTGACAGGCGAGTTGCTGCTGCGTCTTCAGCCGCTTCGCGAGCGCGCGCAGCTTGCCGAGGTTCACACCGTGATCGTCACCGTGTCTCTCGTTCACCTCGCGTGCCTTCGGGTCCTCGAGCTCGGCCAGCTCGGCCATCACCTCGGCCACCGTCGGCTCGGTCGGCGTCGTCTCGGCCACCTCAGCCTCCTGTCCGTCACGTGCGGGACTCAGCCTACGGCGGGTTGCAGGTCGTCCGGTTGGCGGAGGGGCGACCCTTCGTTTTGTCCTGGCCGGTATCTCAAATTCCGCCTGGCTGCAACCCGTTGACCGTGGTGTGAACGCCATGTATACATACGCAATACCTGATGGATCCCCAACCCAACGACTCAGCGCCAGGCCCTGACGAGGCGGAGATGTCATGGCAGTGATCAGCAGGCGAGGATTTCTCGCCGGAAGCGTAGCCACGCTGGGGGCCTCTGCCCTGACGGCCTGCGGCAGCCCGGAGACCTTGCCCGTATCGATGCAGGAAATCCGCTCGGCCGGGGGCGGCGGTGGACCGAATCGCGGCGGGATCCTGTATTTCGGTCTGTCCACCGACCCGGCCAACCTCGACCCGCATCTCACCAGCGGCAGTGCATCCGACTATCTGCGCCAGCTCGCCTACAACGGGCTGGTCCAGTACAACGGGGCCGGAGAGATCGTCGGTGACCTCGCGGCCGAGTTCGGCTGGGCCGACGAGCTGACCTACCGGGTCAAGCTGCACCCGGGGGTGAGCTTCCACGACGGTTCCACGATGACGGCCGACGACGTGGTCTTCTCATTCCGCCGCATGATGGACAAGGCGACCGCGGCGGCGTCGGCGCCGCTGCTCGACCAGGTGGCCTCCGTCGAGGCGCCCGACGCCGCCACCGTGGTGTTCAGGTTCAAGCAGCCCGACGTGGCCTTCCCCTTCGCGCTGGCCGCGCCCACGACGAACATCGTCTCCAGGAAGTGGATCGAGTCGGGCGCGAACACCAAGACGCAGGTCATGGGCACCGGCCCGTTCCGGTTCGTGGAGCGCATCCCGGGGGTGAGCACCACATACGTCCGGTTCGAGAACTACTTCGAGGACGGCCTGCCGTACCTCAACGGGATCGTCTTCCAGCCGATGGGCGACGACTACGCCCGCGTGACGGCCCTGCGCACCGCGACCGTGGACATGATCGACTACGTCCCCGCCACCCACGTCGGCGTCATCTCCGAGAATCCGCGGCTGCGGTTCGTCTCGGACAAGACCTTCGGGTTCGGCTTCGTCGGCTTCGTGACCAGCCGGCGTCCCTTCGACGACGTACGCGTCCGCAAGGCCATCGCGATGTCGATCAACAGGCAGTCCGTCCTGGACACCGCGTTGCTGGGGCACGGCAGGCCGATGGACGGCGCCCTGATGTCGGAGACCTTCGCCCCGTACGCGCCCCAGCTCGCCGGCTCCATGCCCTACGACCCGGAACAGGCCAGATTCCTGCTCAAACAGGCCGGGCAGGAGGGCCTGACGCTGCCGGTGGTGACCACCAGCTCATACTCGGTCATCGCCAGGCCCGCGCAGGCGATGCTGCCCGGCCTGCGCGCCGCGGGACTGAACGTCAACCTCACCCAGCAGGAGTGGCTGACCTTCCGCTCCAGCGTGTCGACCAAGGTCTTCCCCGTTCATTCCTGGGGGACGGCGCCGAAGTTCGGCGATCCCGCCTCGCTCGGCGACTTCATCGGCAGCACCGGCTCCTTCGCCAAGAACCTCGACTTCGCGGACGACAGGATCGACGAGCTGCTCACCCAGGCACGCAGGACCTCCGACCAGAGCCTGCGCAACGAGATCTACCTCGACGTCGAGAAACGGGCCCTGGAGCTGGTCCCGATGACCTACACCATCCGCCGCGAGCAGGGCGAGGCCCACTACAACCACGTCAAGGGCTACGAGCACCCCCCGAAAGGCGCCTGGACCGCCACGGCCCTGCGCCGGACCTGGATGGAGAAGACGGCGTGAGGCGTTTCCTGGCCAAGCGGTTCGCCCAGGCGATCCTGCAGTTGCTCCTCGTCGGAACCATCGTGTTCTTCCTGGTACGGCTCATCCCCGGCGATCCGGCCAGGGCGGTGCTCGGCGACTCGGCCACCGACGAGCAGATCGCCGCCACCCGGGCCGCGATGCACCTCGAAGAGCCGTTCTTCAGCCAGTTCGTCGGGTTCTGGAGCCGGCTGTTCCAGGGGGACCTCGGCACCTCGCTGATCAGCGGCCGCCCGGTGATGCAGGACCTGCCGTCCCGGATCGGCAACTCCCTGGAGCTCGTCCTCATCGCGCTGGCGATCTCGCTGGTGGTCGGCATCGCGCTGGGCCGGATCGCCGCCACGCGCGCCGACAAGCCGGCGGACCACGCGCTGGTCGCCGGGTCGATCTTCGGGATCTCGCTGCCCGTGTTCGTGATCGGCACCTTGCTGCTGCTGGTGTTCGCGTTCTTCATCCCGATCCTGCCGCCGCGCCGGTTCGCCTCGCCGTTCGAGGATCCGCTCGCGCACCTGCAGATCCTCGTCCTGCCGGTGGCCACGTTGACGGCGGCCTCGTGCGCGGTGGTGACGAGGATGACCAGGGCGTCGATGCTGGAGACGCTCAACGCCGACTACGTCCGTACGGCACGGGCGAAGGGCCTGGTCGAGAAGCACGTCATCAACCGGCATGCGCTGCGTACGGCGCTGCTCGCCGTTGTCTCCGCGACGACGGTCGAGCTGACGACGCTGATCGGGAGCACGGTCCTGGTCGAGACCATCTTCGGGTGGCCGGGGATGAGCTCCCTGCTCATGAACGCCGTGGGACAGCGCGACTATCCCGTCATCCAGGCCGTCGTCCTCGCCGCGGCCACCATCGTCATCCTGGTCAACCTGGTCGGAGACCTGGTCGCCAGGGCACTCGACCCCCGGGCGGAGGATAACTGATCATGGCCACCGTGCTGTCAGGGGCGCCTGCGATCGAGAGCGCCGGCAGGAGGACCTTCCTGCGGCGCATGCTGTCCAACCGCAGGACGTCCGTCGCGGGCGCGTTCCTCCTGCTGGTCGCGATCGTCACGCTGTTCGCCAGGCTGATCGCGCCGTACGACTACCGCGACATCGTCGGCAAGCCGTTGACCTCGGCCTCCGTGCTCGGCATCGACGACTTCGGGCGCGACGTCCTGTCCCGCCTGCTGGTCGGGCTCCAGGTGTCGCTCGGGGTGGCGCTGTCGGCGGTGCTGGTGGCGGCGGTCATCGGGGTCGCGCTCGGACTCGTGGCCGGGTACGTCGGCCGCTGGGCCTCGACGATCATCATGCGTGGCATCGACGTCCTGCTGAGCTTCCCCCCGATCGTGCTGGCCATCGCGGTGGTGGCGATCTTGGGGCCGGCCCTGGTGAACGTCGTCCTGGTGATCGGCGTCCTGTACATCCCGAGATTCACCAGGATCGTCTACACCCAGGTTCTGGCCATCCGGAACCTGGAGTACGTCGAAGCCTCGAAGATCATGGGTGCGCGCCCCGCGGGAATCCTCGTCAGGACGATCCTGCCGAACGTGGCGGCGCCCATCATCGTCCAGCTGAGCCTGTCGGTGAGCTTCGCCATCCAGATGGAGGCCGGGCTGAGCTTCCTCGGCCTCGGCGCGCAGCCGCCGCTGCCCTCGCTCGGGACGATGGTCGGCTCGGGCCGCGACTTCCTGGAGGTCCAGCCGATGCTGCTGCTCTACCCGTCCGTGCTCATCATCCTGGTCGTCCTCGCGCTCAACGTGTTCGGGGACGGCATCCGCGACCTGCTCGACCCGCGTCGCCGTGGCACCAACTGAAAGGAACGCATTCATGACCCTCCCTTCCACCCACAGGCTCGGCGAGCTGTCCTGGACCCAGGTCAAGGAGCTGGCGGAACGGGACCCGATCATCCTGTTGCCGATCGGCGCGGTCGAGCAGCACGGCCCGCACCTGCCGGTCCACGAGGACTCCATCGTGGCGGAATGGGTGGCCGACAAGCTGGCGAAGGAGAACGGCTGCTATGTCGCGCCCGCCCTCCACTACGGTCACTCCGGGGTCTTCCGCGGTTTCAACGGCAACCTCTCACTGAGCCAGGCGACGCTGCGCGCCGTCACGTACGAGATCATCGAGGCGCTCGTGCAGTCCGGTTTCCGGCGCGTGATCATCGTCAACAACAACGGCGGCAACGTCGGCCCCGTCATCGACGCCGGCCTCCAGGCACGTCGTGACCTGGGCGTCCTCGTCGGTCACCTCTACCCGTGGCAGCTCGGCTACGCGCTCATGCGGGACGTGTACGACAACCCGGCCACGGCGTACGGCCACGGCGCGGAGCCCGAGCACTCCGCGATGCTCGCGATGTTCCCCGACCAGGTCCAGAGCGAACTGGCCGTCGCGGGCGGCCTGGCGTCGAACAGCGGCTGGACCCCGACGAGCTACACGGAGGCGGCGATTCCGGGGCACGACGTGCGCGGGACCGTTCTGTGGGACTTCTCCGAGGTGAGCGCGACCGGCTGCACCGGCGACGTGAGTCTCGGCAACGCGAAGACGGGCGAGATCTGGATCGAGCGGGTGATCGGTTTCTGCTCCGCCTACATACAGGAATACGACCGGAACACCTCGGGAGACGCATGACAACCGGCACGAGTCCCGCGGAGCCGATCCTCTCAGTCGAGGGGCTCTCGGTGGACTTCCAGATCGCGGGCGAATGGGTCCCCGCCGTTAAGGACGTCAGCTTCGCGGTCGCCAAGGGCGAGGTGGTGGCGCTCGTCGGGGAGTCCGGCTCGGGCAAGTCCGTCAGCTCGATGTCGGTGCTCGGGCTGCTGGCGAAGAACGCGCGCCGCCGCGGCAGCATCCGGTACGGCGACACCGAGCTGCTCGACCTCGGCGAGGAGGCCCTGCGCGACATCCGGGGCAAGCGGATCGCGATGATCTTCCAGGAGCCGATGACCGCGCTGAACCCCGTCTACACCATCGGCGAGCAGATCATCGAGGCGATCCAGTGCCACGAGCGCGTGCCTGCCGCCGAGGCCCGCTCACGCACGCTGGAGCTGCTGAGGAAGGTCGGCATCCCGGAGCCGGAGTCGCGGATCGACAGCTACCCGCACCAGCTCTCCGGCGGCCAGCGGCAGCGTGCGATGATCGCGATGGCGATCGCCTGGTCGCCCGAGGTCATCATCGCCGACGAGCCGACCACCGCCCTCGACGTCACGGTGCAGGCGGAGATCCTGGAGTTGCTGCGCCGCCTGCAGAAGGATCTCGGCTCGGCGGTCGTGGTCATCACCCATGACATGGGCGTGGTCGCCGACCTGGCCGACCGGGTGGTGGTGATGAAGCAGGGCGAGGTCGTGGAGGAGGCCCCGGTCGCCCGGCTGTTCGCCGAACCCCGGCACGAGTACACCACCAAGCTGCTGTCCGCGGTGCCCCGGCGCGGCCAGGCCGAGCCGGCACCGTCCGGCGGCGACCCGGCGTCGGGTCCTACGCTGCGGGTCACCGATCTCCAGGTCGAGTACCTGGGGCGGCTGGGCCGCAAAGGGTTCAAAGCCGTACACGACATCAGCTTCGAGATCGGGAAGGGGAAGGTCCTCGGCCTGGTGGGCGAGTCGGGCTCCGGCAAGTCCACGATCGGCAGGGCCATCGTCGGGCTGGTACGCGCCACGTCCGGCACGATCGAGATCTGCGGACGTGACGTGGCCGGGCTCGGCGCCAGGGAGCTGCGCGGGTTCCGCAGGAAGTACTCGATGGTCTTCCAGGACCCCGGATCCTCGCTCGACCCGCGCCGGTCGATCGGCGACTCGATCGCGGCCCCGATGATCATAAACCGGTACGCGGGACGCGCCGCCGTCCGCGAGCGGGTGCTGGAGCTGCTCGACCAGGTGGAGCTGCCCAGGAGCTGGGCCGACAGATTCCCGCACGAGCTGTCGGGCGGCCAGCGCCAGCGCGTCGGGATCGCCCGAGCGCTGGCGCTGGAGCCCGAGCTGCTCATCGCCGATGAGCCCACCTCGGCGCTGGACGTCTCCGTGCAGGCCACGGTGCTGCGGTTGTTGCAGGAGCTGCAGGACAGGCTCGGCTTCTCCTGCCTGTTCATCAGCCACGACCTGGGCGTGGTCGAGCTGCTCTCGCACGACGTCGCCGTACTGCAGCACGGACGGATGGTCGAACACGGCCCGGCCCGCGAGGTGCTGAACGATCCTCAGACGGACTACACCAGAAGGCTGGTCGCGGCGGCGCCGGTGCCCGACCCCGCCGAGCAGGCCGAGCGCCGCGAGCTGTGGCGGGCGATCTCCAGGTGAACGATCACCTCAGGTGGGAGACCACCCGCTCGTCGGGCCGCAGATGGTTGCGCAGGGTGCGTTCGGCGGTGTCGAAGTCGTGCATGGTCAGGGCCGCGAGCAGGGTGCGGTGCTCAGGGTTGATGACCGCCAGCCGGTCGGGGCGTGCCGCCACGGCGCTGACCCCGATCCGCTGGTGCCGTGGCTGGAGGCTGCTGAACAGGTCGGTCAGTACGGTGTTGCCCGTCGCCCTGACGAACGCGAAGTGGAAGAAGAAGTCCATCTTGGCGTGCTCGGCGATCGCGTCGCGGTCACCCGCTCTGCACCGCGCCACCATGTCCGGATCCTCCATCAGGTCCAGGTGCGCCGACAGCTCCCGCGGGATGTCGGTCTTCTTGTCGCACAGGATCCGGAAGCCGTGGATCTCGAGCACAAGCCGCATCTCGTACGTCTCGAACAACTCGGCAGCCGTCACGCTGCGCACCTGCGCGCCGCGCCTGGGCAGGAGGTCGATGTACTTCTCGGCCGACAGGCGGTGGAACGCCTCACGGACGGGAGTGCGCGACACGCCGGCCTCGTCGCAGACCAGCTTCTCCTCCAGGAAGGACCCCTCGGGAAACCGGCCGCCGAGGATCGCCTCACGCGTCCATCGATAGGCACGCTCGCCTGCGGTAGTCGCCGGCGCGATGTCCGGTTCCCAGTTCATGCCACCCCCACGTTCGTGTGTATACACAGCGTATATTAAACGCGAGAAGGAGTATCCGTTGCAGGACAAACAAGAGCGGAGATATGCCGCCTGGCTGTCCGGTCCGAGTTTCGCCGCGGCCGAGATCGTCGCCGACCTGGGCTACGGCGCGGTGGTCCTCGATATCGAACACGGCTCTTTCGACCTGGCCGACCTCGAACGCTTCATCCCGTTCCTCCGTGGTCTCGGTCTGGAGGTGCTGGCCAAGGTGCTCGGGCCCGAGCGGGGGCCGATCCAGCAGGCCCTCGACTTCGGCGCCACCGCCGTCGTCGTGCCCCACATCGAGAGTGCCGCGCACGCGGCCGCCGTCTGCGCCTTCGGGAAGTTCCCCCCTCGGGGCGACAGAAGCTTCGCGGGCGGACGAACGGCGCGGTACGGCGGGTTCGACGACGAGTGGATCGTACGCCAAGATCGCGAGACCCGCGTCTACCCGATGATCGAGGACGCGGGCGCCATCGAGCAGATCGACGACATCCTCGCCCTCGACACGGTCGACGGCGTCTTCATCGGCCCCAGCGACCTGTCCGTCCGCCGCGGCCGGGGCGCCTACTCCCGCTCGGAGCAGGACTTCGCCGACCTCAAGATCGTGGCGGACGCGGCCCGTGCCGCGGGCAAGCCCTGGGTGCTGCCCGCGTGGTCTCCGGCGGAGAAGGCGTTCGCCCTGGAGAACGGGGCCGACCAGCTCGTCCTGACCATGGAGCACGGCGCCATCATGGCCGGTTTCAAGGCCGCGCTCGACCAGACCCACGAACTCACCCATTAGGAGACCCTGCATGCTCGTCACCGTCGGACAGTTCAGCGCCACCACCGACAAGTCCGCCAACCTCGACGCCGCCACCGGGCTGATCGAGCAGGCGGCGGCCCGAGGGGCGCGGCTCGTCGTCCTGCCGGAGAACGCCATGTACTCCAACCCGGACGTGACCGCCGACATCGTCCCCGAGTCGGAGCACCTCGACGGGCCCTTCGCGACCGCGATCGGCACGCTGGCGAAGCAGCACGGCATCGCCGTCGTCGCCGGCATGACCGAGGCGCCCGCCGGGGAATACGGCAAGCCCAGCAACACCGTGCTCGCCGTGGACGCGGGCGGCGACCTGCTCGGCGTCTATCGCAAGGTGCACCTCTACGACGCCTTCGGCTACCGCGAGTCCGACCGGGTGCAGGCGCACGCGCCCGAACCGCTCGTCTTCACGCTGGACGACCTCACCTTCGGCGTCCTGACCTGCTATGACCTCCGTTTTCCGGAGATGGCCCGGTTCCTGGTCGACGCCGGGGCCGAGGCCCTCGTCGTACCCGCCGCGTGGGTCGCCGGGCCCGCCAAGGAGGACCACTGGATCACGCTGGTCCGCGCCCGCGCGATCGAGAACACCGCCTACGTCCTGGCCAGCGGGCAGACCGGGCCTGTCTGCACCGGGCAGAGCGCGATCGTGGACCCGATGGGCGCCGTCGTGGCGTCGGCGGGCGAGGCCCCGGGGGTGGTGTCGGCCGTCATCGGCGCGGAGCGGCTGCGTGCCGTACGCGCCAAGAACCCCAGCCTGGCCAACCGCCGCTTCAAGGTGCTCCCCGCCTGAGCTCCTTGTGAAAGGAGTGCGATGAAGATCCGGCGTCCCACGGCCTCCGGCGCTGTCCGGCATCCCCGGCGTGGACGCGGACGGGCCCGTGGTCGCCGCCGGCGGCGGGCTCGCAGCGGAACCCTCCGGCGATCGTCGTGCCCGAACCGCCAGCTCAGGAGTCGCGTCGCAGCGACGACAGCCCCCACAGCTCGGCGATGCGTCCGTCGCGCACGCGGAAGATCTCCAGCATGGTCGGGGGTTGCTGCCCGGGAATGCCGTGCACGCTCGTACGGACGGCGGCCGTGTCCCCTTCGACGACCAGGTCCTCGACGACGACCTGGGCATCCGGGAACGCCTCGTGGAACCGCTGCCACGCCCGGGTGACGCTCTCGGGGCCGGTCGTGGCCAGGGGGTGGCTGTAGAAGTCCGCGGTGAAGATCTCCACCGTGGCGGCGTGGTCGTGGGCGTTGAACGCCGCGTACATGCGTCGGGCAGCGGCCCGTACGTCTTCGGTCATCGGCTCTCCTGCTCGATCATGTTGGCGCGGACGCGGCGCAGAACGCCCAGCACGATCTCCTGCTGTTGTGCGGTGACGCCGTCGAGGAGCCGCTCCTGGTACGCCTGGTGTGATCGCTCCAGATCGGCCGCGACCCGCTCACCGTCGGGGGTCAGCGCGGCCAGGGTGTAGCGGTTGTCCGCCGGGTCCAGACGACGACCGACCAGCCCTTCGGCCTCGAACGCCTTGACCAGTCGGGTAACGCTCGCACCGTCGATGCCCAGCGTCCGGCGCAGGTCGCTGTGGCTGGTCTCGCCGTCACGCCACAGCCGGACCAGCAGCTGCACTCGGTGGGGGCTCATGCCCACGTGCCGGGGGAACGCCTGCCGCAGCTCCGCGCAGGCCCCACCGAGCTCACGGAAGAACGTGTCCTCCGGCGTCTCTTCACGCACCATCTCTTTATACTCTCAACTCTTGAGGACATCAAGAGATAGGCTTGTCGGCGGCACTGCGTAACCAGCGGTTCTACGGATGGTGAGGGGGTGGCTTTACTCATGATTCGGATGACCGGTAAGGTGGTTTTGTCAAGATCTATTTACCTTCATGAGGTTGAAGCATGACCCGCAACAAGCTCGTATCCGTTCTCCTCGGTTCCGCCGCCACGGCCGCCCTGCTGCTGACCCCGGCAACGGCCGCCTCCGCACAGGCCGGCGCCGCCTCCACCGCGACGAAGGCTGGTACGGCGTCGGCCCGAGCTGGGATCGAGCGCGACAGCGTCAGTTGCTCCAAGCCCAAGGGCAAGTGGGCCAACTACTCCTGGGGCGAGGGGAACACGACCGCGACCATCTACTTCAACAACCATTGCAGCCACAAGGTCAGTGTCAAGATCATGTTCGTCAGGAAGGGCTCGGTCGGCAACGCGGCCGCCAAGTACCGTTGCATGACGGTCAACGCCAACACCAAGGGCAAGAAGAAGTTCTACGCCGCCGTCTACAAGCCGTATTCCGTGACCCGGGTGGCGCGCTGCAGCTGAGCTGAGAGGCTGCCCTCACGATCATCGATCAAGGTGCTTCGTACAGCAGGGATACAGCAGCTCTTGACCGGCGCCCATTCTGCGAGCAGGACGCCAGGAATTCGTATCTCCTAGGCACCACCCCACGTCGAGGCCGAGCTGGGCGTCCGGCTCGGCCTCAGCGTGGCATTGCCCGAGCGTGGTGCGCCGAGAGGGCCGCCCATCGCTCGACATCACGTACCGGGCCGGCCGGCGGCCATGGGTCGTCGTTCACGTCAGAATGGGGAAGCTCTGCTCCGCCGCGCTCGACGAGCACCAGAGCCGTTGCTATGAAGCCCTCCATGAGTGAACGCAGGATGGGATGGTTCGAACGCTCGTAGCGCTCGATGAGTGCACCCACGAAGGCCGCGAATGCGGTCAGGTCGATCTGGCATTCGTCGCTCTCCATGGGGCCGAGTCCAGTCGGCAATCCCGTCTCGGGTGCGAGTGCCTCGGCTGATCGCATGAACAGGCGGGCAACTCCGTTCGAGGGGTTCCAGAGGACCTGATCGCCAACCTGGAAGTACTGGCTCACACTTTCCTCGCGTTTCCACAGACGGGGGCATCACTCCGCTGGGCGTGCTCGATGATCTTGCCGGTTCGACGGGTCATGGACTTGGCTGGCTAGGCTTTTCCGGTGAGCTTCGGCAATTTTGCTCGTAGGGTGCGGGACCCTGCACTGCCTTACCGATGGCGGGTGTCGGCGTTCCGTTCCTGCGTGCAATTGCATCGGCCCCTCGGGTTCGAGGCGACGCTGAGTTTTCTCGAGTCGCAGGCAGGGAGGTTCCAACGCGATGAGGCGGCACTGCTCCGTGCGCTCGACATCATCGAGACCAGTCGTGCCGCCCTGCAGGTCGAGCTCCGGGCTTATGCGACAAGGCGCCGACAGGCCAAAAGGCAAGGTCGGCGGTCTCCGCGTGCGGGGGACTCCAATCCGAATCTTCAGGCTCGCTGGTACTGGTACGGCGCTCCCCGGGAAGCGGCGCTGCACGCGTTGTGGTTCTGGCATCGGCGACATTTACCTTTTCTGATGCCTTCCGCAGACCCGGTTCTCCTGGAGATCAGCAGATGCGTCAGCGAGTGTCTGGATTCCGGTGGCGTACTCACGGCAGCGCGGCGCGAAGTCCTCGGTGCCCGTGTGAGTGAGCTTGGGCAACGTGCGTGCTCGTGGGATCTGCTGGTGGTCGTGCGGCATGTCGAGGTGGCATCCGGTCTGCGGTAATGCAAGTGCAGAACGGTGAGAGGCCGGGCCTGGTCGCAGCGGCCCGCCGCCCGCATGCTCGGTGGCGGGCCGCTGTCGAATCTACTGTTTACGCATCAGCAGCCGGCCCTGGCGGAATCGCTCTCCTTCTTGGGGCTCACGCAGCATGCGTCCCACTTCGACGAACCCTGCCTTGTGCATCAACTCGGCGAGGTCGTCGATCGGCCAGCGGTAGGCGGGCGTCACCTTGTGATCGAATTCCACCACCGGACCGCCCTCAGATTCGAAGAAGCCGAGCAGGAGGTAGCCGCCCGGGGCCAGCACCCTGTGGAACTCGGCGAAGTACGGCGGCAGTTCTTGCGGCGGGGTGTGGATGACGGAGTACCAGGACAGGATGCCGCCCAGCCCGCCGTCCGCCAGGTCCAGGGCATCCATCGAACCGACCTCGAAGCGCAGGTCAGGATAGGCCTCGCGGGCAAGCTTGATCATCGCAGGGGACAGGTCGATGCCGAAGGCGTCCAGCCCCAGGTCCCGAAGGTGCTCCGTCATGTGGCCCGGGCCGCATCCGAGCTCGGCGACCAAGGTCCCGGCATCACCGGTCCGCACGAACTCCGCGAACGCGGCGAGGGCTGCGCGATCCAGGGGCTGGCGGTCGAGTGCACCCTGGACGAACTCGGCGTAGATGACGGCGACGGCGTCGTAGGCCTCCGCCGTCGTGGTCAGATAGGAGGGGGTTTCGGTCACGGTGGATGACTCTAGACCCTGACCGGCGCCGTCGTACGGCTCTCGGCGGCGGGCTTCATGCCGGCTCTGAGCGACCTTCCGGCTGTCGACGGCGGCTTCGGACGGCACGTCGGTGGAGGTGCGGGCGTCGAACCCCTCACGACTGGTGACGGCTTCCCAGGCTGTCGCGTTCCAGCGCACGTAGCGCGGCACCCTCGCGCCCGGCGGGACGCTCATCGACGTGCGGGGCATCGGCCCGGATCGCGCGCCGGCTCTGCGGGACGCTGACCCTGGGCGGGTTTCAAGAGGCGGGCGCCCCAATTCGAGACGGTCCTGCCGCTGGCTCAGGCGGCCGAGGCACATGAGCTCAGCGAGACCGGCCGGGCCAAGGGCAAGATCGTCCTTACGCTGAACGAGGGCGCCTAGGCTCGGTGTCCGGAGTGTCCCAGTCGAGGGGGACGCCGAAGGTTTCGTGCAGGCCGGTGCGGCCCGCGTCGGTGAGCTGGACGACCCGGCGGGCCCGGCCGCGGCGCAGCCAGTCCAGCGCGAACAGCCGGGTCGCGATGGCCGCGCCGAGCGCGCCGGCGAGGTGGTGGCGGTGCTCGCCCCAGTCGACGCAGTAGCGGATCGCCGGTCGCCGCCGGGAGAACTCCTCGACGTCGATCCCGAACTCCGTCAGCTTGCCGAGACCGGCCGGGGTGATCCGGTAGCCGTTCGCGGCCGTGGCGAGCACGCCGCCGTCCACCAGCGCGGCCAGCAGCACCACCCCGAGCCGCCCGGCGAGGTGGTCGTAGCAGAGCCGGGCGCGCAGCAGCGCCTGGTTGCGTACGTCCTCACGCAGTGACGTGACCGGCAGCGGCCGGGCGATCCTGGCCAGCTCCTCCAGCGCCCGCGCCACGTCGGTGCTGGCCAGGCGGTAGTAGCGGTGCCGGCCGTCGTGCTCGACGGTGAGCAGCTTGGCCTCGCGCAGCCTGGTCAGGTGGCCGCTGATCGTGGACATGCTCACCCCGGCCTCGGCCGCCAGCGCGCTGGCCGGCAGCACGCCGCCGTCGGCGAGGGCGCGCAGCACCTTGGTCCGGGTCGGATCGCCGATGGCCGCCGCGACATGCGCGATGTCGGTCTCCGTGGCGGACTTCCACATGGCGCCAGTCTAGGACGACGACATTTCGGCGTTCACCGTAGTAGTCCCGTTCCAGACTGGAAGGCATGACGCGTACAACGAGAGAGCCGACCGTGTCCCTCTCGCAGGCCGCCGGATGGTCGCCGCTGGTCGCGCTCTGTCTTGGATATTTCCTGGTCATCCTGGACGTCACCGTGGTCACCGTGGCGATCCCGGTGATCGGCGCCAAGCTGCCCGCCGGGCTGACCGAGCTGCAGTGGGTCGTCGACGGCTACACGCTGGCGTTCGCGGGGCTGCTGCTGTTCTGTGGCGGGCTCAACGACCGGCTCGGTGGGAAGCCGGTTTTCCTGGCCGGGCTGACGGTGTTCACCGTGGCCTCGGCCTGGTGCGGGCTGGCGACGTCGGCCGGAGCGCTGATCGGTGCCCGGCTGGTGCAGGGCGCCGGTGCCGCGGCCATGGTGCCGGCCTCGCTGGCGCTGCTGCGCGACGCGTACCCGGAACGTGGGGCGCGGGCGCGGGCGTTCGGCGTGTGGGGCATGGTCGCGGGGATCGCCGCCTGCGCCGGGCCGGTGCTCGGCGGCGTGCTGGTGTCCGCGATCGGCTGGCGGGCGGTGTTCTTCGTGAACATCCCGTTCGGCCTGCTCGGCGTCCTGCTCACCGTACGGCACGTCCCCTGCCGGACAGGGCGAGGTGCCGGGCGCGGAGGGCTGGACGTCCCGGCGCAGGTGGCCGGGGCGCTGTGTCTGGCCGGGCTGACCGCGGCGTTGATCGAGGCCGGGGCGCGCGGCTGGACCTCGCCGGTGGTGCTGGGCGGGCTGCTTCTGTCCGTGCTCGCGCTGCCGACGTTCCTGCTGCTCGAACGCCGGGCACGCGCGCCGATGCTGCCGCTGGGGCTGTTCGCGAGCCGCCGGTTCTCGGCTTCGGCCGCCATCGGCGTGCTGCTCAACCTCGGCTTCTACGGCCTGCTGTTCGCCGTGCCGCTGTACTTCCAGCAGGTACGGCACCTCGACGCGATGGCGACCGGGCTGGCGATGCTGCCGATGGCCCTGATGCCGCCGATCGCCTCGCCGCTGAGCGGCTGGGTCGCCGCGCGCACCGGGCCGCGCCCGCCGATGGCGTACGGGCTGATCATCGGCGGGATCGGGCTGCTGAGCTGGCTGCCGGCCGACGGCGACACGAACTACTGGGCGCTGCTCGTACCGCTGATGCTCACCGGCTTCGGGACCGGTTTCACGATGCCGGCCGCCACCGCGGCGATCATGGAGGCGGCGCCGCCCGAGCTCGGCGGGGCGGCCTCCGCGGTGTTCAACGCCGCCCGTCAGACCGGCAGCGCGATCGGGGTGGCGCTGGTCGGCACGCTGGTCGCGGGCGGCGGTCTCGTGGCGGGCCTGCACGCCGACGTCGTCGTCGGCGGCCTCGGCTTCCTGATCGCCGCCTCACTGGCCGTCTTCGCCCTCCGCCCCGCAGATTGATCCGGCGGTCAGTGGCGTAGCAGTGTCAGGCTCGTCTCGGTGTCGGTGACGGTGAGCCGGGCCTGGCCGCCGATCGGGAAGGTGGCCAAGGGGTTGGTGTGGCCGACGTCGATGTTGGCCAGGACGGGGACGCGGCTCAGCACCGGTTGGGTGGCGATGATCTGTTCCAGCAGCGAGCGGGACATGTGGCTGGCCTGCTGGAACCGTCCGATCGCCAGTCCTCGGATTTCGGGGGCGTCGGGAAGCTGCAGCAGTGAGACCAGGTCACGGGCGAACCTCGCCGGGTGCGACTCGAAGTCGTCCTCGACGATCAGGATCGCACCGTCGAGGGACGGCATGTACGGGGTGCCCTGCAGCAGGTTCAGGGTGCACAGATTGCCGCCGACGATGCGCCCCTCTGCGGTGCCGGGGCGCAGCGGCCACCATCCCTCGTTGGGCATCAGTTCGCGCTTGTCCTGGTCGAGGAACCAGAGATCGTCGCTCCACTGCGCCGCCGGGGTCAGGGCGATCGGGGCGGTGTCGAACATGACCGAGGAGAACCAGCGCAGGGTCTCCTCGAGGTGATCTCGCATCCCGAACGTCGACCAGTGCGGACCGGAGTAGGTGACCAGCCCCGTCCGGGCGAGGATGGCGCTCTGCAGGGCGGTGATGTCGGAGTAGCCGCACAGGATCTTCGGGTTGGCGCGGATCAGCTCCCAGTCCAGGTACGGCAGGAGCTCGTTGCAGTTGTAGCCGCCGATGACCGTCAGGATCGCCGCCACCGACGGGTCCGCGAAGGCGTCGTGCAGATCGGCGAGCCGTGAGGCGACGCTGGACGAGTCGAACGCGTCCCGCTCGTCGACATGGGTGCCGTAGGAGAGCGTCAGGCCGAGCTCAGCGAACCGAGACCTGATGAGGTCGGTGTGATCGTGCTCCATCACCATCGCGCGGGACCTGGCCGGCGCCACCACGCGTACGACGTCTCCTGTGTTCAGTTTGGGAGGAAAGATCACATCCATACGACCGAAGCCTAACCGGCGTCGGGAACAATGGAACAAACCATTTCCATTGTTCCGCGACGCCGGTCTCGTCCACCGTCACCGAGAAGGCGCGAGCGATTCTCACCTGGCGCCGGCCGCGGTATCAGCGGAGGACCTCACTCTGACGAGGTGTCTTCCGACCACTCCGGGGCCGTGTTGTCGGTGTGGGCGGTGGTGCCGGAGTTGTCGGTCCAGGTGCCGTCGTTGTGGTGATCGTGGTGGTGATCGTGGCGGCGGAGATCGCGCCTGCGCTCATGCCTGTTGAGGTTGCGGTTGCGGTTCTCCACGTCCACGAAGACGCGCTGGCGCCCCTCCCGGATGGGCCGAGGAATGAAGACGGGCTTCTCGTGGCTGACGACCTTCGGCGCGGCCTGCTGCACCACGCGGGTCACCTTACGCGGTGTGGGCTGCGGCGGACCGCCGGCCGCGCTCCCGCTGGCCACCCCGGGAAGGAGCATGACACCGGCGACCGCGCCGGTAATTGCTAGTGCCGCGAGCCGCCCATGGTATGGCGCTCGCGTTCGCCGACTCTTGGTGTTCACGTGTCTCGTTTCCGTTCATGGATAGATCGGTGCGGACCCTGGCATCCGCCGTTTCAGCGGACACTCAGATGGAACCGGACATACCCATACAGATATTCTCAGTTACCTCGTTAATCCCAAATAGCACGTCAAAGCCCAAGGGTCGTAAGTAATCACGATTTTGGTGTTTGAGCGCATCCGCCCCAGCAGCCCCGGGCGATCTACCGCTCCTTGCCGAAGAATCGGATGAAGTTTCGCGTCCGGCCGGTTCCTCGCGTTGCCGAGCGACAGCGGGAGTCGGGCTCGTTGACTGATCTCTCGCTGTGGGGATTAGCGCTAACCCCAAGAACCCACATCTCGGAGAATGGGAAAACACCAGTGCGACACGTCAGCTCTTTCCGGCTTCGGGTTCAACGGGGCGTACAGCGGCTCCAACCCGGTGCCGTCGAGCTTCGCCCTTAACGGCGTCACCCTGCACCGGCGGCGTCTCCACCCCCACTCCCATCTACGCGGGCGTGATGACGTCCGGCTATCCGTCGGACGCCACCGAGAACTCGGTGCAGGCCAACATCGTCGCCGCCGGCTACAAGTGAGCCCGCCGCCGCCCCTGGCACGCGCCGGGGGCGGCGATCCGGTGAGCGACAAAGCCCGGTACAGCGGGGCTTTCGACTCAACTGCCGTATGGCTACTATCAGGCACCTATCGCCTAGTTGGGTGATTGTCACCGATTGGTGAGGAGAGTGTCCTGCACGTGGCTGGATGGGGCAGGAGCGGGCGACGGCGGACGGAGACCGTGGGCGACGGGAGCGCGTCATCCCAGCCGCGGCGGCTGGCCGGTGTCCGCCGGCTGCCCTTGCGTACGGTGCTGCTCATCATCGTGTTCGTGCCGAGCCTGACCTTTACCCCGCTGCTGGCTTCGGGCATGTTCCAGCTGTCCTCGCAGTGGCGGGCCGAGAAGGCCCAGATGGATCTGGCCACCAAGACCGTCGGCGCACCCGCGTCCGACCTGTTCTTCAGCCTCGACAAGGAACGGCGGCTCACCGCGGAGACGCAGGCCGACCCCGGCGGCGCCGCCGCCGGCAAGCTCACCAAGCAGCGCGTGGTGACCGACCAGGCCGTGAGCGCCTTCCGTCCCCTGACAGCCCTGGACACCAGCAAGGCACCTGAGGGGCTCGCCGACGCCATCGCCCGTACCGACCGCAGCCTCAACCTCCTCGACGAGCAGCGCCGGGCGGTGGACGCCGGTTGGGCCAGCCCGCAGAAGGCGTTCGACTACTACAGCGGGGTCATCGAGTCGGACCTGCGCGTGTTGACCGTCCTCAGCCACACCGACGAGGGCGAGGTGAACAGCAGCGCGCAGACCTTGGTCGACCTTTTCTGGGTCGTCAACATGATCGGCCGCGAGGACGCCGTCCTGGCCCGCGGCTGGAAGACGGGGCGCCTGACGAAGGACGAGTACGGCCTCGTCACCGACGCCGCCGGCACCAGGAAACACCTCCTGCGGTCCCAGGTGATCCCCAGCCTCACCGGCGACGAGAAGCGGTACGAGACGCTGATGACCGGCGAGGCGTGGGAGGCCATGACCGCGCTGGAAGAGCGGCTGACCCCCTCAGGCAACCAGGTGACCCTGCGCGGGGACAACGCCCAGTGGCGCTCCTCGGTGGACACGGTCACCGAGCAGGTGACGCAGCTCCTGCGGCTCCGGCTCGACCACGTCAGCAAGATCGGCTACGACCACGCCGGCATGCTCTTCGTGGTCTTCATCAGCGTCACCAGCGTCGGCCTGCTCGCCCTGGGCCTGGTGATCTTCACCAGCTGGCGCCTCACCTCCATTCTCCGCCGGCGCATCCTCCACCTGCGCGAGGACGCCCAGGAGCTCCAGCAGCGGCTGCCCAAGGTGGTCGCCCGGCTGGAGCGCGGGGAGGACGTCGACGTGGACGCGGAAGTGCGCATGCTCAAGCCCACCCCCGACGAGCTCGGCGAGCTGGGGCAGGCCCTCAACCTGGCCAGCCGCAGCGCGGTCTTCACCGCCGTACGGCAGGCCGAGCAGCACCGCGGCTTCCAGCGCATGCTCCAGCGCATCGCCCGCCGTACGCAGATCCTCATCGGCCTGCAGCTGAAGAAGCTCGACGAGCTGGAACGCAAGCACGAGGACCCCGAGGTGCTGGAGGGCCTGTTCGACCTGGACCACCTCACCGCCCGGCTGCGCCGCTACGAGGAGAACCTGGTGATCCTCGGCGGCGGGCAGCCGCAGCGCCGCTGGCGCAAGCCGGTGCACCTGCTCAACGTGCTGCGCGCCGCGCAGGGCGAGGTCCAGGACTACCGGCGGATCTCGATCGACGTCGAGGGCGAGTCCTGGGTGAGCGAGCGCGCGGTGGGACCGCTCGTCCACGTCCTGGCGGAGCTCATGGAGAACGCCACCACCTTCTCCAAGCCGATGACCCCCGTCGAGGTGCGGGCCGCACCGGTCAGCCGGGGCGTCGCCGTGGAGATCGAGGACCGCGGCCTGGGGATGGAGCCCGAGCAGTACGCCGCCGCCAACGCCCTGATGAAGTCGCCGCCGCAGCTCGACGTGATGACCCACGCCGACGACGTCCGGCTCGGCCTGTACGTGGTCGCCCGGCTCGCCGCGAGCCTGGGCCTCCAGGTGGAGCTGCGCTCGTCGGCCTTCGGCGGCACCCGGGTCATCGTGCTGCTCCCGGAAGCGCTGATCGTGGACCGCCCCCGTGCGGTGCCCGAGGAGGCCGCCCCGGCCCCGGCGCCGGCCCCGGCCCCGGCCGCGGAGGCGCCCCGCCCGCAGCCCCGCCCACAGCCCCGCCCACAGCCCCGCCCACAGCCCCGCCCGCAGGAGGAGCCGGCGGCTCCCCAAGAGGACGGGCAGTTGCCGACCCGCTCCAGGGGACGCGCGATGGCGTACGTGACAGCACCCGACGGAATCCCGGACGACGCCCTCCCGTCCGGCCTCCGGCCGCTGCCCCAGCGGGTGCGCCAGGCCAGCCTGGTCACCGAGCTCAAAGTCCCGGCGGACAGGGATGAACAGACCGAACAGGAGACCTGGGCCCTACGCGAGCAGCCCAGCCGATCCAGTGCGACAATCGGCGCGTTCCAGAGGCAGTCTCGCAGGCGCCGGACCGGTGATGACGCCTTCCAGCCCCGGCCGGACGGATCCCCCGAGCCCGGTTCACCTACGACGGAAGATCGATGATGACGCAGCGAACCACCGCCACCAACAGGGACCTGGACTGGCTGCTGGACGGCCTGGTCGATCAGGTCGCGGGCACCCGGCACGCCATCGTGCTGTCCGACGACGGCCTGGTGATCAGCCGGTCCCGGACCATCGAACGCTCCGACGCCGAACGCCTCGCCGCGATCGCCACCGGCCAGCAGAGCCTGGCTCGCGGTGTGGGGCAGCTCTTCAGCGGCGGACCGGTGCAACAGGTCATCATCGAGATGGCCGAGCTGTGGCTGTTCATCACGACCGCCGGTCGTGGCACCCATCTGGCCGTCGTCGCCTCCCAGGAGGTCGACGCCGAGCTGATGAGCGTCGCGATGCACACCCTGATCCAGCAGGTCGGCCAGAAGCTGGGCACCGACGCGCGTACCCCGCAGGCCGATGACGCGGGGAGACGCGGATGAAGCACTGGACTGAGGGGTTCGACGACGATGACGCCGACGAACCCCTTGTCCGCCCCTATACGATCACCGGCGGACGAACCGCCCCCGAGCGGGACGACCTCACGCTGATCACCCTGGTGACCTCGATCTCCGGCGTCTCTTCGCAGACCGGACGCGGGCTGAGGCGAATGCAGCCGGAGCACCGCACCATCTTCACCTTGTGCGAGCGGCCTCTGGCGGTGGCCGAAGTCGCCTCGGCGCTGAACCTCCCGGTGTCAGTGACCAAGATCCTCATTGGCGATCTGATCGAGAACGGTCAGATGCGGGCCCGGCCACCGTTGGCCTTCGCCCAGGCGGGCGGTCTTCCGGATGTGACAATTCTTGAGGCGGTGAGGGATGGCTTACGCAAGCTCTGACCAAGGGGACGACGCTCCCCTGGCGGTCAAGATTCTTATCGCCGGTGGGTTCGGCGTCGGGAAGACGACCATGGTCGGCGCGGTGAGCGAGGTCGCCCCACTGCGTACGGAGGAGTACCTCACCCACGCCAGCGTCGGCATCGACGATCTGGAAGGCGTGAGCGGCAAGTCCACCACCACCGTCGCGCTGGACTTCGGGCGCATCACCATCAACAGCGAGCTGGTGCTCTACCTGTTCGGCACCCCCGGGCAGGAACGCTTCTGGTTCATGTGGAACGACCTGGTGCACGGGGCGATGGGCGCGGTCGTCCTGGTCGACACCCGGCGGCTGGACGTGAGCTTCGCGTCGATCGACTTCTTCGAGAGCCGCGGCATCCCCTTCGTCGTCGGCGTCAACTGCTTCCACGGCGTCAAGGACCGCACGCAGGAGGAGATCCGCAAGGCGCTCGACCTCGACCCGCAGGTGCCGCTGGTGCTCTGTGACGCCCGCGACCGGGCGGCGGCCCGCGATGTGCTGCTCGCGCTGATCGACCACCTGCTGGCCGCCCGGTCCCGCACCGCGCCGCACCCCGTGGCCTGACGCCCTGTTACCTCGCGGCCGGTGACAGGAGCAGCGGACGGCGGTCGATGCGGTGGCGGACCTCGTCGGTGCCGAAGTGGTAGTCGATGCGCCGGGTCGCCTCGGCCCAGTCCTCCATCGAGCGGACCGCCGACAGGGCCTCCACCACCACCGGGTCGCTCCACCTTTCCACGGCGCGCTTCCACAGCGTGCCAGGGTCCTCGGTGAGCAGGCTGCCGACGGTGCCCTCGTAGATCGGCATCGCGCGCACCTCGCCGTCCGGCTCCACCTGCAGCATCGGGAAACCGTACCGGCTCAGGGCGTTCGGATGCATCATCAGGACCATGTTGTCCGCCGCCGCCACCTGCACCGTGCGGGGCGCGAGGGAACGCAGCCGTTCGACGTGCTCGCCGCTCACCAGCGTGCGCAGCTGGTCGAAGCCCAGCAGCTCCTGCTCGGCGAACCCCGGCCTGCTCGCGAGCCCGGACGGCACCGCCGCGGCGAAGGTGAGGAAGCGCAGGTACGGGAAGCGAGGGGCGACCGTGCGGCAGAACTCCTCCATCTGGTGGAGGTTGGAGCGCAGGACCGCGTAGTCGACCCCGAACTCGACCGGGTCGAGGCCGTTCGCCACCCGCTCCCCCGAGAGGTCGTTCAGCAGGGCCAGCGCGTTCATCGCCCGGTCGAACGAACCGGCCCGCCCGCGGATCCGGTCGTGCACCTCGGCGTCGGCCCCGTCGACGCTCACGGTGATCCGGGAGAAGACCCGGGTCACCTCTTCGGCCGAGCGGCGGTCGAGCGTCCATCCGCCGGTGTAGACGTTGACGCCCACCCCCGCTTCGCGGATCCGCCCGGCGACCTCGGTGATGCCTCTGACCAGCAGCGGCTCCCCGCCGGCGAACTCCACCGCCTGCGGGCGGAAGGAGACGATCGCGTCGGCGACCTTGAGCATCTCGTCGTGGTTCAGCTGCCGGGCCGGCCGCCTGCCCGACTCGGAGTAGCAGTGCACGCATCGCAGCGGGCAGGCGTAGGTGACGTCCCAGACGACGTCGCTGGGCCCGTTCGGGGTGCTCATGGCGTGGTCCTCTTCTCGTTCGTGTGATGCCAGTGGCCGACCAGGTCGGCGTACAAGGGTGATCGGGTGAGCAGTTCGGGATGCGTTCCGGCGGTCGTGGTGCTGCCGTCCATCAGCAGGACGCGCCGTGCTCTCATGGCGGAGCTGATGCGATGCGCGATGACGACGAGCGTGCCGCCGCGTCCGGCGAACGCCTCCTCGGCGCGCTGCTCGGCGGCCGGGTCGAGGTGGCAGGTGGCCTCGTCCAGCACGACGATCCGGGCGGGCGAGGCGTGGACGCGGGCCAGGGCGATGAGCTGCTTCTCCCCGGCGGAGAGCGAGGAGGGCTCCTCGATGACGGCGTCGAGCCCGCCGAGCCGTTCGACCAGCGGCAGCGCGCCCACGGCGGCGGCCGCCGCCCGCAGCTGCGCGTCGGTGCCCGCGCCGAGGTAGGCCAGGTTCTCGCGGACGCTTCCGGCGAAGACGTACGCCTCCTGGGGCACGAGTGCGATCAGGGTCCGCAGGCGGTGTTCCGGGGTCTCGTCGAGCGGGAGCCCGCCGAGCAGGATCCGGCCGCCGGTCGGCGGCAGGAGCCCCGTCAGCAGCATCGACAGGGTGGACTTGCCGGCGCCGCTCGGGCCGACCACGGCCAGGTGCTCCCCTTCGGAGATCGTGAGGTCGAGCTCGTGTACGACCGGTGTCGCCTCGGGCGCGTAGCCGAAGGTCAGCCGTTCGGCGTCGAGCCGGTGCCCGAGCGGGCCGGGCCCGGTCCCGGCCCGCGGGGAGCCCGCCGGTACGGTGACGGACTCGGCGATCCTGCGCAGCGAGACGGCGAGGGCCACTCCCCACCCGCCGACCGTGCTGATGAGCATGCGCAACGCCGGGTCGAGCCCGGTGGCCAGGTAGGTCACCGCGCCGATGACCTCTCCCACGCTCAGGTGGCCGCCGTCCACCAGCGGACGGGCGGCGATCAGCAGGACGAGCAGCGGGACGTGGACGCCGAGCGTGACGATCAGCCGCCGGCCGGTGCCCGCCCAGGCCATGGACATGGTGGCCGCCACCTGCGCGGAGACGGCGGTGTCCACCGTCGCGCGGGCCTGGTCGTGAGCTCCGCAGGCGGCGACGTCGCGCAGTCCGGACAGGATAGGGGTGGCCTCGGCCGTGAGCCGCTCGTCGGCCAGGATCAGCGCACGTTGCCGGCTCGCCAGCGTACGCAGCAGCCAGGCGAACACGGCCAGGGCCAGCACCACCGGCCCCACGGCGATGGCTGCCGCCGGCGGAGAGAGGGCCAGCAGCCCCACCAGCGCGGCGATCAACGACATGCCGAGCTGGCGGGTGCTGCGCAGCAGGGCGGACACCAGGTTCCGCACCGTTTCCACCTGCCCGGTGAGCCGGTTGACGGCGGCGGTGTCGGGTGGTTCGGCGCCGCCGGCGGCGCGGGTCACCGTGGCGGTGACCACGGCTCGTACGAGGTCGTCGCGCAGCGGCTCGACGACCTTGGCCAGGACGGGGAGCGTCAACCGGGTGGCCACGGCCTTGAGCGACATCACCGCGGCCAGCAGCCCGAGCAGGGCGAGTCCGGTCCCCGGCCGCCCCGCCAGAAACCCGCGGTCGACGGCGGCGGCGACGAGCAGCCCGGACAGCAGCGTCGGAGCCGATTCGACGGCGGACAGGGCCAGGGCGGCGGCCAGCGGGCGCTTGCGCGGCCGGAGCAGGGCCAGCAGCAGGCGCGGCGCGCTGAGCGTGCGCGGCCCCGCGAGCGGCCTGAGCGCCGGACGGGTCAGCGAAGCACCGGACACGCCTCCTCCTTTCCACTGGTTTCCTCGGCGGCGAACAGGGCGCGGTAGGCCGGGTCGTTCCAGAGCTCCCGGTGCGTGCCCCGAGCGCTGATCCGCCCGTTCTCGAGCCAGACGACCAGGTCGGCGTGGGCGGCGGTGGCCGCCCGGTGCGCGATGACCAGGCGGGTGCGTCCGCGCATCCCGTCCACGAGGGTGCGGGTCACCTGAGCCTCGGTCGCGGTGTCGAGGCTGGAGGTGGCGTCGTCGAGCACGGTAAGCCGGGCACGCCGTACGAGTGCTCGGGCCAGGCCGAGGCGCTGGAGTTCGCCGCCGGACAGCGGCGCGCCCGCGGCCGGGGTGCCGTACCCCTGGGGGAGCCGGCGGATGACGTCGTCGACGCGGGCGGAGGCGGCGGCCTCCTGTACGGCCGCGCGACCGGTCCCGGGCCGCCCGTAGGCGATGGCCGAGGCGAGGTCACCGCCGAGGAGCGCGGGACGTTCGAAGGCGTACGCGACGACGTCGCGCAGCGAATCGGGGGCGATCTCGGCCAGGGGCCGGCCGTCGAGCAGCACCTGCCCGCGGTCGGGGTCCAGCAGCCTGCCCGCCACCATGGCCAGCGTCGTCTTGCCCGCGCCGGACGGCCCGACGACCGCGGTCAGCGATCCTGCGGGGAGTTCCAGGTCGAGCTCGTCGAGCAGCCGGGCGCCGTCCCGCGTGACGGTGACGCCGCGGAACGACAACGTGCCGGGGCCTTCGGGGGCCGGGCGCGTACCGGGGACCTGCGTGGGCAGGGCGAGCACCTGCGAGACCCGCCGCGCCGCCGAGCGGGCCTGCGCCACGCTCATCACCGCGTCGACGTGTTCGATGAACGACAGGCCCAGCGTGGCGTACCCGGCCACGGCCAGCAGCTGCCCGGGTTCGAGGCGGCCGGCCACGACGCCGAGGCCCGCCACGGCGAGGACCGCCACCTCCATGAGCGGCAGCACCAGGCCGATCCGCCACCCGCCACGGGCCTGTGCTCGCCACAGGGCGTGCCCGGTCGCGGACAGTTCGGGCAGCGGGGTGAGCACGCGGGCGATCTCCCGGTCGGCGGTGCCGGAGGCACGCACGGTACGGATGCCCGCCAGGGTGTCGGTAAGCCGTGCCGCCAGCCGGCCCTGCGTCTCCTGGTAGCGGTCGTACAGCCCGGACATCCGGGAGACGAACATGAGGATGATGAGGAGCGCGACGGGCAGGCCGGCCACGAAGGCCAGCCCGGTCCGCCAGTCGATGATGAAGAGCGCGGTGATGCCGCCTGCCGCGGTGAGGAGCCCGGCGGCGGTGTCCAGCAGGGCGAGCGGGACCTGCCCGGCGCCCGCGGTGTTGCTCACGAGCCGGTTGGCCAGCTCCCCGGTCGGGAACCGGCGGGCTTCGCCGACGCCGAGGCGCAGGATGTGGCCGGTGAGCCGCAGGCGGAGCGCGGAGGTCGCCGAGGCGTTGGCCGCGGCGCCCGCGACGTGGCACACCAGGTCGGCGACTGTCATGACGGCCAGGATCAGGCCCAGCCGCGCCGCCGCGGCGAGCACGTCCTCATCCGCGAGCACCCTGTCGACCGCGGCGGCCAGCAGGGCGGGCATGGCCAGTGTCGCGGCCGAGGCGACGGCGGTCGCGACGGTGACCACCGCCAGCGGTCGCCAGGCGCGCCGTGCGAGAGAGGCGAGCAGGCGGTCGCCGTGCTTGTGCGTCACCCGTTCCCCGGCGATGCCTGCCACGGGATCTGACATCCTTCCTCTCCTCTCTCGACGGACGCGGTGGGTCACCGCCGGCGGCGGTGACCCGGGGATTTCACTAGGACAGGCTGAGGGTGATGAAACAGGTCTCATCGCCCTCGCACGTCACGCCGAAGCAGCTGAGCGTGCAGGGGTACAGCCAGGACTCTTCTGCGGCCGGGAGCATGTCCAGGGCCTTGATGTCGATCTCCATCAGACGGTGATCCAGCAGCTGTCGTTCTTGCACGAGATGAAGCACGTGATGACGCAGGGGAACAGCGAGTTCTCCTCGGCGGCCGGCAGCATGTCGAGAGCCTTGATGTCGATTTCCATGGTGTTCTCTCCTTCGGTAATGGGGATTTTTCGTCAGATGGTGACCCAGCAGCTGTCCTTGCAGGTCTTGACCTCGCAGGTGATGAGGCAGGGCCACAGCGAGGACTCCTCGGCGGCGGGGAGCATGTCGAGAGCCTTGATGTCGATCTCCATGGCGTTCTCCTTTCTTGTGTCGTGCCGCTCGTTTCGAGGCGGCATGGGATGCCGGCCCGCATCGACGGGCCGGAGTCTGTGAGCGTCCGCTAGGCGGTGACGGACCTGCCGCTCAGGAAGTCGATGAGCAGGCCGGTGACCAGATGTCCGTCGCCGGAGGCCAGCGGGTCGTGGTCGGCCACGGGGATCTCCAGGTAGACCGGTGGCACCGGGTGACCGGCGGCCAGGAGGCGGCGGTGCAGGCGCCGGGAGTGAGCGACCGGGATGATCGAGTCCTGCAGGCCGTGGATGATCATTATGGGCAGGCGCATGCGATCCGCCAGCCGGCCCAGGTCGCGCGGGCCGAGCTCGTCGTCCGGCTCCGCGCAGCCGCCGAGCCGATCGAGCAGCGTGCGTACGCGCTGTCCCCCGTCCTGGTACAGTTCCCGGCCGGACAGGAACGGCGCGATGACCGCGGCCCGGGTCCACAGGTCCGGCTCCGCGGCGGCGGCCAGCAGGGCCAGGTAGGCGCCGTAGCTGATGCCGTACAGCATGGGCCGTTGCCGGCCGGGGCCACGCGCGTCGGCCAGCGTGCGCCCCAGCTGGAGGATGTCCGCGAGGTCGGGACCGCCCCACACGCCGTGGATCGCGTCGCGGTGGGCGGCGCCGTAGCCGGTGCTCCCCCGCTGGTTGGGTGCGACCACGGCCATGCCCGCCGCGGCCATCCGCTGGAACAGCGGATCGAACCCGAAGGGCCAGGCGGCTTCCGGGCCACCGTGCAGGGCCAGCACGACCTGCTCGCTCGCCACGGGGTCGCCGTACACGATGGCCTCGACGGGTCCGGCCGGGCCCCGGTAGTCCACCGTACGAGCCGGGGCCCAGCCGCCCGGGTGCTCCTCGGCGGCGGCCCGCGCCCGGGGCCGGAGCGGATCGGGCAGGGTGACCACGCCGAGCGGACGGTCCGGCGTGCTGTGCAGCAGGTGCAGCCCGCCAGTGGTCCAGCGCGCCAGCTGCTGCAACGTCCCGGCCGGCAGCTCGGCCTCGATGCCGGTGTCCGCCACGAGGTCGTGCAGCAGCAGGTCGGAGCGGCTGCGGCGGACGACCGACAGGGCCAGGTGCCGTCCGTCCGGGTCCAGGGTCAGCGGTGCGACGGTGCCCTCGATGCGGTTCAGCCGCTCGGGGAACGCCGTCGGAGCCGGGTCGTCGCGGTGCCGGACGCCGAGTCGGAACGTTCCATCGCGTTGTGCCGCGGTCAGCAGCACACCGGTGCGCGGCGCGGCCATCAGCAGGTGCTCGCCGTTCGCCAGCCCTTCGAGTGACGTCAGAAGGCCGGTGGCGAGGTCGAGGACGAGCGTGCCACCGGTGCCCGGCTCGGGGCGGGCCAGCGCGAGCCGCCGGCCGTCCTCGTCGAGCCAGACTCCCCCGGCGACCGCACCGGCCAGCCTGGCGACCTGCTCGGGAGCCTCGGCACGTCCTGACACGCGCCACACCGTGGTGCGCCCGTCCTCGCCGCTCTCGAACAGCAGGGCGGCGGTGCCCGGCGCGACACCGGCGACGAGCCTGAGCCCTCCGCTGCGCGGGGTGAGCAGTTCGTACTCCTCGGCCGGCGTGCCGTCCGGGCCGGGGACGGCGAGCAGCAACCGCGCCGACCCCTTGCCGTGGCGGCACAGCAGCACGTCGCCGTCTCCGGTCGGGAGCGGGAGCGTCCAGGAGGTCTCGCCGTCGCGGGTGGGTGACAGGCGGGGCCGCGGCGCGGGACCGGTGAGGTCCCACAGTTCCGGCATGAGCCGGTCACGGCCGTACGCGGCCAGGCAGGTGGCGTAGCGCCCGTTGCCGGAGAACCGGAAGCTGATCCGCCTGAGCTCCGTGGGCAGGGTGGTGACGGTGCTCATCGCGCGATCACCTCGGTGGAGACCATCCACGGGCGGGGGCCGCCGTGGCGCAGCCGCAGCAGGAAGGCGAGCACGCCGGCCAGCCCGGTGTTCCACCCGAACGTCACCTCAAGGGCGTTCTCGTCGGGCACCACGAGCAGCCCGTCGCGCACGATGGCGCGTGTCCACAGGACGGCGGCCAGTTCCTCGGCCTGCTCGTGGTAGATCGGATCGTCGGCCAGCTCCGCCAGGTCCAGCAGGAACTGCCCGTCCCCGGCCAGGCCGTGGCAGGCCGCGGTGCCGGAGCGCAGCCGGTGGCCGTGCACCGCCCTGGCGGCCGCCCGGGCCACCTCCAGCGCGTCCCAGTCGCCGGTGACCGTGTGCAGGCGAACCAGGAACGTCCCGATCCCCGAGGAGCCGTTGCACCAGTGGGGCATCTTCGCCCCACCGTGCGGGCCCTCCCCCCACCAGGCCGCCTCACCGTGGTAGTCGACCGCGTCCAGCAGGGTACGGCCCGCGGCGACGGCGGTCTCCAGGCAGTCCTCGCGCCCGAGCGCGACGCCGGCGGCCAGCAGGTACGCGCCGATCCCGGCGACGCCGTGGGCGAAGCCGTAGTGGACGACGCCCGCCAGCGCGGAGTCGAAATCCTTGGGGATGGGCCACAGGACCGTGTCGGGGGTGCGCTGCGCGACCTTGAGCAGCTCGTCGGCGCAGTCGCTCGCCCGGTCGCGGAACCTCGTGTCGCCGGTGGCGTTCCACAGGTGCAGCAGCGCCGTCCCGGTCCCGGCCAGGCCGTGACAGATGTCCGGGTTCGGCCAGCTGACCGGCAGGTCGAGGGCGAGGTCCAGGCCCGCCGTGCGTATGTCGTGGTCGTCGAGCGCCTTGCCCGCCTCGTACAGGGCCCAGGCCATGCCGGCCCGGCCGAAGTACAGCCCCGGTGAGGGGCGGCGCTCGCTCGCGAGGCGCTGGATCATCCAGTTCGCGCCGTCGCGCAGGGCGGTCGTGAGCGATTCCTGAGGGAAGGTCCCCGCCAGGGAGGCCATCAGCTGGAGCACGCCGGCCGCGCCGTACTGCACGCCGCAGGGGTCGGCGTTGGCGCCGAACCCGGTGCTGGGCCACAACCGTGCGGCGGCGTCCCCGTCCAAGGTGCGCAGGGTGTACGCCAGCCCGTCCTGGAGTAACCGGTCCTGGTCGGCCGTGGCCAGCCGGTAACCGTCCCCCGCCTCCAGCCCGGTGGTCAGGCCGTCCAGGAACGTACGGACCCTGGCCAGCTCCCACCGCCGGGCGGGATCCTCCGCCATCAGCCCCAAGATCATGGGAGCCAGCTCGGTGGCCACGGGATCGCCGGCGACGGCCACGTCGACCAGCGTGCGAACCCGGGAGTCCCACGGTCTGGCGTGCTCGTCCTGATCCTTGACCAGCATCGGCTGGCAGGAGGTCACCAGGTAGAACACCGTCGCGCCCAGGGCGTACAGGTCCACTTCGAGGCCGGGGCAGGGCCCGAGTGCGGGGGAATTCTCCTGCTCCGGCGGCGCGTAGCCGGGAGTGTGGGTGCGTCCGACCAGAGTGCCGGGCATCGCCGCGGTCTCCAGGTCGATCAGCCGGCAGTCGCCGTCCTCGGTGACGATGATGTTGTTCGGGGTCAGGTCGCGCACGATGTAGCCGCGCCCGTGGACCGTCGCCACCAGGTCGACCAGGCGCCTCACAAGGCCCAGCACCGTTTCGCGCCAGCGCGGGTCCGGACCTTCGGCGCCGCGCTCGCCGGCCCAGACGGTGAGCACGGTCCCCTCGATGCGCTCCTGGACCAGGAACAGGTTGTCGTCCTTGTCGAACAGCGTCACCTTGCGCGCCGTGACGCCGAGCGGCCCGAACAGGTCGAGCATCCGCCCTTCGTGGCGCAGCGCGTCCCGCTCGTCACGTCCGTTCAGCCTGGCGCCCACATGCGGCCGGGCCTGCTTGACGATCATGTTCCCGCCGGTGTCGCGGTCCTCGGCCAGGAAGACCCCGCCCTTGGCGTTGTGCCGTACGGCCTGGCGCACCACGAACCGGTCGGCCAGCAGCACCGCCTGCGGCGCGGCCACCCGTACCGGAGCCTTGCCCGACTCGAAGGGGCAGGGCGCCCACGGGGGCGGCGAGTACCAGGCGTTGCGCTTGTCGGTCACGAGGGTGCCGTCGGGGGCGGCCAGCTGCGAGGCGTAGGAGCCGTCGTTGTCCAGCACGGAGGGCGCCGAGAACACCCCGTAGCGGTAGTGGACCAGGCTGCCCGGCTTGTACGCGCGATCGGACAGGATGGGCGGCCCGGGCAGGCCCAGGGTGGCCGCGTGCAACTCCTCGGCGATCGCGGTCGCCGCCCGGTCGTCGGACGGGTAGACGGTGATGAACTTGCCCACCGACCCGCGGTCCTGCTCCCTGGCCACCAGGCCGGACAGTTCGGCCAGCGTCGCGGCGAACTTGAACGAGCAGCGGTGCCGCGCCAGCACCTCGACCGCGCGCGCCAGCACCACCGGAGCGGACAGCGGCGTCGCCGAGACGTGCAGCTTCCAGCCCTGCGCCCTGTTCTCCGCGCCCACCGGAGTCACGTACGTCCACGGCTTGCGGGTGCGGACCTCCCAGGCGTCCTCTTCCTTCGCCGCCTGCTCACCGGTCGCCGCCCGGCCGGCTCGCGCCAAGGCCGCTTTGGCGACATCCCCCAACACGTGCTGATCCACGCCGAACCCCCCTGAATCCACTGAGTGATCAGCGCGGGCCGGGGCCATCGGCTGATCGACATCAGGTATAGGCGTGGCGACTTGTAGCCATCTTGGACAGGAGTTGGAACCTGTTGGGCGTCGTCTTGCCGGAACCTCCCCACCCGCCCGCTCACCTGCCAGAACGTCCTGTCAGCCGATAGCGTGATCAGGTGGACAACGATGCGATGCCGTGAACAACGCCAATGGCCACCCCCCGCGATCGGGGAGTGGCCATTGACGTCGTGCTTTCTAATCGCAGTGTTCGAAGCCACTGGTGTAGGAGCTGCTGCCGACCGAGCCGCCCCACTTGACGCACTGTCCGGCCGCGTCGCGCCTGACGGGACCCGCGTAGTAGTCGTAGCTACCCGAGTCGGTCGTCCTGCTTTCTCCTTGCGGCTCCAGGAAGGCCGACGCCGCCGACGCCGAGCCGAGGTTCGTCGACTTCAGCGTCACGACGCAGTTGTAGCCGTTGCCCGAGTTGTAGAGCAGGTACGTGCGGCCACCCGTGAGAGCGGCCGAGTCGATGACCGAGTAACCGCTGCCGCAGACCTCTTCAGGGGTGTAGGGGTTGCTGCTGCCGCAGGCGTTGGTGCTCGTGATGGCCTTCTTCTGGCCCAGGGACACGGTCACGCCGTCCACGGTCGGGCTGGTGTCCATCGCGCCGGTGGAGGTCCGCTGTTCGTAGTGCAGGTGCGGCGCGTTCGAGCCGCCCGTCGAGCCGACGGTCCCGATCACGGTGCCCTGGCTGACGGTCAACGAGCCGCCGGCCGACCTCACCATGCTCGCCAGGTGGGCGTAGCGGGTCCGGGTGCCGTCACTGTGCCGGACCTCTATCCACTTGCCGTAGCTGGTGCTTCCCGCGTCGTAGAAGTACGCGGTGCCCCCAGCGGTGGCACGCACCGTTTCGCCGTTGATGTCGTCGCCCCCGTAGTCCTGCCAGTCGATAGAACCCGACGGGTTGTGGGCGGGGGTCCCGGTCCAGTTGTTGGCGTAGAAGGTCTTACCGCAGTTGAACGGGCTCTTGTGAGACACAGCCAGGACGCTGGCGTCCTGCGCTGAGGCGGCCTGGGGAATCAGCGCTGCCGCGACGGTGACCAACAGGGCAGTGATCGCGGGTCTGAGGGCCTTCGGCCAGGTCGGCCTGCCGATTGTGGGCATGCTCACCTCTCTGAACAGGTGCGTATTGGGGGGATACGGTTGGGCACCCGGTTCCAAATGATGTCGATGAGCCGCCTTGGGGGCGCATTTCGACATCTCGCCGCCCGTGGGGGAGGGCGGGTCGATCATGAAGATATCCCTGAAAGTTCTCTTCATCAATCTCTACGGACATGAAATTTTGCGGCTCTTCAACCTGCCGTCAAGTACATGTCAAAACCGCAGCCCACTTCGGCTTAAGCCAATAAAGAGCCTATTTTATGTACACCCGAAATTATAGATTTTGGTATACAGAGTAGGACCCTCGTTCACGGGCCCCGCGTACGATGATCGGCCGGCACCCCGGTTGGATGAGGCGCATGACTGCTCATGACGTCGCCCGACTTCTCCCCGAGGTCCCCGTGCTCCGTGACTTCTGCCGGTCCGTGGCTGTGCTGGAGGCCATCCTGAGCCCCGACTGGGCCGGCCGCCGCCACTCCTTCGACGCCGGTTGGGCCCCAGGGGAGGAGATGGCGTCCATGCGGAACGGCTCCGGAGACGAATACTCCATCGTCTTCGTGGCGGGCGGCGCGTACCTGCGAGGTTTCGACCACGAGGCGGCGATGAGTCCCTACGGGAACGACGGGCCGTGGCCGGGCGTGCTCGACTCGGTTCCCGATGTCTTCCGCCGGTGCGTGGAGGAGCCCGCGTTCCGTGACGAGGACGGCATGCCCGTCGTGACCGCCTGTCTGTGGCGGGAGGCCGGCGACGACGCCTGGCGGGTGGGCGAGATCGACTATCCGGACGGCGTGCGCGACCCTGACGGGTCGGGCTATCTGTTCGCGCTGCTCATGGACCCGTCGCCGGAGGGGTTCCGGCGGTTCGCCGAGGACTATTACGAAATTTCCCTGGACCTCGACGCGATACGGCACGTCCATGCCCTCCGCCCGCTGACGCAGGCGGTCGTCACCGCGTTGAACGCCGACCTCACGCTGAAGGATCTCGCCGAGGACCTCGCGGAAGCCCGGTATCCGTCCTGAGCCTAGCCGTACCGGCCGCTTGAAGCCGGGCGCAGGGCGGCGGTGACATCGTCCGCGAGCCGGTCCACCTCGTCGACTGCCAGGGTCGAGACGGTGAGGCGGATCGCGGGCGGCGTGGCGATGCGGTTGCGGGCGCCGGGCGCGACGGCCCAGCCGCGCGCGAGCAGGCGGGTGATCGCGGTGGCCTCGTCCGGAACGGGGATCCACACGTTGAGCCCGGTGCGCCCGTGCGCCGGGATGCCGCGCTCGGCCAGCGCCGTCACCAGGCCGTCCCTGCGCCGCGCGTACGAGGCCGCCACCGCCGCCGTGTCCACCGCGTCCGTACGCCAGAGGTAGGCGACGGCGCGTTGCAGCAGGTGACTGACCCAGCCCGCGGCCAGGCGCTGGCGGCCGCGCAGCCGACCCAGAGTGACCGGGTCGCCGGTGGTCAGGGCGACGCGTAGATCGGGTCCGTACGCCTTGGCCGTCGAACGCGTGAGGACCCAGCGCTGCGTGACCCCCGCCAGCGGGTGCAGGGGAAGGTCCACGAAGCCGGACCCGTGGTCGTCCTCGACGAGCAGCACCCCCGGGTACGCCCCCAGCACCTCGCGCAGGGCCCCGGCCCGTTCGGAGGAGACGGCGGCGCCGATCGGGTTCTGGGCGCGGGCCGTGACCACGACGGCTCGGACCCCGGACCGCAGGGCCCGGGCGAGTTCGTCGGGCAGGGGGCCTTCGTCGTCCACCCGCATCGGCACGGGACGCAGCCCCATGACGCCGACCAGGTCGAGCAGGGCCGTCCAGCTCGGGTCCTCCAAGGCCACCGCGTCGCCGGGGCGCAGCTGAGCGGCCAGCACCCGTTCGACCGCGTCGAGGGTGCCCGAGGTGATCGCCAGCGGGCCCACCGGTACGCCGTCCGCGCGCAGGCGCTCGCCGGCCAGGGCGATCAGCTCCTCGTCGTCGCCCGTCCCGTACATGGCGGGCCGTTCCTCGTGCGCCCGGGCCGCGGCGGCGAGCGCGTCCCCCAGGGGCGGCAGCAGGGCCGGGTCGGGGTTGCCCTTGGACAGGTCGCGCGCGCCAGGAGGCACCTCGATGCGGATCTCCTCCCGGAACGTGCTGGCCGGGCGCGGCCTGACCCGGGTGCCGCGCCGCCCGGCGGTCTCGATGACGCCGCGCTCGCGCAGCAGCCGGTACGCGGCCGCCGCCGTGTTGGGACTGACCCCGGCCCGGGAAGCCAGCTCGCGCACCGGCGGCAGCATCGCGCCTGGTGACAGCCGCCCCTCCGACACGGCGGCCTCGACCCCGGCCGCAATCTCGCTGGCAGTCCCACCCACAATCAGGTACTTTTCTGACACAAAATCCATTATGTACTAATACAAAGAGGTACGGGTGCTTATTCATCCTTGGGACGCGGCCCACGACGGCGGCGAATGGCGGACCTGGCTGCGTACGCACGACTTCGGGCAGCTCGCCGCGAACGGCGTGGACGGCGGCCCGCCGGTCGTGGTGCCGACACATTTCCTGTTCGACGGCGGCAGCGAGGTCGTGCTCCACCTGGCCAGGCCGAACCCGATCTGGGCCGCGCTGGAGGCCAACCCGGCCGTGGTGGTGACCGTGCACGACGACTACGCCTACATCCCGTCGGGCTGGCGCTCCGACACCCCGGAGACCGGCGTACCGACCAGCTATTACGCCTCGGTTCAGCTCGTCTGCCGGGCCCGGATCGTGGACGACAAGGAGAGCAAGGCCGAGATCCTGCGCCGCCAGCTGGCCCACCACGAGCCCGACGGCGGCCACGGCGAGGTGGCCGCGGACGCGGGGCCGTACCGGAAGATGCTCTCGGCGATCCGGGGGCTGCGGCTGGAGGTGGTGGACGTGCGGGCCAAGTTCAAGTACGACGACCACCGGCCGGTCGAGTTCCGCGAGCGGATCGCGGGCGGGCTCGCCGAGCGGGACCTGCCGGGCGACGCGGGCGCGCGGGCGCAGCAGCTCAGGCGGATGTCCCCCGGACGGTGAACTGCTGGTTCAGTCTAGCCTGAAATTACTGGCTAGAAAGCTGAACGTTAGGATGACCGCATGAGTACGCAGGACGGCCCCGACCGCGAGCAGGTGCTCGAGTGGGTCGAGCGGGTGGCCGCGTTCGTCTCCGCGGAGTGGGGACTCGCCCCGATCACCGGCCGCGTCCTGGGCTGGCTCATGGCGTGCGACCCGCCGGCGCAGACCGCGAGCGACATCGCCGACGCCATCGGCGCCAGCCGCGCGTCACTCACGACGAACATGCACCTCCTGACGTCCATCAAACTCATCCGCAGGTTCCGCAAGCCAGGGGAGCGGAACGTCTACTACCAGATCGAGGACGACGCCTGGTCCAAGGTCATCCGGCAGAAGCTCGCCGCGTTCACCGCGTTCGACGAGCTGGCCGCGGAGGGCCTGCGGCTCGGCTGGACCGACGAGGCTCAGACCAGGCGCATCGAGTCGGCCAGGACCGCCATCGCCGGCCTTGCCAAGGTGCTCAACCAGGCCACCGACTGAAACCCGGAGCTGACGCGGCGGGCTCTCTGCGGCCTCAGCGGCGTCGCGCCCCGCCTCGCGGAGCAGCCCGGCCGGGTCCTCGACGCCTTCCTGCAGCGGTACGGGGGTCCTTCGGGAGACCCGGTGGACGCGTACCTGTGGATCATCGTGCTCCTGCCGGCGTACACGGTCGCGCTCTACCCGGTGCTCGCCACGCTCCGGGCACGCCGAGGCCCTGCTGTCCACCGCGGTCAGCCGGCTGCGCTGGGCGGCGGCGCACCTGGCCGTGGCCGCGCTCGGCACCCTGGCGCTGCTGGCCCTCGGCGGGTTCGTCACGGGGCTGATCTATTCGCTGGTCATGGGGGACCAGGCGGTGGGCCGGGTCCTGGCGGCGCCACTCGAACACGTACCGGCCGCCTGGCTCGTGGGAGCCCAACACGGTGTCGGGCGAGCCGTTCACCGCGGCGCCGGCGACGGTGATCCTCGCGCTGACAGCGCTGCTCACCACCACGGCCCTGATCCGCCTCCGCAGCCGCGACTTGATGTCCGATTTCCACTAGTGGGCGCGGCCTGGGAGCCGGAAGAGTGGTCCGCGTGCTCACCGACGAAGACGCGTATTCCGTGCTCAGAAGCCGCGACGGCCGGTTCGACGGCCGGTTCTTCGTGGCCGTCGTGACCACCGGCATCTTCTGCCGTCCGAGCTGTCCGGCCACCCTCCCCAAACGCGAGAACGTCCGTTTCTACCCCTCCTCCGCGGCCGCCCTGGAGGCGGGCTTCCGCGCCTGCAAGCGCTGCCGCCCGGACACCGTCCCCGGCTCCCCCGAGTGGAACGTCCGGGCGGACGTGGTGGGCCGCGCCATGCGGCTCATCGCCGACGGCCTCGTGGACCGCGAAGGAGTCGCCGGACTGGCGTCCCGGCTCGGCTACAGCGAACGCCAGCTGCACCGCCAGCTCACCGCCGACCTGGGCGCGGGCCCGCAGGCCCTGGCCCGGGCCCAGCGCGCGGCCACCGCCAGAACGCTCCTGGAGACCACGGACCTGCCCGCGGGCGAGATAGCGTTCGCCGCCGGCTTCTCCTCGATCCGCCAGTTCAACGACACCGTTCGCAAGGTCTACGGCACGACACCCGGTGCCCTGCGGGGCACTCCCTCCGTCCGCCGCCCACCCGGCGCGGTACGGCTACGCCTCACCTACCGCCCGCCCCTGGACCTGCCCGCCCTGTTCTCCTACCTCGCCAACCGCGCGATCCCGGGCCTGGAAGAGGCCACCGCCCACTACTACCGCCGCTCGCTGACCCTCCCGCACGGCCTCGGCCTCGTCACGCTGCGCCCCGCGGGCACGTACGTCTCCTGTGAGCTCCACCTGGAGGAGCTGAAGGATCTGGCGGCAGCGGTACGGCGCTGCCGCCAGGTCCTGGACCTGGACGCCGACCCCCGCGACATCGCCGACCACCTGACCCGCGACCCGCTCCTCGCCGCCGTGGTGGCGCGGACTCCCGGCAGGCGCGTGCCCGGCCATGTGGACGCGGCCGAGATGGCGATCCGCGCGATCCTGAACGAGGAGACCCCCACCGGCCGATCCCGGCTCGCCCACCTGGTCCGCACCTACGGCACCCGGCTCGGGGGCGGTGCTCGCGCCTTCCCCCGGATGGAGGTACTGGCGAGCTCCGACGCGCCCGCCCCAGTGGCCGCCCTGGCCCGCGCGCTGATCGCCGGGACCCTCCATCTCGGCCCCGAAGCCGATCGCGACCAGGTCGAACGCGAGCTCCTGACCCTGCCTGGCATCGACGCGGAGGCCGTGGCACGGATCCGCATGCGAGCCTTCGGCGACCCCGACGTCTTCCTCCCCTCTGACTCGGCCGTGCAGCGGGGACTGCACCGCCTCGGGCTGACGGCCGAGGACGCGCACCGCTGGCGGCCCTGGCGCTCGTACGCGATGCAACACCTGAGCGCGCCATACACCCACACCCCCTGAGGAATCGTTCGTGTCGACCTATTTGTCCCTCCTTAAGAGCAGGCGTGACTTCCGCAGCCTCTGGCTGGGCGCGTCCGTCTCCGTGATGGGCGACAGCATGACGTTCATAGCGCTGTCCTGGCTCGTCCTGGCCCAGCCAGGCGGAACGGCGAAGCTGGGTTTCCTGGCCGTCTGTTACACCGCCCCCGTCGTGGTCGGCGGCCTGGTCGCGGGGCCGTTGCTCGACCGGTTCGACAAGCGGGCGGCGCTGATCGCCGACAGCGTGCTGCGCGGCGCCGCCGTCGGATCGATCCCCCTCGCGGCGGCGGTCGCGACCGTGCCGAACTGGCTCCCGTTCCTCGTCGCCGCCCTCTACGGCCTGCTGAAAATGGTCCCCATGGCGGCGGTCCCGGCCGCCATCCCCGATCTGGTCGCCCCGGAAGAACGCGACGCCGCCAACGCGCTCGAATCCGTGAGCTACTCCCTGTCCGGCATCATCGGCTTCACCCTGGCCGCCCCGCTCCTGAGCACCCTGGGCCCGGCGAACATCCTGGCCCTGGACGCCGTCACCTACGCCTGCTTCGCCGTGGCCGTGGCCCTGATCCGCCGCCCCCTGCGCCCGCACGCGAAGCCGGCGGCAGCCCAGGCCGCACCCGTGCCGGTCTTCCGCGACAGGGTCCTCGTCGGCACCACGCTCGCCTTCATGGCCTTCAACATCGCCGAAGGCGCGATGACCATGGTGGTCGCGCCATGGCTGGCCAAGGAGCAGCTCCCGGGCGACGGCGCCGCCCTCTCTCTCCTCATGGCCGCCCTGTCGGCCGGTGAGCTCCTGGGCGGATTCGCGGCCGGGGCCTGGCGCCCGAAGATGGACCGGCTGGTCGCGATCGCCGTGGTGGAGCTGGTGGCGGCGGCAGGGTTTCTGGCGGCGCTGGGGTCGCCCGACTGGATCCCGGTGGCCGCGGGTTTCCTGGTCATCGGCATGTTCAGCGCCCCCATGACCGTCTGGGCGCAGTCGCTGCGCATGGAGCGCATCCCGCCGTCCCAGCGCGGCCGGGTCTTCAGCGTCTTCCGCACGATGATGCAGGCCACTCCGCCCATCGGAGCCGCCGCGGTCACGCCGCTGCTGGTGGCGGGCAACCTGGCGGGGGCCGTCGTCCTGATGAGCGCTCTGGCGGCCCTGCCCGCCTTCGGCCTGCTGTTCATACGCGAGGGCCGCCGACTGTGCATAACCGGCTCATCCTGTGGATAACCATGCCCGTACCGGCCCTCACCAGGGGCAGCGGAAGCACCCCCTCCTGGCGCCCCGGCAGGGCCGGAACGCTGGAGAATCAGGGCTTGGCGTCGCCATACCACAGCCCGTGACCACCTCCGCCCGGTTGTCCACCGGCCTGGGCACACACCTGTGGATGAACGCCCTCAGCCGAGCCGGTCCGCGATGCTCCTGGCCACCTCGGCGGGCGGCTGCAGGGTCGTGTCGACGACCTGGCCCTCGCGGCTGAGCCAGGGGAAGGCGCCCGCGTACGCCGGCAGGTGCTCCAGCCGCCATTTCCTGGCCGGCACGTCGTCGGCCGCCTCGATCCGGCGGGTCAGAGTCTCCTGGTCGGTGTGGAGCACGAAGAGGTGCACGGGAATGCCGGCGTCCCGCAGACCGGCGCTGATCTCCTGCCAGTACTCCTCGATCAGGACGGTCTGCAGCATGAAGCCGACCTGCTCGGGATCGAAGTAACGAGCACCGGGAACGAGCGGGACGAGTTCCCTCGCAGTGCTCGTCTTGCCCGCGCCGAACGTCCCGTTCAGCCAAACGATCACGGATCACCAAGTCCAGTAGGAGCGCGCCTCCGACTTCCAGCCCTTCGGGAAATACTGCTGGATCTTGAACGCCATGCCAAGGCCGCGGGCGATGTACTGGTCGCGGTCCAGCTTCCTGGTGATCGGCTTGCCCGGTTCACCCTTGTTGTCCCACCAGGACTCCCACTGCTTGATGCAGGTCTTCCCGCTCAGGTACTGGTTGGAGCAGGGCGCGGGCGGCGACCAGATCTGGGTGTGGCCGAAGTCGATGACCTTCCCCGACGACTTCTCGGTGATGGTCCCCCACGCCTTGAGGCAGTACGCCTGCGAGGGAATGTCCCACTTCACGTAGTGCTGCGGGCCAGACGTGGCGAACGTCCGCAGGTTGCCGCACTTGGCGTCGCCGATCTGCTCCTTGGTCACCCTGACGGTGTAATACGTGCCGTTGCCCCGCCACCCGTCCAGCGTCAGCCAGTCGCCGTCACGTACGAACTTCTCCGCGGAGTCCGGCGGCCACTTCTTCGGATCGCCCCAGCTGACCTCCGAGGTCGTGGACGACAGGGGCTTCCAGGTCCACTGCCCGGCCGCCTGCCCGTCGGCCCAGTACTGTCCGGCGCTGCGCTCGGCGAACCGGGAGTACTGCCCGTAGTTCTCCCCCGCCCGAGCCGGGCCGGCCGCCCCCGCGAGCACCGTGATCATCGCCGCGCCGGCGGCGAGCCACGGCCGCGTTCCCATCTTCTGGATCTTCACCGCCAGCACGCTACAGAGCCCGCGGCGCGCGACGGCTCACATCAAGAATCTTCGAAACGCCCCTTCGAGGCCGGGCGCAGGAGGAACGCGGTGCTCTCGTGCTCGGGAACCTCCACCTCGAGCCCGGTGCCGGCCAGCGCCTGCGCGATCAGCTCCCGATCGCCGGCCCACTGCAGGACGAGCTCGTCCACCAGATCGCCGTACGTGTCGAAGCTCGTCGTGTGCGACTGGGTCGTCCAGAAGACGGCCCTGGGCGGCTGCCCGGCGGCGGCGGCCGCCTCGTGGACCTGCTGCCAGGCGCCGGACGCGGTAGGCCAGAGGTCGGGCTCGGCGAGGTAGCCGTGCGCGGCCAGCCGGTCGAAGGCCGCCGAGATCCGGCACAGGTCGGACGACCGGTCGGCGGCCAGGCAGGTCACGACCCCTTCCTCCGGCTTGTTCAGACCGTGGACCGAGGCGATGAGCGAGTCCATCAGGGCGTCGCTGTGCTTGGCCAGTTCGTCGGCGTCCATCTCCAGCAGCGCGTCGTAGTCGTCCTCCTGACCCGCCTGCCCGGGAACGGAGACCACGAGACCCTCGCGGGCGAACGCCGCCTGGATGTTGGAGGGCAGCCCGCCCCGCCACGCGAGCGGCACGTCGTCGGCCAGCGCGCCGTCCGGGGTGAAGTGGTCGGCGCACGGGCTCAGCAGGCCGCTGGTCTCAGTGTCGGACGCGAAGCGTTGGGCATCGACGATCTGCCAGCCCTCGTGCTCCAGCCGGCTGAGCGCCCGGTCGAACCCCTCGCGCTGCGTGCCGCGCGGCGGGACGGCCTCCTCGAACTCGATCAGCTTGGACAGCGTGTCGGCGACCTCGGCGCGACGCTGTTCGAGGAACGCGCGGGTCTCGGAGATGAGGTTCCGGCTCATCAGGGTGTCCATCACCATCGACCACCAGGCTTCGGCGTCGTCGAAGGCGACCGGGTCCAGCTCCTTGAGGGAGAGCCACAGCTTCTCCGTGTACTCTTTGCCGGCCTCCTGGGACTCGCCGTTCAACGCCTGCTGGCGCAGCCTGAGCCGGTAGAGGAACTCGACGAAGTTCGCGAGAGAGCTGTTGACCTTCTCCGCCTGCGGGGTCTCGTCCATCGAGAGCAGGCCGACGACGCCGCTGCGGATGTCGAGAAAGTAGCGCATGCCCGAGTCTCCCGACGTGCCGCCGAGCGTGAGGACGTTGAGGTCCCCGCCCGGCGTCCGGAACACGACGAGGGAGCCCACCCGCGGCTCGTCGGCGATGAAGGTGGTGAACGCCTGGTCCGCGCGCACCGGCAGCCCGACCTCGGACAGGATCCGGACGTCCTCCTCCGACAGCCCCTTCTCCCGGCACTGCTCGACGTCCATCAGCAGCAGGCCCTCGTCACCGAAAGCCTCGACCATCTCTTCGTGCGTGACCACGATTCAACACCCCGACGTCAGACCCTGAGATCAAGTTCCCCCAAGGGTAGGGGATCTTTACGGATCAGACGGTACGTTCCCAGCGGACCTCCCCCTCGTACCACCGGTCGGTGGGACGCAGGCCGGCCGACCTGGCGACGGCGGCCGAGGCCGCGTGGTCGGGGTGGATGTGCGCGACGATCGTGTCGATCCCCTCGCCTATGAGCCGGTCGACCAGGGCCCGGGCGGACGCGGTGGCCAGGCCGCGGCCCTGCCAGGGCGTGCCGATCACCCAGGCGATCTCGGCGGTCCGGCCGTCGATCGTGGCCTGCACATATCCGACCAGCCGCTCTTCCTCCCGCGACCAGATCACCCAGTTGCGCCAGCCGGGCGGCCCGGCGACCAGCCGCTCGTAGCGGGCGCGCAGCTCCGGCGTGGTGAGCGGGGCGCCGCCGGTGAACGTGTGCAGGTCCGGGTCCGACAGCACGACGGCCATCTCGTCGGCGTGCTCCGGGCGCAACGGGACGAGGACGAGCGCGGGCGCCTCGATGGGACTGGTCACCGGCTCATTCTGCCGTCAGCCCGCCCCAGTTGCCGTTCGTACAACTCCCGGGAGCGGCGCAGGAAACCGGCCAGCAGCTCCAGGTCGGCGGCGCTGTAGTCGCGCATCAGGGTCTCGCCTTCGGTGACGAACGGCCCGTACAACTCCCAGGTCTTCTGCCGGGCGATGTCGGTGAGCTGGATGAGCGTCTTGCGGCGGTCGGTGGGGTCGGGGCGGCGGGCCAGGTAGCCGAGGCGCTCCAGCCGGTCGACCAGCGCGGTCACGCTGCCGGTGGTCAGTCCGAGCGCGGTCACGAGCCGGCTGTGGGTCAGGTCCTCATGCTGATTGAGCAGCTCCAGGCAGCGCAGGTCGGTCCGGTTGACGCCGAGCAGCTTGGCGGCCGCCTCGTCGTAGGCGTCCACGGCCGATTGCATCGCCTCCATCTCCTCGGCGACGGTCCGGCGCAGCGCGTCCCAACTTTCGTTTGACATTCGAGCCTCTCGACTATCAAGATAAAAGTGTCTTGAACACCAAGATACATGACTATCGAGAGGATTCCGATGGGCACCACAAATCTCCGCAAGCTCAAGCCCCTGCTGGTCATCGCTCCGCTGGCGGCAACCCTGGGCGGGCTCGGCGGCCTGGCCGCCTCCTCCCCCGTCTACGTCGCGGCCGGAGCGGCCGGCGGGCTCGTGTGGACCGCCCTGGCCGCCCTGCTGACCGGCCCGCTGCTGCGCCTGCGCGACCGATCCCCGAGGCTCACCGACAGCGTGACGCTCGCCGCCGCGTTCGTCACCGCGCTGACCCTCGGCGCCGGCCTCGTCCAGCACGTCATGTACCCCACTCCGGACGCCTACCTGCACCTCATGCGCTCAGACGCCGCCGCCGGCGCCACCGGCCTGTACATGGCCGTCAACCCGCTGCTCGAATGGCTGCTCATCCCGGCCGCGCTCACCTTGGCCTGGCACACCGGACGGCAGCGCCGGCTGCTGCTGATCGCCGCCGGCGTCTACTACCTCCAGCGCATCACCACCTACCTGTACTTCGCCCCCACCGTCCTGAGCTGGACCGGCACCGGACCCGTGCCGCTTCCCCAGGTCGCCCTCTGGCTCGACCTCGACCTGGCCAGAATGACCCTCGACCTGACCGTCATCGCGGTCCTCGCCGCCGCGGCACTGCGCCGCCACGCCTCCGCCCCGTTCGCCTACCCGACGATCGCCGCCGGGGGACCGGGACGGCACGCCTGATCACTCACCAGTGCTCCCCCCAGCCCGTCGGGCGAGGAGGCCGCACCCGAGGGCCAAGGTCAGCGGACCCTTTCGCCGTACACGTGCTCGACCCTCATCGTCATGAGCACCCTGCGGTCGTACACCATCACCGACCGGTACTCGTCCCAGTCCGGATGCTCCCCCGCGGCCCGGCGGTAGTAGTCCACCAGCGCCTCGACCTCGGGACCGTGGGGGTCGGCGCCCGGCCCCGTGAGCGTCACCGTGCCCTCGGCGGTGGCCCACGACCAGCCGTCAGGGCTGGTGACCTCCAGTGCGGCCCGCGGGTCCCGGCGCAGGTTCGCCGTCTTGGCCCGCCCCTCGGTCATCGAGACGTAGATGACCTCGGCCTCCCGGTCGTAGAAGGGCATGACGGGGGAGAGCTGGGGGCGGCCGTCCGACTTGAGCGTCGCGAGGACGCCCAGCCGGCTCTCCGCGAGCAGCGCGCGCGGGTCGAACGGTGCGGCGGTCATGCGGGCTTGCGGAACTGCTCGACCATCGCCGCGTACCCGTCGCCGCCGCGCCCGTCGGCCACGGCGCGGTCGGTCAGGGCCTTGATGAACCTCGGGAGCTCGGCGTTGACACCGAGGGCCTCGCTTTCGTGGATGAGGTGGTCCATCGCGGCCAGGTGGGTGTCGATGGTGGAATCCAGGGCCGGGTACGTGCCGCTGTCGACCTGCTCCGCGTAGGCCGCCAGCCAGCCGTTCACGATCTCGATCCCCTTGCTCGCGAGCGGGGCGTACGCTTCTGCTCGCACCCCCGCCGAGCCGAGCAGGGCGGCGCCCTGCAGGAAGCCGTTCAGGACGTTCCACATCAGGCTCAGCACGGCCATCTCGTGCAGCGCCGACAGGGTGTGGTCGTCGCCGAGGTACGTCGTCCCCGAACCGAGGCTCCTCAGGACGGGCTCGTACAGCTCGAAGGCCGACCGCGGCCCGCTGTAGGTGATGACGGCATCCGCCCCGATCTCGGCGGGGACGGCCATGATCGCGCCGTCGAGGTAGGCGCCGCCCTGCCGCGCCGCCCACTCGGCCGTCTCACGGGCGCCCTGCGACGTACCCGACCCAAGGTTCACCAGGACGCGGCCGTCGAGAACCGCGCCGAGCGGGTCGAGGAGCCCGTGCACGGCGTCGTAGTCCGTGACGCAGACGACCACGAGCGGGCTGGCGGCGACGGCGTCGCCGACCGAGTCGGCGAGCTTCGCGCCCTGGGCCACCAACTGGTCGGCCTTTGCCGCCGTACGGTTCCATACGGTCGTGGGATGTCCCCCGCGCAGGAACGCTCCGGCCAGTGCCTGGCCCATCAGCCCCAGGCCGATGACTGTCACGGGAGTGTGGTTGGCGTTGTTACTCATGGCAGAATCCTCAACGTTCATACCGATATGAAGGTCAAGGGGGGAACGAGCGTGCTGATCGGGGAGTTGAGCCGGCAGACCGGAGTTCACACGCATCAGCTGCGTTACTACGAGGCTCAGGGCCTGCTCGAGCCAGAGCGTGGCAGCAACGGCTACCGCGAGTACGGCGACGACGCCGTGCTGACCGTGACCCAGATCCGCAGGCTGCTCGAAGCCGGGCTGTCGACCCAGGAGATCGCGTACCTGCTGCCCTGCGCCACCGGCGCGGCCCCGGACCTCGAGCCCTGCCCAGAGCTTCTGGACACGCTGCGAGCCCGCCTGCACGGCCTGGACGAGCACATCGACATGCTCGCCCGCTCCCGCCAGTACCTCCGCGACTACATCGACGTCACGGAGCGACGTGTTGCGGAGAGCGGGTCCAATGCTTGAGGGCTTAGAGACGGGCACGCGCTACATGGCGCTGATCGCCCGGAGGCTCCCGCGCTGGGTTCCGGCAGGTGGACGAGCTCATTAGGGCTTTTCGGTCGACCGGTCCCAAGTAGTTGCGTTCGAGCGCGCTCGAAGCCATAGCGTCGCCGCCATGACGACACAGACCTGGATCATCACCGGCGCGTCCCGCGGTTTCGGACGCGCGCTGGCGGAGGCGGCGCTCATGGCGGGCGACCGCGTGGTGGCGGCGGTACGCCGGCCCGAGAGCGTGGCCGACCTGGCGGCGAAGCACCCGGACAACTGCCTGATCGCGGAGTTCGACGCCCGGGACGCCACTGCGGCCGGCGAGCTCGTGCGTGCCACCCTTGTTCGTTTCGGACAGCTCGACGTGCTCGTGAACAACGCGGGCCGCGCCGTGGTCGGAGCGGTCGAGGAGGTCGGCGACGCGCAGCTGCGTGAGCTGATGGATCTGCACCTGTTCGGCCCCGCCGCGCTCGTGCGCGCGGCGCTGCCCGCGATGCGCGCGCGGGGCACCGGGACGATCGTGCAGATGAGCAGCCAGGGCGGGCGGATGTCGTTCCCGGGGGTGGCGGCGTACTCCGCGTCGAAGTTCGCGCTCGAAGGCTGGTCCGAGGCGCTGGCCGGGGAGGTCGCGCCGTTCGGGATCCGGGTGATGATCGTCGAGCCGAGCCGGTTCCGGACCGACTTCAACGCGGGTGATGTGCTGGAGTTCGTGGAGGCGTCCGAGACCTACCGGGAGCTGCTGGCCGCCGTACGCGCGGACATGGCCGGGGCCGACGGCCGCCAGGAAGGCGACCCGGTGCGGGCGGCCGAGATCATCGTCTCCCTCGCGCACAGTGACGAGGTGCCGCTGCGGCTGCCGCTCGGGCGCGAGGCCGTCGAGCGGATCTCGGGTACGTACCGGCGCGGCCTGGAGGAGGTCGAGCGGTGGGCCGAGACCGCCCGCAGCGCCGACTTCGCGGACGTCCCGGCATCAGTCCGCCCGATTTAGGCTGGCTGTCATGGCCACCGACGATCTGATGACCAGGGCGCTCGAAACGCTCGGGGACGACGGCCCGATGTCGGTCGAGGCGATCCACCGCCTCACCGAGCCGGCCGACGTACCCGAGCCGATGACGATCGCCGACGTCGCCGACCTTCTCGGCATCTCGCCCCACACGCTGCGCTACTACGAGCGGGCCGGGCTGGTCGAGGTGGCCCGCGACAGCCACGGTCATCGCGTCTACGACGCCGAAGCGGTGCGGCGCCTGGTGTTCCTCACCCGGATGCGGCTGTCCGGCATGCCGATGCGCGACCTGCAGGACTACATCTCGCTCGTCGACGCCGGGGAGCACACGGTGCCCGAGCGGCTCGACATGCTGATCGAGCATCGCGACACCATCCGCCGCCGGATCCGTGAGCTGACCCTTTCCCTCACGGCGGTCGAGTACAAGATCGCCACGTACGGGGGCTCGACCGGGCCGGACGTCCAGGCCCCCGCCACCGACCGGCCGTCGCGACTGGCGCTACGGGCGGAGGCGTGGGGACAGCACTGAGACGGTCTCGGTGGTGACGAAGTCGACGTAACCGGCGGGAGGCTTCATCCCGCGCGACAACATCCAGTGGATGCGACCGGCTCCGGTCAGCGCGAGCGTGGCCCGGTAGCCCAGCTCGACGTCGGCGGCGTCGAAGCGGCCGGCCAGTCCGTCGAGGTGGTCGGTGAGATGGCGCCCGAGGGTGGTCAGCGCCAGGGATGCGAGATCGGCGCCCACCGGGCCCACCCCGAACGTCGCCCAGTCCAGCGCCACCGTGTCGGCGCTGTCGTCGGCGGCGACGAGGTTGCCGTGGGAGAAGTCACCGTGCACGAGCACTCGGGGCACCTGGTCGAGCCGCTTCAGCAGGTTGTGGCGTTCCTGCCACAACGCCGGGATGTGCGGGGGCAGGTCCATGCCGGCCCAGTTCAGGTCGCTGACGGCGATCCGCTGGGCGAGCTGGTGGCCTGACAGCCACGGTACGTCGGGCACGGTGACGCCGGCCTGCCAGCGGCCGAGCCGGTGCGCGGCCACGTGCGGGGCTTCCGGTGTGGCGCCGACGTCGGCGAGATAGACGGTGTCGTCGATGACGCCGTAGCAGCGGGGTGCGGCCAGGCCCGGTCCCTCTGGCAGCAGTCCGCTGGCGTAGGCGAGAGGTTCCCGGCGCCAGTTGGCCCAGTGCCGGGGGTCGGCGGCGCCGGCGGCGTGTCGTCCGGTGGTCAGCGGCCGGCAGGCTTTGCGGATCACGGTGAAGGCGACCTGGTCGTGGCCGAGCCGGGCCAGGCCCGACAGCCTGGTCACGGCACCGGTGGCGGCCCCCGAGCTGCCGGTGATCGGCTCGCTCCGGCACGACACGAGCGTGCCTCCTGGGTGGCCCAGCACCGCGTCCAGCACCGCTTGGGGAAGCAGATCCGTCATTCGCGGCACGGTAGGCCATCACTGTGCTCGCGTGCCTGCCATTTTCCGCGCGGCGACCCCGGCGGCGGGTCCTTGCCGGTCGTACCAGGACGCGAGCATGTGCGGCCTCCACAGGGTTCGTCAGTCGTCGAGCTGCTCGTGCAGCCACGCGCGTTCCGCACGGCTGGTGGCGCGGGCGATCTGGAGCATGCCGCGGCGGTAGGGGTCGTCGATCTCGTCGGCGCGCAGCGGCCGCTCGCCTTCGTAGAAGAAGCTCGCCGGTTGTTCGAGGAACTCCAGGCGACGGCGCAGCACCGCGGTCCGGTCGGCCTCGTCGGGGAGCAACGACAGGAAGGCCAGGATCGTGAAGAACCGGCTGCCGTCGGTGATCTCGTGGTCGGCGGGCTCGCGCAGGCGTCGCAGCAGCTCGGCGCGGCCGGCGTCGGTCAGGCTCAGGACGTACCGCTGGGCGGCCGCGGCGCCGGGCTCGACGCGCCGGTCGAGGAGGCTCCGCTTCAGCATGCGGTTGATCGCCGGGTAGAGGCTGCCGTCGCTGACCGGCCTGGTGTAACCGGACAGCTGGGCGACGCGGCGGCGCAGCTCGTAGCCGTGCAGCGGGCCGTCGGCGAGGAAGCCGAGTATCGCGAGTTCCAGCATGCCGACAGCATATACCTCGAATCGAGGTATTATCGCACCGGCTCTCCGTCGGGCAGGCGGACGCGGAAGGCGGTGCGGCCGGGGCGGCTCTCGACGGCGATCGTGCCACCGTGCGCGGCGACCACCGCCTTGACGATCGCCAGGCCGAGCCCCGTGCCGCCGGAAGCACGCGATCGTCCCTTGTCCACGCGGGAGAAGCGTTCGAAGATCTCCTCCTGCATGTCCGCCGGGGGTCCCGGGCCCGCCGTCGGTGACCGTCAGCTCCGCCGCACCCGGCACTCGTCGCACCGTCAGGGTGACCGCCGTGCCTTCGGGGGTGTGCATACCGGCGTTGGTCAGCAGGTTCGTGATCACCTGGCGCAGCCGCGACGGGTCGCCCTGGACGGTGACCGGCTCCTCGGGCAGTTCGAGCCGCCGGCCCGCGTCCAGCCGGGCGAGCAGCAGCAGGTCGGCCACCAGTTCGCTCATCCGGCCCGACTCGGCGTCGATGCGGTCGAGCGCGTGCCGTACCCCCTCGGGCATCGGCTCGGCGCCGCGAAGAGGCCTCACTCACCCTCGTCGGGTACGACCTGACCACCGTGGACGCCTACGCCACCGCCGCGTTCGCGATGGGCTCCGCGGCGTGGGCGTGGGTGGAGGAACAGGACGAACTGGGGGCGTTCGCGGTGACCTCATCCGGAACGGTCTGGCGTACCAGCGGTTTCCACCGTCATGTGCCGTCCGGGTCGGCGGAGTAGCGGGCGGCGGCTTCGGCGGCCTTGCGGGCCAGGGCCTGGCGGAGCTCGGCCGGGGCGAGGACTTCGGCTTCGGCGCCGAAGGCCAGGAGCGCTTCTGCCGCGGCCAGGGAGCGGAAGTGCAGTTCGACGTGCACCCGCTCCGGTTGCCGGTCGGTCGAGGGAGGGGGACCGGCCAGGTCGGCTTGGTGGATGCGCAGGAACTTGCCGAGGATGTCCCGGTGGACGCTGACCGTGACGGGCAGCGGGACGGGGATGTCGTCGATGTGGCGGCGCAGGCCGTCCCAGACGTCGGCCAGTTCGAGGCCGTCGCGGCGTCGTACGGGCTCGTCGAGAAGGCTCGCCGACAGGGCCCGGTCTGCTCGGAAGAGTGCGGGCTCGCCGCGATGATCGGCGACCAGATACCAGACGCCGGCCTTGTTGACCAGGCCGTACGGATCGAGAGTGTAGGAGCGGACGCGGTTGTCGCGGCCGTGGCGGTAGCGCAGGCGCAGCCGCCGGTCGTTGAAGACGGCCTGCTGGAGCACGGCCAGGTCGACGGCGGAGCCGCTGCCCTGGCGCGCCGGTCCACCGCGCCAGCGCACGGGGTCGATGAGGATGCGGCGGCTGGCCAGGTCGGCGTCGGGCCGGTGCGGGGCGGGCAGGGCGGCCATCAGCTTGCGCAGCGCGGAGCCGAGGGCCTGGCCCAGGCCCAGCTCGGTGTGAGCGTGGTCGGACAGCAGCACGAACAGGGCGCGGGACTCGTCGGCGGTCATGCCGGTGACGTTGGTGCGGTAGCCGGGCAGCAGCGCGATGCCGCCGTGGGGGCCGCGCACGGTGTAGACGGGCACCCCGGCGGCCGACAGCGCCTCGACGTCGCGCATGACGGTGCGGACCGACACCTCCAGCCGCTCGGCCAGATCACCGGCGGGCAGCTGCCCGTGGGTCTGCAGCAGCAGCATGATCGACAGCAGGCGCTCGGATCTCACGTCCTCAAAGGTATATGACGCCACCTGACATATATCCCCGTGAAGATGCAGGTAGACGGCCCGCCTACGGGGGCGGCGCCAAGCGTCCCTGAAAGGACCTGTGCTGTGACCGCAACGAACGCGCTCGCCCGGAAGATCGCCGAGGACTTCGTCCGCGCGTGGACCGGCAAGGACGTCGACAAGGCCCTGAGCCTGCTCGCCGACGACGTCGTGTGCGAGGCCCCGACCGGCACGTTCGAGGGAGTGGAGGGCTACCGCGGGTTCCTCGAGCCATTCGCCAACTCGCTGATCGGCGCCACCGTCATCGACGTCCTGGGCAACGACACGAACGCGGCGACCGTGTACACCACCGACACCCCGCTGCTGAAGGACTTCCGCGGCATCGACTACTTCACCGTCGAGAACGGCAGGATCACGCGCGTGATCAGCATCTTCGACATGCTGCCGATGCACCGGGCCAGAAGCGCCGTCCAGCACTGACCCTGCCTTGCGGCTACTTCTGTTCCCGGAGCCAGGCGTCGAACGTGGTCGGCGCGATACGGGCGTGCTCGCCCGGCAGCAGCACGTTGCCGGCCATCTCCGGGCCGAACAACCCCGACCACGTCGGCACCAGCTTCACCTCCCGGCCGCGCGCCCGATGCGTGCGCCGGGCCATGTCGACGAGGTCCTGCGGCTCGGGCCCCGCGACGTCGACGTAGCGTCCCTGCGGCTCGCCCACCGCGATCTCGGCCAGGACGGCGGCCACGTCCGCGGGCGCGACCGGCTGCACGAGCAGCGGCGCGACCGTGGCCAGGCCGTCCTGCTCGGTCCAGCCGGCCACCATCTCGGCGAAGTCATGGAACTGCGTGGCCGGTACGACCGTCCACGGCACCGTGCCCTCGGCCACCAGGCGTTCCTGCTCCCGCTTGCCGGCGTAGTGCGCATTGCCCTCGATCCGGTCCACCCCGGCGATCGACAGCAGCACATGATGGCGTACGCCGGCGCGTTCCTCGGCGGCGAGCAGGTTGCGGGTGGCTGTTGCGAAGTAGGCCACCGTCTCGTCCCGGTCCCCCGCCGGCCCGTTGGTGACGTCCACGACGGCCCCGACTCCGGCGAGGGCGTCGTCGAGCCCCTCACCCGTCAGCAGGTCCAGGCCGAGCGAGCGGCTGATGCGCACGACGTCGTGCCCGTCCCGTTCGAGGGCGGCCACGGTCAGGGAACCGATGTTGCCGGTCGCGCCGGCGACGGCGATCCGCATGATGATCACTCCTTGTCTACGAACACCATGGACCATATCTCGGACTAAACAGGTCCGCAATATCCGCGATATGCTGGCGACCGTGAAGCTGCCCGTGAGCACCGAATGGCTGTTGCACTGCGCCACCTCGCTGGCGCAGCTCGAACCGGGGACCACCGCGTCGGCCGCCCAGCTGGCGGAGTACTACGACCTGCCGGCGCCCTACCTCGCCAAGCAGCTCCAGTCGCTCGTCAAGGCGGGCGTGCTGTCGGCGACCACAGGGCCGCGCGGCGGGTTCCGGCTCGCGCGCAAGCCCGCGGAGATCACGCTGCTGCAGATCGTGGAGGCGGTGGACGGCGCCTCCGCTCCGTACGAATGCCGCGAGATCCGCAGGCAGGGACGCGGCGCGCTCCCGGCCGAGGAGTGCCGGCAGGCGTGCATCCTTGCGGCGAAGATGGCCGAGGCGCATCAGGCGTGGCGAGGCAGCCTGGCCGGGATCTCGCTCGCCGACGTCCTCGCCGACCTGCCTCCATGGGCGCCGGCACGCACTCGATCGCTGCTCACCGGCGCGAAGGACGCGCCGGGCGCGTCATGACAGGATCTGTGGGGGACTGCGAGGTTCGGAGGACGTGATGAACAACGAGACGGCCACGTTGCTCTTCGACGTGATCGCCCGGTTGGAGAACAGCATCCTCGCTCGCGACTGCCCCGCCATCGTCGCGCTCCAAGGTGAACGCCAACTCGTGCTCAGCGACTACGACTACCTCCGCGACCAGCAGTCGGCGACGGACTTCGAGAACCGAGCCGCCACCAAGGCCCAGGAGATCGCCGCGACGCGATGGATCTTCGCGGTCCCCCAGGTATGGGTCATCACCCCGGACAAGGTCTTCAGCCGAGCCGTCTCGAACCTCCCTCTGCTCGAAGGGGAGCAGGAAGCGATCACCTGGATGAGCTTCGACCAGAGCGACGGCGTGGACTACGGGCGCGTCCCTTACACACGGCGTCCGAACGGGGAGCCGGTGTTCGACGAACCGGAGATGTTCACCGTGAGCGTGCGTCCGGCCGAACGCATGCCGGGATACACGCTCCTTCAGGGACTCTTCCCCGACCATGGCACTGCCGGCTGACGGCGCGGTGGAAGGACAACTTCCGCCGAAGGGGCCGGATCTGCGGTCACGCTTCGGCAAGGAGGCCACCGCGGCCCAGCGGGCCCTGGGGCCGGTCGGCGGCTCGCCGGCGTGAGCCTTCGCGCAGTTCGAGCACGTCGGGGACGGTCATGAGCCCTCTTCTCTCCAACAGGGTGTGCGGTGGTCAGCTCTCCGGGTGGACCATGAGGAGCACAGCGCGATTGTGTGCGGCGTGACCTCGGTACAGGTGCGGGCGAGCGGCGTCGAACCGGATGGAGTCGCCTTCGGCCAGGTCGGTGGGGGAGTCGGCGGGCCCGGTGGTGACGTGTCCGTGGGTGAGCACGAGGCACTCCTCGACGCCGGGCAGGTGGGCGTCGGAGTGCTGGGTGCTCTCGGCGATGGCGATGTCGTAGACCTCCACGGTGCCGCGCAGCCTGATGCGGTGGAGCAGGCGCGCGCTGACCGCGTCGCCCTCGACCTGCGGCCGCCGGTCGTCGGCGCGTACCACCTCGACCGTCGAGGCGGGCGCTTCCAGCAGCTCACCGAGGGACGCCTTCAGCGCGGTGGCCAGGGCCCACAGGGTGCTCAGGGTCGGGTTGCCCTGGCCCTGCTCGATGCCGTGCAGCGTGGTCTTGCTGATGCCGCTGGCGGAGGCCAGATCGGCCAGCGATATCCCGGCCGCCGTACGCAGCCGGTGCACGTTCGTCCCCACCACTTGCGTAAGATCCATGCGTATCAGCATAGTGGTATGGACGTACCAGCAAAATGGAGGCCGACATGACGGTGACGCGGCTGCGCGACATTCCAGGCATCGGTGTGGACACCGTCGGTGACGCGGCCGACGCCGCGGGCGACCCGGAGTTCCTGCGGCTGGAGAATCTTGACACCGACCTGCGGCCGCCCGCCGTCGCCGTCGCCGCCACGCATGCCGCCGTCGACGACGACGCGGCCAACAGCTATCTGCCGTTCCAGGGACACCGCTCGCTCCGCGCGGCCGCCGCGGCGCACGTCGGGCGCATCTCCGGGCACGCCTACGACGCCGACACCGAATGCGTCAGCGTGGCCGGCGGGCTCAACGGCATCCTCAACACGCTGCTGGCAACCGTCGAGCCCGGGCAGGAGGTCGTGCTGTGCGACCCCATCTACGCCGGCCTGGTCAACCGGGTCCGGCTCGCGGGCGGCATCCCCCGCTTCGTCCCCGCACAGCCCACCCCGGACGGCTGGACCGTCGACGCCGAACGACTCGCCGCCGCCGTCGGACCCGACACGGCTGCGGTCCTGATGATGGGGCCGGCGATGCCGACCGGCCTCGTCCTGGACGAGCGCCACTGGTCCGCCCTCGCCGACGCCTGCGAGCGCCACGACGCCTGGCTGATCTACGACGCGGCCATGGAACGCATCCGCTTCGACGGCCGCCCTCCGAGCCACCCGGCGACCCACGAGGGCCTGGTACGGCGTACCATCACCGTCGGTTCGGCCTCCAAGGAGCTGCGGCTCATCGGCTGGCGCGTCGGCTGGGTGGCCGGCCCCGCCGACATCATCGCCGACGTCCGCCTGGTCGGCCTGACCAACGTCGTCTGCCAGGTCGGCCTGGCGCAGGACGCCGTGGCCGCCGCCCTGGACGCGCCCGACGCCGATGCCGACGTCGCCGCGGCCACCGCCGAATGGCAACGGCGCTGCGAGACGGTCCTGCGCCGGCTCGCCGCGTACCCGGTCGTCCGACCGCACGGCGGGTGGTCGCTCCTCATCGACACCAGACCGCTGGAGCTGACCCCTGCCGAACTGTCCCGGCGCCTGTTCGACCGGGCGAAGATCGCAGCCACCCCCATGGACGGCTGGGGTCCCAGTGGCAGGCACTACCTGCGGCTCGTGTTCGCCAACGAACCCGTCGAACGCCTCACCGGCCTCGGCGACCGCTTCCGCCTGGCCATCGGCTGATATTTGCGCTTATCTTGCTATTGCAAATCTCTTGCAATAGGAGCGTCCTCATGCCCCACCTGGTGCCGGAAGCCGGGCCGCAGCGTGTCCTCGCCGCCTCCAACTTCGTCTACACCCTCGGCAGCGGCCTCTACCTGACCGCCGGGGTCCTGTACTTCACCGAGGGGGTGCATCTCCCGGCGAGCCAGGTGGGCCTGGGGCTCGGCATCGCCGGGATCGTCTCGCTGGCCCTGGGCATCGCCGTCGGCAACCTCGCGGACCGGCACGGCGCACGCGGCGTCTACACGATCACGCTGGTCGTCCAGGCGCTGGCCACGGCCGGTTTCGTGCTGGCCGGCAGCTTCTGGCCGTTCCTCCTCGCCGTGTGCGCCGCCACCGGCGCGAAGGCGGCCGGGCTGGCGGCACGCAGTCCGCTCATCAGGCACTACGGCGGCGACCGGCCCCAGGAGTTCCGCGCCTACCTCCGCGCCGTCACCAACGTCGGCGTCTCCTTCGGCGCCCTGCTGGCCGGCTGGGCCGTCCAGGTCGACACGCTCATGGCTTACCGGCTCCTCGTGGCCGGCAACGCCCTCGCCTTCGCCGCCTCCGCGGCGATCCTGGTCTGCCTGCCGCCGGTCGCGCCCGGGCCCGTCGTCCACGAGCCCCGCTGGATCGCGCTGCGGGATCGTCCCTACCTGCTGCTCACCGCGCTCGACGGCATCATGGCCGTCCAGTTCAAGGTGCTCACCGTGGCCATCCCTCTCTGGCTGGTCGGGTTCACCGCCGCGCCGCGCTGGCTCGTCTCGGGCACCATGCTGATCAGCACCGTCATGGTGGTCGCGCTCCAGGTACGGGCCAGCCGTGGCGTCGACTCCCCTGCGGCCGGCGGCGGCGCCTACCGCCGGGCAGGCGTCGCCTTCCTCGTCTCCTGCTCGCTGATCCCGTTGGCCGCCGGGTTGCCGGCATGGGGAGCGGCGGCGCTTCTGGTGATCGCGGTGGTGATCCATACGATCGGCGAGCTGTGGCATTCGGCGGCGGGCTTCGAGGTCTCCTTCGCCCTGGCGCCGGAGCACGCCACGGGGCAGTATCTGGGGGTGTTCGGGCTGGGCGCCGGACTGGCCGAAGGGCTCGGCCCGGCGTTGCTCATCGCGCTCTGCATCACCTGGGGCCGTCCCGGCTGGTACGTCGTCGGAGGGCTGTTCGCCCTGACGGGCCTGACGGCCCCTCTCGCCGTCCGCTGGGCCCAGCGAGAATCGAGGGCCGCAGCCAGTGCGTGACCCCGCCGAGTCCGTCACCCGGCAGGAGTCAACCGGATGTATCCGTACGGGTTGAAGAACAGATCGTCCTCGTCGTAGCGGTCGCATGCGCCGGTGCGCAGCAACCAGCGAGGGGCATCCTCGGCCATCCGGAACCCGGCGCCGTCCTCGATCTCCTCCGCGCGCGGATCGGTCAGCAGGTAGATCGCCAGCGTGTCCAGGTGCGCGACGAGCTCGGGCAGCCTGTCCTTCGCCGGAGGCTCCTCACCGACCTCGATCTCCACCTCGGGCGCGCCGAGCAGGTGCATGCCGCAGCTGTAGAGCACCTGACCGTCGTAGATCGGCCGCTTCACCCAGGCGGCGACCAGCGCGTCGGCCAGGGCCTCGTCCGTGGCCTCGTCCGTGGCCTCGTCCGCTCGATCGGCCAGCGCGAGCCAGCGGTCCCGGCCGTGCGCGATCCCGCTGCTCTCGTTCTTCACCGCCAGGGCGCCGGCCCGCAACAGAGCGGCCGTCACCGCCAGCAGCCGCCGGGAAGTGTCGAACGCCAGATCCTGCATCATCGGCGCGGACAGCAGGTAGCCGACGGTGTCATGGGACTCCACCGCGGCCCAGTCCGCCTCGTCGAACGAGGCCGCCGCCATGCTCGCCTCGAACGCCTCCGGCATCCGAGGGTCGGGTTCGGCCTCGGAGTATTCACGGTCGAGGACGAAACCGCCGAAGCCGGCCGCGATCCGTTCCATCTCCGAAAGGCCCAGCCCGGCGCCGAGCACGCACAACACATGCCGAGGAAACGCTTCACTCATCCCGACACGCTATCGATCATGACCGGCGCCTCGCGCCGATTCCCGCGATCTCCCGGAACAGCGGATCGACGACACGGCCGTCACCGCGCTGCCGGCGGCACCACCGGATCGTGACCCGCATTCCACTCGCGGCCTCCCCTTGTGGCCCGGCCGCCCTGTCTCCGGCGGCTACGTCTTCTTGGCGACGTGCAGCTCGCACACGCCGTCCGAGCAGGACCGCCGCAGCCGCCCCATCGAGACGGTCTGCGCCAGGCCGATCAGCCAGCACGTCGGGCACCCGCGGAAGGCCACGAGCGCCACCGGCGCCAGCACCAGGCTGACCGGCCCGATCACCGGGATCAGCGCGAGCGAGCCGATCAACGCCCCGAACCCCACCGCGCCACGCGCCAGATGCCGGGGCAGCGACGCGCTGGCGAACTCGTGCCCGTCAGTCATCGCACGCCCCCTCGCCGAGCCGGTGCTGCACGGCCGCGCGGGCGCGGTGCAGGCGCGACTTCATCGCCGCCACGGTCAGGCCCAGCGCGTCGGCGGTCGTCCGGCCGCTGAGGCCCTGGACGTCCCGCATGATCAGCACCTGCCGCTGGTCGGCGGGCAGCGCCGCGATGGCCGCCGCCACCCGCGCCGCCTCCAGCCGCTGGAACACCTCGTCCTCCGCGGACCGGATGGCGGTGCCGTGGAGGGGAGGCGGTGGCCGCAGCGCCAGCCTGGCCCGGCGTACGCATTCGTTGCGAATGATCCGGAACATCCATGACAGCAGAGCGCCGGTGGCGCGCAGCGTACCGATCTTGCGATAGAGGACGATCAACGCCTCCTGCGCCGCGTCCTCGGCATCCTCGGGCGTGGCGCACAGGTGGCGGGCGAAGCGCCGCACGTGCGGGTGCGCGCCCGACACCAGCGCGGCGATCGACTCGGCGTCGCCGTCCCGGGCCGCCGCGATCAGCGTCTCGTCCGGCCAGGTCCTCGTCTCAGCCACGCGCACGCCTCCTCCGCCGCAGCACGACCACGCTACAGGTGCAGATGAGTACGACGGCGACCGCGACGCCCACAGCAACGATCACGACAATCTCTCCCATTCGTCGATGACGGAACGCATATGAGAGGCGCCGGACCCGCCGAAGGATTCACCCGCCACGCGAGGAATGCCGGCCGGCCTCTGGCATGTCCTCAAGGATCATGTCGTTTCCCGCATCAAGCGTGTTCGAGAGAGTGGGCGAGGCGGGCTTCCTGGGCGAGGGTCAAGGCCGCTCCCGGCACGTATTCGGCGGCGTTGACGTGCGTCTCCGTGACCTTGACGCGGTGCACGATGGCGCCGGCCGCGTGCTGCTGGCCGCCGAGTATCGTCTGGGCGGCCCTGCCGATCAGCATCGCCACCGCTTCGACCGTGGGATACGGCAGGTCGTGGGTGTGCGCGTGGCGGCCGAAGAGGTAGACCTTGCTGCCGTGCTCCGTCAGCAGGGCGGCCAGCGGATCGTCCACGCCGAGCATCGCGCCGTGGTCGAGGTGCTCGTCGATGAAGGCACGCAGGTCCCGCTTGAACGCGCCGAACTCGACGACCGTCTGGTCTTCGCTCAGGCTGCCCGCGCCCACGGTGACCTCGGCCCACCAGGAGTGGCCGTGCAGGTTCATGCACTTGCCCGACAGGTGCGGGAGCCGGTGCGCGGTCTCGAAGTTATGCCGGACGCAGATCTGATGTGTCATGGGTGGCCTCGCTGCTGTACGTGGTCGGGTCGGGCACTCCGGCGAGGGAGAAGGCGTTCCTGCGGGTCAGGCAGGCCAGACAGACGCCACAGTGGAGCGAGCTGTCGAGGTAACAGGTCCGGCTCTTGTCCATCGGCGCGTCCAGTCGCCGGCCGTAGGCGACGATGTCCTCCTTCTGCATGGTGACGAAGGGGGTCTCGATCCGGGGCGTGTGGAATCCGCGGGTGGCCTGCTTGATCATCTCCTGGTAGACGGAGAAGAAGCCGGGGTCGGCGTCCGGCATCGGATAGCCCTCGCGCGTGTGGTGCACCCCCAGCGCCACCAGCTCCGCCCGGCGGGCCATGGCGATCGCCACGGCCATGTCCGTGATGAAGGCGTTGCGGTTCGGGATGGTGATCGAGCGCAACGCGGTGCTGGACGGCACAAGGGTCGGCACGGCCTCGGCGGGGTCGGTGAGTGAGCAGCCCGTCAGCAGGGGGCCCAGGCCGTGCACGGTCACCGTGTGGTGCTCGGCCGTCAGGTGCTCCGCCACGTCCCTGGCGGCGGCCAGTTCGCGGGGGCCGTGCCGCTGGCCGTAGTCGAAGGAGATCAGCAGGAGGCGATGAGTCCTGCCGTAGTGCGCGGCCAGCACGGTCGAGTCGAGGCCCCCGGAGAAGACCACGACGGCCAGGGGACCGTGCCGGCCAGGTGTGAGACTCAACGGCACTCCTCGACACAAGATGCTTACTGTGAGTGATCATAGGTGACTGCCGTGTCGGTCGCGGACTTGTCGGGGGCTTTGCCGCTGTCCGAGGTGGGGCGGCCGTGAGAACGGGGAGTTCTGGGCTGACACGCAGTCCGTTCGACGACGAAAGCAGACGACCCGCCATGGCAATCCCGGCGTCTCAAGATCCCGTGCTCGATGGCCAGTCACCGCCCGCGCGCCGGCTCCGGCGGTCGCAGGAGCCCTTCGGCGAGCTGCTGCTCGCCGGCGGCCGCACGGACCTCGGCGAGTTGCCCGCCGCCTGGCTCAGAGAGCTGGTCACCGAGCGGCAGCTGGTGGTGCTGCGCGGTTTCACCGGCGCCACGGCGGTGACGCAGTTCGAGGGGTTCGCGTGCGGGCTGGGTGAGCCGGTGTCGTGGTGCGGCAACCGCACTTTCTCCGTACGAGCCCAGGCCGACCCCGACGACCACCTCTTCGAGACCGGATTCATGCCGATTCACTGGGACGGCATGTACATGAACGACGACGACGTACCCGATCTGCAGATCTTCCAGTGCCTGGAGGCGGTGGACCCGACTCTCGGCGGGGCCACGCTGTTCTGCCACACCGGCAGGGTGCTGGCCGACGCCGATCCCGCCACGCGGAGGCTGTGGGAGGGTCTCACCTTCCACTACGAACGTCCCAGGGCCGAAGGCGGGGCGTTCACCCGCGACTTCCCGCTCGTCGCCGGCCACCCGCACACCGGTCTGCCCACGCTGCGGTTCTCCGAGCCGGTGCCCGACGGCGTGGTCATCATCAACCCGCCCACGACCACCCTGCCCCGGCCACCTGAAGGGCACGACCCCGACCAGATCATCGAGGAGCTGCGGCAGGCGATCTACGACCCCCGGCACATGTACGCCCACCGGTGGCAGGTCGGGGACATCGTCATCGCCGACAACAACACGCTGCTGCACACCCGCGAGCCGTACCCGTCCGACGTCCCCCGGCATCTGCGCCGCGTCACCACCAGGTTCAGAGCGGCAGCCGCGCCGGAGTGATCGGCAGTTCGCATGGTCCACGGCGTCGGCGACGACCGTCCCCGTGATCCCGATCTCGCCCGGCCGAGCGGCCCTGAGCTCACCGGTCACCGTCGGAGGGGGTCAGGAAGTCCTGGAGCTCCCGGTGCCGGAACTGGTACGTGGCGCCGCTGACCCGCAGCAGCCGGGCCTCGCAGGCCCAGTCGAGGAAGGCCCACAACCGCAGCGGCAGCAGGCCGCGCATGGCCGCGACGACCAGCCCGATCATCGTACGGGCCCAGGCGATCGCCCCGAAGGACAGCCCGAAGGTCACGCCGCCGACGAGCGCGCACACCAGCGACTCCACGACACCGGTGTTCATGACGAACGCCAGGAAGGCACCGACGCCGCCGGTGAGACCGAAGGCCAGCCCGATCGTCGGGTTGCGGTGCAGTGCCTCCCGCGGGTGGGCCAGCTCGGCATCCCTGCTCCAGCCCCCGGTAGCGATCTTGAAGACGACCCCCAGCGTGAAGGCGAGGGCGAAGGTTCCGGAGACCCCCACGGCCAGCGGCAGCGGGCCGGCGTGGGCCAGCCGCAGCGGCACCAGCCCGATGATCGCGCCGCACAACCCGAAGCCCAGCAGCGTGAAGGGCTCGGCGTGGAACACCTCGAGGACGGTCATCCGTTCGGCGCCCCGCTGTCCTGCCGCGGTCAGCCCGATGACCGCGCCCAGCACCAGCCCCCCGGTGCCGCCCGCGGCGACGGCGAAGACGGGCCCGAAGACCTTCCCCTCGGTCAGCACGAGTCCGGCCAGGCCGCCGAGCACCCCGACGGGCGTGCCCGCCAGGGCGCCCAGCAGGCCGCCGATCACGCGCCGCCGTCGGGGGACCTCGCTGCGCCCACCGGCGGCGGCCGGCCAGGGCGACAACGACAGGCCGGTGGCGATCGCCACCCAGCCCGCCATGAGCGTCAGGGTGAGCAGCCGCTCAGGACCGGCTACAGCATCGTCAGCCCCCGACCCCGTCCAGTACGCCAGCATCGCGATGACCGCGAAGAGCGCGCAGACCAGGCAGTGCAGCGCCCAGACCCGCCGCCGGCCGCCGATCGGCCACAGCAGGTGCGGAACGATGTCGATCGCCGTCAGGCCGGGCGGCGGCCGGTCCGCCTCGGCGCCCCGGGCGGCCTGCCAGCGCAGGTGGGCGGCCAGGTGCACGAGCCACGACCGCACCTGTTCCGCCTGGTACGGAGCCCCGTGGGCGGTACGGGGCGTCAGCACGGTCGCCGCCGGCACGTACGCCTCCAGCAGCCTCCTGACGATCCGCGCCACCCCTTCACCGGTGTCGAGCCCCGGATCCACGCGGAGCAGGCCGGCGGGATCGGCGCCGGACTCCACGGCGGTCACGGTCAGCACCAGCCGCCAGGGCGTGGAGAGAGCGGCGTGCACGGCCTTGCCCGCCGGCCCGGACAGCGCCCCCTGGATGGCCTCGCGGTGCGCGCCGTAGGGGTGCCCGTCCGGCCAGCGGGTGCGCAGGTACGCGCCGATCTGCTGGCCGGTCAGGTTGCGCAGGTGGACCCTGGCGGCGTTGTCGAGCCCGGCCCCGGCCTCGCGCAGTTCGGCGTGACGGTCGGCGCGGCAGGTCACGACGACCGCGCCCGGTCGCCGGCCGGACAGGTCGCTGTAGCGGTTGAGCTCGGCCAGCAGCCCGATCGCCCGGCGCGGCGGGCCCCACGCCGGCTCGGGGTCCAGCTCGTCCAGCCCGTCCACCACCGGCAGCACCCGGCGATCGCGTACCAGCCGTTGCGCGTCCCTGGCCGCGAGCCCGAAGTCCTGCGCCAGTTGCTCGGCCAGCCAGGCCTCGAACGGCCTGCCGAGGGTCCAGCGGGCCGCGCTCAGCCGTACCGGCACCAGTTGCCCCTGGTCGAGCCGGCCGCCGGCGGCGAGCACGGGCTCCAGCAGTTGCAGCACCAGCTCGATCGCCAGCACCGTCTTGCCGGCCCCCGACTCGCCCACGACCAGCAGGCGCCGCAGGCCCAGGTCGCCGAAGAACCGGCCGATCGTGTGCAGGTCGCACTCGGTCTCGCCGGTGTCGCCGTACAGGCTGAAGGAGAGCGCCGCGAGGTTGTAGCCGCCGAGCAGGCCCTTGCGCGCCCTGTCCTCCTCGCGGACCACGCGGCGGGTCAGCAGCTCGACGGCGGGATCGGGCGTGGAGACGGCCGGCGTCGGCGGCGGCTCGGGGACGGGGGCGGACGGTTTCGCCAGGGCCGTCCTGGCCGCCCGCCAGCGTTCGAGCTCGCCGGGGATCAGCTCGGTCGGGTAGTCGCAGTAGTGGAAGCAGGCGGTGACGAAGGCCCGGACGAAATCCCACCGGGGCAGCCGGTCGACCTGCCGCAGGACGTGCGAGACCGTGCTCTTCGGCAACGCGTCGACCGTGGCGCCGTCCGTGGCCGTCGTCTGGCCGCCGAGCGAACGCAGCCTGCTCAGGGACGGCTCGCCCGCCCACTGCTTGAGCCGGGCCAGCGACCGTACGAATTCGGCCGTGCTGCCCGCCTCGGCGGGATCGGGCGGACGGGGACGCTCCTCGATCATCCCTCTCCCGCCCGCACCAGCGCCCAGCCGAACTCGTCCCTGCCGCGCCGCGGCCACCGGCCTTCCAGGCACCGGCCCTCCAGCGTCTGCACGTGGCGCGACTCCATCAGGAAGTTGCGGGCCTCGTCGGCCTCCACCAGGTCACGGCCGACCGCGATGGGCACGAACCCGTGCCGGGGGATGTACACCCAGCGGCCGCGGTCCCAGTCGTAGGGGTCGAACCAGCGGTGGCGAACCGTGCCGGACACGCGTACCTCCGGTCCGTCCCTGGTCAGCACGAACGACCCCTGCGAGCGCAGCAGGCTCATCCTGCTGACGTAGAACAGCTCCGTACCGATGAAGGCGTTGATCCGCACGTCCCAGTAGTCGTGCAACCAGCTCGACTCCCCCTCCCGCAGCTGCCGCGCCGTGCGGGCGAGCTGCCGTTCGAACCGGCGCTGATTCTTGCGCTCGGCCTTCTTGATCACCTTGAACGAGCGCAACCACCGCAGTGACATCGTCCTCGACGCGCCCGCGCCGTCCATGAAGTGCTCCAGGAAGTCGGACGCGATCGGGTGGAAGTCGCGCCCGCCCTCGACGATCGAACGGAACAACGCGACCAGTTCCGGGACGGGCCTGCCTGTCCGCCGCCGTAAGCCTCGCAGGAACATCCTTTGTTCTCTCCGTGGTCGGGTCCAGGGTCAGGGACACGTCTGGCGGTACTCCTCCTGGGGCACGAGATTCTCCCACTCCTCGCGGGTGAGGGAGCGGCCCGCGTTGGCACACGCCGCGGCCACCAGGTCGGGGGGTGTGCGGACGTTCCACAGCCGCGCGGTCCTGTCTCCCGAGGCCGTGGCGACCGTCGTCCCGTCGTTGCCGTAGACGAGGTCGGTCACGCCCTTGGTGTGGCCTTTCATCGCGGGGCCGAGCCGCCGGTAGGTCAGCAGGTCCCAGAGTTGCACCTCACCGTTGGTGAGGCCGGTGGCGAGGACCTTCCCGTCGGGGTTGAAGGCGAGCGAGGTCGTCATGCCCTCCTCGGCGATCAGGCCGATGCCGACCGCACGGCGGTGCGGCACGTCCCACAGGCGCACGCTGTTGTCGTAGGCCGTGACGGCCAGCCGCTGCCCGTCGGGGCTGAAGGCCAGATCGTTGACGAGTCCGCCGTGAGCCGTGAACGTAGGGCCGGGCAGCTCCCGGCCGGTGGCGACGTCGAATAACCGGATCCGGTTGTCGAAGCCCGCGGTCGCCACGATCGTGCCGTCGGGGCTGATCGTCATCGCCGTGATGACGTCGGTGCCGTCGCGTACGGTGATGCGCACTCCGATCTCCCTGCGGCTCGCGATGTCCCAGAACACGATGGACTTGTCCCGCCGGGCGGCGACGAACCTGCCGTCGGAGCTGATCCTGGCCATCGCGAGCGACTTCTCGTGCGCGACCTCGCGGCGGCTCGCGACGTCCCAGAGCCGTATCCCGTCCAAGCCCTCCGACAGGAGTGTCCGCCCGTCGGGAGTGAACTCCACCCGGTACGCCGCCGCACGGCGGGCGTCCTCGGGACGCAGCGGCGGGCCGAGATGACGCTGGGTGGCCGCGTCCCACAGCTGGAGGTCGGGGCTCTTCTCGTCGGCGACGCCGGTGACCAGAATCCGCCCGTCCGGGCTCAGCGCGACGGCCCCCAGCGCCGGCACGCGGGTCCCCTTCTGCTGGAGGACCTTCGGGTCGGCCAGCCGGACCACGCCGTCATCGCTGGCGGCGACCAGCACACTCCCGTCCGGGCTGAACGCGATGTCGTCCACGCCGGCGTAGTTGTCCCAGAGCGCGAACAGCTGCTGCCTGCTGGCCGTGTCCCACACCACGGTGCGGCCGCTGTCCCCGCCGGTCGCGATCCGCGTGCCGTCCGGGCTGAAGGCGACCGAGTAGTAACCGGCCGTGCGGTCCTTGAGCATCCCCTTCGGCTTGCGCGTGGCCACGTCCCACACCCGGCCGGTACGGTCCCAGCTCACGGTTGCCAGGGTTGACCCGTCCGGGCTGAGCGCCACATCGGCGAGGGGCTGGGTGTGCCCCGTGAAGGGGGCGCCGAGCTGGCGGGACGTGGCGGTGTCCCAGAGCCGCGCGGTCTTGTCCTCCCCGGCGGTGACCAGGATCTTCCCGTCCCTGCTGTACGTCACGCCGCGGATGCCCTTCCGGTGGTCGTACCTCTCGTCCGGACGACCCATGGGAGCCCCGTGCGGGAGGTGCGTGGCCACGTCCCACTGCTGGACCACGCCTTTGCTGTCGCCGGTCGCCAGCGTTCTCCCGTCCGGGTTGAACGCGAGCGCCGCCACGACCCCCTCGGCCTTCACCTGGGCGCCCAGCTCGCGACGGGTGACCACGTCGTAGAACCGGACGATGTCGAGGCACGCCGTGGCCAGCGTCCGGCCGTCGGGGCTGACAGCCAGCCGCACGCTCGAACAGTCGTACTTCGCCCGGGTGATCGGGGCGCCGAGCTGCCGCCGCGTCGCCGCGTCCCACAACCGCGCCGTCCCGTCGTCGCCCCCCGTCACGATGGTCGCGCCGTCGGGACTGAACGCCACCGCCGTGACGCCCCGCTGGTGCCCGGTGAGCGTCCCCCTGCCGGTACGGGTCGCCGCGGTCAGCACCCGGTTCCTGGCCTCGTTGGTGTGCGCGATCCGCCACGCCGCCACGGCGAGCATCGAGGCCAGGGCGGTGTCGCCGGTGACCTCGCTCTGCGCCGCCAGCTGGCGGGAGCTGGCCAGACCGCGTTGCCAGTTCGCGTCGGCCGCCGCGTTGACGGCGGTGCCGGCCGCGGCGAGGGCGAGGACCGACAGCGCTGCCAGACCCGACATGACGAGCCGGCGGCGCCGGGTCACTTGCCGCGCCTCCCGCGTGGAGGCCGTGACGAAGCTCTCTACGATGGCGCCGGGCGGGGGGAAGCTGTCGGGGTCGCGCTCCCAGCGGGGCCGACAGTCCTGGACCGCCAGCAGCCGGGGCCCCCGGTAGAGAAAAGCCGGGTCGCGGTGGTTCTCCGCCCACTGGGCGGCAGCCTCCAGGAGCCCGTCGTACACCGTCTGCGCGGCGAGGTCCGGTTCGAGCCACTGCCGCAGGGTGGGCCAGGCCGTCAGGAGCGCGTCGTGGGCGATCTCGACGCTGTCCTCGTGCAGGGTGAGCAGGCGCCGGTCGGCGAACGCGGACAGCAGCGCCGCCGTCCGCTCCAAGTCATCCGCCGAACGCGCCGACGCGGCGGCGTGCAGCTCGGCCAGCGTCGCCCGGCGCCGCGCGACCCGGCCGCCCGCGGTGATCGTCGTCATCCGCCGGAAGAACCTGAGCGCGGCCTTGCGATCGTCCGGCCGGAGCCCGTCGAGGGCCTCGTCGGCCGTACGTCGTACGGAGTCGCGTACCCGGCCGGAGTCCTCGTACCCCCGGACCGTCAGGGTGTCCTTCTCGCGCCGCTCCCAGGTGTTGCGCAGGGCCTGGGAGAGCAGGGGCAGGGCGCCGGCCTCGTACCGGTCGCCGGCGCGCAGCTCCGCCAGGATGATCTCCACCAGCCCCTGTTCGAGCTCCAGACCCGCCGCGGCCGCGGGGCCGGTGATGGCCAGCCGCAGGTCCGGCTCCGTCATCGGCTCGACGATGACCTGACCGTCCTGGATCGCCTCGGCGAACTGCGGGTAGGCAGCGCACCGGTCCCAGTAGTCGGCGCGTACCCCGACGATCACCCCGCCGCCGTCCGTGCCCTCGGCCAGGGCGTGCAGGGCCCGTACGAACGCCTGTCGCTCCCGCTCGTCGCCCACCAGGGTGAACAGCTCCTCGAACTGGTCGACCACCAGCACGAACCGCCCGGCTCCCGCGACGACCTCCCCCGGATCCTCCCGTAATCGCTCGGCCACAGTCTCGACCAGCCCGCCGAACGCCCCCACCCACACCCCGGCGAGCGCGCCGAACGGCTTCGCGCTCGGCGTCACCAGCAGGCGCGGCCAGTCCTGCGACCCGGCCAGCGGCAACATCCCCTCCGCCAGCGCCGGCATCAGCCCCGCCCGCAGCAGCGACGACTTGCCCACCCCCGAGGCGCCTGAGACCAGCAGGATGGATCCGTGCCGCGCCAGCCGCCTCCCCAGGCGATCCAGGAGGCTGCGGGTCGCCCGCGTACGCCCGAAGAACAGTTCGGCCTTCGTGCCCTCGAACGGCACCAGACCTTGGTAAGGGCACACATCGTGGGATCGGCCGCTCCCGCCTCGCTCGCCCATGGCGCTCATTCTGGCCAATCGCCCGCACGCCCTCAATCACGTTTGAGCGGATAGCCGGAGTCGTCCGCCCCGTCCGATTCCGTCCAATGCCGTCCGACCAGTGGCCTGAACAGCCGGGACGCGGTTTCGATGGTCTGGTTGTCCGCGGGGGCAGGACCGACGAAGAAGACGGGGGTGTCGGAGCCGTGTATCCCGGTGCCGGGATGTCATTGGGGGCGCTGCTACGCATGTGGCGCCGGCGGGCGCTGCTGACGCAGGAGCAACTCGCCGAACGGGCGGGTCTGAATGTCAGGACGGTGCGTCGGCTGGAGAACGACGGGCTGTTGCAGCCGCGGACCACCTCGGTTCTGGCGCTGGCGAAGGCGCTGGAGCTGGACGGTGCGGAACGGGCGACCCTGAACGCGGTCGCCCGTGGCCACCCCACCGACCGCCCCACCACAGCCCCGGCTGACCCGTCTGTGACCGGCCCGAGGCCGTGGACCATCCCCCGGCAGCTGCCCGCCGACGTCGCCGCGCCGGGCGTCCGGGAACGCGAACTCGCGATCGTGGAGGACCACGCCACCATGCCTGAGCTGAACGAGGTCGTCGTCTTCGTCAACGGCATGGCCGGGATGGGCAAGACGGTGCTGGCCGTACACGCCGCCCACCGCCTCGCCCCTCGCTTCCCCGACGGGCAGCTCTTCGTGGACCTGCACGGCCACGCCCAGGCGACGGCACCGGTTGAACCGGGCGCCGCCCTCGCCCGCATACTCCGCACCATGGGCGTCCCGGCGAAACACATCCCGTGGCACCCGGACGACCGCGCCGCGCTGTACCGCAGCGTCCTGGCCGGCCGCAGACTCCTGATCGTCCTGGACGACGCCGCCGACGAGCACCAGCTCCAGCCGCTCCTGCCCGCCACCCCCGGCTGCCAGGTGATCGTCACCAGCCGCCACCGCCTGACCTGCCCGGGCGACGTCCGCATCCTGTCCCTGGACACCCTGCCTCTGGCAGAGGCGATCACTCTGTTCACCCGCACAGCCGGATGCGACCGGGACACGCCTCCGGACGTCCTGGCCGAGATCGTACGCCGCTGCGGCCTCCTCCCCCTGGCCATCCGCATCGCCGCCGCCTGCCTCCAGGCCCACCCCGCCTGGAACGCCCACCACCTGCTCGACCGTCTGGCCGCCGACCGCCTCACCGAACTGACAGCCGGCCGCCAAAGCGTCACCGCCGCCTTTGACCGCTCCTACGAACGCCTGCCCACCGACCAGCAAGAGGCCTACCGGCTCCTGGGCTCGGCCCTCCACCCGGCCTTCGACCTCGACACCGCCACCGCCCTGCTGAACACGACCACCACCCAGGCGATCCGGCTCCTGGACCACCTCCTGAACGCCCACCTCCTGCAGGAGCCGGCCCCGGGCCTGTACCGGCTCCACGACCTGATCCACGCGCACGCCTCGGCGCTGTGGCCGCCGGACGGGGTGAGGGCATCCCTCCAGGTCCGCTGCCACACCGCCTTACTGACGTAGCCGGCGACGCCTGGCCAGGACGAGCAGCAGGTCGCGGCCGTAAGCGAGCGGCAGGATCGACGGCCAAACGATCAAGAGGCCAGAAGGTCTGGGCGTACTGCAACGCGTACTGCGTTGAAGATCAAATTGCGTGACGTGGAGTTCTCAAAGCATGCTCACGCCCATGAGCAGTCTCCCCGACCCCTTGCCCGAGTTCTTCGATTGCGGCTGCCCGGACGTCTACTACTGTCCGCGAGCCGGTGCGGTCGAATGCCCTCGGCACAGCGGCTTCGACGTCTGCTGTGACGCGCTTGATCAGCATGCTCCAATCCGGGCGTGAACTAGTTTGGAAGATTTCGGTACATAATCTCTGGACCTGCTGCGGTGCAGGTCATCGTGACAGTCATCCTGTCCGCGCTTCCCGTGGGTCCCCCTCGTTGACCGCCCTGACGGGCACGGCACCCGGGTTCACGTTCAACGCGGCAAGGGGTCGCCGTGGTCTGTCGACTGGTAGTGCATGGTGAGCCCCATCCGGGCAGCGAACTCGTCTGTCAGAGCTCTTGCGCTTCGCCAGGCCCAAGCCGCGCAGCCCGCCCCCAAGGCGCGGTCCGGAAACCACGGATTGCCGCTTCCCTTCATGAGTTCGTTCTGGGCGAAGCGGTTGCTACTCTCCAGAGCCTTCCCGAAACGGTGAGTCATATCGATGCTCACGAACTCTGGTCGATAATGAACCAGGTAGTTCCGAAGCTGGACAAGCAGCCGAGCGTTCTCAGGAATCTTGGTACCCGGATCGAGCGACTCGCGACCAGCCAGACGGAGTGCAAGATCGTACTTCTTGAGTACGTCCAGATAGCCGTTGTCGGTCGCATCCCATACCGGAGCCATGGCTGAGAGGACCGAGCCGTCTAGGCTGCCGACATACGAATGGTGCCCGTCCCTGGCATCCTGAAAGACCTCATTGATCGCCGCTTCGAGGAAGAAGGCGGACTCGCTAATCGCGCTGATCACAAGTGTCCGGTGACGAAGATCGAACATCGGTCGCGAACCTGCGAGTGAAGTCTCAAGAGCCTGCGCGTCCTCGGCTGCGTAACGAGCCGCATACAAGTGGTGTGTGGAGAAGTAACTCCGCATGAGGACGGTGATGCTCTCCGCCATCTCAGCACTGTCAGTCAGACCGATCTCGGGCAGGGCGAGAGTGGAGTTCCCAGCCTGGAGCACGACCTGAACCACTCCTCCCCTGCCCCCGCTAGCTGCCCCCCTTCCGGGACTGTCAGGCGGGTTCTGCGGGTCTGTACGGTCACTGGCTCTGTCTCTCTTTCGGTGGTGACGGAGCGTTAGGCCAACAGGATGCGGTGGCGGAGCAGCGTGAAGCCGGCGCGGCCGTGCATCTGGCGCATGATGCGCTTGGTCTTGGTGTTCACGCCTTCGGTGCCGCCGTTGTGGAACGGCAGAGTGACGGCCGCGTGGACGGCGTCGCGGTCCTGGTCGAGGCCGCGGATGAAGGCGTGCACGTGAGGGAGGTCGGCGGCACGGGCGGTGGTGATCCACGTGCTGAGGCGGTCGGCGTTGCCCTCGCTCGGCCGGAGCAGGTCGGCGAAGTCGCGGACGAGTCCGGCCAGGTCGATCATCTCGGGGCAGGCCGTGGTGAGCTCGTTGAGCAGTCGGCGATGCTCGTCTTTGAGGTTATCGGGCCGGGTGAGCAGGAGCCGGGCGAGGCGGCGTGGGGAGATGGGCAGGCGGTCGGCTTCGACCCGGCCTTGGGTTATGTAGCGGTAGAGGAGATTGAAGCTGCCCGGGTAGCCGAGGGCTTTGATCTCGTTGAACAGGTGCAGGACGGGGACGGCGGGGTCGTCGGTTCGGCGGCGTTTGAGGTGGTCGCGGTAGGGGTCGACGAGGGTCGGCCGGTACTGCGGGGCGCGTTGCAGGCGTTCGGGTTCGGACACGCGCGCGTAGCGTTTGACGGTGTTGAGGCCCAGATTGAGGCGGCGGGCGCACTCCAGCAGGCCAACTCCCTTGCCGAGTAGGTCGTGGACCTGGTGCCAGCGCTCGCGGGTGGTCTGGGCGCGTTTGCCGTCTTTGATCGGGGGTCCGGCCTTGGCCCAGCAGGCACTATGTGTGGCGACTTCCTTGGTGACGGCCTCACCGAAGTTGTGCCACAGAGCACTGGTGGGCCGCTGGCGAGGTGTCCGCGCGGAGCACGGGTCCTTTTCCTGCGGCCCCCAGCCCGAACGACGCATGCGACTTTCACCGCACGTCGCTCTCCGGTGACTACTGCGTGAGCTGCGGTTTCGGCTGCCCGGTGTGGATGGAGTCATGGCAGGTCCGGCAGACCACGAGGGTCTTGCGCCGTCGCCTGGCCATGAGTTCCGCCCACGCGGGTTGCGGCCGTCCCGGCAGGGTGAGGTCTGCGAGGCGTCGGACGTGGTGCACCGAGATGCCGTCGTCGGCTTTGCAGATCTCGCACCGGTTCGCCAGGAGCCGGGTGATCAACTCTTTGTGGCGGATGGTGCCCGGGACCAGGACACGGTCGGTGATGGCCGCGTCCTTGTTGCGCCGTAGTGGAATGCCTCCGAACCGTGCGACCAGTGGCTTCCTGCCGCTGCGTTCGATCCTGGCTTCGAAGCACTTGCGCGGCCCGTGCGGAGTGGCGATGGTGGCCGCGTATGTGCGGGCCATCTTCGCCACCGACGAGCGGTGCTTGTTGGCCAGAGTCTTCAGCAGCGAGGTCTCCATGACCCAACCGAGCCGGTGGAGACGATGGACGTTCCCGGCCAGCAGATAGTACTGGACGATGCCCCGCCACTCGGCCCCGTAGGTGTTGACGATGGTGTGGTCGTCTTCGTTGATCAGACGGGGCCTGCCCTCGGGTTTGCCGCGGGACAGGTAGGGGGTCTTCTTAGCCTTGATCACCGATGCTGGCACTTTGAGGCTGACGACGCCGTTGGCACTGCGCCGGCCGCGAGTGACCTTGCGGTCGTTGTGCAGGACGGTGATCTCATAGCCGAGGAAACGCGCCGCCTGGGTGCGGGCGTGCGTGATCAGTGTCTTGTCCGCCGACAACTCCAGCGCGAGTTCGTCGCGCATAAACGCTGTCAGGCGCTGTTTGATCTCCTCGGCTTCGGCCTTGGGTCCGGTGAACCCGAGCAGGGTGTCGTCGCAGTACCGGACGTAGCGCAGCCGCCGGAAGCCGGGATCTCGGGGATCCCCGCTGGGCATGCTTCGCAACTGCTTGCGCAACTCCCGCGCCGTGGCGTGGTCTCCGCGCTTGTGCGCCCGGTCTCTGGCGGCGCGCACCCTGGCATAGGCGGTGTCCTGCCTGCGGATCCGCCCTCGGGTGTATTGCGGGATCAGAACCTTCTCGACGAAGTCGTCCAGCCGGTGCAGGTAGATGTTCGACAGGATCGGTGAAACGACGCCACCTTGCGCAACCCCGCTCAGCGTCGCGTTCCAGACCCAGTCCTCCAAGTATCCGGCCTCGAGCATGTTCCGCATCAGCCGTAGGAACCGGCCATCGTGGATCCGCTCGGCCAGCGTCGAGAGCATGATCTCGTGATCGAACCTCCCGAAGCAGTCGGCGACGTCTCCCTCGATGAACCAGGTCGTCCCGGTCCAGGTCTCGCCCACTTTCCGCAACGCGGTGTGGCAACCTCGACCGGGGCGAAAACCGTGGGACAGGTCGGAGAACGTCGGCTCGTAGTAGGCGTCCAGCAGGAGCCGCACCACTTCGCCGACGAGCTTGTCCGACCACGGCGGAAGGCCCAAGGGCCTGGTCTTGCCGTTCTTCTTCGGGATGTGGATCCGCTTGACCGGGCTCCACCGATACCGCTCATACCGCAGCGCCTCGATGATCGGCTCGATCTTGCCGATCGACATGCCGTCCACGGTCTCCCCGGTGACCCCGGGCGTCATCGCCCCCTTGTTGGCGTAGATGCGCCCGTAGGCCAGCAGATACAACTGCGGGTTGAACAACTGTCGATACAACTCTTCCAGCGGCAGGCCACGCCTGCCGCGCTCACGCAGGACACCCAGCACCGTTTCGGCGCTCTGCATTACGCATACCTCCTGACCCTGGGGTGTCCGATCACCTGGCCCCCTTCGCCCTGCGTCCGGCTCTCCCGGACTCCTTGGCCGGTCGTGACTCCGGCGACTACTACGGGGCCTCCGTCGCCATAGGACTCGCGTCCCGTAGGCGATCCCATGTTCGTCCTGGTCGTACGTGACAGCGTGAGGTAGGCGTCCCACTCATCTCCTTCAATGCCCTCACTGGGCATCGCTCCGCGCTCGGAAGGTGCCCAGGTCATGGCATCAAACCCGGGCAGAGCGCGGCGTCGGCTTCGGGTGTCGATTTCCGACGGATGCGACCTTCCATCAACTGGAGATTGGGATTCAGGCAATCCAGCTTTCGCCTTATCACGCGGGTCCCACGACGCGCCGTCTCCAACGCCTGAGCACGGTCGCCGCTTCAATGACATGCTGCTGTCCCCTTCACCTTTCGGATCCAGGTAAGCCATCGGACCCAGGAACCTCCTTCCAATTCCTCCCGGCTGAGCCGGGGATACGACCAGGCGCCTCATGGCGCACTGCCACCGGTCGGCGACCTGGATGGCGTCCGAAAGTGCGCGGCGGATCGCTTCGGCGTAGGCGCCGGAGCCGTCCCGGCACACGATCTGCACCCCGGGAGGGGCGCGCAGCCAGGCTTCCAGGACGTCGGCGGTGCGGCCGGGCAGGACGTCGATGCGCTCTCGGGTCTCGGCGTCGATCAGCACGGTGGCGTAGCGGTGACGTCGACGCAGGGCGAAGTCGTCCACTCCCAGCACCCGGGGTACGCGCGGCGGTGGCAGGGGCAGGCGTAACAGGATCCGCAGGGCGGTATGCCGGGATAGGTGCACGGCCATCGCGGACAAGAGGCGCACGCCGGCACGTCCGGCCAGTTCGCGGACCACCGCTCCGATCTGTGAGGCCAGGCGGGGCGTGCGGCGTTGGTAGCGCTCCAGCACGCCGGGCAGCTGCTCCCGGAAGGTCTGGCGGCAGCCGCGGGTCGGGCAGACCAGGCGGCGAATCCGCACCATCACCACCACGCGACGTGTGTCCACCGCGACATCGGCCAGAGTGCGCTCGTGATAGCCATGCACGCGCGTTGTCCCGGCTCCACAGGTCGGGCAGGTGACAGAAGAGCCGTTCGGGGTTCGCGCCCGTACCCGAATCTGCTCACCCTGGTCCGCTATATCCTCCACTACCAGCGGCGATAGCCCTGAGAACACCGTCTGCACCAACTCGTTGACGTCGATCACGACTCAGCGTGACCTGATGACACCTTCCGTCACCACCGAATCTGCGACAGAGCCACTGACTGGACATACCCGCAGGGAACCTCGTGCGGCGGCGACGTGGCGCTGAGGTCGGCGGGTTCGATGGGTACCGGCGGCTTGTGCGATCATCCCGGAGCTTGAGGCCCCCGCCGGAGGCAAGGATCTTGTCGGGCCGGCATGGCAGAGGGCAGGATGGGCGTATGTTCTTGACTATCGTTGCCGTCACTTCGCCGTTTGTGCTCATGGCTGGAGCTGTCTACGTGGGCGTTCGGCTGGCGTCGAGGCGCAAGCATGCGGGCGTGGATCACTAGTCGCGGATACCGAAGTGGCATGGCCGATGCCCTGTGCGGCGGCGTGGCGCTTGGTCGGTGGGTTCGGGGTGTACGGCGGGGCGGGCGTACGGCGATGCCCCACGCGGCGCTCGTGCGAGAACGGCCCCCAGGCCGCACGCGCAGCGCGGGACCGCTGGGCGTACGGCGGCGCGCCGCGCCGCCGCTTGATCCATATAAGAACAATTCGGCAACGTCACTGCTGAGGCTGCTGTCTGGTCTCACTTGATGCTTGACGCTTTGGCGTCGGATGATGCTTGACACTCCTAGCCGATCTTTCGCTTCTTAGTATGCGCCTGGGACTTGATCCGGGTGATCTCCTGGGTGGTGGTCCGGGGCACGACGCGGATGGGCTCGCCGTTGTCGTGGATGGTGATGTGGGTGTCGTCCACGGTCACGTCCAGGATCTTGCGGGCGTGGACGCGTCCGACCTGGATCTTCTGGCCGACGACCTGGAAGTGGCCGCGGCTGCAGACCACACGCTGGACGGTGACGGGCTCGGTCGGAGAGGCGGGCGGTGCTCCGGCGGGGCGGGCGTTGCGCAGGGTGAAGCACTTGGCGAGCGGGAGCGGGCAGGGCACGGCGCGCAGCAGCAGGCGATCCTCGTCCATGACACGGGCGGTGATGCCGTCCAAGCGCACGATGACGCGCCGGCCGGCCAGATGGGCGCCGATGCACAAGGCGCGGCCGGCCAGGCTGATGGTGCCGATCGAGCTGACCTGCCGGTCGACCTCGACGGCGCCGGCCTCGATCGGCGGCTCGGGAACGGGCTCGTCGGCGGCCGGGCGGGCTTGGCCCGAGGCGAGCAGCGCAGCCAGGTCCTTGACGGTCAGCCGGGAGGCCACACTCTTCAGCCGGCCACCGCCAGTGGTGAACACGTGCAACCGCTGCGTGCTGATCCACACGGTGATCGACAGGCCCGCCCGATCAGGCCCGAGCCAGAGCTGCTGGCCGCCGATCGACAGATTCCCCGAGGCGGGCACGATCCGGTCCACCTCGATCGCCTGCCGCGACAGCGGATCGACCGAGATCCGCAGCACAGGTTCGGGCCGTTCGAGCTGATCACCATGGTTGCCGGCCGCAACCGGAAGGTCTGCAGGAGCAGAAGAAGGAGGAGTCACGGTGGTCAGGGTGGCGGGTAGGTGCAGCGGCAGTTCCCGCTCGGCCCGGCGCTGGCCGTCGCTGCGCTCGGCGAAGAACCGGTCAGCCGGGAAGGCCATGTCCAGCGCCTGGTGCGGACGGGCGGTGTTGTAATGCTCCACAAACGCGTCCGTCTCGGCCTGGGCGGCCTCGATCGAGGCGAACGGCAGCGCCGCATCCAGCCATTCGCGGCGCACGCTCTGATGGAAACGCTCGATCTTGCCCGTGGTGGTCGGGGTGCGCGGGGCGGTATGCCGCAGCTTGATGCCGTTCTCCCGGCAGACCCGCTCGAACAGCACCTCACCCGCCTTCGGCCCGCCGAACCGGCCGGTGAACTGCTTACCGTTGTCGGTCAGCACCTCCAACGGCACCCCATAGCCGCGCATCGCCTCGGCGAACGCCGCACACACCAACCGGCCGGTCGGCCGCGTCACCACCGAGGCGATCACACAGAACCGGGAATGATCGTCCACCCCGGTGATCAGCTTGGCCTCGCTACCGTCGGCCAGCAGCAGCCCGCCCATGATGTCCATCTGCCACAACTGCATAGGCCCCGGCCGCTCCCAGCGCCGGTAATCCTCCCGCTTACGCCGGCGGGCGACCGGATCGACCAGCCCGTTACGCACCAGCACCCGATAGATGCTCGCCCGCGACGGCAACGGCTCCACCCCACGCCGCCCCAGCTCCCACAACAACGTCCGTGGGCCCCACCGCGGATGAGCCCGCCGCAGCTCACAGATCAACGCCTCCACCGCCGCCGGCGTCTGCATCGGATGCGCCTTGGGAGCGTGCGACCGGTCGCCCAACCCCGCCAGGCCACCGCCTTGATACCGGCGCACCCAGGCATGCACCGACTGCCGCGACACCCCATACCGGACCGCCACGTCGGTGACCTTCGCCCCCGACAACACCTCGATCACCGCGTGATAGCGCTGCTCCACGACGCTCAACTCCACCAATGCCACCCGAGCCTCCCCCGAAGCGTCGATAACGCCACGAGCAGGCACAGATAACGATCAAGGTGTCAAGCATCAAGCGAGGCCAGAGTGTCAACCATCAAGCGAGACAGGACACACTGCTGAGGCTGCTGAGGCTGCCGCGGGTCTTCGGATCGGAGTAGGTTAACGCCGTCGTGGTGACGGATGGCCGGAATGCTGCCGCCTTGCATGGCGTCGAGTACGCGGATGCAGCCTCCCCGAAGGCCGGCAGCGCTGGCACCAGGTAGTACGAGGCACGGATACTCCCTGCATCAGGGAGCTCCGGCGGCGGTCCGCCCACGGAGATCGGCTGAACCACGACCTCCTCCGGATTGGTGACGGCGCGCGCGATGCCGTATCCGCACTGCCGGAGAAGGTTCAGCATGGTCCGCACGTCCTCGCACTGCGACACATCGCCCAGGTGCACCGGCCGCCCCAGCGTCGCGGCCGCCGCCGCCAACGGCAGCGTGGCGTTCTTCGAACCGTCGACACGAACGGAGCCGACCAGCGGCTCATTGGGACAAATCTCTATCGCTTCAGCGACAGACACCGTCGGGGGCATCGTCATCTGCGCTTCCTTCCGAGGCGAGGCCGGATCAGGCCGAGCGGGCACGCCAGAAAGTTCGATGACCCTCAGTAGATGACCTGCGGTGGAGTGTCGTCAGGATGACAATGAGAGGCAAACGCGGACGCGCTTGTCCGCGTGGATGTCCCAGGAGAGACCACTTGGTGTCACCCGCGGCATCCCGCTGTGGGCCGTACGGCTGCGCACCGCGCGAGAGGCTCGGCTCTGGGATGTGCCTGGTATGGCTCGCGAGCTATGGCAGCTCACCCCGGATTTGTCGGACACCGTCGCCCTAGCCAGCATGATCAGGAAGTGGGAGACGGGACAGCACCTCCGGGTGCGCGCTACCAGCTCCTGTACGCCCCAGCATTGGGTATTCCTCGCGACCACCTCTTCGCCCTGACGTCACCGCCGTCGCAGGTCCTCGAGCAAACAATCACACTGCCCGCCAGGTCGAATGGCCCAGAGGCGAGGCCCTCTCCGGGCCACCCGGCCTCAGAACCGTGAGTGCCACTCGTTGCGGCACATGGCTCAAGCACACCGCTGCGCACCTTGGAGGAGGATGCTCAGGGGTTGGTCGCCATGGCGGCGAACACTGAACGTGAGCCGACGCGTACGAGACGTGCCTCCGCCTCCACGAAGCCGGCCGCGGAGACGAAGGCCAGTGCGTCGTCGACGGTGTTCGGGATGGGAACGTCGCAGGCGATCAGCGCGGCGAACGCGCCGCTGGGCTGGAACTGCGATGTCACTGGGAGGGTGAACCCGACCCGGCCCCCGGGACGCAGGGCTCGACGCCAGTCGGACAGCGCTCCCCGGCCGAGAAAGTGTAGAGACGAGGAGCAGAGGACAAGGTCGAGGGAGGCGTCGGGCACGGGCAGGGGGACGGCCTGGCCCACCTGCCAGTCGATCGCGGCGGCCAGACCAGCCTTTTCGGCGCGGTCACGGCCGACGGCGATCATGCCAGAGGAGATGTCCACGGCCAGGATGGGAGTGGCGACACCCGTAAGGGCGAGCTCGAGCGCGACGGCGCCGTTGCCGCAAGCCACATCGGCGGCCTTGTCGCCGGGGCCGGGTTTGACCAGATCGAGCAGCAGGCGGGCGATCTCGTCGTGATGATCGTTGTCGTAGCCGCCGGCTAGCTCGTCGAAGGCCCGCGCCATCTGCGAAGAATTCGTCACCAGTCAATTATCGAGGCATTGGGAGTCCGCTGAGCTCGTCCCCATCTGTGCCTGTCTTGCCACAAGTACTGCTGCGGTCGAGAAGCGCGCCAAGTTGAAAACGGTGCGCGCCAGTTTGCCGGGAATGGCTGTGCGGACTGGCCGACCAGACCGACCAGGCGTGGGGCCTGACCGTACTGACCAACGCGATGATCACTTGACTCGTCTGCTCCGGAACGTGGTTGGCGCCGGATTCCGGTCGATTTCACAGCGCAATATTGATCTACAACTGTTACGAGTTAGTAGCGGTTGCGTCGCTCTGATGACGCTGCGTCTGATGGAGTCACATGTTGCGTGAATGCCCGTCGACTTCTTGAGCAACTCGGAAGTGTTATGACGTGGCAGGTCGCAACATTATCGGCTATAGCAAATAGCCGATCTTGTTCCATCTCGACAATGACGGGGTTCAAGGAGAAGGGCCGGCCGGCCTTCACTTGATGGGTGGGGATGAAAGTCCCGTCCACGACAAGATAGTGCAGTCCGTCCCTTTTTGCCTTCCGTAAGGCCAGTGCGAGTTTCGAGGAGTGGGCCCTAGAGTGGCTCCCCGAATCCCCGCTCCGAGCTCGGCGAATGTTCGGTAAGACTCGCCGTGTCGCCGAGTGGTGATTGATCGCCTGGATATAAACAGGCTCCGTAGACAGGTCTCCCGCATTCCGGGTGGCCTCTTCCTACAGGGGGTCGGAAATGATCAGGAAGTATGCAATATCCGTCATAATCGCGACAGTGTTGGGCGGTGTGCTGGCGGTCGGTACCGGGGGCGGCGCCACCGCCGAGGCGCTCTCTTGTAAATCGACGTGCAAGTCCCACAAAATGTGCAAGTCGCACAACCGCTGCCACTCGCACAAAAAGTGCGGCTCACACAAGAAATATCCACCGGCAAGCAAGTGTCACAAAAAGACCTTCTCCGAGGTCAACATCGTCCATATCGTCAAGTCCTAACCGGGCACGAGCTCTGCAGCCACAGCTGCTGGGGGCGCCTGCACGAAAGCCCCCATCAAGGAAGACACGTTCAAGCAAGCGATCTGGATCGGTAGCTGTTGCCGAGTAAGAAACCACCCCGCATCGCGCTCGGGTGTCTGCTGGCCCTCGCCGTCGTCATCCTGGCCGGCGGGGGCTGGTGGGCCCACCGCGGCCTCAGCGTCCAGGATCACCTCGAGGTGACCAGGCACGCGCTGTCTCGACTGCGTGACGTCGTGAACGCCGGCGACGCGCGGGCCTTGGCGGAGCCGCTGAGCGAGGCTCGGCAGAGCGCGGCGCAAGCGCAAGCGCTTACCGCCACGCCTGACTGGGCCCTGCTCACGCACATTCCCATGGTCGGAGACGCGGCCACCGTCGCCCGCGGGCTTGCCGAGGCCACAGCCGAACTCACCAACGTGCTGATCGGCATCCAGAAGAGCGCGTCCCCGATCACGGCCGGTATGCAGTCCGTGAGCGACATGCGGCGGCTCCTGCCCAGCCTCGAAACGATGGCGCCGAGGCTGAACGAGGCGCGGACCCGCCTTGCCCGAGCCAGGGCCCACCTGGCCGCCACCCCCGCGGCCACCCGTCTGGAACGCGTGGATCAGGCGCGCGCCACGGCCTTGCAGGAGATGGACAGGCTGCAGGGCTGGCTGGACGCCGCAGCGACCGCGGCCACCGTACTCCCCCCGATGCTGGGCGGCGATGGCCCGCGCCGCTATTACCTGGCCTTCCAGACCAATGCCGAAGCACGCGGAACCGGCGGCCTCGTAGGCGCGTTCGGCATTCTCGAAGCCAAGCACGGCCGGATGTCCATCGAACGGCTGACCAGCAATGCCGACTTTGACGACCCCTCCACCCCCGTCGTCGACCTCGGCCCTGCCTACCGTGCGCGTTACGGGCTGAACGCGGCCAGGATGCTGTCCATCTCCAATCTCTCCCCGCACCTTCCCCATGCCGCGGCCATCTGGACCGGAATGTGGGAACGGCAGACCGGCCAACGGCTGGACGGCGCCATCGCCACCGATCCCGTCGGTCTGGCCTACCTTCTCCGGGTGATCGGCCCCGTCACTCTTCCTGGCGGCCAGAAGGTGACCGCCGGCAACGTCGTAGACCTCACCGAGCGGGAGGCCTACGCCCGTTATCAGAAGTCCGCGGCGCGCAAGAGATTCTTGATCAGGATTGCGCTGGCCGTCAGCGAGAAACTGACGAATACTTCCGCCGAGCCGGCCGAATTGCTGCCCGTCCTGTCCCGGCTGGTCAAGGAGCGGCGCGTGCAGATCTGGAGCCGCAGGGACGCCGAGCAACGATACCTGTCGGCGACCCCGCTCGGCGGCGTGCTGCCGCAGGCGCCCGGGCCGTTCGCTGGACTGGTGGTCAACAACTCGGGGGGCAACAAGCTCGACTACTACTTGGAGCGCTCTCTCACCTATGAGCTGGGGCCCTGCCGCGACGGTCTCCGCATCACGAGAGTGCGGATCAGGCTCGACAACGATGTGCCGAAGCAGCACCTGCCTGCGTACGTCTCCGGTCGGCTTGACTCGCCGCATCGGCGGCATGCTGTCGGCTCCAACCTCCTATGGGTGTCGCTGTATGCCTCACTCGGCACGAAGCTGAGCGCCGCGTGGCTCGACGGCGACCGGGTGCCGGTCGTCCGCGAGGACGAGCGATCCCATCCGATCTACTCCAAGATGATCGAGTTCGCCCCGCGACAGTCGCGAACCATGGAGCTCGAACTGGTGGAGCCGTATTCCACCGCGCCGCCGCAGATCCCGGTCCAGCCGCTGGTTCGTCCGCAGCACACCGAAATCATCCAGGATCCTCGAGGCTGCCCTTCGTGACGAGTCACCGACCACGGTTCGGCAAGGCGCCGCCACCGTCTACTGTGGAAAGCACTGCCGCCAGGCCGCCCACCGCGCCCGCGGTCGCCTGCGGCAGACGCGTCACGAGCTGGACTGGCTGCGCCGCCGCCTGGCCGCCGGCGTCGAGGACCTCCTGGCGCTGACCGCCGAGCTGGACCAGGCGCACGCTGAGCTCGCCGCCGGCGACCCGGGTCATGATCCGTCGACCGGATGGGAGCCCGCGCTCGCCGCGCTCGCCCGCCGCGCCGCCTCGGTGGCCACCACCCTGGCCGGCACCGCCCGCAGCCAGCAGGCCACCGCCGCCGACCACCGGCATCCTTGTGGAGATCGACTTCGTCGCGCACAAGAGCGCGTAATGTCAGAGCGTGGACAGTTCGCTATACGTCCTCGTCGAGGACCTGCGCGGTGAGGGCGTCGAGAAGGTGCTCGACCGTGTGCGGGGATACGGCGTGGCCGGGATCACGGTCGGTGCCGTCCATCACGGGTCCCGCGACGTCACCCCGCACGGGCTGTCCAAGCTGACCCTGCGGCACGACGGGGCGCACTTCGACCTGCCGGACGACCTGTTCGCCGAGCTGCGCCTGGTGCCGCCGACCGGCTACACCGACGCCTTCGACGGCCTGCTCGACGCCTGCCGGGCGCGCGGCCTGAAGCTGCACGGCCGGACGGTGTTCCTGCGAAACGGCACGCTCGGCGCCCAACACCCCGACGTGACCGTGCGCAACTGCTTCGGCGACCGCGGCTACCCGACCGACCTGTGCCCGGCCCACCCCGACGTGCGCCAGTACGCCGTGGCGCTGGCCAGGTCGGTGGCGAGGCTCGGGGTGGACAGCGTCGTCGCCGAGGGACTGCACTACCGGCCGCTCAAGGCCGAGCGGTCCTTCGTGCCGCTCGGACCGATGGACGCCTACCTGATGGCCTTGTGCTTCTGCGACTTCTGTACGGCGCGGGCATCCGATCTCGGCGTCAACGCGGACATGGCACGCGAGGAGTGCGCGCGGATCGTCGGCGGCGTCCTCGACGGCGACCCGCCGGCCGAGGGCGTGGTGACCAGGGCCGCCCTGACCGCCTACGCGGGGCCGGACGTCGTCGGCTACGCGCGCGCTCGCTGTGAGACCGTGACCTCGCTGGTCTCGCAGGTGGCGGACGCGGTGGCGAGCGAGGGGTCCAAGCTGGTCTTCGTCGACCCGACAGGCGCGGTGAAGGGCTACCGGGACGGTCTGCCCTTGCCTTTGCTGGCCGCGCACGACGCCTGGCAACTGGGCGTCGACCCGGTCGCGCTGAGCAACCTCGTGTCCTCCTTCGCCGTGCTCGCCTACGCGCGCGACGCCGCCCGGGTGGCCGACGATGTGGGCGCCTACCTGCGTTCGGTGGGCAAGGACCGGGAGGTGCGCGCGGTGCTGCGCCCCGGCTACCCCGACAGCGACTCGGCCGACCGGCTGACCGCCAAGGTACGCGGCGCCCGGGCGGCCGGCGCGCAGGCCGTCGACTTCTACGCCTACGGCCTGGCCAGCCACCCCGTGCTCGACCGCATCCCGCACGCGCTCAGCTGATCTCATTAGTTGCGCGAGGGCCTGGGCGGAGCGAGATCATACGGAACGCGAGGCTTGCGTCCACGGGCGCAACGACGGCCATCGCGTGATCCTTTCGAATAGCGAAGATCACGTTCGAAGGGAACCAGACGATGGGCGCGAACCCGGTGCTACGCCCGAGCAGTGGCTGGCGAAGCAGATCGAGACCGGGACCCGGATCTGTTGCGATCCATGGTGAAGGCCATGGCCAAGGCGTTGATACCGGCCGAGGCCGACAGCCCGACACGGAGCCGACGCCACGGCCAGGCACCCGATGAGCGACGACAACCCATCTACCCCGAGGAAGAGCCCTCTCGCTCGCGCTGCGACGTGAAGACGGCACCGAGCCCTGGTCCGGCTACCACCACGACTTGGCCCGGAGCTCCTACAGCTCCAGCAAGCCGCCACTCAGTTGATCAGTGAGTACGGCGCCGGGGTGCCAGCCCCAGTGACCTTGGCGATGGCTTCGGCACCGGGTTTGACGTAGCCATGGCGGCGCGGGGGTTCTTGTGCCGGGTCTTGCCCATGATCAGCTGCAGCGGTACTTCGGCTTCACCGAGGTGGGTGGCGGCGCTGTGGCGCGGCTGGTGCAGGTCGAGCCCGGCGTACTTTTCCAGCAGGACGCGTGCACGATCGTAGCCGAGGCGGGCGCGGAGATGGAAACCCACTGCGCCGATCAACAGCAGCGTGAGACCGGCCGCGGCCGCGACGGCGAGCGGCTTGAACCAGTGGCCGAGCGCGCCGGCGATCTCCAGGGTGCCGATCGATCGGGTCATGGTCGAGCCGACGCCGAGCCTGAGCATGCTTACCGCCGCCGGGACGGCGTTGCCGCCATCCCGTTGGCACCGCTCGGGGCCATAGCCAGCATCCCGGCTGCTCAGGCGGGGATGGGCTCCAGGTCAGCATCGTCAAAGGGTGGATAGCTCTCGCCGCCCATTCGCTCGGCTGCACCAATGTAGTCGGCAAGAGCGTCGCGGGATTGAGCGAGCCTGTCTATCTGATCGTCCAGTCGCTGCAGCCGGGAACCGCATCGCGGCCAGCAACGTGGGACACCCGGGCAGCTCCGGGGCCTCTCCGACCGCACAGGGCAGTCCAACCACACGCCCGATCTGCTGGAGGCCGCCGAGCGGATCGCGCATGTCGATGTCATCCAGCCGCCGTTCTCGGCGATCAACCGGTCGTCCGCCGCCGAGATCGCCTGGGCCCGCGCCCACGAGACCGGGGTCATCGTCTACTCGCCGCTGCAGTCCGGTCTGCTCACCGGGGCTTTCTCCGCCGAGCGCGTGGTCGGCCTGCCTGCCGAGGACTGGCGCACCGCCCATCACGACTTCACCACCGGCCTGACCGCCAACCTCCGGCTCGCCGAGGCGCTGCGGCCGATCGCCGAGCGTCATGGCCGCACCGTGGCCGAGGTCGCCATCGCCTGGGTGCTGGCCTGGCCCGGCATCACCGGCGCGATCGTGGGCGCACGCACGGCCGCACAGGTGGACGGCTGGATCGGCGCCAGCTCGCTGGAGCTGGCTCCCGCCGACCTCGAGGAGATCGCCACCGCGATCACCGTGTCCGGCGCGGGCAACGGCCCGGCCCGCCACGCGTGAAGGAGGCCACGTCATGTCCCTGTTCGTGATCGCCGAGTTCCTGGCCGCGCCTGGCCAGCATGATCGGCTCCGTACGGCGCTGGAAGCCCTGATCGAGCCGACGCTGGGCGAACCCGGTTGCCTCGCCTACCAGCCCTACGCCGACCCCAACGACCCCACCTCCATGGTGATCGTGGAACGCTGGGAGAACCGGCAGGCCTTCGAGGAGCACTTCACCACCCCGCACCTGCGTCACGCCCAGCGGGTCCTTGACCGGATACTCGCCCGGCCACTGACCCTGCACACCTTGGTCGAGGCGCCCTAGCGACCACGCCGGCTGTTCCCCCTGCACGGGAACGGCCGGCCGCATTCGCCGTCCCGGCTGCTGGCCTCTTCCCCCGCTACTGGCGGCCTTGAGACATCGCCGCTATCTGGGCGATATCACCTTCGGCACCATGTATCTCGGTATCGATTTTCGTGCGATCCCCAGCGATGGGGTAGAGGCACAGCCGTTCCCACGGCGCCCGTCAGTCACTTCAGGCCGATCTCTGTCACCTGATGCCAGACGATCTTGGTGGCAAATTGGTGGCAAACGATCAAGAGGCCAGATCCGCAATCTCGGGATCTAGCCTTTGAACTGGTGAAACTCTGTGGGGCTACCAGGACTTGAACCTGGGACCTCTTCCTTATCAGGGAAGCGCTCTAACCGACTGAGCTATAGCCCCGCGCACACCGAACGTTATCGCATCCGTAGGACAGAGGCGAACCGGTTGTTCGGACGAGGAAAAGCTTACCGCCTCCAGCGTGCTGCTCGCGCCGTCCCCGCTCACGGGGCCGGCGCGAGCGCCACGTCTACTCGGCCTCGCTGAAGGTCACCTCGACGCCTCCGACCAGGTCAGAGGCGATGTTGTAGATGACCGCGCCCAAGGTGGAGAGCGCTGTGATCAGTACGACGTTCACGGCGCCGATCAGTGCCGTGTAGCCGAGGATGCGCACCGGCTCGAACCAGGAGGCGATGTTGATGGGGATGGAGCTCTGCCCCTGCTCCCCCTGGCCGAGCTGGTTGACCAGGTCGACCAGCGAGTCGAACACGCCCAGGGCCGACAGCACGCCGTACAGGACGGCCACCGCGACGAACAGCACCACGAAGCAGACCAGGGACACCACGAAGCTGAACTTCATGGCAGACCACGGCTCGACCCGGCGCAGGACCAGGTGGGCCTTGCGGGGGAGCCGGGACCCCGAGGAGTTCGACGACTTCTTCTTGTTGGGCAGTTCGAGGGCGGGCGGGGCCTCGGTGGCGAGCGACGGACGGACGCGGACCGTGTCGTTGCCCTCCGGAGGCGCCTGCTGCGGGCCGGAGCCAGGACCGGCACCAGGACCAGGGCCGCCGGGGCCAGGGCCGGGGGCAGACGGCTTGGGTGACGGCGCGGGGGCCGTCGACCGCGACTCCTCCTTGGGCGGGCCTGGCTTGCCCTGCGCGGGCGACGTGTCCTTGCCGTCGTCGACCGCGCCGAAGATCTCGGTTTCGTTGGGCTTCTTCGGCTGTTGTCCGTTACCCGAAGCCGCCTTCGTCCTGGCGGTGCCACCCTGGGCGCTCATGAACTACTCTCCTCCCCCGTCTTCCTCAGTTTCCACCGAAGTCTCCATCGACTCCGCGTTCCGGGCGAGGGCCACCACGCTGTCGCCTTCAGCGAGATTCATCAATCGCACTCCCATGGTCTGGCGGCCGGACTGCTTGATCTCACCGGCACTCGTCCGGATCACCCCGCCGGCGAACGTGATCGCGAAGACCTCGTCCTCGGGGTTGACCATTACGGCACCGACCAGCTTGCCACGGGAAGACACGATTTTCGCAGTAAGCACTCCCCTACCGCCACGTCCTTGAACTGGATACTGCTCCACTGGCGTCCGTTTTGCGTACCCACCCTCCGTGGCGATAAGCACATCTTGACCGTCGGCGAGTCGATTCATGGCGAGAAGTTCGTCACCTTCGAGGAACCTCATGCCGATCACACCGCTGGTCGCGCGCCCCATGGGCCGCAGCGCCTCGTCGGAAGCGGTGAACCTGATCGACTGGGCTCCCTTGGAGACCAGCAGCAGGTCGTCCTGCTCGGAGACCAGGCGGGCTCCGATGACCTCGTCGTCGTCCCGCAGGTTGATCGCGATCAGGCCGCCGGACCTGGGGGAGTCGTACTCGGACAGGCGGGTCTTCTTGACCAGCCCGCTGCGGGTGGCGAGCACGAGATAGGGCGCGACGTCGTAGTCGCGTAGGTCGAGAACCTCCATAACTGTTTCGTCGGGCTGCATCGCCAAAAGGTTCGCGAGATGCATGCCACGCGCGTCACGACCGGCGTCTGGCAGCTCGTACGCCTTGACCCGGTACACCCGGCCCTTGTTCGTGAAGAACAGCAACCAGTGATGCGTCGTGGTGACGAAGAAGTGGTCGACGATGTCGTCCTGGCGCAGCTGGGCGCCGCGCACGCCCTTGCCACCGCGCTTCTGCGCCCGGTAGAGGTCGGTACGCGTGCGCTTGGCGTAGCCGCCCCGGGTGATCGTGACGACGATCTCGTCCTCGGCGATGAGGTCCTCGATCGACATGTCGCCGTCGTAGGCGATGATCTCGGTCTGCCGGTCGTCGCCGTAGCGGCCGACGATCTCGGCGAGCTCCTCGTTGATGATCTCCCGCTGGCGGGACTCGCTGGCCAGGATCGCGTTGTACTCGGCGATCTGCGTCATCAGGGCGTCGTACTCGTCCTGGATGGCCTGCCGCTCCAGGGCGGCCAGCTTGCGCAGCTGCATGTCGAGGATGGCCTGCGCCTGCACCTCGTCGATCTCCAGCAGCGCCATGAGGCCCTGCTGGGCGTGCGAGGCGGACTCCGAGGCCCGGATGAGGGCGATGACCTCGTCGAGCCGCTCAAGGGCCTTCAGCAGGCCGCGCAGGATGTGGGCGCGCTCCTCGGCCTTGCGCAGGAGGTAGCGCGTCCGGCGGACGATGACCTCGATCTGGTGCGCGACGTAGTGCCGGATGAACTGGTCGAGCCGCAGCGTGCGCGGCACGCCGTCGACCAGCGCCAGCATGTTGGCGCCGAAGGTGTCCTGGAGCTGGGTGTGCTTGTACAGGTTGTTGAGCACGACCTTGGCGACCGCGTCGCGCTTGAGCACGATCACCAGGCGCTGCCCGACCCGCGAGGAGCTCTCGTCGCGTACGTCGGCGATGCCGGTCAGCTTGCCCTCGCGCACCAGCTCGGCGATCTTGAGGGCGAGGTTGTCGGGGTTGACCTGGTACGGCAGCTCCGTGACGACCAGCGCCTGCCGTCCCTTGTCCTCCTCGACCTCGACCACGGCCCGCATGGTGATCGAGCCGCGGCCGGTGCGGTAGGCGTCCTCGATGCCCCGCCGCCCGACGATCAGCGCCTTGGTGGGGAAGTCGGGCCCCTTGACCAGCCTGATCGCCGCTTCGAGCAGATCCTCGTCGCTGGCCTCGGGGTTCTCCAGGGCCCACTTGACCGCCGAGGCGACCTCGCGCAGGTTGTGCGGCGGGATGTTGGTGGCCATGCCGACGGCGATGCCGCCCGAGCCGTTGACCAGCAGCTGCGGGAAGCGCGCCGGCAGGACGTCGGGCTCCTGCGACTTGCCGTCGTAGTTGGGGCGGAAGTCGACGGTGTCCTTGTCGATGTCGCGCAGCATCTCCATGGCGATGGGCGCGAGCTTGCACTCGGTGTAGCGCATCGCCGCCGCCGGGTCGTTGCCGGGCGAGCCGAAGTTGCCCTGCCCATCGACCAGCGGATAGCGCAGCGACCACGGCTGCGCCAGTCGTACCAGCGCGTCGTAGATCGAGGTGTCGCCGTGGGGGTGGTAGGTGCCCATCACGTCACCGACGACGCGGGCGCACTTGAAGTAGCCGCGGTCGGGACGGTAGCCACCGTCGTACATCGCGTAGAGCACTCGCCGGTGCACCGGCTTGAGACCGTCGCGGACGTCCGGCAGCGCCCTGGACACGATGACCGACATCGCGTAGTCCATGTAACTGCGCTGCATCTCGGACTGGATGTCCACAGGCTCGATGCGCTCAGCCGGGGGAGTGGTGTTCACGTCCGTCACAGGTGATGATCCCTTTTCTAACTAAACGTCGAGGAAGCGGACGTCGCGCGCGTTGCGGATGATGAAGTCGCGCCGGGCTTCCACGTCCTCGCCCATGAGCACGCTGAACAGGTCGTCGGCCTGCGCCGCGTCGTCGAGCGTGACCAGGCGGAGCAGCCTGGTCTCCGGGTTCATCGTGGTCTCCCAGAGCTGGGCCGCGTTCATCTCGCCGAGACCCTTGAAGCGCTGTACGTTGTCACGCGGCCGGGGGTCGGCCTTGCCGTTGGCGATCCCTTCGGCGATGACCGCGTCGCGCTCGGCGTCGGAGTACGCGTAGGAGGCGTCCTCGCCCTTGCGGTCCCACTTGATCTTGTAGAGCGGCGGGCACGACAGGTAGACGTGGCCGGCCTCGATCAGCGGCCTCATGAACCGGAACAGCAGCGTCAGCAGCAGCGTGTTGATGTGCTGGCCGTCGACGTCGGCGTCGGCCATGAGGATGACCTTGTGGTAACGCAGCTTGGCGATGTCGAACTCGTCGTGCACCCCGGTGCCCAGGGCGGTGATCAGCGCCTGGACCTCGTTGTTCTTCAGGACCTTGTCGATCCGCGCCTTCTCGACGTTGAGGATCTTGCCGCGGATGGGCAGGATCGCCTGGAAGCGCGAGTCGCGGCCGCCCTTGGCCGAGCCACCGGCCGAGTCGCCCTCGACGATGAACAGCTCGCACTTCTCCGGGTCGTTCCACTGGCAGTCGGCCAGCTTGCCCGGCAGGCCGCTGCCCGACTCGAGCAGCGACTTGCGCCTGGTCAGGTCGCGGGCCTGGCGGGCGGCGAGGCGGGCGCGCGAGGCCTGCAGCGACTTGTTGATGATGTCCTTGGCCTCGCCGGGGTTGCGCTCGAACCAGTCGCGCAGGTGGTCGTTGCAGGCCTTCTGCACGAACGACTTGGCCTCGGTGTTGCCCAGCTTGGCCTTGGTCTGGCCCTCGAACTGCGGGTCGGACAGCTTGACCGAGATGATCGCGGTCAGGCCCTCGCGGACGTCCTCACCGGAGAGGTTGTCGTCCTTGCCCTCCTTGAGGAACTTCTGCTCGCGCGCGTAGCGGTTGACGATCGTCGTCAGCGCCGCGCGGAAGCCCTCCTCGTGGGTGCCGCCCTCCGCGGTGTTGATCATGTTGGCGAAGGTGTAGACCGACTCGGAGTAGGAGTTGTTCCACTGCATGGCGATCTCGACCGCGATGCCGTCGCCCTCCTCCTCGAAGGAGATGATCGACGCGTGCGCCGGCTCCTTCTTGGCGTTGAGGTGCTGGACGAAGTCGGTCAGACCGCCCTCGTAGCAGTAGGTGACGGTGTGGACCTCGCCGTTGATGTGGTCGGGCCGCTCGTCGGTGAGCGTGATCGTCAGGCCCTTGTTGAGGAAGGCCGTCTCCTGGAAGCGGCGCGAGAGCGTCTCATAGTTCCAGGCGGTGGTCTCGAAGATGTCGGGGTCCGGCCAGAACGTGATCGTGGTGCCGGTCTCGTCGGTCCCCTCGCCCCTGGCCAGCGGCGCCAGGGGCTTGGACATCTCGTAGCGCTGGCGCCAGTAGTGGCCGTTCTGCTTGACCTCGACGTCCATGGCGGTGGACAGCGCGTTGACGACGGCCGAGCCGACGCCGTGGAGGCCGCCGGAGACCGCGTAGGACTGGCTGTCGAACTTGCCGCCCGCGTGGAGCGTGGTCAGCACGACCTCGACCGCCGAGCGGTTCTCCTTCTCCATGAAGCCTGTGGGGATGCCACGGCCGTTGTCGACCACGCGTACACCGTTGTCGGCCAAGAGCGTGATGTCGATCACAGAGGCGTAGCCGGCGAGGGCCTCGTCCACCGAGTTGTCCACAATCTCGTAGACGAGGTGGTGCAGGCCGCGCTCTCCAGTGGAGCCGATATACATACCCGGGCGCTTGCGAACCGCCTCAAGCCCCTCGAGTACGGTGATAGAGCTAGCGTCGTAGGACAACTGCGAAATCCTCCTGCCGCGGACACGCGGCGGGGGAGGCCATCGACCTGCGAAAGCTGCCCCTACCGTGCCCGTCACCGTCGTGAGTGCCCCGATGCGCGGTCACCCAAGGGAGTCGGCTTACCGCCGGGGTGACACGCAAGCGGACGTGTCCGGAATCCGTCTTCATTCTACCGGGTCCGGAGGCCGAAGGTGGCAAGGAACGCGCCTGTGATGGCTCCTAGCTCGATTTGCCCCCTGGTAAGCATCCCCCCTTCGGAAAGGGGGCTTATCGCGTCTGTGGCTTTCTGATCGCCCCAGGGGGCCAACCGGAGCAGCAAAAGTGCCTGCTGCGGAAAACCGCTGATCGAGGCTATCCGTAGGTGTCGCCCGGGCCCCGGCTTCCGGTCACCCGCAGCCCCCCGGACGGCCTGGGCCCGTTCTGCGGGCCTCTGACCTTGACCTTTGTGACGGTGCCGTCGCCGAGCTCCTCGTTGAGCCTGCGTACGAGAGTGCGCGCGAGCAGCCGCACCTGCGTCGCCCAGGCTGTGGAATCGGCCACGATCAGCACCTCGCCGTCCTCGAACGACTCGGGCTTGGTGTGGGCGGCCAGGTCAGGGCCCACGATGTCGATCCAGCGCCCGAACACCCCGCCGACCGCCGCCGAACGCTCCCAGCCGCGGTCGGCCAGGAGGTCGGCAATGGCACGTCCGAAAAGCTGTGGATCGCCGCTCTCCCTGCGCGGCCCCGCCGCCTTGCGCCTGGGCTCGCGCCGGGGGAGCTGGCCGCGCTTGGCCGCGTCGGCCTTGGCCTGGGCGAGCTTCTCCCTGGCCATCGCGGCTCCCCTGGCCGCGGGGTTGTCGTCAGCGGACACGGGTCACGCTCCCTTCTGCGACGTCGAACCGGCCTCCCACCAGCTCCGCGGGCACGTCGTCCGGCACTGCGGCGGTGATGAGCACCTGCTCGGCGGGCGCGACGATCTCGGCCAGCCGCCGCCTGCGCTGGCTATCGAGCTCGGCGAACACGTCGTCGAGGATCAGCACGGGATCGCCGCCGTCGGCCCGCAGCAGGTCGTACGCGGCCAGCCGCAGCGCCAGCGCGAACGACCAGGACTCGCCATGGCTGGCGTAGCCCCGGGCGGGCAGGTCGCCCAGGCCGAGGATCAGGTCGTCGCGGTGGGGGCCGACGAGCGTGACGCCGCGCTCGAGCTCCGCTGGGCGGACCTCCAATAGCCGTTCCCGGAGCCGTTCTTCAAGGGTTTTCCCCAAGTCTGTGGATAACGTCTGTGTATCGAAAGATCCCCGCTCACCGGCGGCTTCGTCTTCCGAGACACCCTCATCCGTATCCCCACCTGTGGACAACGTGCTGCGGTAGGCCAGCGTCGCGGGGTCGCTCCCGGGAGCGAGCGCGGAGTAGGCGCCGGCCACCAGCGGGCGCAGCGCCTCGACGAGCTCCAGCCGCGCCCGAAGCAGCTCCGCGCCGTGCCTGGCGAGGTGGGCGTCCCACACCTCCAGCGTGCTCAGCACGTCGCCCGCGCCGGCCGCGGCGAACGCGGTGTCGCTCTCGGCCCGTCTGGCGCTCCTGCTGCCTCTGCGGGCCTGCGCGGCCGTACGCAGGAGCGCGCCGCGCTGCTTGAGCACCCGGTCGTAGTCGGCCCGGACGCCGGCGAACCTGGGCGTCCTGGCCACCAGCAGGTCGTCGAGGAATCGGCGCCGCTCGGCCGGGTCGCCCTTGGACAGCGACAGGTCCTCAGGGGCGAACAGCACCGTACGCAGCAGGCCGACGACGTCGCGGGCCCTGGACACGGGGGAGCGGTTGAGCCTGGCGCGGTTGGCCCGCCCCGGGTTGATCTCCAGCTCGACCAGCGCCCGGCGGTCCTCCCTGTGGACGGCGCAGCGCACGATCGCCCGCGTGGCGCCCCTGCGCACGAGCGGCGCGTCGCTCGACACCCGGTGACTCGAGTGCGTCGCGACGTAGCCGAGGGCCTCGACCAGGTTGGTCTTGCCTTGGCCGTTGGGCCCCACGAACGCCGTGACGCCCGGCTCCAGGCCGAGCTCCACGGACGCGTACGACCTGAAGTCGGTCAGCGAGAGGTGGGCGACATGCACCCCACGAGGTTAGTGCGCCTCGGGGATGGCTGTGGTCACCGACGCTCGGTCTCGCGCGGCGGGATCACGTCGGCGCCGGGGGAGTCGGCCCCCTTTTCGGTGCTGCCCTCCGACGCGGTGGTCGCGTGGCCGCCGAACTGGTTGCGCAGCGCCGCGACCACCTTCATCGCGGGCGAGTCGTCCTGCCGCGAGGCGAACCTGGCGTACAGCGAGGCGGTGATGACCGGCAGCGGCACCGCGTGGTCCACAGCCGCCTGCACCGTCCACCGGCCCTCGCCGGAGTCCTGTGCATAACCTCGGAGCTGCTCGAGGTGCTCGTCGTCGTCCAGCGCCCGGACCATCAGGTCGAGCAGCCAGGAGCGGATCACGGTGCCGGTGCGCCAGCTCCTGAACGAGCCCTTGACGTCCTTGACGACGTCGGAGGCTTCGAGCAGCTCCCAGCCCTCCGCGAACGCCTGCATCATGCCGTACTCGATGCCGTTGTGGACCATCTTCGCGAAGTGCCCGGCGCCGACCTCGCCCGCGTGCACGAAGCCGTCCTCGCCCTCGGGCTTGAGCGTCTCGAAGATCGGCATGAGCCGCTCGACGTCGGCCTGGTCGCCGCCGCACATGAGCGCGTAGCCGTTCTTGAGGCCCCAGACGCCGCCGCTCACGCCGCAGTCGACGAAGCCGATGTTCTTCTCGGCCAGCTCGGCGGCGTGCTTCTGGTCGTCCACATAGTGGGAGTTTCCGCCGTCGACGACGATGTCGCCGGGGTCGAGCAGCTCGCCGAGATCGTCGACCGTCGACTGGGTGGGCTTGCCGGCGGGGACCATGACCCAGACCGCCCGCGGCTTCTGCAGGCGTTCGACCAGCTCCTTGAGGCTGCCCACGTCGCTGATCGCCGGATCGCGGTCGTAGCCGACGACGTCGTGGCCTCCGCGGCGCAGGCGCTCGGCCATGTTGCCGCCCATTTTGCCCAGTCCGACCATGCCGATCTGCATGTTGTCCTACCCCCTTGTCAGACTTCCATCATCCCCGATGACAGGATCAGCCTGACAGGCGGATGGGCATGATCAGGTAACGGTAGTCCGTAGCGGCTCCGTCATCCACAGGCTTGCCACCGGTGAGGATAGCGGGCTTCGTCGACGTGGTCATCTGAAGTCGCGCAACATCCGAGTCGATCGCCCCCAGGCCCTCGAGAAGGAACTGGTGGTTGAAGGCGATGTTCATGTCCTCGCCCTCGTAATCCACAGGCAGGGCCTCGACGGCCTGTGCCTCGTCGCCACTGCCCGCCTCGAGCACGACCTCGCCGCTCTTGAACGCCAGCCGCACGGGGGTGTTGCGCTCGGCGACCAGGGCAACGCGCTTGACCGCCTCGACGAACGGCCCTGTGGACAAGTCCGCGCGGGCGGAGAACTCTGTGGGCAGCAGCGAGCGGTACTTGGGGAACTCGGGGTCGAGCAGCCGCGTGGTGGTCCGCCGTCCGGCGCTGGAGAAGCCGATCATGCCTTCGCCGGTGCCGCCGGCGGAGCTGAGCGCGATCTCCACCTCGGCGCCGGTCGTGCCGAGCGCCTTGGCCGTGTCGGCGAGGGTCTTGCCGGGGATCATGGCGATGGCGGCGAAGTCGGGCTGGCCCGGCTGCCACTTCAGCTCGCGTACGGCGAGCCGGTAGCGGTCGGTCGCGGCGAGGGTCACGGTGTCGCCCTCGATCTCCATCCGCACACCGGTGAGCATCGGCAGCGTGTCGTCCCGGCCCGCCGCGACGGCCACCTGGGCGACGGCGGAGGCGAACACGTCGCTGCCCACCCGGCCGGCGGCCGGCGGCATCGCCGGGAGGGACGGGTAGTCCTCCACAGGCATGGTAAGCAATGTGAATCGAGCGCTGCCGCAGGTGACGACCGCCTTGGCGCCGTCCACCACGAAGTCCACAGGCTGTGCAGGAAGTGCGCGGGTGATCTCGGCGAGCAGCTTGCCCGAGACCAGCACCACGCCGGCCTCCCCGGTCTGGAGCTCGAGCGTCACCTCGGCGGAGACCTCGTAGTCGAATCCGGACAGCTTCAGCTGCTGCGCCTCGGTGACCTCCAGACGCATGCCGGCGAGCACGGGCACCGACGGGCGCGCCGGGAGGCTGCGTGCCGTCCATGCCACCGCCTCAGCGAGAACGTCTCGCTCGATTCGGAACATCACGGTGATCGGCCTCCTGGGTTCGTCGTTGATTCAAGTGTTCACTCTCCCGCACCTGAGCTCCGGGAGAACCCCTCTATGGGTCTTGAGTTTCTTTGTTAGAGAGATAAGAGGTCATCACACTAGGGGCTGTGGAAACTGTGGACAACCGGTGTTCTGGCTGATCAACGGCCCTGTTTTCATCCACTGGGGGTGTGGGTGAAGCCTGGGGAGAACTCGCGCGCCTGGGGATGAAGACTCTGTGCACACAGGCCGTCCCCAGATCTTGGTGCCTTCATCCACGGGTTATCCACGAGGTTTCCACAAGTTGTCCACGGGGTAAAAGGGACGCTGCTGGAGTCCCAGATCGCCTGTTCACAGGCCGTCCACACGTTATCCACGAGTAGTCCCCAGGTTCTCCCCAGGGTGTCCCCAGCCTTGTCCCCAGGCCCTGTGGGGGATTTTTTCGGGCATTGTGTGGCGAAGAGCCGGTGGGTTTTGGCGTTTCCGCAGATCCACAGTGTTATCCACAGGCTGTGCATGATGTTCAGGCCCCGCGGGATGTCCGCTTGATACGCAATGTCAGCTCGTTGACCTGGTTGTACATCGACCGGCGCTCGGCGATGAGCGAGCGGATCTTCCGCTCGGCGTGCATGACCGTGGTGTGGTCGCGGCCGAACTGCTGGCCGATTTTGGGCAGCGACAGCTCGGTCAGCTCGCGGGCCAGATACATGGCGATCTGCCGGGCGTTGACGAGCGCCCTGCTGCGTGAGGTGCCGCACAGGTCGTCGATGCTGATGCCGAAGTAGTTGGCGGTCTCGGTCATGATCGCCGCGATGGTGATCTCGGTGTCTGACTCCGAGGTGATCAGATCCTTGAGGACGACCTCGGCGAGCTGCAGGTCCACACCCTGCCTGTTGAGGCTGGCGAACGCGGTGACCCTGATCAGGGCGCCCTCGAGCTCGCGGATGTTGGTGGAGATGCGGCTGGCGATGTACTCCAGCACCTCGGGCGGCGCGGCCAGGCCCTCCTGGATGGCCTTCTTCCTGAGGATCGCGATCCGGGTCTCCAGCTCCGGCGGCTGGACGTCGGTGATCAGGCCCCACTCGAACCGGTTGCGCAGCCGGTCCTCCAGCGTGGTCAGCTGCTTGGGCGCGCGGTCGCTGGAGATGACGATCTGCTTGTTGGCGTTGTGGAGGGTGTTGAAGGTGTGGAAGAACTCCTCCTGGGTCTGCTCCTTGCCCTCCAGGAACTGGATGTCGTCCACAAGCAGGATGTCGATCGCCCGGTAGCGCCCGCGGAAGCCGTCGGCCTTGTGGTCGCGGATGCTGTTGATGAAGTCGTTGGTGAACTCCTCGGAGCTCACGTATCTGACCCGCGCGCCGTCGTACAGGCTCTGTGCATAGTGCCCGATCGCGTGCAGCAGGTGCGTCTTCCCCAGCCCCGAGTCGCCGTAGATGAAGAGCGGGTTGTACGCCTTCGCGGGGGATTCGGCCACCGCCACGGCGGCCGCGTGGGCGAACCGGTTGCTGGCCCCGATGACGAATGTCTCGAATGTGTACTTCTGATTAAGCCTGGCCGGTTCGCTGGGCTTGTTGCTCTTGGCTTCCCACCGGTTCGGAGCCGGCTCCGGCTCTTTTTCCACAGGCGGTGTGTACGGCTGCGCCTGTTCAAAAGAGAAGCCTGGCTGTGGATATTCGGTGGATATCTGGGGCGGCTCAGGCTGTGGAGAATAGAACTGCGGAGGCTCCGAAGCCTGCTGGTGCTGGGATGGCGCGGGCTGTGCGTAGAGCGGCTGGCTCTCCACATTCTGGGGATAACTGTGAGTCACAGGCTGTTGATGGGAGTCGATCGTCGGCGGCTCCGGCGCCGTGGTGTCGATCATCACAGCCAGCCGCATGGTCCGGCCGAGCTCCTGTGACAGCGCGTGCGCCACGAGCGGGCGCAGTTTGCCCTCGATGAGGTCCTTGAGGAAGTCGTTGGGGACGCCGAGCACGATCGTGTCGTTCGCCAGCGCGATCGGGCGCACCATCGAGAGCCACGTACGCTGCTGGATCGGCACGTTCTCGTTGAGGAAGTTGCCCAGGGCCCTCGCCCATACCGTGCCGAGGTCGACACCGTTCATGGTGCGGTTCCCCTCCTTCCTCTCGCGGCCCCCCGCGATCGTTTATCCACATGCGTGGCCGCCCGCGGTGATCGGCGGCCCCTTCGTCCACAACGTGGCGGCCGGGCTTCGTGCCCAGGCCCTCCACAGGAGATCCACAGGTTGTGCACAGCCCTTGAGCGGCTTCGGAAGGCCCGACAGTATCTATGTGCACAGCTGTGTTCAAGGCATTGTCCACAGCCTAGTGGCACCTGGGTGCACATACTGTGGACGCAGGCTCAGCGGTGGAAAAGTCGCCTGTGGAAAGGTGGATAACCCGTCCAGTTTGACCTGGAGGGTACTTCCCCCGTAACGTACGACGGTCGGCTTGTCACGCGACGGCTATTTCGCGTGCCCTCGCTTCCCTGGCAGGCCATCCATGTGTGTAAAGCGCCTTTGTGGCGCACCATCAAGCCTGGAGCCCACCCGTGAGCAAGCGTACTTTCCAGCCGAACAACCGTCGCCGCGCGAAGACCCACGGCTTCCGGCTGCGGATGCGCACCCGGGCCGGTCGCGCCATCCTCGCCGCTCGCCGCCGCAAGGGCCGCGAGAAGCTGTCGGCCTGATCGTTCCGCGCGTATATGGCCCGCCGGTGCGTCTTGCCGGCGGGCGATAGGCGTATACGGTGCTGTCCCGTCAATCCCGCATGCGGCGCGGGGAGGAGTTCGAGGCGGCGGTCAGGCGCGGCAAGCGCGCAGGTCGCCCGACCCTCGTGGTGCATTTCGCCACTTCAGGGGAAGAGTCCCCTCGAGTGGGTTTCGTGGTGAGCAAGGCCGTAGGCGGCGCTGTGACCCGGAACAAGGTCAAGCGGCGGCTCCGACACCTGATGCGGGACCGTCTCGACCGGCTGCCGCGAGGTAGCCTGCTGGTGGTACGCGCCAATCCACCGGCCGCGTCCGCGCGATTCGAGCTCCTGGCCGCCGAGCTCGACTCCGCACTGGAACGTTTGCTCAGGCGGCGCGAGTCCTCGACGGGTGGACAAAAATGACGGAGCAGCCGCAAGGGGTGACGCCGAGCCTCGCCGCTCGGGCGCTGATCATCCCGATCCGGTTCTACCGGGCGTTCATCAGCCCGATGCTCGGTCCACGCTGCCGTTTCTATCCATCGTGCAGTGCGTATGGACTCGAGGCGATCGCCACGCACGGAGCGTTGCGCGGCATATGGCTGACTGTCCGGCGCATCGGGCGGTGCCATCCATTCCATCCCGGAGGTATAGACCCGGTGCCCCCACGCCCGGTCCGGTCCCACGAAACGCAAGGGAGATAGCTCGGTGGAGCTGTCCTGGCTGAGCTGGCTGTATGAAGCCGTAGCCCATGTCATCATCTGGATTCACACTGGGTACAGCACGGTCCTGAACCCGGACAGCGGCCTGACGTGGGCGTTGACGATCATCACGCTGACCGTCTGCATGCGGATCCTGATCTTCCCGCTCTTCCTCAAGCAGATGCGCTCGTCGCGGAAGATGCAGGAGCTCGCCCCCAAGGTGCAGGATCTGCGCAAGCGCTACAAGAACGACAAGCAGCGCATGAACCAGGAGGTCATGGCGCTGTACCAGGGAGCGGGGGCCAACCCGCTCGGTGGCTGCCTGCCTGTCGTCGCGCAGTTCCCCATCTTCATCTCCATGTTCACGGTGCTGCAGAACATGGCGAACGGCCACCCGAAGTACGGCATGACGCAGGAACTGGTCGACAGCGCCAGGGCGGCCCACATCTTCGGCGCGCCGCTGCCCGCCAGCTTCTTCATGTCCGAGGCGCAGATCGCCGGCTTCGACGCCACGGTCCTGCAGACCAAGATCGTCCTGGGCATCTTCGTGGCGATCAGCTCGCTCACCACCTTCCTCACCGTCCGGCAGAGCGTCACCCGCTCGATGGCCCAGATGCCGGACAACCCCATGGCGCAGCAGCAGAAGATCCTGATGTACATCTCGCCGCTGTTCGCCTTCTTCAGCCTGAACTTCCCCCTGGGCCTGATCCTCTACTGGGTCACCACCAACCTGTGGACGCTGGGCCAGCAGCACTGGTTCTACAGCCGGCACCCGATGCCGCAGTTCGACGCCAAGGGCAACGCGATCCCCATCGAGGTCAAGCCTGGCCTGTTCGCCAAGCTTCGCAAGACCACGCCCGAAGAGCAGGCCCCTCCGCCCCCGCCGGAGCCTAAGATCGTCAGGCAGCAGCCAAGCCGCCAGTCCCGCAGCAAGCGCACCGGCAGCAAGAAGTCTTGAACATGAAGGAGAGGCCGGCCATGACTGAGGCCGAGCAGGAGAAGGCTCCTGATCTCAACGCGCTGGAGCAGGAAGGCGAGATCGCTGCCGACTACGTCGAGGGACTTCTCGACATCGCCGACATCGACGGCGACATCGACATGGACGTCGAGGGCGACCGCGCCATGGTCTCCGTCGTGGGGCTCAAGGGCAACGAGCTCGTCGGTCCCGGGGGAGAGGTCCTGGAGGCACTCCAGGAGCTGACCCGCCTCGCCGTGCACCGGCAGACCGGCGAGCGCTCGCGCCTGATGCTCGACGTCGGGGGCTACCGCGAGCGGCGCAGGGCCGAGCTGACCAAGCTCGGCACCGAGGTCGCCAACCAGGTGAAGGACGGGGGCGAGCCCAAGTCGCTGCACCCGATGACGCCCTTCGAGCGCAAGATCGTCCACGACGCGGTGGCGGCCGCCGGGCTCCGCAGCGAGTCCGAGGGCGAGGAGCCACACCGCTACGTGGTGGTCCTGCCCGCCTGAGGGGTGTTACGCCATCCGATCCGGCCGTCTGCCCGCATGGTGGACGGCCGTTTCGCATTTACGCTCTTTTATCCCTGTACGTATGCCGTAGCGCGCATAAATGCGCGCATGCCCCTTGTTAACGCTCTCCATCCGGACCGGGTCACCCCGACGGCGGCGTGCTGAAAGGTCGCCTTCAGACCGGCCCGCTAGTCTTCCACTGTGATCTCACCTTTAGCCTTGGGTAGAGAGCACCCGGCTTCCCACCTAACAAGGGCCACCAGCCCCAGAAAGGGCCACCGACCAGTGAGCGATGAGCTTCCGGCGCCGCCGGACATAGCGCGGGACGTCTTCGCCGGGGAGGCCTGGGAGCGCGCGAACGCGTTCGCCCAGCTGCTGGCGGGACCCGGCGTGGTCCGCGGGCTGCTGGGTCCGCGTGAGGTGCCCAGGATCTGGGACCGCCATCTGCTCAACTGCGCGGTCGTGGCCGAGGCCGTACCCCCGGACGTGCACTTGGTGGACATCGGCTCTGGCGCCGGGCTGCCCGGGCTGGTGCTGGCGATCGTCCGGCAGGACATCACGGTCACGCTCCTGGAGCCGCTGCTTCGGCGTACCGTCTTCTTGGAGGAGTGCGTCGAGGCGCTCAAGCTCGACAACGTCGAGGTGCTGCGCGGCCGGGCGGAGGAGCTGGCGGGCAAGCGGGAGTTCGACGTCGCCAGCGCCCGCGCGGTGGCGCCGCTCGACCGCCTGCTGAAATGGGCCATGCCGCTGCTCCACGAGGGTGGCGAACTGATCGCCATGAAGGGGGAGCGCGCCGCCGAGGAGCTCGCCGAGGCGGAGGCCCAATTGCGGGCCATCGGGGCACGAACGGCCGAGCTTGTGACCGTCGGGCACGGTAAGGTCGAGCCGCCTGCAACACTGGTTCGGGTGGTAGCGGGTCGCACGCCGGAGCGAGCCAGGCGTCGACGAAGGAGGTGACGGTCGTGCCAGTCGCGTCAAGCGGTCTTGGCTGGCCGGACAGCCGTCCGTCCGAGAGTCCAAGCGGGGTTGGCTGGCCCGAAATGGGCGTGTCGCGACAGTCAATTCCCGGCACCGGCACACCACTGGTTGAAAGGATGGACATCGTGACCCAGACCCCCCTGAATCCCGGTGATTCGCCGTTGGTACGAGAGGCGCTCAGCTCAGTGGTTTCACGTGAAACATCCGCAACCCCGACGGCCGCCCAGACGCCCAACGACGGGGACGGCACGTGGCCGCGCCCACCCAAGACCAGGGTGATCGCGGTGGCCAACCAGAAGGGCGGAGTGGGCAAGACCACCACATCGGTGAACATCGCCGCCGCCCTCTCCATGCATGGCCAGCGCGTCCTCGTGGTCGACCTCGACCCTCAGGGCAACGCCTCCACCGCCTTGGCCACCGAGCACCGCGGCGACGTGCCGGACGTCTACCAGGTTCTCGTCGACGACCTCCCGATGGCAGACATCGTCAAGCAGGTCCCCGACATGCCGAACCTCTACTGCGCCCCCGCCACCATCGACCTCGCCGGCGCCGAGATCGAACTCGTCTCCCTGGTGGCCCGGGAGGCCCGCCTCCGGCGTGCGCTGGCGGCGTACGACGCGATCGAGCTGGACTACATCGTGATCGACTGCCCGCCGTCGCTGGGCCTGCTGACGGTGAACGCGTTGGTGGCGGCGGAGGAGGTCATGATCCCGATCCAGTGCGAGTACTACGCCCTGGAGGGCCTCGGACAACTCCTCAGGAACGTCGACCTGATCCGCGCCCACCTCAACCCGACGCTGAAGCTCTCGACCATCGTCCTGACGATGTACGACGGGCGGACCCGCCTGGCCTCTCAGGTGGCGGACGAGGTACGGGCACACTTCGGCGACACGGTGCTCAACACGGTCATCCCCCGCAGCGTCCGCCTTTCGGAGGCGCCCAGCTATGGGCAGTCGGTGATGACGTACGACCCGGGCTCCAGCGGAGCGATGGCCTACATGGACGCCGCCCGCGAAATCGCCCACCGCGCCACCGTCGCCTAACCCCACCCCCTCCTCACCCGAAAACCACAACGGCGCGCCCGCCCACCTATCGGCCGCCAACACCTCACCCATCCACGCCCAAACACGACTCCCTCCACACCCACCGCACCGGCAGCGCCCCCTGCCCACCGCAGCACCTTGCCTCCTGCCGTACCCCGCCGTACGCCGCCCTCCCTCCCACCGCCGGGCCCGACCCAACCGCCCGCAACCCCACCCCCGCCCCTTTACGCCTCCCCTGCTTCGACACGAGCAACAGCGAGCCAGGGCATACCACGGGGGTATCACTCTAAGTGTGGAAATGATCACTCTGGGTAGATGATCGAAGGTAAAGATCAACCACACAGCATTCGGGGGAATGTGGATCATGT
>NZ_JBITHZ010000034.1:0-128636 GCF_044458585.1 Nonomuraea sp. NPDC050451
TCTACGGAAAGGCCTTACGGCCTGAATGTTCCCGGCGCTCGAACAGCCCGCCCGTTTCTCGTCTGGCCAGACCGTCCTTACTCGGGGATTAGGCAAGTAGGCCGGCCGCGACTGCCGCGCCGGTGGATGGGTGAGGTCGACTGGGTTCTGCCCACAATGTTCTGAGTCGACGAATGCCTGCGTCTTTGACCGGAGGCGAGTGGGGTTTTGGTATCTGGTCGGCGGTCGTGAGGTCGTTGAAGGTAACTCGTCGATGAGGCCGCGAGCTCTGCCGGACCAGTCGAGTCGGTTGCACCCGCAGCAGCACGCTCCGCCCCTGCTCCTGGAGGAGAGAGGCGAAGGGATCTTGTTGAAGTGGGCAATCTCGTCCCTGGCGGCATGGCAATTCTGCGGGACAGCAGCCGGTGGATGGCGGTCTTGGCGACCGCGCGGGCTTCGTGGCGCTTTCCTTGCTGCGTTCGGCGTCGGCCGGGACCGTCGGGGCGGCCCAGTGCTTCTTGGTGTGGCACCAGGTGAGCCAGGAGGTGATGGCGGCGCGGTTGCGGTTCCAGGTCGCCGGGCGCATCGGCCCTACAGGTCGGCGAGCGCGGCGCCGATCTCGGCGTCACTGACTTCGGCGAGCGGCCGGTCACGGCCGAGCAGAGCGATGACGCGGTCGACGGCTGAGGCGTAGGCGCGGTGGGTGTTGAGGTTGGATGTGCGCCGGGTGGCGAGGAAGGCGTCGGCGGCCGCGGCGAGCGTGACGTGCCCGCCGCGAAGGGCGGTGATCTTCGGTGTGGCGCTCATGTCGGCCGCCGGGCGGCGGTCGCTGCACCGGCCTGGGAGATGTACCGGATAACGTGCCGGAGTCGCGCACCGCTCGGGCGAGGGGTTCTCCTGGTCGCCGCGGCGCCGTGATCGCTCATGTACGTGATAACAGGTCGCGTACATCTTCGCAGGGCTCCGCCAGCGGTAATGCCACCCATGCGGGACGGGGCGCTCCTCGGCATGCGCGACCAAGGCGACGTGCCCAGGATGCGCGGCTCAGATGGCAAGGGTGCCGATGTCGGCGGCGACTCGGGCGAAGGCCCGGATAGGGTCGTTCTCGGTCTCGGTACGCCACACCAGTGCGTACGGCAGGGCGTCGATGTCAGTGACGGACAGGTAGGCGATGTCGGGCCGGCTCCAATAGCGCCTCATGTGGGCGGGGAAGAGGCTGACGAGGTCCCCGGTGCTGGCCAGGGTGAGAGCCTCCTCCGTGTTGTGTACCAAAGGGCCGCGTTCGATCCGCCGCCCCGAGCGGGTGTGGGACGGGATGTAGCCGTCGGCCCAGTTGTCCGTCCACGTTGGGGGGTTCGCGTGCTGGAAGTCGGCGACCATGTCCAGCGAGACCGTGGTGAGTCGGGTGAGTTCGTGGTCGGTGGCCACGGCCACCACCCGCGGGTCGGCGAACAGGACGGGGCTCACCGTTAGGTCGGGTTCTTCGACCGGCAGCCAGCAGACCAGCATGTCGAGGTCGCCACGGCGCAACCCGGCGAACGGATCGAGGAAGGAGGCGTGCTGGATCTGCAGCTTCCACTGCGGGTGGCGGGAGCGGAAGGTGTCCCAGTAGGGGCGCAAATCTTGGACGTTGATAGGGAGCATGCCGACGCGCAGGACGTGGGTGATGCCGCGGGCCGCCAGGTGGGCGCGTTCGAGGCTGTCGCGCAGGCCCGCGTAGACCGGTCGCAGGTCGTCGCGGAGTTGGCGGCCGAGCGGGGTGAGGCGGATCTGGCGGCGGTTGGCGCGGTCGAACAGCGCGCCGCCCAGGCGGCGTTCCTGCTGGTTGATGGCCTGGCTGACCCGCGCCTGGGAGACGTGCAGCCGCTCGGCGGCCCGGCCGAAGTGGAGCTCTTCGGCCAGGGTGAGAAAGATCTCGATATCACGTATCTCCACGCCTGCCCCGATCTGTAGCTCAGCCGGCCCATCGCCCGACGGCATACGAAGGATAAAGATGATGAAGCGCCTTCGCATCAGCGGGTGAGACGGGCAGCCAGACGAGGAGTTCGACGTCCTCGCGTTGTGATAACCCGCGGGTTATCGCTGTGTGCTCGAAGTCGGCGTTGATCGAGTCGCGGCGCCTCAGCAAGGTGGAGATCGACCGGAACCGTCCGCGTGAGCCGCCAACTCTCGGACTCACGTGTCTTTCCCGATGCCTCATCCCGGAGAAACAGCATCATGCGAGCGCACATGACGAACCCCGCCTTTGTCCCTCCCGACGGGATGAAAGGCATCAGGGCCCTCTTCAGGGCCGTCAACCAGGGCTGCATGTCCCACGAGCGGCAAGAGATCGCCGGGCGGCGCACCGGCCCGACCAACGGCCGCGGCACGGGCGTGGGCCGGACCGGGACCTGACCATGCCCTTGGACATGACGGCGATGTACGCCATGCATCGTGCCCTGCGCCGGGAACTGGAGCACATCGCCCGCGTCACCGTCCGAATCGACGACGATCTCAGGCGCATCCTGCGCACGGCGATCGGCTGGCAGCTGTTCACGCGATCCGTACGCATCCATCACAGTGCCGAGGACGACCTGCTCTGGCCTGCGCTGCGCCGGCAGTTGGCCGACCGGCCGGACGGCCTGGTGCTGCTGGAGGCGATGGAGGCCGAACACGCAGCCATCGACCAGCTCATCGCGACGGTCAACGAGCTGCTCGCTGACCCCGACCCCGACGTCGACCCGTTCCGGCTCGGGGACCTCACCGACTCCCTGGTCACGGGCTTGCGCGGGCATCTCAAGCATGAGGAGGACGCGGTGATTCCGCTCATCCGGCGAGCTCTCACCGCAAGGCAGTGGGCGGCCTTCGACCAGATCCACGGCCAGCGGGTCGGCGCCGACGCGCCCCGGCTGCTGCCGTGGTTGCTGGAGAACGCCGACCCGCAGACCACCGCGAGCATGCTCGCCACCCTGCCGGAGCCCGCCCGCACCGCCTACGACACCCAGTGGCAGCCCGCCCACGCCGCCCTCGACCGCTGGTGCAGCCGGGCATGACCATCAGCTCGCCGTCGACCATGCGGTGTCGTGTCAGCGGCGGCGTCAGGACGGCAACGGCCCGGTATCAGAGCGGTCGGCGATGGTTGCTGCATGAACGGTTCAGCGATCGCGGTCTGCGGGTTGCGAACCGGGCCACGCCGAGCTCACCCCCGGCCCTTGCGCGTCGCTCATGGAAGCCCATGAGCGCCACATCGGGACGGGTCTCGCAAAGATCGAACACTTCAGTCAAGGAGATTCATGATGGGACAGAGCAACAGCGGCTTGTCCAAGGCCGGGCTGTACAGACTGCGTGAGGTGCTGGCGCGGCATGTCGATTCCGGGGAGATTCCTGGAATCGTCGCCCTGGTCAGCCGGGGCGATGAGACGCACGTCGAGACGATCGGGACGATGCGACGTGACGGTGGCGCGCCGATGAGCCGGGACACGATCTTCCGGATGGCCTCCACGTCCAAGCCGGTCGCGATGGCGGCGGCGATGGTGCTGCTGGATGAGTGCCGGCTGCGGCTGGACGACCCGGTGGATCCGTGGCTGCCCGAGCTGGCCGACCGGCAGGTGCTGAAGCGGATCGACAGCCCGCTGGACGACACCGTGCCGGCGCGGCGGCCGATCACCGTACGGGACCTGCTGACCTCCACGTTCGGGCTCGGCATGGACATGACGTCGCTGGGCACCCCGATCATGGGCGCGGTCTTCGAGCAGGGGCTCACGCCCAACCTGCCGGAGCCGATGCCCGGGCCGGATGAGTGGATGCGCCGCCTGAGCGAGCTGCCGCTGATGTACCAGCCCGGCGAGCGCTGGCAGTACCAGATCAGCCACGATGTCCTCAGCGTGCTCGTCGCCCGGGTCACCGGCGGGTCGTTCGAGGCGTTCCTGCGCGAGCGCATCTTCGAGCCCCTCGGCATGACCGACACCGGCTTCCACGTGCCCGCCGACCAGATCGACCGGCTGCCGACCCTGTATGCGCCCGACCCGCAGACCGGCGAGTTCCACGTGTGGGACGAGCCCGCGGGCGGACGGTGGAGCACGCCTCCGGCGTTCCAGGGCGGCGGGGGCGGGCTGGTCTCCACCGCCGACGACTACCACGCCTACTTCCGGATGCTGCTGAACGGCGGGATGCACGGCAGCGAGCGGATCCTGTCGCGGCCCGCCGTCGAGCTGATGACCACCAACCGCCTGACGCCCGAGCAGCAGGCCGCCCGGCACGCCATGGCCGTCGACAACGTCCATGTGTCGTTCGGTCAGGGCCAGCACGGCGGCTGGGGCTTCGGGATGGCGGTACGCACCCACCGCAGTGACTACGCACCCATCGGCCAGTTCGGCTGGGACGGCGGGAGCGGCACCTCGACCTACGCCGACCCGGCCAACCAGCTCACCGGCATCCTGCTCACCCAGGTCGGGGCGTCCGCCCCGCATTCGATACGGCTGATGCACGACTTCTGGACCACGCTCTACCAGGCGATCGACAACTGACACCGAGCCCGCACCCCGGTGTGCCCGGGCCTCAACCCAACGGCCGGCTCCTGGCGGCCGAACCGTTGGGCCTGGCCCGGCCTCAGCCATCGAAACGCCCTGGGCACCACCGGGACGCATTTCACCATCCGCCACTTCGACTGAACGTCACAACAAAGTCAAAGGAGCACACCACCATGTCCATCACGCTGACCGACCAGGACAAGCTCACCCTGCGCACCGCCGCCTACGGCGCCGTCACGCTGCTGTCCGCCGCCGATGCCGCCGGCAAGCCCCACAAGGCCGCCACCGAGGGCTCCATCGCCTTGTCCTCCGCCACCGGGCTGGTCGGGCACGTGCTCGCCGAGTATCCCAAGGACATGAAGCTGGACAGCAAGTCGGTGGCCGCCATCGCCGACCAGGTGCTGCCGGCCCTGACCGCAGCCGTGAGCCTGCTCAAGGAGCACGATTCGGCAGAGGCCGACAACTTCCGCCGCACCGTCCTGGTTGCCGTCGAAGCAGCCGCCCGGACCCACCAGGGCCGGCCCAGCCCCACCGTGGCGGACATGACCCGCAAGATCACCGAAGCCCTCGGCGCCGCTTGACGGGGTGTCGACCCGCGCAGCTCACCGCTTGTCACAGGGGTCCTGCCCGGACCCGGTGACGCGACGGCGAAGGCGGGTCAGGCAGGGCCGTGCCCGGCGGGGTTCGGCCCTTGACGCCTTGCCATCGACGCCGCTGACAGCACCGTGACCTGCCCGGCTGGGCACCCGGTCCCGTTGCCGGCGACGTCAGGTCGAAACCTGCAGCGCCAAGCGTTCTTCACCGGCCACTGCACCGGCCACTGCACCGGCCACTGCACCGGCCACTGCACCGGCCACTGCACCGGCCGCTCGCTGCGCTCGCGCCGCACCACGGCCACCGCCGGTCGCTCCGTCACCGTTCGTCCGCGCCACGACGATCTCGCCGCTGTCCGGCGGCGCTCTCGCCGCCACCTGCGCGTGCTCCGCCGGCCGGCGCTGATCCCGCTGACCTGGCCAGTGCACCCGCGCCGACAAGCGGAACCGCCACATGGCGCCCGCGATGGCTGCACCCATGACAACAACCGACCCTAGAAGGGATGCACATGTTAACCCCGCAACGGCGAAGGTCTCTCGCCGCAGTCACCCTCACGACCGCGTTCGTGGTCGCCGGTGCTCCCGCCGCGTCCGCGACGGCCGAGCCGAAGATCAAGCTCTCCGATGGGGTGACGCAGCCCGCCTTCTCCTACACCGACGCCATCCGTGAACACGTCCGGGTGCAGGCGCCGCTCGACAGTGACGGCGACGGCAAGAAGGACCTGATCCGGGTGGACATCATCCGGCCGAAGGAGTCCGCCGCCGGGCTCAAGGTCCCGGTGATCATGCAGGAAACCCCGTACTACGACGAGCCGGGCGTCGGCTACGAGGTCGAGAAGAAGAGCTACGACGCGGACGGGAACGTGACGAAGTTCCCGATGTGGTACGACAACTACTTCGTGCCCCGCGGGTACGCGTTCGTGTCCGTCGACATGATCGGCACCAGGCTGTCGGAGGGCTGCCCGACCTCCTACGGCGCCGCCGACGTGCTGGGCGGCAAGGCGGTCGTCGACTGGCTGAACGGCCGGGCGGCCGCCTACGACGACCAGGGCGCACCGGTCAAGGCCACCTGGACCACCGGACGCACCGGGATGATCGGCCACTCCTACGAAGGGGCGCTCGGCGCCGCCGTCGCCGGCACCGGCGTGCAGGGGCTGGAGACGATCGTGAACATCGCCGGCTACACCAGCGGATACGAGAACTCGCGCATCAACGGCGTCCTGACCTGGTTCAAGGACGCGGCGGCCTGGCAGTCCGAGCGGGTCGACAAGGATCCGGCGCAGAAATGCGCGGCGGTGCGCCAGAAGCTGCGCGAAGACTCCGACGACGCCACCGGCAACTACAACGCCTACTGGCACGAGCGCAACTACCGGAACGGGTCGATCTCCAAGGCGCGCAACATCCGCGCCAGCGTCTTCGCGGTGATGGGCATGCAGGACCGCAACGTGGTGAGCAGCCAGATCCCCGAGTGGTGGGCCCTGCTGCCCTCCAACATCCAGCGCAAGATATGGGTGACCCAGTACGGGCATCTCGAGCCGTTCTGGGCCCGCCGTGACGTGTGGGTGGACACCCTGCACCAGTGGTTCGACCACGAACTGATGGGCGTGGCCAACGACATCATGAGCCGGCCGCGCGTCGACGTGCAGCTCGGCCCGGACCGCTGGATCACCCAGGCCGACTGGCCGGCACCGACACAGAAGGTGACCTTCAGGCCGCAGCAGGACGGCTCCCTGGGCGCCAAGCCCTCGACCGGCACCGGCAGCTACCTCGACACCGCCCAGACCGAGGTCGCGATGGCCGCCGACCCCGCCACCGCCAACCCCCACCGGCTGGCCTACCTGACCCCACCCCTGAAGAACGCGATAAGGGTGTCCGGAACGCCGACGGCGAGCCTGCGCCTCAAGCTCGACAAGCCGACCGCCAACCTGGGCGTCCTGCTCGTCGACTACGGCACCGACACCCGCATCAACTACCGCGAAACCGGCCAGGGCCGCGCGCAAGGCCTCAAGTTCATCGGCGGCGAAACCTGCGTCGGCCAGAGCACGGCCGACGACGACGGCTGCTACCTCCGGGCCGGCGACAACACGGCGACCTCCGGCTTCAACGTGGTCACCCGCGGAATCCTGGACGCGCAGAACCACAAGTCGCTCAGCCGCCAGGCACCGCTGACGCCCGGCAAGCCGTACCAGATCACCTGGAAGATGCTGCCGCAGGACTACGAGTTCAAGGCCGGACACCGGCTCGGCCTGGTCCTGACCGGAACCAACGACGACTTCAACTCCAACGTGGACGGCACCGGCACCGAGGACGACGTCGAACCCGGCACCGGGGCCAAGGTCACCATCGACCTGGCCGGCACCTCGATCTCGCTGCCGCTGGTCACCGGCACGCCCATCAAGAAGTAGAAGATCGACCTCCGCGTACGGTCGCGGCCGACGGCGGCCGCGACCGTACCTGGACAGGGCAGAACCGAACGTGCCGGATCAGTGCAGCCGCCGCCTGGTCCGAGGAGGGGGTTGACGACGTCAAAGTGCTCCTCGACGCCGAATTCACGCGGGTAGTGCGAACCCGCCGAGTGCGCGCGATCGAGGAGAGCTTCTACGGCAGCACCGCACGCAACATCAGCTTCTACTGGGCCAAGCACCCCACCCCGCTGCCCGCCGCACCGTGAACGGCACCTCTCCGCGTCGGCCCCGACCGTCCGTTCACCCGATCGTGGCCATCGAGTCGAGGTCGGCGACGAGCATGTCGATCAGGGAGGACGACCGGTGAGCCGCCCGCACAGCCGGTCGGGGTCGGCGGCGACGCCGACCCAGGGGCGACAACCGGGAGTGGATCTCCGGGCCGGGCCCTCGTCGAGCTGCTCAACCAGTGCGCTCAAGCCCTGGAAACGCCCGGAACCCTGGGCTCCTGGCCTGGGGGGTGTGTCTTCAGTCCTGCGGAATTGTGAGCTCCCCTTCGCCGACGGGCTCCTCGAAACCGGCAAGGTACCTGTTGAGAAGATCCTCGGACACGGTCACAGAGTTGGCCCCGTGCAGCTTGTTGCGTACGGCGAGCCGCTGACGCAGCGTCTCAGGGCTCGCCTTGAGATAGATCAGCTCCCACTGACACCCATGGCTCTCGATCAAGGCCTTGTAGCGGTCGCGAGTCGCCCGGCGCCAGAAACTGTAGTCCAAGACCACCGGCCGGCCGGCTCCCATCAGGTCCACGAGCCGCCTCTTCAAGGTTTCCTCGGCAGCCGCCTTGTGGTTCTCGTACTCTGCCGGGTCGAACTCGGCGCCGTCACGCCCGAATTGCGCCCAGATCGCTTCATCGATCGACAGCCGGACATAGCCGCGTCGCTCCAACGCCTGTGCATAGGTCGACTTGCCTGACCCCGCGATCCCACACATCATCACGACGGACGGCGCCGACGCGTCTTGCGAACCAGCTGAGACCCGTTCAACTTCAACCCCACCGGCAATATCGTTCACAGCCGGGACCCTATCGCCGCGCCCGCGATCAAACTATGCAACCCCAGCACGCCGTGGCCCCCACCGAGCGACCCCGGTCGGCGACCGAGCTGCTGGAGAACGGTTCCGCTCACGATTGAAGCGGTCGAGCCTCCGCTGGCAAGGACCGTAGCCATGAGCAGGTCAGTGGCGGTAGCGGCGGGGTTCCTTCCGGCGGCGCGCAGGAGGCCGGGCGCCGCCGCACAAGGGTGGGCACCGCGGCGGGGCGGGCCGCCTGGCGCGCTCCCCTGTGGGCGTCCGTGGAATTCGCCGGGCGATATACGGAGAGTGGCCGCATGGACGCGTATCATTTCCGGGTCGCCGCGTAATTCCGGGCCGAACTCGGCCGCTCGGGAGTAAGAAACGGAGGCGTCAAATTCCGGACATCGGCCTCCGGCATAAGTCGTGACCGTCGGGGGACAAAATGCTCATGCGAATCACGCCGGGGCCACATTTACGCGCATTCTCCACGACGTTATCAGTCGGCCGTAATGCGCGCGCCCACGCCCGGTAACGCCGTTTACCCGGAAGACCCGGACCACGAAATTCCGGGTCCCGAGGGCTGCGCGGCCGCGGAGCAGCTGTTACAGCGCCTGGTGGCGCTGCGCCGGTGGTCGGGGCAGCCGTCGCTCCGCCGGCTCCGCATCCTCGGCGGCTCGGTGGAGCTCGCGGACGGCACCTGGGTCGACGTACTCCCGGAGACGACGGTCTCGGCGGTGCTACGTGGTCACAGCCCGCGCGGCCTGCCGCGGCTGGCCCTGGTGGAGGCGTTCGTACGGGCCTGCCTGATGTCCTGCGGCCAGCAGCGGTACGCGGCCGGGCAGGTGCGGCGGTGGCGCCGGGCCTGGCGGGCGCTGGCGGCGGGGGAGGAGGGGGCTCTCGCCCCGATCCGGCCCGATCCGGCGCTGCCGGTGCCGCGCCAGCTGCCGCGCCCGATCCGCGGGTTCGCCGGGCGGGACCCGCAGCTGGCCCAGCTGGAGGAGTGGTCGCGGCGGCCGTACGACGACCCGGCGGCCGGCCCGCTCATCCTCGTGACCGGGCCGCCGGGGATCGGCAAGTCGGCGCTGGTCGTCCAGTGGGCGCACCGGTCGGCGGCGCGGTTCCCCGACGGCCACCTTTACGCGGATTTATCGGGAAATGCTGGGGCACATCCGGTGATCGTCAGGTTTCTGCGGGCGCTGGGGCTGCGGGTGGTGCCCGACGACGAGGAGGAGGCATCCTGCCTGTACCGCAGCGTCCTGGCCGGCAAGCTGATGCTGGTCGTGCTGGACAACGCCCGGTCGGTACGGCAGGTGCGCCCGCTCCTGCCTGGCTCGCCCACGTGCACGGTCGTCGTGAGCGCGCGGGCGTACCTGAGCGACCTGGTGATCCGGGAGGGCGCGCTGCCGATGGAGCTGAGCGCGCTGAGCGACCACGACGCGTTCCGGGTGCTGTCGGCCGCGCTCAACGTCGAGTTCGCGCACCGGGACCGGGAGGCGTGCCGCCGGTACGTCGTCGAGGCCGGAGGCTCACCGCTCGCCCTGCGAATCCTGGCCGAGAGCCTGATCCGCGAGCGCAACGTACCGAGGCTGAACGCCTGAGAGCGCGAACGCCCCGGCGGCCAGCAGCCCGCACAGCGCCGCGCCCGTGATCACGGCCGTGGTCGGCGCGAACTCGGCGGCCAGCCCCGCCACGGCGAACCCGAGCCCCTGGAAGAACATCATCCACGAGGCCCGCATGCTCAGGGCCCGCGCCAGCAGCTCCTTCGGCGCGGCGTCCAGGACATGCGGTCCAGGCCGAGCTGGAAGGAGGCGCCCAGCCCCGCGACGAACAGCACCCCCGCCGCCACCGGGATCGGCGGCCGGAACGCGAAGGCGAGCAGGGGTGCGAAGCACAGCGCGGCCAGCGCCGCCATCAGTCTGACCTGCCGCCCGGCGGACAGCGTCCAGTTCCCCGCGAACTCGCCGGCCACCGTGCCCAGCGGCAGCGCGGTCAGGAGCAGGCCGGCGCCCACGGTGTCGTTCGCCGACAGCTCCCCGGCGTACGGCACCGCCAGCGCCTCGGGCGCGACCGCGAACGCGGGCACCACCCAGGCGAACACCAGCAGCCGCCGCAGCGGCCGGACCGCCATGAGCCGGCCGATCCCCGACAGCGAGTCGCGCACCAGCGACTGCCCGGAGCCCGCGGCCGCCGGGCGCTCCCGCGTGCCGAACCGCAGCAGCGCGGCGGACAGGCCGAAGGACACGGCGTCGGCCAGCAGCAGCGTGCCGGGCGAGACCAGGGTCAGCGCGATGACGCTCACCGCGAAGCCGCCGATCTGCGCGACCTGCGCCACCACCCGCATCAGGCTGCGCCCCGGCACGTACGCGTCGCCCGGCAGCACCTGCGGCATCGTGGCGGCCCGCGCGCCGCCGAACACCGGCCGGATCAGCCCCAGCGCGAACCCGAGCGCCAGCAGCGCCGCCGTCGGCGCGCCGGGCGCCGCCATCGCCGCCGCCGGCACCGCCGAGATCAGGTTGCAGCCGACCAGCAGCCGCCGGTTCGGCACCCGGTCCACCAGCGCCGACAGCAACGTCCCCGCGACCAGCTGCGGCAGCATCGGCAGCGCGAACGTCACCGCGGCCAGCAGCGGCGAGTCGGACCGCACGTAGACCAGCACGGTTAGGGCCAGCTGGGCCAGGACGCTCCCGGTCATCGACACGATGTGCGCGGCGAAGATCGCGCGGAACTCGCCGATGGCCAGGGCGTCTCGGAAGCGGCCGGCCGGCGCCGTCATGCCCCCACCACGGTCCGTCCCGCGTGGGTGCGCCTCATCCTGACCCGCAGCGCCAGCGGCTCCAGCACCGGACCGGCGACGGCGTCGGAGTCGTGCAGGTCCAGCCCCTCGATGTCGTAGTGGGCCGCGATGTGCGCGGTCCCCACGATGGCCTGGTAGATGCCCAGGTGCATGCCGAGGCACACCCGCGGCCCGGCGCCGAACGGGAAGTAGGTGAACCGGGGCTGCTGCGTGGGTTCGAGCCACCGTTCGGGGCGGAACTCCTCCGCGTCCGGCCAGTAGCGGGGGTCGCGGTGGATGAGGTACGGGCTGAAGCGCACGTCCATGCCGGGCCGCAGGGTGTAGCCGCCGAACGTGCAGGTCTTGCGCACCTTGCGCCCCATGAGCCAGGTCGGCGGAAAGAGCCGCATGACCTCCTTCGTCACGGCGTCGGCGTACGGCAGGCTCCGCTCGTTGACGAGCCCGCCGGAGTCGGCGATGACGGCCAGCGCCTCGTCACGCAGCCGCTCGCGCACCTCCGGCCGCCGGGCCATCTCCCGGATCACCCACGCCATCGTCGCCCCGGGCGAGCCGAACGACGCGAGGATCATGGACGTCAGGAAATTGATGGCCTCGTCCTCCGAGGGCATGTCGGGGTCGTCGGCGAGCAGCAGGTCGATGAGGTCATCCGGCGTTTCGTGCGGCGCGGCCTTACGCTGCCGGAACTTCTCGGTGATGGCCGCGTTCACCCGCGCCTCGGCCCGCTGCACCCGTTTGATGGACGGCAGCGGCAGCCAGCTCGGGAAGGTCAGGCTCGAGTCCATGAACGGCAGCGCCAGCCCCGAACGCTGCTCCGCGGCATCGAAGACGGCCTCGTTGTCCAGGCCGAAACAGAACATCGCCGAGAGCTTGGCGCTGTAGCTCCGCATGAACGGCACCACGTGGAAGGCCCGGCCGGCGAGCGACGCGAGGCGTTCGTCGAGCAGGTCCGTCACCCGGTGCCCGTGAGACCTGACGACGTTCCTGGTCATGCCGTGCCAGGCGCGGCCCCGGGCCCGCATCCAGCCGTCCAGGTGGTCGCTCACCTCCTGGTCGGAATGCCGGGCCGGGAACAGCGACTCCTCGGTGAGATAGAGCTCGTTCGACTTCTTGAACAGCTCGCCGATCAGCTCGGGGTCCGCCACGAAGACGGTGGCCGGGCTGAAGGTGAAGATGTCGCCGTACTCGGCCTGGCAGCGCCGGAGGAAGCCGATCCGGTCCCGGTCGTAGTCGTAGGAGTTGCCGACGGGCCAGCGTCCGCGCGGCCCACGCCGGCACGCGCCGGTGGCTCGCACCGGCGCGGAAAGCGCGGTCATTCACCTGGGGTATTCGCCCGCTCGGGGAGCGGGCGCCCGTTCTTTAGAAGTCAGCCCAGGGGTAGCGGCCGCCCATCCGACCCTTGTTCAGGCCCAGCAGTGTGGCAGCGGTGTGCTTGGCGAATGCCATTCTCCGACACCTCCTTTCTGCGTGAGGACCGACGCGGCTTTATTCGCCCGGTCGCGAACCCCATTTGATTTCCCCGGTACCCGGGGCGCAAGGGCTCGCACGGAATGGCAGGCATCCGCACGGATCAGCACACTTTCCATAAAGGCGCGGCATTGTGCGGGCTAAGCTGTTCGAGCCGTCACCGTTCGCCAGCCGAAAGTTACGGCGCCGGTCAGGAGCGCCACTCCGGACAGCACGCCGCTGACGAGCGGCACCCAGCCGACCGCGCCGGTCGGGGCGAGGAGCAGGCCGGCGACGCCGAGCAGGGTGAGGACCGCACCGGGTATGGCGATGCCCCGGTCCTTCCAGATCGGCGCCAGGGCGATGAAGTGCACGCCCACCACGAACGCGACCCAGGCCACGTTGGCCTGCGCCGGAAGTCCCCAGGCGGCCAGCACCCGGAGCCCGCCGAAGAGCAGGAGCGCCTCGGCGGCGACGACGATCAGATAGCCGCGGCCGAACATGTTCCGCCGCGGGCCCGCGCCGCCGGCGTGCTGCCTCCGGGCCGTGACGAACCACATGGCGACCACGCTCGCGGCCGCCAGGCAGGCGGCCGCCCGCAGGAGGTTCACGGTCAAGGTGTTCAGCGGGCTCTGCGCGTTGACGACGACGAAGACCGCGCCGAAGACCGCGCCGACCAGCAATCCAGTCATACGTTGCATGACGTTCATTGAAGTGCGTGCCGGATCCCGTCCGCAGGAGGGCTGGGGCGAGGACGGGGTAGTCCTGGCCCTACCCCGCCGTGCCGCGCAGGTAGGCGAGCACGGCCAGCACCCGCCGGTTGTCGTCGGCGGTCGCGGGCAGTTCGAGCTTGGTGAACACGCCGGCCACGTGCTTGCCGACGGCCGCCTCGGTGATCGACAGGGCGCGGGCGACGGCGCTGTTGGAGCGCCCCTCGGCGATCAGCGCGAGCACCTCGCGCTCCCGCCGGGTCAGCCGGTGCGTGGGCTCGGTGACCTCCCTGGCCTTGGCCCAGGTCCCCTCGAACAGGTCGATGAGGGTGGTGATCAGGCTCTGCTGCCTGATCACCAGAGCCCCCGGCGAGTGCGGGACGGGCGTGATCCGGACGAACGCCACCGCGCGGTCGAAGACGAGCAGTTGCTGGATCTGCTCGTCGATGACCCGGTGCAGGTCGCCGGCGGCGTGCAGCTCCCTGATCCGGGCCGCCTTGCGAGGGTGGTCCAGGACGCTCGCGTGGACGATCGTGCGCATCGTCATGCCGCGCCGCAGGGCGTCGAGCACGCGCAGCCGACTCTTCTGCTCCTCGCGGCCGCGCTCCGTCGAGCCCACCGGGTGCATGGCGCGCAGTTCGCCGGCCGTGCGGACGGCCTGCGCGATCTGCTTCCGGACGAGCTCGTCGTCCTCCACCCGCTCGACGTCGACGGGGATGCCGCGCAGCTCACCCACCACCTCCTCCAGCCGACGGGCAAGCTGGGCCAGCGACACGCTCTCGTCCACACGCCTCCTCATCCGACGGCACCGCCGTACTGGGACATTCTGACCGATCCTTGGCGGCGCTTGTGGCGGGAGTTACAAGAGAGGTCCAAGTGATCCCCAAGACGGGCCGGGGAGCATGGTCCCTCTTCTGTGGAAAGAAAGGGACCCCCGATGAGAAGGACAGCGTTGCTGCTGGGTGCCGTGCTGCTCAGCAGCCTGCTGGCCGCCCCTCCAGCGCTCGCCGGCCCCGCGGTCAGGACGGCCGCCCCCGCGGTCAGGACGGCCGTGGCCAAGGTCAAGGCGAGCCCCGCCAAGCAGTCCGGCGCCTGCCCCACCACGGTCGGCTTCTCCGCCGTGGTCGCGGCCAAGGGCCGGGGAACCGTGCGTTACCGCTGGGTGCGCGGTGACGGCAGCAAGGGCGCCATCAAGAGCTTCCGCGTCAACGGCTCGCGCAAGGTGGTCGTGAGGGACCGCCAGACGTTCGACCGGACCACCTCCGGCTGGCAGGCCGTGGAGATCCTCGGCAGGAAGGGGCTGTCGGCCAAGAGCCGCTTCAGCGTCGCGTGCGCGGGCCCGGTCGAGGTGTGGGACGGCGCCCACCCGCTGCCCGCCGAGCCCGGCAGGCCGCTGGTCGCCGCGGCCGACGTCGAGGCGCGCCCGGCGACCTACCGCGGCGCCTGCCCCACGACGGTGTTGTTCACGGGCACCGTGCAGGTGTCGCGCACGCCCGCCAAGGTCGACTACCAGTGGATCGACAGCAGCGCGGGGGAGGGCCGGCCCGAGTCGCTCTACTTCGCGGCGGGCGGGCCCCGTACCCGGCAGGTGACGCTGCCGCTGTCCGTGGGCAGCTCCACCGGCGGCTGGAAGGCCATCCGCATCCTCAACGCCGGCGGCCACGACTCCGGCCGCGCCACCTACCAGGTGACCTGCTCCACCACGCCGACGACACCGCCGCCCACCACGCCGACGCCCACTCCGACGGTGACCCCCACGACGACCCCGACGTCGGAGCCGCCTGCGCAGAAGCCGGTGCCGCAGATCGTCGACGTCACCCCCGGCGACTACGAGGGCAGCTGCCTGGAGCCTGTCCCGTACCAGGCCACCGGCCGCATCTCGCTCCAGGCCGGCCCGGCGCGCAAGGTCACGTACTGGTGGATCCTCGATGGCGTCAAGTGGGCGCCGCAGACCGTCGACTTCCCCGCCGGCGACCAGCCCCGCACCCGTGAGGTGTCCGCCACCTGGAGCCTCGACTCCGGCCGGAACGGCACCCACACGCTCGGCCTCGCGGCCGACGGCGGCCCCGCCGAGCCGGCCGAGCGCGAGTTCTCCTTCACCTGCGCCGACGAGGGCGGCGACGCCAAGCTGACCTTCGAGTACATGCTGACGCCCCACTTCACCGGCCAGTGCGACGGCTTGTTCAGCCTGCGGGCGGACGCCATGGTCGTGACGGACCGAGAGGCGGACATCAAGTACCGCCTGGTCGTCGACGGCAAGCCGGGCACGCTCAGGACCGAAACCCTCAAACCCGGCGTACGGGCCAAGATCGGCGACTTCTGGTACAGCAACACCAGGTCCAGCGGCTCCGGCGTGGTCCGCCTGGAGATCCTGAACCACAACAAGCCCGCCAAGCAGGAGCCCTACACCTGGACGTGCACGCAGCCCGACCCGTCGCCGGGCACGGTGCAGATCACCGAGATCGAGTCGGTCGGCTACTACGGGAACTGCGTCGCCGACCCGTCCCTGACGGCCTTCGGCGAGTTCAAGGCGCCGGTCGGCACGGAGATCAGCTACCACTGGGTCATCGACGGCCAGGCCGGGCGGACCATCACCCTCAAGGTCCCGGAGAGCGGGATCCTCGGCGTCCAGGCGTTCAGCTGGAGCCGGCCGGCCAGGACCGACGGCACGGTCAAGATCGAGATCCTGAACCACAACAAGCCGACGGCGCAGACCACCTACCCCGTCCGCTGCGAGAAATGACGAACCGTGCGTGCCGTCGTCCAGGCGACGGCACGCACGCCGACGCCGTCTCCGTCCGTCATGAGCCAGTCTGGAAGACGTCAGCCCCTGAACAGAGGTGATCGTCGTGACTGACCTGTCCGGATTCCAGCATCCCCGCCTGGCCCGCATGTACGTCGAGGCCTCCGCCGCCGCGGACCTGCGCGGCGGGCGGGAGCACCGCAAACGGCTCCTGGACGGGCTCGAGGGCCGGGTGATCGAGATCGGCGCCGGCAACGGCCGCAACTTCGCCCACTATCCCAAGACGGTCAGCGAAGTCGTCGCGGTCGAACCGGAGGACACCCTGCGCCGCTTCGCCGAGGCCGAGGCCGCCTCGGCGCCCGTGCCCGTGCGGGTCGTGGCCGGGCACGCCGAGGCCCTGCCGGGCGAGGAGCACGCCTTCGACGCCGCGGTGGTCTCGCTCGTGCTGTGCAGCGTGCCCTCGCCGCCGGCGGCGCTGGCCGAGATCGCCCGGGTGCTCAGGCCGGGCGGGGAGCTGCGCTTCTACGAGCACGTACGATCGTCCAACCCGGCACTCGGCCTGCTCGAAGACGCGATCAGCCCCTTGTGGCGGCGGATGGCCGGAGGGTGCAGTCCCAACCGCGACACGCTCGCCGCGATCCGGCGGGCGGGGTTCGCCGTGGACGAGGTCGAGCGGTTCGCCTTCGCGCCGCAGCCGATCGTCCCCGCCCTCGCGCACCTCATCGGCCGGGCTCACCGGAGCACGTAGAGGCCCCGGTCAGGGGCGGACCGCGCCGAGCAGGCGGGTGCGCCAGTAGTCGTCCAGATCGACGACCTTGATGACGTCCCCGGTCTGCGGCGCGTGGACCATCTTGCCGTTGCCGGCGTACATGCCCATGTGCCCCAGCCCCTTGCTGAAGAGCAGGTCGCCGGGCTGCAACGCGTTCAGCGGGACGCGGCGGGCGGCGCCCCAGCTCCACTGGGTCCAGGTCGTACGGGGCAGCTCGACCCCAGCCTGCCGCCAGGCGGCCTGGGTCAGGCCGGAGCAGTCGTAGGAGCCCGGTCCGGTGCCGCCGAACCGGTACGGCTTGCCCACCTGGGCGAAGGCGAACTGCAGCGCCATGCGGGCGTTGCCGGAGGCCGGGCCGGTGTACTTGATGCCGGCGCTGTTGGGGTCGCCGGTCTTGAAGGCGCCCAGCCTGCGCAGCAGCTTGGTCTGCTCGGCGATCAGCTTCTCGATCTTGGACTTCTCGTCGCGTACCTTGTCGCGCGCGGCGTCGGCCTCGCCCAGGGTGGTCTTGGCGTCGTTGCGCCGATCGCGCAGCTCCTTGGTGGCCGCCTCGTAGGCACGGACCTTGGCCGCCCGGGACTCGGCCATCTCCTGGAAGGACGCCATGCTGTTCAGGATCGCCTGGGGGTCGGCCTGGCCGGTGAAGCGCTCCCATCCTCTGAGCGGGCCGAACTGGTAGTCGTTGACGGCCAGCCGGACGAGGTCGTCGCGCAGGGCGCCGGCTCGGGCGTCCTTGAGGCGGAGCTCGGTGTTGAGGGCGTCGTACTTCTTCTTGGCCTTCTTGTACGCTTCGGTGGCCTGGTTGTAGCGCTCGACGACCTGGTCGGCCTGCTCGTTCAGCTTCACCAGCTTGGCCCTGGCCTTGGCCGGCGACGGCTCGGCCACGGCGGTGCCGGACGTGGCGACCAGCGCGACCACGGACAGGGCCGCGGCCGCCGCTGTTCGTCCAAGCCTTGTCGGGACGGCCACTACGACGCCTCCTCGTAAATCTCCAGAACCTGGGGCGAAATAGTACAGAAGTGAAAGGGCTGTCTGGCCTGTTTGCGGCAATCGACGATCCGGAACGGCGGGTACTACCTGTGCTAGGGGACGGTCACGCCGGTCCAAGAGGAGATACGCGCGGCGCGCCTTCGGCGTTCAACGGGAGGCTCATCGTGCTGGGGCATCTACTACTATGACCAATAGTTGCTTGGTTGTCCGGATGAGCAGTGATGTCGCTGGATATCCTGGCATGAGTACTAACGTCGGCAGGTGTGAGGAGGGAGCGCATGGCACGGCGGTTGCTCCTGCCCGGCCTCCCCTGGCTGCTGCCCCTGCTGATCGCGTTCGGCGTGGCCGGCATGCACACGCTCGGGCATCTCGCCTCTCATCATGGTGTCGCCGTCGTTCAAGGCTCGCACGTTCACGCTTCTCCCGTGACGGCATTCGAGATGGACCGAAGTGAGCCTGCGATCTGCTCGCGGGACGCGGTCGGGTTCGACCCGAGCGACGTGTGCCTGGCCGTGCTCACATCGGTCATCGCACTTCTGGGCGCGGTCGTCTGGGCCGCCACACTGTACTGGCATGCGGGGATGGGCGGTTGGGGGTCCCCGGCGCGTACGGCGGCCAGAGCGCCGCCGCGCCGCCTGGCGCCGAGCCCCGCAGCGCTCTCGGTGATGCGCATATAGGCCGAAATATCGGCGGACGGTCGGAAAGGCCGGTCCGCGATGACGGCCTGCGTACATCCATCACCGAAGGAAAACACCATGTTCACAAATATCAGGATCTCCGCTGCCACCGCGGCGGCCGGAGCCGTGCTCGCGCTGGTCGCCGGCTGCGGCGGCGCCGACAGCGGCTCGATGGGGCCGGACATGGCCGGCATGTCCAGCAGCGCGCCCGCCGCGACGTCGGCGAGCGCCTCGCCCGCGGCGGAGTTCAACGACGCGGACGTGATGTTCGCGCAGATGATGATCCCGCATCACGAGCAGGCGGTCGAGATGGCCGACCTGGCCGCCGGCCGGGCCGCCGACAAGGAGGTCAAGGAGCTGGCCGCGAAGATCAAGGCCGCTCAGGACCCGGAGATCCAGACCATGAAGGGCTGGCTCACGGCCTGGGGCAAGCCGATGCCGTCCGGCGGCATGGACCACGGGATGGGCCATGACATGCCCGGCATGATGTCCGAGGACGACATGAAGAAGCTGGAGGCGGCCAAGGGCGGCGCGTTCGACCGGCAGTTCGCCGAGCTGATGATCGCCCATCACAACGGCGCGATCCAGATGGCGCGTACCGAGCAGGCGCAGGGCTCCAACGCCGAGGCCAAGGAGCTGGCGAAGACCATCGAGACCGCCCAGCAGGCCGAGGTCGCCCAGCTGCGCGAGATCCTCGACCGCCTCTAGGAGACGACCGCCCTCAGGAGACGGCGGCCCTCAGGGGACGGCGGCCTCCAGGGGGCGGCGGCCTCCAGGGGGCGGCGGCCTCCAGGGGGCGGCGGCCCGCCGTCGCACGGCGGCGGGCCCCGGGACCGACGGGCTACCGCTTCTGTGCGACGGCCGCGGCGAGCTTGGCCACCTCCGCGTCGCAGCCGCGGCGCAGGTCGATCGGCCGGCGGATCTCGGCGAACGGCGGCAGCTCCGCGTCGTCCAGGCGCACCGGGACGACGCGGCCCGCCGAGCCGTTGTAGACCTGGGTCAGCAGCGCCGCGTAGGCGTCCATCAGCCCGGCGTCGCCGACCGAGTTCCGGCTGAACAGCAGCGCCCCGTGCGCCGCCCCCTCGATGGCCTCGCCCTTGGCGATCAGCTCGACGACCCCCGGCCCGACCGACCACTCGGCGAAGAAGACGGTCAGGCCGTGCGCGGTCAGCAGCCGCCTGGCCGCGGCCCGCGTCGACGTAGGAGAGGAACAGGTCGTACCGCTCCCCGCCGGGCCCGCCGGGCCCGGCGGGGAGTCCGGCGGGGGGCCTGGTCAGCCCCGCCGCGAGCAACGGCACGATCGCGACGACCCCGGCGACCGCCCCGATCCACTCCGGGATCATTCGCCCTGCTCCAGCTCCTTGTCCGGCTTCATGTCGCGCAGCCGGCTGAGCATGTCACGCAGCACCATCAGCTGCAGGTGGTCCCCGTCGCCGCCGGTCACGATGTCCGGACCGTCCATGCTGGAGATGGCCTTCGCCAGCTGGATCAGCGTGTGCCGGGCCGGCCCCAGCAACTCGACGTCGATCTGCTTGTCGGCGTTCACGCGGCGGCGCTCCGCGCGGGCCCTGGCCTCGTCGATCTGCTCCTCGACCGTGAGGAGGCTGTGGGTGATGTGCATCCGCCTGCCGCGCAGCTCCTCGTCGGCCGCCTCCTGGAGCAGGGCGTTGAGCTGGGGTCCTCGGCCTCGACGGCGCCGAGGTTGGTCTGCAGCGCCTCGACGCCCCACTCCTCCAGCGCGCTGCGGACCTTGGCGGCGAAGGCGGTGCGGGTCTCGGCGTAGCGCCTGAGGAACTCGTCGATCGTCCCCGCCATGGCCATGCCGTTGAAGTAGCCCGCCACGGTCGAGCCGAGCACCCGCTCCACGAAGCGCTGCACGGGACGGGGATCGTCGTACACCCCGCCGAGCGGCGAGTTGCCCGTGCCGCCGAACTCGCTGACCAGCGTGGGCGCGGCCGTCTCCGGGATGCGCAGCGTCTGGTTCATGTCCACCTGCAGCCGGTAGCCCTGCACGTTCAGGACGATGCGGTCGAGCTCGGCGTCGTAGTTGCCGCTCCGAGTCGCTCTTGTCGCGCCACTCGAGGATCATCACCCGGGTCGGCATGAGCACGACCCGGACGAACCACGGGTTCAGGGCGAGGAGCGCGCCCTCCTTCAGGGTCTCCTCCTGCACGCCCCTGGTGCCGCCGCGGGCCAGGAACTCCCACGGCTTGCGGAAGCTGCTGTGCCCCTCGACGGGCTCGCCCATGGCCGCGCCCTCGGCACCGTCCAGCGTGACGACCACGCCGGTGTGGCCGATCGGGATCGTGACCTCCTTCAGGTGACAGGGCGATGTTGGCCAGCGGCGGGGAGAGAATCCCGCCCTGGGGTGTTCCCGCAATGTCTCTTCCGCTTCGCCAAGGGCCGTCATGACCCCGGACTTGAGGAACGCCCTCACCAGCGCACACAGGTTGCGGGCTTGCTGCGTGGTCCATGCTCCGGTCGCGTGTGCGGTCACTCCGGCCAGGTGCAGTCGCCGGGTGCCGTGCTCGATGACGACCAGTACATACAGCCGTTTGAGCAGCATCGTCTCGACTATGAGGAAGTCACAGGCGATGATCGCCTGGGCTTGAGCGGTCAGGAACTGCCGCCAGGTCGGCCCGGCCGGGGCGCCGGATCGATACCGGCGGTGTGCAGGATCTTCCACACCGTGGAAGCGGCGATCGTGTAACCCAGGCGCGCCAATTCGCCTTGGATTCCTCTATGTCCCCAGGTCGGATTCTCCCGCGCCATCCGCACAATCAGTGCCTCGACCGGCCGGCGGGTGCCGGGCCGTCCCGGGCGCCGTCTGTCCGTGAAGGTCCATTTACGCGCTACCAAGGAGCGGTGCCAGCGCAAGATCGTCGCCGGGGTGACCGGGAATACTTCCGCCCACAGGCGGCGGAGGGCCTGGTTCTCGTGACGGAGTACCAGCAGTTAAACGTCCTTGGACCGATCAGATCGGACCGGCACCGTCAGCAGGGCGAACAGGCACCTCACCAACCGGCAGACCAGCGACAACACCTTGCGGCGGTCGCAGTCGCAGATCTGATCGCGCCAGCAAAACCCCAGCTCACAGCATGAAACCGTGTTTCCGGGCGGGACACGTTCGGGAGCCGAGGCCAGTCGTCCACGCGGCAGACCGGGCCGACTGCACCTGCGGGTGCGCAAGGGACAAACAAGCTGCGGTGCAGGTAGAGCGGGTCGCGGAGCCGCCGAGTTTGAAATCGCCATGCCTACTTGTCGTCCGTGCTGTTCGCGATGTAGACATAGCCGGTGCGATGGCGTCGCATCACCTGGTGCCACGTCGCTGCGTCACAGGATCCTGCAACGCGCTGAATCGCCTGATCCCAGATGAAATAGCTTTCACCCAGGTCGAGCCAGCTGTCTTTCCGTGCTCGCTTGTCCCAACTTGCCGTTGGTATCTGTATGCAGTCATGTCGGTGCGACTTGTCTTGGCTCGTGATTTTCAGCACTTCTATGCCCTGCTCATGGGTGCGTATCACAAGACAAGGGCGAACTTTCCAGCCTGAACGCTCGGCGAAGTGGAGGGACGCCCAGCAGATTTGACCTGGGTGCAACCGGGATCTCCAGGACGCGTTCGGGGGTTCTAAGTGAACCGTGGGGCGCGTGGCGGCCCGGCGCTGGGCGATGTAGTGGAGGAGCCGTGCAAGGAGGGCCAGGATGCCTATGAAGGCGATGAATCCAAGGATCATGGCGAGAGGGGAGGGCGCTCTGCCGGAGGTGGCCATCGCGTAAGGGAGTGTGCCCATCACCGGAGGCACCTTACATACATGTCGGACACCACAGTGGCGTTTCCTCCATCCAGGCTGAATAACTGCGTCGCTGAGAGGAACGTGTTCCGCTCGTCGGAGGCGCACGTCGTGCGGAATATGTGGCGCAGTTGCGCGGAGGCCGCGAACTGCGCCAGGGGAGTGGAGCGGGGCACTTCCGGCTGCTGGCGAGCGGTTCAGGGAATGCAGGGGCTGGGTGGTCTCACCTGCTGTTTGTCCTTCAGGAAGGCGCGTAGTGCCGCGGGGTGCAGGCCGGAATCGATGTAGTGGACTCCGGCGTCGTACAGCTTCTGCCAGGTGCCGCTGTCGGCGTGGTAGACGCGGAAGTACTGTCCGCGGGAGTTCGCCGTGCGTACCAAATGCCGGAGCACGGCCGGGTCGTTGTACGCGTCGGTCCAGGCGCTGCTCACCAGCGGAACCCGCTTGCAGCGGCCCATGCGATGAGGACCGTTCAGCTCGGAGGCCGCACCGTCGATGCCGACGAAACGCCAGCCGTCGATCACGGGATTCGTCGGCCTGTTTCCGGTCAGGACCACGTCCACTCGGCCGGAGATCTTCCGGCCGTCGTGCCGGCGGGTGACCATGGTGCGGTAATGGTCTCGAAGCGTCTGGTGCAAAAGTTCGAACGCTCGTCGGGCTTCCTGGCCGGTGGACTTGATGTCTACGAGCAACTGGAGCGGCCGTAGTAGCGCGGCAGGACGGTCGGGCTGCCGTATTTCCGCTGGTTGTGGTCGATGACGTCGCGGAGTTTGTTCAGGTAAAGCTCGTCCAGTCTGCCGGTGGTGGGGGAGGTGTGTCCCACCCAAAGGCTTTCCTCGTCGGCGAGGTTCTTGACGTACCAGATGTCGGCTTCCACGCTGGTGTGTCCGTTGAAGCGCGTCGCACAGAGGCCGCCGGTTCTCGTAGTCGTTGTGGGAGTGGGCGTTCGGCAGCCAGGGCGGCTGGAACGCCGTGCAGGGCTGGAACGGCGGAGGTGGTTCCTTCGTGGCCGAGGCGGCGGCGGGATGGAGGAGCGTGGCGGCGAGGGCGGCGGCCCGTGCCCAGATCGTTCTCGTGGTCATCGAGACTCCCTTGATCAACGTGCGCAGGTGATGGAGGGGCCGCGCAGGGTCGAGGTGCGGCTCTGGGCGCCGGCGAGAGACACGTTGATGGTGATGTCGCCGTGGTACCGCTTGCCGGACTGGCACGCCGCGGGCGTCTCGAGCGCGGCGTTGATGCCGGCCTGCGCGGGGTTCTGGAACCTGTCGAACTGGTACGACGTCTCGACCGCGTCCGGGAGTCCGCCCCGGTGTCGCCTCAAGGCTAATGTGGCCTTTACGTACCGAATGCGTCGGTTATTGCATGAGAAGTAGTAATTTACCCTGATTCGCTGGCCAGCCACGATGTGCGGGTCCGGCCGGTAAATGCGGCATCCGGGGATAGACGTCCCTTCTGCGGCCGCCGCTGCTTCCGTGGTCGTTGTCCCCATGGTGACGAGAGCCAGAACCGTGGCCGTGAAGAGGGCTTTGCCCCTGCTGTTCGTGTTCATGTCCCGACATTCGCGCCTCGGGAAGCCGGTGGGCAAGGGATGTCGTGTCCGCGGACGGATTGCGGACAGAGCGACCGCCGTCAATGCCGGAGTTACGGCACAATCTCAGGCATACCGATGACTTCGGGATTGGACAGATAAATGGAAACCGGACAATGGTACGATTATCGCCACGTTCTTCGCCAGTTCTATGCCGATCTCGAAGAGCTGCGCAAATCCGCCAATTCGCCTAGTGTGCGGAAAATTGCCGCTGATATTAACCGCAGCAAGACCGTGATCGGTGATCTCTTCTCCGGCCGCAGCATCCCACCGGAACCGGCCGTGCGGGACATCATCGAGTATCTGGGCGGCGGCTGGGGCGAGTGGGAGCAGCGCGTCCGTGAGGCGCGGCAGGCCGAAGCGAGAGCGCGGGCCGAAGAGCGATCCCCGCGGCCCGACCGCCCATGGCTGCGGCATCTCGTCATCACATCGGTCAGCGCGGTGCTCGCCGCCGGGGTGGGCCAACTCGTCGGCGCCGCACTGGAGCCGAAGACGACGACGCAGGCGCCGAACCCCGCCCAGATGCCCATCGTGGGGCGTCAGCACTGCGCCGTGGTGATCGTCGACTCGGCCCCCGTCTACCACCTGCCTGACCCGCAGGCAGGCATTCTGAGGGAGAAGACCAGGCAGCAGCTCATCACATATGACGATAAATACTCCGACAAATGGGTGAACGGCGTTCTCTTCCGCGCCGTGCGGACGCCGAACGACCGGCCTCAGTACCACTGGATGATGGCCGACCACCTCAAGGTAACGGCATGCGCTTCCTAGAGGTCGTCATGCGGCGCCCCTGAGCACGAACCGGTCCCGCTGCCGGCGCTGGCCTTCGCGGTATCCATCGACTACCGCCGATGGGTGTAGCCCGTTCTCGGGGACCTTTTGAGCTGGGCGGTCGGGCTTTGGGGGGCGGGTCCCGGGGCCGCGGCACGCTGCCGGAACTCGATCGGATGCGGTGCGGGCATGACACGCTTCCTTCCCCGTTGACACACGGCCAGCTCAGGTCATGTGTACATGGAAACCATTTCTGCCGTCTGCAACAGGCCGGTCTACGGCGAGATCATGTCCCTTTCTCGAAGGACTTCCGATCGACGCCACGGCGCGGGCGGAGCGGGCGAGCGAGGCCGTCACGGCCGGAGGGTGCGGGGGCATCCGCGGGCTCAGCGGGTGGTGAGGGTGCGGGCGCTTGGCCGCCGCTCACCGAAGCAGGGAAGAAGCCCTGCACGTCGAGAGCGATGCGGGGATCGTCGGCGATGTCCGACAGCGCGGACTTGCGGTTGTGCATGGCCTCGATGTGCTCCTCGACGGCGGTCCCGGTGGTCAGGGTGGTGACGGTGACCGTGCGGGTCTGACCGATCCGGTGGACCGGTCGGATGCCTGGGCCTCCACGGCCGGGTTCCACCACCGGTCGAAGTAGATGACGTCGGCGGCGCACGTGAGCGTGAGCCCGGTGCCCCCGGCCTTCAGGCTGAGGATGAGCACTTCGGACCGTCGTCGGACTGGAACAGGCGGACGATGTCGGCCCGTTGCTCCTGGTTCAGGCCGCCGTGGAAGAACGGCGTATTCACCCCGAACTGTTGGGCGAAGCGCCGGACCAGCAGCTCACCGGTCTGCCGGTCCGAGGGCGGCGCTATCGGCGTTCGCGATGAGCTGGAGGTGGGCACCTCAGACAACAGGCGCCGGGTGACGGCGTACACCATCGACAAGATCACGAAGCATGATCCCAGGTGACCCGGACCAGCCATGCGGCGCCCCAGAGCCCTTCCGCTCACCGGGCGAAGGGCTCTGTGTTTGAAGTACTCGAGTTCTTGAGCCCACACCCGCTCTCCGCAAGGGGTGGGCGCAACTGGCCGCCGGCAGCAAGATCCTCAGCTCGTACGCCCACCGCACCGTCCTGGTCGGAGCGTGTGTGCGACCCGGAGACGACCTCTTCCTCACCATCGACCAACTTGTGCTCGACCTCGCCGATGAACCGCGCAGGGCATAGATCTGGGGCTGCAACGGGCAGCCCGACCAGCAGTGGACCACCGTCACTTGACGGCTCCTCCGGTGATGCCGGAGATGATCCGTCTTTGGGCGACGACGAAGACGACGACCAGCGGCAGGCTCATGAGCACGACATAGGCGAAAACGAGGTTCCAGTTGTTCTGATACAGATTGCTGCTCGCCACCGAGTACAGGTTCAGGGGAAGTGTCGAGTACGTCCCTCCGCCGAGCACGAAGAAGGCGTAGAAGACGTCATTCCAGATGTAGAGGCAGATGAGGATCGTGGCGGTCGCGATGACCGGGCGCAGCAGCGGCAGGACGACCTTGATGAAGATGCCGAGCGGCCGTGCGCCGTCCATGCGGGCCGCTTCCTCCACCTCGACCGGTATGGTCCGCACGAAACCGGTGACGAAGAAGATCACCAGGGACATGTACATGCCCATGTAGACCAGCACCATGCCGATCGGCGTGCTGGCCAGGTGGAGTTGCCGGAGCAGCAGCACGATCGTGACGACGGCCGGAGGCAGGATGATCCCGCTGATCGCAGCCGAGTAGAGCACAGCCATGACGCGCCCTGCCCGCCGAGCCAGCACCCATGAAGCCAGCGAGCCGAAGATCAGCACCCCGGCGACGGACGGCACCATGACCAGCAGGCTGCCGAACAGCGCCCACAGCATGCGCCCCTGCGTGAACGCCTGGGAGTAGTTGTCCCACAGGTGCCACACCCGCGGGAGGGACAGGTCGGGCAGGTTCGCCTCGCCTTGCGACTTGGCGGAGGTCACCAGGGCCAGCCACAGCGGGATTCCGATGACGACGGCGGTCAGGATGATGACGACGGCCGGGTGAACGAGGCGGGACCAGCCCCGGGTGGAGATCCTCACAGGACGCGCTCCCTCTTGCGCAGGTAACCGATGACAGGGAAGGCCAGCAGAGCGACCAGGAGAAGGAGGGCGAGGCTCATCGTGGTCGCCTGGGCGAACAGGCCGTTGCCGTAGACGCGGAAGATGTAGATGTCGAGCACCTCGGTCTGCTGGGCGGGCCCTCCCCCCGTGGTCGCCAGGATCGTGTCGAACCCGTTGAAGGAGCCCAGCAGCGCGGTCGCGACGTTGAAGGTCACCGCGGGGGCGATCAGCGGGAACCGGATGGATCGGAAGGTCCTCCACCTGCCGGCGCCGTCGATCCTGGCCGCCTCGAGCACGTCGGCCGGGATCGTCTTGAGACCGGCGAGGAAGATCACCATCGCCAGCCCCATCCACTTCCAGGAGTTCACGAAGGCCACCGTCACCACCGTCCACGTGGTGCTGCCGAGCCAGGGGATCGTCACCTGCTGGCCGGTGAGAGCGCCGAGGAGCCCGTTGAGCGGACCGTCGGGCTTGAGGAGCGCCTGGAAGGTGTACCCCACCGCCAGGGCAGACATCAGCACCGGGATGAAGAAGACGACCCTGGCGAACCGGTTGATCCGGGTGTCGCGCTCCAGGAGCAGGGCGAGCCCCAGCCCGAACCCCGTTTGCATGATCGCCACCAGGACCGCGTAGACGATGGTGATCCGCAGTGACGACAGCAGGGAGCCGTTGGACAGCACCGCCTTGACGTTGGCCAGCCCCACGGGGCGGATGTCGTCATGGAAGGCCGACCAGTCCGTGAAGGCGTAGACGAAGTTGAAGACGGTCGGTAGGAAGAAGAACACGGCCAGCACGGCGAACGCCGGAGCGAGGAACGAGCTCGGGTACAACACCGCTCGCCGCGGCGAGCGACCGGAAGCGGCCGAAAGAGAAGGGATCATGGCGATCCTGCATGCCTTTCAGTGTGGTGGCGGGGGGCGGGAGGGGGTCCGTGCCCCCGCCGCCGTCAGAAGCCCTGGATCCCGAGTGCCTGGGCGAGCTGGGCGAACTGCGACTGTGTGGTGGAGGTCACCTGTTCGGGGGTCATGGTCCCGTTGACCATGTTCGCCAGGTTCACGTAGAAGTCCGGGTTCACCGCGGCGTTCTGCTGCATGGAGCCGGCCGCGTCGCCCAGCGCGGCCGTGGCCTGCTTCACGACCTCCGGCACGCCGGCGGGAGTCGGTACGGCAGGCTCGATCGACACGGTGCCGGCAGACTTCACGTAGTCGGGGTAGTAGGTCTCCAGCCAGAACCGCAGGAACTGCCGGGCGCCCGACTCCCGCTTCGGATCTCCGGTCTTGAAGGCGACCAGGGCGTTGTCACCGCCGGGCACCGACGTGGCGATGTTGCCGTTCTTGGAGATCGGGAACCAGCCGATCTCCCGGTCTATGGTCGCCGTGTCCGCCGTCGACTGCATCAGCGACGCGAACGAGGTGAGCTGCAGCACCATCGCCGCCTCGCCCTTGAGCAGGGCCGGGCCGGACTCGGTGTACTTGGAGGTCTTGTCGTCCTTGTTGAACAGACCCTGCTTCACCATGTCCTGGAACTGCCGGACGGCGCCGAGGATCTCCGGATCGGTGAACTTCTCCTTGTTCTGGCTGACCCGCTCCCACAGGCCCTTCTTCGACGCCTCGGCCAGCAGGACCTGCGGCCACCACTGGGTGGGCCACTGGTCGCCGGCGGCGCCGAAGAACGGCGCCACCCCCTCCGCCTTGATCTTCTGGGCGTCGGCGAGCAACTCGTGGAAGTTCTTGGGCGGGCTCGTGATCCCCGCCTTCTGGAACACCGACTTGTTGTAGAAGACACCGAGAACGGAGGGGACGTTGACGAAGGCCGCGTAGTGATGCCCGTTCACCAGGCCCAGCTTCTGGATGGCCGGCGTCTGCTTGGCCAGCCACGGCGCGCCGTCCAGGCTCTGCAGGTCGGTGGACGGCTTGAGCAGCGCGAGCATGCTGCCTGTCGGCTGCCAGGTGGCGAGGTCCGGTTTGGCGCCCGTGGCCAGCTTGGTCGGCGCGTTGGTCTCGTAGACGTCGGGAATGACGATCTTGTTGATCTTCGCTCCCGTCTTGGCCTCGAACGACTTGATGACGTTGTCGGCCATCGAGGCGGTCTGCGTCGACATCCACAGGGTGAGGGTCACCCCCTGCAGGCCGGCGCCCGGGTCAGGCCAGGTCGTGGCGACCGGCCCGGCTGTGGCTGAGGACGTCCCGGGGTTGCCCGCCGAGCAGCCGGCCAGCAGCAGCGCCCCGCACGTGGCGGCGGCTGCCGCGCGGGAAAGGCCTCGCGTCTTCATGGATTCTCCTGGTGTGTGGTGGGAGGTGAGGGCTGCCACGTTGAAAGGGATCAGTTCTCCGGCCGCAGGCGGAGCAGGCGCGCGGACGGTCCGGGTACGGCAGGACGGACCGTGAGCCGCGCGGTGGAGGCGTCCCACCGGTGCTGCCAGCCGGGTAGCGTCGCCGGATACTCGGTCTCCACCCACAGCCGGCGGCCGCGCAGGCCGGGTAGGTCCACCTGGATGTCGTGCGGCCCGCCGTCGCGTTGCCATACGGCCAGGCGCACCGTGTCACCGGTGCGCAGGCCCAGCGCGACGACGTCGTCGGACCAGGCGGGCAGCCCCAGCGGCCAGAACGGCTCGGCCGTGGCGACCTCGGCCCTGATCCGCTTGTGCACGGCCACCCCGTCCGCGACGAGCTCCCGCTCGGCCCGGCTCATCTTGTCGAGATGTCCCGACAGGTAGAGCCGCCCGGCCAGACCGTTGATCATGGTGAAGGCCAGAGCCTCCGCGGGCATCCCCGGCTGCGGGTAGGCCCAGTTGCCTGCCTGCTCGGGGAGCATCGTGGCGGGCGCGGACGCCGCGATGGCGGCGTAGAGCCGCCAGTCCTGCTGGTCGGAGGTGGACTGGAGCGGGAGGCGGGACAGCATTGCGTAGTCGGCCCGCATGGCTCCCGAGGCGCAGTTCTCGAAGATCACCTCCGGGTGGCGGCCGAGCAGGTCGTCCAGCCACTCCAGGTGGGCCCGGTTGTGCTCGAGCAGTCCCTCTCCCGGCTGGAGCGCGTCCCGGTCGGTGCCCGGCCCCGGGGTGACGTTGTAGTCGAGCTTGAAGAATGCGGTGCCGTAGTCGTGCACGAGGCGATCGACCACCTCGTCGAGATGCTTCCTGGCAGAGGGATGGCGCAGGTCGAGGAAGTACCGGCCGTGCTCCACGACCCGCTCGCCGTTCCGGCTCAGGAACGCCTCGTCAGGCAGCATCGCGGCGACAGGGCTGCGCACCCCGACGACCTCCGGCTCCAGCCACAGGCCGGGGCGCATGCCCCTGGCCCTGATGTGGTCGAAGACCCGGGCGAGCCCGCCGTCCGGGAAGCGGCCGGTCGAGGGGCGCCACTCGCCGACGCTGTCCCACCACTTCCCGCCGTCGTCGTACCAGCCCGCGTCGACGCAGAAGTACTCGGCGCCGGTCTCCGCGGCGGCGTCGACGAGAGGCAGCAGGCGCTCGGTGGTCGGGTCGCCCATGAGGGTGTTCATGTAGTCGTTGAAGATGACCGGCAGCGCGTCGTCTGTGGGATGCGCGCGGCGGATCGCCCTCCGCTGCCGGGTGAGGGCGGCCAGCGCTCCCTGGCAACCCTCGTCGGACACAGCGACGGACACGGGAACAGCGACGAAGCTCTCCCCCGGGAGCAGCCGGGTGCTCCACTGGTGGTCGAGGTCGGTGGGGCCGCTCAGCACGAGGGATACGGCGTTCGCCCCGTCGCGGCGGCGGTCCACCTCCCAGCGCCAGGCGCCGTTGTGCTCGATCTGCCAGCCCCAGGCCCGGCCGGTGCGGGCGCTCGCCAGGACGCTGGTCGGCAGGTACTCGCCCGAGGACCAGGTGCTCTTGCTCACCGTGACGAGCGCGCCCCGGCCGTCGTGTTGGTGCAGTTCGCTGTTGATGTCCGCCAGCCCGTCCGGCCCCGACAGCGGGATGGCCGCCCACCTTCCCTCAGCGCACCAGTCGGCGCGTGCTCGCCACAGGACCAGGTCGCCGTCGTCCGCCGTCTCGGCCAGCGCGCCGGAGGCGAAGGACGACACCATCTGCAGAACCCGGGGCGCCGGTCCGGTGTTCGTGACCTCGGTCCAGGCCTGCAGGGCCGGGACGTCCGTCCTGGCGCGAAAGACACTTGTCGCCTCCAGTCCGGTCACCTCGTCACGCTGCCTCACCCGCAGCTCCCGCCAGTCGCCGTCCGCCTGCTCGACGGCGTCCACGAACCGGAGCCGCGATCCGGCGGCGGTGTCGGTGAACCGCGTGTTGGACAGTCCCCGGCCTTCCCCCAGAACCATCAGCTCGACCAGCGGCTGCACCCGGAACGGGGCCACGGCGCTCGGTGCGGGCGACGCGGTCCCGAGCCTCGCGATGCGGGCCGGAGCGTCTTCGGGCCGCTCGAGGACCAGGTCGAGAGAGCCGGGACGCCACTGGATGGTTCTGCTCGTCATCACGTTCCTTAAGCCGGACATACGGTGCGGTTCAGCCATGAAAGCGTTTATCAAGCGATGAGGCAAGGGGACCAAGGGAAATGAGCTGATAACGCTTTCAACACGAGATGTCATGAGGGAACATGACCACGCGTGCGTGGTCGAAGGGTTCCTAGGCCGAGGTCAGCGGGCGGGTGGAGCGGTGCTCTTGCGCACGACCAGGCGCGGAGTCGACCGCGGCGTCGCCACCGGCACCCCTGCCAGCCTGCCGAGCAGGAAGTCGACCGCCATGCGCCCCAGCTCGGCGAAGTCCTGGCTCATCGTGGTCAGCGAAGGAGTCCAGATCTCGGCCAGCGGGTGGTCGTCGAAGCCGACGACGCTGACGTCCTCGGGGACCCGCGAGCCCTCGTCCTGCAAGGCCTTGATCACGCCGAAGGCGACCTCGTCGTTGCCGCACAGCACCGCGGTCACGTCGCCGCGCCTGGCCAGGCGCGCGCCGGCCTGGAGGCCCGAGCGCGGGGTCCCGTCACTCTCCACGATCTCCGGAACCGGGGCTCCCGCCGCCTCCAGCGCCTCTCGCCAGCCCAGCAGCCGCCCGCTCGGCCGGCCGGAGGCCGGTATCCCCACGTGGTGCACGGTGCGATGGCCCAGTCCGAGCAGGTAGTTCGTCGCATCCCGCGCGCCGGCGTGGTCGTCGAACAGGGCTCGCGGGACGCTCCTGCCCGGCCCGGCGGAGGACACCGCCGCCACGGGGACCGTGTCGGGCAGTGCCGCCAGCGCCCGGCTGCCCTGGATATCGAACTCGAGCACGATCATCCCGGCGAGCGGCTGGTCGAGCGCGAGGTCCACGGCTACCCGCGTCGACTCCTCGTCGTCGCCGTCCAGCATCGTCAGGGCCACCACCAGGCCGACCGCGCGGGCGGCCTCCTCGATCCCCCGGATCGCGCTGGCATAACCGTATCGGGTGGTGTCGCTGGTCAGCACACTGATGATGGAGCGCCGGCCGGTCGCCAGGGCGCGCGCCGCGGCGTTGGGGCGGTATCCCAGCTCCTGGATCGCGCGCAGAACCTGCCTGCGCTTGTCGGCGCTCACCGGCGCGGACCCGCTCAGCACCCGAGACACCGTGGGGACGGACACGCCGGCGACCCTCGCCACGTCCGCGAGGACGGGAGGGCGGGTGTGCGGACGGCGGGTCACACCGGTAAGCGTACATACCAGGAGGTGGAGGCTTGGACGGGCGGCTCCTGCGGCCGGACACGGCAGGCCGACCCGCTCACGGCGCCACCGCCTTGGCCAGGGCGCCCATGCACAGCGTCAGCGCCTCGTGACCGGACATCCCGTCGGCCCGCCTGTGCATCCACGCGCCGTACAGCAGCGGCCAGAGCACGTGCCGCAACCAGAATGACTGCGCGGCCAGGGGGGCTCGCCCAAGGAGATCGCGCGCTCGGGATCACCCGTCGGCGGCGGCCCCCCCTGATCCGCGCGGTCATGGCCGAGGCCTGGTCCGATCAGCCGCTCAGCGAGGCGGCGGGCTGCTGGGTCGGGGGTAGGTGTGGACGGCGGGTGGTGGGACGATGCGGCATCGCGAAGTCCCCGGCCCAGAGCAGCGCCTCGCCGACGAGCTGGTCCTTACCGCCGGTAGGCCGCCAGCAGCATGGCGCCGAGCGGGGCGGGCCTTTTCAAGGTTCCGCTGAACAAACGTGCTTCCTTCCAGGGGATGACTCGTCGTGCGCGAGGTGCACAGGTGATCAGGAAGTGGCAGGTTTGAAGGTGCTGTCGGCTCGGAAGGCGGAGGTGTCCTGGCCTTTGTCGAGCCACAGCTGGTGGTGGCGGTGGCGGATGAACCGACCGGGATAGTTGAGCGACTCCAGCCGCACCCTCCCCGCGCCCGAGGCCGGCCGGGCGAGGAAGGTCGCGTCCTGTTCGAACAGCTCGGTGCCATTGTCGGCGTCGAACCGCAGGCGGTAATCCTTGTGCCGCAGGTAGCGGCCGTCCCCGTCCATGAACGAGTAGCCCTTGGCGTCGGCCAGGCCGGGCACGATCCGCAGCGGCGCCGCCTCCCCGAGCACGCCGAGAGCACCCGAGGCGGCGATCCCTTCCTTCGGGAAGTTGATCGACTGGAGGGTGCGCGTCGCCCCGGTCGGCAGCGCGCCGCCGCCGCCACCGCCGGAGGCGGCGGCGCGGGTGAACAGCAGGGTTCCGAAGCCGAGCTGGTCGAACCCGCCGCTGTTCGGCCCGTAGTCGCCGCCACCGCCCTCGGTCCGCACCCGCTCGGCGTACGCCTTCGTGTACGGCAACGCCAGCCCGCGCCGGTTGGCGTAGTGGTTGTAGAGCAGCTCCCACACGGGACGGTCCTGGCCGCGCGCCGCGCTCGAGATGACCGTCTGCTCCCGGGGGGCGCACTTCTGGCCGTGGCCCCACTTGTACGTGGTGAACGGTACGTCGTGGCCCAGGTTGTACTTGGCGACGTACTCGGCCGCCTTCATGATCCGGTTGTCGGCGTAGCCGTACAGGTCGACGCCCTGGTTCCAGGCCATTTCCGCGATGGTGCCGATCAGGCCGATGCCCATCACGGTGTGCGCCTGGTCGCGCCCGCTCTCCTGCCACTGGGCGAGACCGCCCGGGTGGAGGAACGGGATGGCATTCATGATGGACCCGTTGCCCTTGCCGTTCTTGAAGTAGTCGACGGCCTGCTCGAACTTGGCCTGGTCGTCGCAGAACAGCCCGATCGCCAGGACCGAGGCCATGGTGCACAGGTCCCAGTTGGCCCAGTAGTTGGTGACGCAGGCACCGTTGTGTTCACGCAGGAAGCGGTCATTCACCGGGTAGAAGACGTTCAGCAGCATCTTCTGGAACCGCTCGACGTCGAAGCCCGGGTAGCCGCGCATGAGCTCGGCGGCGTTGGCGAACTGGTAGCCGTAGATGCCCGCCGCCAGGAACCGGTCGGCGTTGCCGTTGATCGTCTTCAACATGCCCGACCAGGCGTTCAGAATGTCCCGGGCGGCGTCGCCGTGCGCCTTCTCGCCGGAGATCTTCCAGCGCAGCGCGTTCTGGTAGGCGGCGTGCACGTCGTTGTAGAACTGCCAGTAATTCTGCCCGGTCCCGCCGCGCACCACCGTCTCCAGCGGGCGCGCCTTCCACGTGCTCTTGGAGTGCCCGTTGGCGACGAGCTTGTCCCACCCGCTCTTGTACGGCTGCGCTCCCGCCTGCACCGCGGCCGCGATCCGGTCGAAGTCCGCCTGGGTGTGCAGCAGTCCTGGGTGCTTGAACGCCGCCGCCGACGACGCCCCCGCCACGGAGGGCAGCGCCGGCAGCACCGCGATCCCGGCCGCGGCCTTCAGCAGACTCCGTCGGCTGGTACGGAGAACCATGTGAGTCCTTTCACGAGACGATCTCTCGTCCTGAGGAGACTGGCTGGGGGCGACCCCATAACACTTTTCCGGATGTCCGTTCCATCCGGCGGGCAGAATATCGCCGTTCGCTGGTTTCTCCTGGTACTCACTGGTTTACATAGGTTATGACGTTGGCGACGTTTTCCTCGATACCGGGCGTGGCGACGTTCAGGGACGACTGGCCAGTGTGCCTTCGACGTCGCGCACGCTCATGCCGCGTACGAAGGACGCGATCACGAATGTCTCCCGGGCGTGGGTGCGGGTGACGCCGGTGCCGAAGAGGCGAGAGGCGAACCTCTCGGTGGTGCCGCGCGGCTTGGGCCGGCGATAGTGATCGAACCGCTGGTGGTTTTGACGGTGGTCGGGCAGCGGCCGTTGCGGTAGCCCGACCGCACCGCCCTGTCTTCCTCGCTGCTTTCCTCGGCGGTGACGGTGGCGGCGCGCTGGTAGCGGGCGCGGCCGAGGGAAGCGTCGGCCTCGGCCTCGACGGCGGTTCGGATGATCAGGCGGGCGCCGAGATGGGCGACGTCCTCGATGACCTCGACCAGGTCACGATCGGCGGTGAACAGGGCGTCGTGTCGCGGGCATGTTCAACGCGATTGAGGAGTTCAACGACGTCATCACCACCGCCCGCGCCAGCGGCGATCCGGAGTAGCGGGCCAAGGTGCGGTACCGGCGGCCGGTCGGTCAGCCACCATGCACCGCATCCGCGCCACCCCCCGGCACGCGCTGAACATCGCGATCAAGCACGACCGACTGATCGACTTCAACCCCGCCGCGGTCGTCGAACCGACGCCGAGCGCCCCAAGGCGCTGGTGAGGAGCGACGAACGGGTCGCCGGGCTGTTCGCGCTGTACCGAATGATCGCGTCGCGGAGGCTGCGCCGGGATGAGGCCGTCGGATTGCGTTGGATGAGGACACCGTCACCGTGCTGCGCGCGCACCGCAAGTGCCAAGCCGCAGAATCCACCGCCGCCCTCGCCAACACCGCAGCGACCAGCGCTCAGACAGTCCGGCTGATGACCACCGAGCAGCCGTTGCCCAACGATTTGTGTCCATGAATCGGCACGAGCGGTGTATCGCAGCGCCTCTTGATGACGTGCGAAACTGCGGACCAAGGCTACAACCGAGTTGTGGCACCGGACACGGCGAGAAAGGCCCGGTCTTCCGGGGCACATCTCATCCTGATGTCAGAGCCGAGCCGACGTTCGCGCCTTCCAGCACGCGCATGAAGGCACGCGACCATTCAGGCAGGTCTGGCCAGCCACGACAGGAGACCATCGCGCCGTCCACCACGTCGGGGGCATCCACGAAGGTCGCACCTGCCATCTCCATGTCGGTCCTCAACGGCGGGAACGCCGCCGTGGAACGGCCGCGCAGCAGGCCAAGCGCCGCCGGCACCTGCGGGCCGTGGCAAATCGTGCCCACCGGCAGGCCGCGCTCGAAGAAGTAGTGCACGATACGGGCGACGTCGGGATCGGTGCGGATGTACTCCGGCGCGCGGCCGCCCGGGATCACCAGCGCCTGATAGTCCTCAGGGCGCACGTCGGCGAACGCGAGATCCACCGGCAGCTGATGGCCGGGCCTCTCGGTGTAGGCGTCCCAGCCGGGCTCGAAGTCGTGGACCACCAGCTTTACCGCACGCGTGGTGGGGGCGGCCACGATCGCCTCATGACCCCCTTCCCGGAGCCGAAAGACGGGGTACATGGAGTCCAGCTCTTCCGCCGCATCGCCGGTCAGAACAAGCACTCGGGCCATGACTCACTCCTGTTCTCCCACGGTGGATCTTAATCTGGATGGGGCAGAAATGGCAGATCCGCAGGAAGCCCTCACCCGCGGACCGCTGTGTACGCCGAGCACCCCGGACTACGCGCACGCTGCGGTGCGCTCGGCGCTCGAGCCCGGCCCTCCGGCGCTCTCCCTCGGCGCCGTTCCCTTCCGGGTAGCGCCGAGGCGATACCCCCAAAGAGGCGCGGGTTGTGGCGTTCAAGCTGATCGAGTCGGCCTGGGCCCGCTGGCGTGCGGTCAGCGCCCCTCACCTCGTCGCTCTGGTCCGCGTCGGGGGGTGAAGTTCCGCAAGGGCAAGCTCATCGAGCGGCCCACGCTCCGCTGCACCAGCGTGCGCGGCGCCGCACCGGTGAACAGCGGCGTCCCGGAGCCCAGCACGACGGGCGCGAGGCGCAGCGTCAGCGCGTCGACCAGCCTGGCGTCGATGGCCGAGCCGATCGTGGCGCCACCGCCCATCGGGACGACGTCGAGATCCGGGCCGCGCCAGGGGGCCGGAACGAGGTTGCTCAGCCCACCTCTCCAGCCCCGGCGAGGTCCTGGTCGGTTGCGTCCTTCTGTTGTATTCGTCAATCCCCGGCCGGCCGAATTCAGCGCCGGACGCCCATGCGGTGCCGCCAGGCGAGGGCGATCCAGGCCGCGAGGGCGACGAGCGCCGCGAGGACGATGATGCCGATCTTGAGGGGAGTCCCCATCGCACCTTGGTCGTCCATCACGGTCGCCGGCGCGGCGGCCTTGTTCCGCGCGGGCGCCGTCGCCTGGCCCGTTGCGGGGGCGGTCGCCGCCACGGGTGAGGCGGCGACAACGCCCGCCTTCACCTTCACCGTCGCTTTCGCCTTGGAGGGCTCGGTCGCGGCCACGGTGACCCGCCACTCGCCGCTCGGCAGCGGCTCGGCGGAGTGGTAGAGGTTCTGGCCCTCGGGTGCCGACCTGAGCGGCACCGGCCCGAAGGAACGGCCGTCCGCCGAGGTCGCCGTCAGCGTGGCCTCGACGATCTCCGTTACGGGATGGCCGTCCTTCTTGTACGTGACCAGCACGTTGACGTTGTCGGCGCCGTCTCCCGTCACCTCCAGCTTGATCGGCCCGCCGTGGGCGGAGGCCGCCGGTGCGCCGAGCACCAGCGTGAGCCCGGCCAGCGCGACGGTGAGCAGGACGGTGAGGACGTGTGCCGGTGCCTTGTTCACGAGTCGTGACTCCCCTCGGGTTCGGTGTCGGGGGTGAGCGCCCCTTCGCCGGGTGATGTCGGTAGGAACACGTGCTGGTGGCCGTAGCCCGCGTCGACGTTCACGGCGTCGAGAGCGGTCGCTCCGATCGACCAGGTGAAGAGCGCGTCGGCGCGTTGCCGTACGGCCAGGTCCATGGCGGCGGCGCGGGCCGGTCCTGTCAAATCCCGCGCGGCCGCGTAGGTGTCGACGGTCGTGGCGAGCTGCCGTACGGCGGAGGCGAGACTCGACCGCGCCACGTTGGTGGCGGTCTCCCCGGACGGGGGGTCGGCGAAGCCTTGGACGGCCGCGGCGGCCGCCTGCTGCCAGGTCTCGACGTCGACGGCGGTCACCGCGACGGGCCCCGCGGTGTCGTCGGCCGGCATGGCCCGGCTCAGCCCGTCGAGCACGGGGAGGAGCCGGGCCCGCGTGCTGCGGGCCAGCTCCGTCAGGGCCTTGATCTGCGTTCTGTCGCGGAGGGCGGACTCGGCACGGAGACGGTTGGCCGTCCGCTCGATCGAGTCCGGCCGGGTCAGCGCGAACACCACACCGCCGGCGACGATCGCGCCGAGCGCGAACGCGACCACGAGGGGGAGCACGCGGGCCCACGTCGCACCCTGTGCGGGGGCCGGTTGCCTGGGTCGGTTGATGGTCGCCACCTCCTGAGGGCGGATGTCGATGGCGCTCACGCCTCCTGAGGCGTGCCTCTGCCGTGGAGCATGATCAGCTTCTCGATGCGCCTGCGGCGCCAGGCGGCGACCAGCCGGATGGCGAAGGGGGCGAGGACGAGGAGGACGAGGAGGGCGAGCTGCGGCCACGGCAGGGCCCAGACCGTGGTGTCGATCGCCATCCGCTGGGCGGCGACGCCCGGGATCGGCTTGCCCGCGGGCGAGGGGATCGCCGTGACCGTCGTGCCGATGGGCCCCAGCGGCCAGGCACCGGGCACCCGTGCGACGAACGTGCGGCTGCCGCCCGGCATGAGCTCCCTGGTCTTGGGCGCGGACGGGTCAGTCCAGGTGTTCTCGCCCACGAAGGTGGACGTCAGGACCCGGTTGTCCGTGACCAGCCGGACGTTGCCGACGTTGGCCACGGTGTAGGTCACCTCGACGGATCCGGCGGCGAAGGGATTCCACGATCCCGTGTACTCGGCTCGCACGTCGGTTACCGCCACCTTGGCCACATAGTCGCCGGTGACGCGGATGTTCAGGCGGACGCCCACCCGGTTCTGGACCCGTACCTGACCGGAGACGGTCTCCAGGGACGCGGTCACACCTGCGGGGTGATCGCCCGGCGTCGCGTTCTGGGGGATCGACACCGTCACCGGCACGACGGAGGTGGCCCCGGCGGCGATGGTCACCTTCTCGGGAACCGCTACCCAGGAGCCGCCGTCGGTCGGTTGCGCGTCCGAGGGCCGCATGTCGAAGTAGCCCTTGGCGGTCAGGTAGCCGTCGTTGGCGTCGATCGCGAAGTCGACCGGCTGAGTGGAGCGGTTGATGACCGCCACATGCTCGACCACCTGCTGTCCGCCGGCGAGCTCGAGGTCGATGACGCTGCGGCCGTCAGGACCGTCGGCGTTGGCCGGAACGACCGACCAGGTGGTGTCGGCGTCGGACGGGGTCGCGAACGCGACCGTGGTGACCAGGACGGCGACCAGCAGGGCAACGCCGACTGCGGGTAGGACGGCGAGGTGGGCGAGGGCGCCTCGCGAACGGCTTGTGGTCAACAGAGGTGTCTCCAGTCTCATCGTGGGCGTCCGGGACCTGCGCCAGGCCGGCACAGGTCCCGGATCGCCCACAGCGGGCGATGGCGTCCTGCCTCCGGCTCAGGACTGGTTGAAGAGGGAGAGCGTCAGAGTCGAGTGGTACTCGCCGGCGGCGACGTCGGCGGGAGTGCGCAGCGCGAGGTCGGCGTTGACCTGCCAGGTGCCGATCTCGTCGGCGGAGTTCGCCGTCGACACCAGCAGCTCCTGCCCCTGCAGGCCGACGGTGGGCGCTCCCGAGCCGTCCGAGATGACGCTGGAGACGGGCTCACCGGCCTCCACCGCCCCGGAGGAGGAGCCGCTCAGCAGGCGCGGCCGCCAGCCCAGGTACTGCGGGCCGATGGGCGGCGCCGAACCGCTCGTCGCGGTGAACTCGCCGGCCTGGCCGACGACCGCCCAGAAGTCACCGGCAGGGATGTCCTCGGGACGGCGGGTGTCGGTCACCGTGACCGTCGGCAGGGTGCCGACGAACTGGCGGGCGGCGGCGTTGGAGCCGTTCTCCTGCAGGGCCACTCCGCCGTTGTCGGCGACGGTCATGGACACCTGACCGGGAGTGGTGTTCGGCTCGATCGTCACCGACACGTCGATGCCCTTGCCGGGGTCGTCGTCCGCCGCCGCTGGACCGGCCACGCCGACGCCGGCGGCGAGCGCGACACCGAGCATCGCCGCGGCGAGTATCTGCGTAGTCCTGTTCGTTTTCATGTGTTCGCTCCATTGAGGGGGGTGGGGCCGGCCGGCTGCTCGGCCGGCCGGCCCCGGTTCTGCCGTCGGCGGTCAGCGGCAGCTGATCGCCGGGTAGGCGGCGTCGTAGGACGAGGTGACCTGCTTGCCGCCGATCGTCGCGGTCCCCTTCACGGTCACCGTGCCCGCGTCGATCTGCCCGGCCCGGCTGTTGAAGGACTGGTACGCCTGCTTGCCCGGGGCCACGTCGGCCACGGTCTTCGAACCGAACGGGGTGGTCAGCGTCACCGTCGCCGGCACGTCCGAGCCGTTGACGGCCGTGACCGCCACGTACGCCGAAGTGCCGATGCAGCGGGACGAGGCGGAGACCGTCAGCTTGACCTGCGGCGCGGGCGCCGAGATCGTCAGCGTCAGCGTCTTGGCCTCTTCGACGTTGCCCGCCTTGTCGGCCGAGCGGTACTTCAGCTCGTGCTGCCCGTCGCCGGTCACGGTGATCGGCCCGGTGTAGGCGGTCCAGCCGCCGCCGTCGAGCTGGTACTCGGTCATGTCGACCCCGCTGCCGCCGTCCTCGTCGGTGGCCTTCAGCGTGACCGACACCGGACCGGTGAACGTACCGCCCGCCGGCTGCTCCGGATCGGTCGTCGCCGTCGTCACGGGCGCGGTCCTGTCCTCGTCCGAGCCTGCCTTGGTCAGGTGGAAGTAGTCGAACGTGACCGTCTTCGACGCCGACTGGTTGGTGCCGATGGTGTACACGCCGACCTTCGCGCCGGTGGCCACCGCGGTGTTCGCCACCGTCGCGGAGAGATCCGTCCAGGTCTGGCCGTCGGAGGAGTAGGAGCCGGTGTAGGTGGTGCCCGCCTTCCTCAGCCGCAGCCACCACACGCCGCTGGTGAGGTTGTTCACCTGCGGCTGCGGGTTCTGCACGGTGCCGCCGACCTCGCTGCGCAGTTCGATGCCCCGCGCCACCGTCGAGCCTGCCGAGTTGGTGGTGAGGAAGTCGAGCTTCACGTAGTCGTCGTCGCCGGTGTACACCATGAGGCCGCCCTGCTGGTACTGCTCGTTGAGCGCCGAGGCGTCCACCTTGGTCTCCAGCGTCCAGTCGCCGCTCGGCGCCGTCTGGAGGATGAAGTTCTTCGGGCCGCTGTTTCCGGTCCCGTAGATGTCACCGGTCGTGGTGTCGAGCTCCAGCTTGCCGTTGCCGACGCGCGCCGCCGTGGCGTCGGGGCGCACGACCGCGTTCCAGCGGCAGGAGTCGAGCGCGGTGCCGTCGAACTCGTCGTCCGGGGCCGGCGCCGACGCCTTGTCGTCCGGCGTGATGTGGAACCAGTCGAAGGACGCGTCCACCACCGGGTGGTTGGCCCCGGCCAGCGAGATCAGGCCGATCTTGGGGTTGGCGATCCCGGCGAGCGGCTTGGTCTGCGGCATCGCGGTGAACGTGGTGCCGTCCGAGGAGTAGTGGGCGGTGATGTTGGTGCCGTCGCTGACGAACCGCACGTACACCGTGTCGGGGTAGGAGTCCCCGAGGTTGGCCGTGTTGCTCTGCGACACCTCGTTCGGGCTGCCGTTCTCCTCCCGGATGAACTGGAAGATACGGCTGGCGTGGTTGGAACCCGAGGTCGACCGCGCCTGGAGCACCATCTTGGCGTAGTTGTCGTCGTCGCCGTAGATCACCAGGCCCGCCTGCTGGTACGCGTCACGCGCGTCCAGCGTGAGCTTGGCGGTGGCGGTCCACGCACCCGACGGCGCCGGCTGCACGACGATGTTCGGCGTGTTGCCGCCCGTGCTGTAGATGTCGGTGGTAGAGGTCGGGATCACGAGCTTGCCGTCCGCGACCTTGAGGTCCTGGTTCTCCCGGATGACCGACCAGCGGTCACGGTCGAGCTGGCTGCCCAGGAAGTCGTCGGAACGGCCGGTGAAGCACACCGTGGCCGCCGCGTCCACCTTGACCGGGACCTGCGCGGTGGCCGACGCGCCCTTGTCGTCGGTCACGGTGACCACGGCCGTGTAGCTGCCCGGCGCGGTGTAGGTGTAGCTCGCCTCGGCCGTGGTGGGCTCCGGCGCGCCGGTCACGCCGAAGTTCCACTTGTAGGTGATCGGGTCGCCCTCGGGGTCGGTGGCCGTCGCCTTGAAGCCGACCTTCAGCGGGGCGACGCCCGTCGCCGGGGTCGCCGTCGCGGTCACGGCCGGATGCTGGTTGTCCGTGGCGCCCTTGCCGACGAAGTCGACCCAGTTGAAGTTGGCGAGGTAGGCGTTGTCGGCCGCGCTCGCCGGCTTGCGCACGACGAAGTACAGCGGTCCGCTCTCGGTCGGTGGGCTGGTCAGGTCGAGCGTGACGTCGGTGAACGTCTGCCAGCCGCCGGTGGGGGTCACGTCGACCGAGCCGACCAGAGCGCCGGTCTCGGGGTTGCCCGCCCGGACCTGCACGGTTCCGCCGGCTCCGCCCGAGGAGGCCCGGAGCCGGATCGCGGTGACGTTCGACAGGTTCACCGGGTCGAACGACCACCAGTCGCCGTCCTGGACGAACCCGATGTGCTGGTTGCCGCCCTGGGTGTCGGTCGTGGTCTCCGCCTGGACGCCGGCGGCGTCGGTGCCCTTGCCGTCGGCCACCCGGCCGGTCCGCGAGAAGTGCTCGGCCTGCTTGCGCTTGGGCTCCAGGATGATCTGGCCCCGCCCGGTCAGCGGTCCGGCGCCGCTGGCGCCCGCGTCGGTGTAGCTGGCCTCGATGGCGTAGAAGAGGTTGTCGTACTCGCCGTGGCCCGCCTGCTGGGTCTGCAGGGTGCCCTCACAGCCCTTGAGCTGGTCGAGCGGGTGGCCGTGGCTGTCGTGGCCGAGGATCGCCTGGATCTTGACCTTCTCGCAGTCGATCGTGCCGTCCTCGGCGTCGGTGACGGTGACCTTGAACTTCACCTGGTCGCCGAATTCGAAGAAGGCGCCGTTCGGCGGAACGTCCACCTTGACGGTGGGACGGGTGTTGCCCGCGCTGATCGACACGCTGGCGGTGGCGGTCTTGCCGTCGGGGGTCTTGACGGTCAGGACCACGCTGTAATCGCCCCCCTTCTCGTAGGTGAAGGTGGGGTTGGGGTCGGTGGAGTCGGCGTCACCGTCACCGTCGAGGTCCCAGGCGTAGGAGAGCGTCTTGCCCTCCGGGTCCCGGCTGCCCTCGCTGGAGAACTTGACTGTCAGCGGCAGGGGCCCGTCGGTCTTGTCCGCGGTGGCACGGGCGATCGGCGGGCGGGTGCCCTTGGTGTACTCGATGCGGTAGATGCCGGAGTCGGCGTTGTCGCCGCCGAAGCCGGAGCCCCACTCGATCATGTACAGCGCGCCGTCGGGGCCGAACTTCATGTCCATCGGCTTCTTGAACGACAGGGAGCCGAGGATCGGATTCATCTCGACGACCTTGCTGCCGTTCTCGTCGAGCTGGAACGACCACACCTTGTCGTTGTTCCACTCGCCGAAGACGGCCTTGCCGTCCCAGTACGCCGGCCACTTCACGTCCGACTGCAGGTTCGGGTCGGAGCGGTAGACCGGGCCGCCCATCGGCGCGCCACCGCTCAGCTCCGGGAAGTTCTGCGGGTCGGCCGCGTAGTGGTACCAGATCGTCGCCGGGATCACCGGCGGCAGGCTGGTCAGGCCGTCGTTGTTCGGCGAGTCGTTGACCGGCGCGGCACAGTTGAACGGCGACCCCGACTGCTTGGTGGCGAAGTTGTAGTCGACGTACGGGGTGTTGTTGCCGACGCAGTACGGCCAGCCCAAGTTGCCCGGCTTCGAGACGAGGTTCCACTCGACCGTGTTCTGGGGGCCCCGGGTGGGGCTCGCCGAGTTGGCGTCGGGACCGTACTCGCCGAGCATGATGTTGCCCGTCTTGGGGTCGAGACCGATGCGGAACGGGTTGCGCAGGCCCATGCCGTAGATCTCCGGCTTGGTCTTCGCCGTGCCCGGCGCGAACAGGTTGCCGGACGGGATGGTGTAGGTGCCGTCGGCCTCGGGGTGGATCCGCAGCAGCTTGCCGCTGAGGCTGTTGGTGTTGCCCGCGGTGCGCTGGGCGTCCCAGCTGGAGCGGCCGGACTGCTCGTCGATCGGCGTGTAGCCGTCGGAGGCGAACGGGTTGGTGTTGTCGCCCGTGCCCAGCCACAGATTGCCGGTCTTGGGGTCGATCACCATGCCGCCGCCGTGGTGGCAGCATTCGGCCCGCTGCACCGGGACGTCGAGGATCTTCTTCTCGCTCGTCAGGTCCACGGTGTCACCGGTGACGGTGAACCTGCTCAGCCGGTCGACGTTCGCACCGGCGGGGGAGTAGTAGAGATACACCCAGTGGTTGGAGTCGAAGCCGGGGTCGAGCGCCAGCCCGAGCAGGCCGCTCTCGTTGGCGGTGAAGACGTTCAGCTTCCCCGCCGTCACCGTGCCGCCGGCCGGTTTGATGATCTTGATCTCGCCGAGCCGGTCGATGTAGAAGACCCGGCCGTCCTTGGCGACGTCCACCATCATGGGGTTCGACGTGTTGTCGTCGAGCGTGACCTTCTCGAAGCTGCTGCTCTGCGAGGCCGAGCAGTCGGCCTTGACGGCGCCGGCGGCGGTCTGGATGCCGCCGAGGAGCAGCTTCAGGAAGTTGGGCTCGCTGTAGTTCTCCTTGAGGTGGCCGAGCCCGGTGTACCACGAACGGCCGCCGTCGAAGTCCTGACACCACGTGTTCGGGTGGTCGGCGCCCATCGTGGCGCCGGTGTAGGACTTCTCGTCCATCGACGTCAGCACGTGGACCGTGCCACGCGGGTTCGCCTGGTAGTCGTACCATTCGTCGGTACGGGTCCAGGTCGTCGGGAGATCCTTGGTCGCCGGGTGCGCCGGGTCCTCGACCTTGACCGTGGCCTGCTGGATCGCCGGGTGCTGCTTGAAGTACGCCCCGACCAGCTTGCCGTACCAGGCCCAGTTGTACCCGCTGTCGGCGGCGGCGTGGACGCCCACGAAGCCGCCGCCGCCCTGGATGTAGCGCTGGAAGGCGTCCTTCTGCTCCTGCGTGCCCAGCGGGTCACCGGTCGTGGACATGAAGACCACGGCCTGGTACCGCGCCAGGTTCTGGTCCGTGAACAGGGCGCTGTCCTCGGTCGTGTCGACCGCGAAGTTGTTCTCCTGGCCGAGCTTCTGCACGGCCGCGATGCCCTCGGGGATCGAGTCGTGCCGGAAGCCGGTCGTCTTGGAGAAGACGAGCACGTTGAAAGCGGGCTCCGCGGCCGTGGCGGCCTCGGCGCTCACCGGCGCCGCGAGGAGCGTGAGGAAAGGGGCGACGAGGGCTAAGGCCATCGTGGTAGCGGTGCGACGTCTCGGGCGTCGTCCGCATTCTGGCAGGACCGCGTTGAGCAGCCTGGCCCACGTGCGAGGACGTGGTGACATGGAAACCCTTCCTGACCGGGGGGACGTCAGGCAAGGCGCGCGCCGCCGCGCTTGTTGCCACTTGGTGGTAGCGGATGTTGCGGTTGCTGGAGGGTGCCGTCTCCAGGTCTGTGGGGCCGTCGCTAAGGTGCCGGCCTGGGCAGTGAATACAAGATCGTCGGATCGTCGATGATGTGGTTGACCACCATGCTCGCGGCGCCCCGGGAGGCGGCGCCGAAGCCGAGTGTGGAGGCGACGAATCGGCACTGGGCGGCGGGAGCGGCCACCACGAGCCGACGCAGCTGATCTTGCGCGTGCGGCAGCAGCCACTGGGCCAGCGAGGCGAAGTAGCCGCCGATGACGATCACTCGCGGGTTGAACAGGTTGGCCAGGATCGAGCCGCCGAGCCCGAGCCACTCGCCTACCTGCGCCACCGCCGTCATCATCCGCCGGTCGCCCGAGGCCAGCCCTCTGGCGATGTCGGCCACCCGTTCGTCGGGGTCGGGCACCGGCATGCCGGGCAGCCCGTACGCCTGCTCGGGCATGGCCGCGCGTACGAGCGCGGCCAGGCCGACCTTGGTCTCCCAGCAGCCGATGCGGCCACAGCCGCATCGGTCGCCGTTGGGGTCGACCCGCAGATGTCCGACCTCGCCGGAGAATCCGTCCGCTCCGCGCAGAAGTTCGCCGCCTGAGATGATGCCGCCGCCCACGCCCACCTCTCCGGTGAGATAGACCAGATGGGGCGTGCCGGCGGCGACGCCGGAGGTGTATTCGGCCAGGGCGGCGAGGTTCGCGTCGTTGTCCACCCGCACCGGCACGCTCCGCGGGCCGAGTATGGAGCTCAGCTGCTCGGCCAGGGGCAGGTCGCGCCAGTGGAGGTTCGGCGCGAGTGTCACGACGCCGCGTGTCACGTCCACGAGGCCCGGGACGGCTACCACGATGCCGGAGGGGACAGCTCCGGCCCGCCGCATCGCCTCCACGGCCTCCTTGGCCACGAGCCCGAGCCGGCGCACGGCGCTGTCCGGGCCGCTGCCCATCGCGTCGTGAACCAGTCGGCGCTCGACCAGGCTCCGGCCGCTGAGATCGGTGCCGTGGACCGCGATGTAGTCGACGTTGATCTCCATGCCCAGGGCGCCGACGTGCGCGCCGTGCAGCGCCACCGCCCGTCGGGGACGGCCGATCGCCCCCACGTGCTCGACGCCGACCTCCCGCACCAGCCGCCGTTCCAGGAGCTCGGCCATGAGGTTGGAGACGGTGGCCCGGTGCAGTCCGGTCGCCTGCGCGATCTCGGCACGGGACAAGGACGTGTGGTCGCGCAGCTCGCGCAGCACCAGCGAGAGGTTCGCCCGGCGCAGCGTGGCGGGACCCGTCGGCGCGGCGCCGCCCGGGGCGCGGGAGCGGGACGGTCTGTACGCCACCCGCACCACCTGCCCGTTTGTTTGTCTCCCAGATCAATTAATCAGGGTTGTAACACGGCGATGTCCGACCATGCACCCCTCAAGTCCGTAACGAGTTGGCATCGCTCATTTCCGTGCACTTCAGCCACGTTTCTCGCTTCAGTTACCGGAACGTTATGCAAGTTACGAACGATTTAATACTTGTGCCCGCAGGAAGTCGTGCCTTTAATTCGGCTAGCCATCTGAACTAATCGAGGAGGGGCGTGGACCACGACCGGGCCGACGGCCACGCGACCGACTCGATGAGTCGCGGCGGGTCCGCGGGAGTTCCCGCGGACCAGGCCACCGTGCGCCGTTCCAACCTCGCCCTCGTGCTGCGTCACGTCAGCGCGTGCGGGCCGTGCACCCGATCGGCCGTCGCAGCCGCGACCGGGCTGAACAAGGCGACCGTCACCAGTCTGGTGAGCGAGCTGCAGGCGCGCGGACTGGTCAAGGAGATGGGGCGGCAGCACGCCGGCTCCGTCGGCCGCCCGGGTGTCGCCCTCACCTTGGACGGCTCCCGGGTCGGCGCCCTCGGCATGGAAGTCAACGTCGACTACATCGCCGCGATCGCCACCGACCTGGCCGGCAGGGTGATCATCGACCGGCGCATCGGTTTCGACGCCATGGGCTCCGGCCCGGAACGCTCGCTGGACGAGCTGGCCCGCATGGCCGAGAGGACCGTCGCCGACCTCGACCGGCTCGGGATCACGCCGGCCGGGATCACCGTGGCCGTCCCCGGCCTGATCGACACCACCACCGGCACCGTCGTCGTCGCCCCGAACCTCGGCTGGCGCGGGGTGGCGGTCGCGGAGCGGCTGTCCCGCGCGAACATCGCCGCGGACATCCCCGTCGCGGTGGACAACGACGCCAACCTCGCCGCCCTCGCCGAGTACACCTCGGGCGTCGCGGCTGGCACCTCCGACCTGGTCTACCTCACAGGCGAGGTGGGCATCGGCGGCGGCATCATCGCCGGTGGCCGGCTGCTGGGCGGAGCGGACGGATTCGCGGGGGAGGTCGGCCACGTCATGATCGATCCCTCCGGCGAGTCGTGCCGCTGCGGCCGGGTCGGCTGCTGGGAGACCAAAGTCGGGCTGGCCGCGCTGGTCCGCATGGCCACACCTGACCGCGCTTACGGTACCGGCCCGCAGGTCGTCCGCGACCCGGAGGAGCGGCTGGCCGAGATCGAGCAGCGACGGGCCGAAGGGGATCCCCGCGTCGACGCCGCCGCCGCGGAGGTGGGCCGGTGGCTCGGAATCGGGGCGGCCATGCTGGTCAACCTCTTCAACCCACGGGTGATCGTGCTGGGCGGGTACTTCGCGCGACTCGCCGACCTGCTCATCCCCGCGGCGCAGCAGGCGTTGGCACGCCTGGGCATGAGCGACGCCGTCGAGCGCTGCCGGTTCGTCGCCTCCGACCTCGGCTTCGGCGCCGCCTCACGCGGAGCGGCCGGAGTCGTCGTCGAACGAGCACTGTCCGACCCCACAAGCATCTCGATCCGAACGTCCCCAACCATCGGGGTTGTCGAGGGAACCCCGATGGCCTGATCGCCACAGTCAGCCTGACCCGCGTGTCCGCCACGCGGTCCCGATCTACCGCCCGCTACCTGAACGTCCCGTCCGCCTGACCGTCCTGTTCCGCACCGCCTCGGCACATCCCGCCCATCTCGCGTGCCGCGGCCATGGGGCATGCGGTCAGTCGGACGGGAAACCCCGTGCCCTTTCCCCACCCAGAACGTCCCGCCCGCCTGATCGGTCATCCGGAGCCGCACCGGCACCGTTGACGCCGACCTCGGTGCCGTCGCGGCGGTGCCAACCGGCGCCGTCAGGCGGGCGGGGCCATCAGGCGGGCACGGCCACACCGTAATCGAGGGAGGCCCCTGTGCCGCGGTCACCATCCGACTCGTCATCGCTGCTCGTGATGCGAGGAATCGTCAAGCAGTTCCCGGGCGTGCGCGCCTTGGACGGTGTGAACCTTGAGGTCAGAGCCGGAGAGGTGCACTGCCTGCTCGGCCAGAACGGCGCCGGGAAGTCCACGCTCATCAAGATCCTGTCCGGTGCCCACGAACCCGACGAGGGCGAGGTGCTGCTCGACGGCTCGCCCGTACGGCTGGCGCCGCCGACCGCGGCGATGGGCCACGGGATCGCCACCATCTACCAGGAGCTCGACCTGGTGGACGGGTTGAGCGTGACGGAGAACATCTTCCTCGGCCACGAGCCGGCGACCTTCGGCTTCTCCCGCCGGGCCGAGGGCGACCGGGCGACGGCCAAGCTGCTCGAGCGGCTGGGACACGGAGAGATCCGCCCCCGGGCAGAGGTGGGCCGGCTGTCGCCGGCTCACAAGCAGATCGTCAGCATGGCCAGGGCACTGTCGCACTCGGCCCGGCTGATCATCATGGACGAGCCGTCGGCCGCGCTGGACCACGACGAGGTCGGCAACCTGTTCCGGGTGATCCGCGACCTCACCTCCCAGGGGGTGGCGGTGATCTACATCTCCCACCGGCTGGAGGAGATCCGCGAGATCGGCGACCGGGTCACCGTGCTGAAGGACGGGCGCACGGTCGCGGTGGGACTGGCGGCCAAGGACACCCCGACCTCGAAGATCGTGGCGCTGATGACCGGCCGCAACGTCGAGTACGTCTTCCCGCCCCGGCCCGGCAGGGCCGCCCCCGAGGAGTGGACCGAGGTGCTGCGGGTGGAGAACCTGACGCTGCCCGGCCGGTTCGCGGACGTGTCGTTCAGCATCAGAGCCGGGGAGATCGTCGGCCTGGCCGGCCTGGTCGGCTCCGGTCGCAGCGAGATCATCGAGGCGATCTACGGCGCGCGGCGGGCCCGCGGCCGGGTCGTGCTCGACGGGCGGACGGTGCGGCCGGGCAGCACGACCCGCGCGGTGCGGATGGGCATGGGCCTGGCCCCCGAGGAGCGCAAGGCGCAGGCGTTGCTGCTGGACCACCCCGTCGCGCAGAACATCACGCTGGCGAGTCTGAGCCGCTACACCAGGCCGCGGTGGCTGGGCTGGCTCGACCGCCGGGCCGAGTTCGCCGAGGCCGAACGGCTGTCGCAGGCGCTGGACATCCGCCCGCCGGACCCGCGCCGCCCGATCAGGACCTTGTCGGGCGGCAACCAGCAGAAGGCGGTGCTGGGACGCTGGCTGGCCGAGGACCGCAAGCTGCTGCTGCTGGACGAGCCCACACGGGGTGTGGACGTCGGCGCCCGGGCCGAGCTGTACGCGCTGGTGCGCAAGCTCGCCGACGACGGCATCGGCGTGCTGCTGGTGTCCAGCGAGGTGCCCGAGGTGCTGGGCCTGGCCGACCGGGTGCTGATCATCCGCGAGGGCCGGATCGTCCATGAGGCGCCGGCCGAGGACCTGGACGAGCACCGGGTGCTCGACCTGGTGATGGTCTCCGCAGGACAGAGGCCCGGATCCGATGTGGCGAATCCCCCTACCGAAGGAGCATCGCATGACCGACGTTGATCAGGCCGCGCCGACAGGTCCGCGATTGAAGGCGGCGGGACCGGGCGGGCGGTTCGGCCGGCTGGGTGAGGTCCGGCATCTGGGCCTGGCCGCGGCGTTGATACTGCTGGCGATCGTGGGATTGGTGACGAGGCCGGAGAACTTCGCCACCTCCTCCAACTTGGTGAGCATCCTGGCACTGGCCTCGACCATCGGGGTGATCACTGTCGGCATGACGTTCGTGATCATCGGTGGTGGCATCGATCTGTCGGTGGGCGCGCTGATGGCGTTGGCGTCGGTGTGGGCGACCACGCTGGCGACCCAGTCCTACGGGCCGGTCGTGATGATCGTGTGCGCGGTGCTGGTGGGCACCGGCGCGGGAGTGCTGAACGGCATCTTGATCGCCTACGGCCGGATGGTGCCGTTCATCGCGACGCTGGCGATGATGGTGGCCGCGCGCGGTCTGGCGCAGCGGATGTCCAACCAGCGCACACAGCTCGTGCAGCAGGACAACTCGATGATCGTGAGCCTGTCGACCACACGGGTGCTCGGGCTGCCGCTGCTGGTGTACGTGTTCGCGCTGGTGGTGCTGCTCGGCTGGCTGGTGCTCAACCGCACGACGTTCGGCCGGCGCACCTACGCGGTGGGCGGCAACCCCGAGGCCGCCCGCCTGGCCGGCATCGACGTGCGCAAGCACACGCTGCTGCTGTACGCCCTGTCGGGGTTGTGCTGCGGGATCGCCGCGGTGCTGATCATGGCCAGGACCACGACCGGATCGTCCACACACGGCGACCTGTACGAGCTGGACGCGATCGCCGCAGTGATCATCGGCGGGACGCTGCTGAGCGGCGGCCGGGGCACGATCATCGGATCGATCCTCGGCCTGCTGATCTTCACTGTGATCACCAACCTGTTCATCCTGAACGGCCTGAACACCGCCGACCAGCTCATCGCCAAGGGCGCGATCATCGTCGCCGCCGTGCTGCTGCAGCGGCGAAGCCTCAGAACACACACCTGACACCAGAGCCGGATCGCAAGCCTTCCGGCTTCAGCAAGGAGAGCAGACATGGACAAGAACGTTGCCCGGCGCGGCTTCCTCTTCAGCGGCGCCGCCCTCGGCGCGGGTGCCCTCATCAGCGCCTGCACCAGCAACGAGCCGGTCGCCACCCAGCAGGCGAGCGCGCCCGCCGCCGCTCCCGCGGCCAAGGAAGGCAACGACGCCCCCGGCGAGAAGGTCGTCATCGGCTTCTCGGCCCCGGCCGCCGACCACGGCTGGATCGCCGCCATCAGCAAGAACGCGGCGGACGCGGCCAAGCAGTACACCGACGTCGAGTTCAAGCCGGTCGAGCCGACCAACGACATCAACCAGCAGATCTCGGCGGTGGAGTCGCTGATCCAGGCGAAGGTCAACGTGCTGGTGATCCTGCCGAACGACGGCCAGCAGCTCAACCAGGTCGCCCGGCAGGCCATGGACGCGGGCATCCCGGTGGTCAACGTGGACCGCGTCTTCCCGGACAAGCTGTCGTACCGGGCCTGGATCGGAGGGGACAACTACGGCATGGGTGTGGCCGCCGGACACCACATCGGCAAGACGCTGAAGGACAAGGGCGTCTCCAACCCGGTCATCCTGGAGATCCAGGGCATCGCCACGCTGCCGCTGACCCAGGACCGCAGCAAGGGCTTCGCCGACGCGCTGAAGACGTACGGCTTCAAGGTGACCGCCCAGCAGGACGCCAAGTTCACGGTGGAGTCAGGAACGCAGGTGGCCGCCAACCTGCTCCAGGCGCACAAGAAGATCGACGCGATCTGGAACCACGACGACGACCAGGGCATCGGCGTGCTGGCGGCGATCAAGGAGGCCGGTCGCAACGAGTTCTTCATGGTCGGCGGCGCGGGCTCGGCCAACGCGATGCGTGACATCCAGGCCGACAGCGGCGTGCTGAAGGCCACCGTCACCTATCCCCCCACCATGGCCGCCTCGGCGATCAAGATCGCCCGGTTGATCGCCCAGGGCAAGGGCATGAGCGACCTGCTGGAGCAGCAGGTGCCGCAGTCGATCACACTGGCTTCGGAGACCATCACCAAGGAGAACGCCGCCCAGTACCTGCCTCTCGGGTTCGAGTCATGAGGCCCGTCATCGGGATCGGCATGGTCGGCTACGCGTTCATGGGCCGTACCCACTCCCAGGCGTGGCGCAGCGTGGACGCGTTCTTCGACCTGCCGTTCAGGCCCTCGATGGTGGCCGTGGCCGGCAGATCGGCCGAGGCGACCGCGCAGGCCGCCGAGAAGCTGGGGTGGGCCGGCGCGGAGACCGACTGGAAGCGCCTCCTCGATCGCGACGACGTGCAGATCATCGACATCTGCACGCCCGGCGACTCGCACGCCGAGATCGCCGTCGCGGCGCTGGCGGCGGGCAAGCACGTGATCTGCGAGAAGCCGCTCGCCAACACCGTCGCCGAGGCCGAGGCCATGGCCGCGGCGGCGAAGGAGGCGGCGGCGCGCGGCGTGCGCAGCATGGTCGCCTTCAACTACCGCCGCGTGCCCGCCGTCGCGCTGGCCCGGCGGTTCGTCGAAGAGGGCATGCTCGGCAAGATCCGGCACGTACGGGCGCAGTACCTGCAGGACTGGATCGTCGACCCCGAGTTTCCCCTGGTCTGGCGGCTCCAGAAGGACAAGGCCGGCTCCGGGGCCCTCGGCGACATCGGCGCCCACGCCATCGACGTCGCCGAGTTCATCACTGGTGAGCGGCTGACCGGGGTGGCGGCGCTGACCGAGACCTTTGTCAAGGAGCGTCCGCTGGCGACTGGTTCGGCCGGGCTCTCGGCCGGCGGCGGAGTCGGGAGGGGCGCGGTCACCGTGGACGACGCGGCGCTGTTCATCGGACGGCTCAGCGGCGGCGGGCTGGCCTCCTTCGAGGCCACCCGCTTCGCGACCGGGCGCAAGAACGCGCTGCGCATCGAGATCAACGGCGCCCTGGGCAGCCTGGCCTTCGACTTCGAGTCGATGAACGACCTGTGGTTCCACGACCACACCATCGACAGCGCCGAGCACGGTTTCCGGCGGGTGCAGGTCACCGAGCCGGACCACCCGTACGCCGGGGCGTGGTGGCCGCCTGGTCACGGCCTCGGGTACGAGCACGCCTTCGTCCACGAGATGAAGGACTTCCTGGAGGCGATCGCCGCCGGCACCGACCCCGCGCCGTCCTTCGAGGACGGCCTGCGGGTGCAGCGGGTGCTGACGGCGGTCGAGAACAGCGCGGCTGAGGACAGCCGCTTCATCACTGTGGAGGGTTCATGACCAGGCCGGTCACGTTGTTCACGGGGCAGTGGGCGGACCTGCCGTTCGAGGAGGTCTGCCGGCTGGCGTCGGAATGGGGCTACGACGGCCTGGAGATCGCCTGCTGGGGCGACCACTTCGAGGTCGACAAGGCCCTGGCGGACGACTCCTACATCGAACGCAAGAAGGAGACCCTGGCCAAGTACAACCTCGGGGTGTGGACCATCTCCAACCACCTGGTCGGCCAGGCGGTCTGCGACCACCCCATCGACGAGCGCCACAAGGGCATCGTGCCCGCTCGCGTCTGGGGTGACGGCGAAGCCGAAGGCGTACGGCGGCGTGCCGCCGAAGAGATCCAGAACACCGCCCGCGCGGCGGCCGCGCTAGGCGTCAGTACCGTCGTCGGCTTCACCGGCTCGTCAATTTGGCACACGCTGGCGATGTTCCCGCCGGTGCCCCCGTCGATGATCGAGGCGGGCTACGCCGACTTCGCCGACCGATGGAACCCGATCCTCGACGTCTTCGACGAGGTCGGGGTGCGCTTCGCCCATGAGGTGCACCCAAGCGAGATCGCCTACGACTACCACACCACGGTCCGCACGCTGGAGGCCATCGGGCACCGGCCTGCCTTCGGGCTGAACTGGGACCCCTCGCACATGGTGTGGCAGGACCTGGACCCGGCGAACTTCATCCTCGACTTCGCCGACCGGATCTACCACGTGGACTGCAAGGACGCCCGGGTGGCCACCCGCGACGGCCGGCGCGGCCGTCTGGCCTCCCACCTGGCCTGGGCCGACCCCCGGCGTGGCTGGGACTTCGTGTCCACAGGCCGGGGCGACGTGCCGTGGGAGGCGTGCTTCCGCGCACTCAACCACATCGGCTACGACGGTCCGATCTCCATCGAGTGGGAGGACGCGGGCATGGACCGGCTGCACGGCGCGCCGGAATCCCTCGCCTACATCCGCTCGCTCAACGCCATCACCCCACCGGCCGCCGCTTTCGACGCCGCCTTCTCCTCCGAATGACCCATCACGCCGGGCGGCGGCCGCACAGTGGCCGCCGCCCACCGTCCCGCCCCGCCGGCCCCTCCCACACCGATCTGGACGCGCTGCGGGCCGCGCCGGACGGCCCGGAGCCCGCCCAGCGCCCTGGCCGCCTACGCCGCCCTGCCGGCAGGCTGCCCGTACGTCGACTTCACGCCCTCCACCGGCGCCCGCACTGGACACCCTGGCAAGAAAGGAGGGGTGCCCATACGCGGGTCACGACGGCGAGCCCGGCGGGACTCTGGTCAAGTCGGTGCTCGCCCCGATGTTCGCCCTGCGCAACCTGAAGGCACGTCGAGGACCTCGACGACTTCAAGACCGCCTGGGACCTGATCTCCTTCGAAGGCTTCCTCGGAACCCCGCATGCGCATGGAGTTCACCTGGCACGGCTGCGACTCGGCGCTGGCCGCGCCGCTGGTCCTGGATCTGGCGCGGCTGACCCCGGCCGCTCACCGGGCCGGCCGCACAGGCCCGCTCACCGGAACCGGCCTTCTTCTTCGAGGACCCCCTCGGAGAGGTGCCGCACGGGCTGGCCGAGCAGTGGCAGGCGTTGCGGGCCGCCGTGGACGTGCTGGGCTGGGACGAGTACGAGCAGGCCGCGCAGAAGATGAAGGACGCGGGCGGCCCGCACTTCGGCGACTTCGCCGCGAACGTCTCGGCCCTCACGATGGCGCTGCAGATCCAGAAGGGCGCGTCTCCGTTCGCCTACGACCCGGCGCAGCCGGAAACGGTCGGCGTCAAGCTGAACGACCAGGGCTCCAAGGACGTGCTCGACTACTGGGCGCGCCTGGCGAAGAAGGGGCTGGTCGGGACGCAGGACCAGTTCACCCCCGAGTACATCTCCGGCGTCATCAACGGTAAGTACGCCACGTACATCTCGGCGGCGTGGGCGCCCGGCTACCTCACCGGTGGCGGTGTCGGCAAGGGCGAGGACACCGGCAAGTTCGCGGTGGCGCCGCTCCCGCAGTGGGATCCCGCCAACCCGGTGCAGGTGAACTGGGGCGGGTCTGCCTTCTCCGTGACGAGCCAGGCGAAGAACCCCGAACTCGCGGCGAAGGTGGCGTACGGCCTGTACGCCGACAAGGAGTCGCTCACCGACGGCTGGACCAACCAGATCATCTTCCCGCTGAACCTCAAGGCGCTCAACTCCCCCGAGTTCGTGGACCTGAAGGTGGCGTTCTTCGACGGCCAGCAGGCGAACAAGGAGGTCTACGTGCCCGCGGCGAACGCCTACAAGGGCATGACCTACAGCCCGTTCGGCCAGTACTACTTCGACGCCTTGACGAAGCAGGTCAGCGCGCTCATCGAGGGCTCCGTCACCGGTGCGCAGGCCGCCGACCGGCTGCAGGAAGACGTGGTGAAGTACGCCAAAGAGCAAGGTTTCACCGTTCAGTGACGAGCAGGCGGGGCCGCGCCGTCTGAGGGCGGCCGGCCCGCCCGCTGTTTCCCCCGCATCGATTTCCCGGAGCCCAAGATGTCCCTCCTGATAGAAGAGGGTGCCCCCAGCACCCAAGAGAAGACGCACAAGATCCGCGGTAAGGTGCGCCTCCGTGAGCATCTGATGGGGTGGCTCTTCGTCGGGCCATTCGGGATCGTCTTCCTGGCGTTGCTCATCGCGCCGCTCGGGTACGCGCTGTATCTGAGTCTTTTCCAGAAGAAGCTGATCGGCGGCACCAGCTTCGTCTTTCTCGACAACTACGTGAAGGCGTTCACCGATCCCAGCTTCCTGTCGGGGTCGTGGTTCGTCATCCGCTTCTCGCTGGTGTCCATCCCGCTGCAGATCATCGTCGCGCTCGCGATGGCGTTGATCCTGGACGCCGTGACCTCCCTGTTCACCCGCTTCTCGCGCCTCATGATCTTCCTTCCCTACGCGATTCCCACGGTCATCGGGGCGGTCATGTGGGGATTCCTGTACAGCAAGAGCTTCGGGCCGCTCACCGACATCTTCGGCTGGTTCGGCACCACGCCGCCTGATTTCCTGAGCACCAACCTGATCTTCTACGGCCTGGTCAACGTCGTCACCTGGCAGTGGGCCGGCTACTACATGATCATCCTGTACGCGGCGCTCCAGGGCATCGACCCGGCGCTCTACGAGGCCGCCCGCATGGACGGCGCCGGCAAGTGGCAGATCGCGCTGCGGATCAAGATCCCGCTGATCACCCCCGCGCTGGTCCTGATCCTGGTCTTCTCGCTCATCGGCACCCTGCAGTTCTTCAACGAACCGCAAATCCTGCGCTCCCTCGCGGCCGGCACGATCGGTCCGGACTTCACCCCCAACATGTACGCGTACCAGCAGGCGTTCGCACTCGCGAACTTCAACTACGGATCGGCGATCTCCTTCGCTCTCGGCGGGATCGTGTTCGTCGGCGTCTACGCCTTCCTGTTCTTCACCCGCAAGCGGAGGAGCTTTCTGTGATGAGTGACCGCTCCCTGGCCGGCGCCCGCCGCCGGCCGTCACGCCACCTCCCGCTGCAGGTGCTCCTCGGCTTTCTGGTCGTGTATTTCCTGGTGCCGTTCTGGTGGGTCATCGTGAACAGCTCCAAGGACGCCCCCGGACTGTTCGGGGGCGGCAACACCTTGTGGTTCGCCGACCACATCGACTATCTCGGCAACCTGCGGCAGTTGTTCACCTACGACAATGGCATCTACGGCAGGTGGATCCTCAACTCCACCCTGTACGCGATCGCGGGCGGGGTCGGGGCCACGGTTTTGTCCGTCATGGCCGGCTACGGATTCGCCAAATACCGCTTCGCCGCCAGGCGTTTCTCCTTCGCCCTCGTGCTCGGCGCGTTGATGGTGCCCGCGACGGCCTTGGTGATTCCCACCTTCATGATGTTCTCGCAGCTGGGGTTGACCAACACGATCTGGGCGGTGATCCTGCCCTCACTGCTCAACCCGTTCGGCGTTTATCTGATGCACGTATATGCGCGTGACGCGGTCCCCGACGAGATCCTGGACGCGGCGCGGGCCGACGGGGCGGGGGAGATCCGGACGTTCGTCCAGGTCGCCTTTCCGCTGATGCGGCCGGCGGTGGTCACCGTGCTGCTCCTGTCCGCCGTGGCCTCCTGGAACAACTACTTCCTGCCCCTCGCCATGCTCTCCGACAACCGCCTCTTCCCCGTCACCGTCGGGCTCGGCATGTGGCAGGGCATCGCCTCGGCCAACAACGCGGGCAGCACGTCCCTCTGGAGTCTCATCATCCTGGGCGCGCTCGTGTCGGTCATCCCGCTCGTCATCGCCTTCTTCACGCTTCAGCGACACTGGCGCGGCGGCCTGTCCGTCGGCGGCCTGAGGTAGGGCCTCAAACAGGGGTGACTCGTAGACCAGGTGTCCGGTGACCTGGGGTGCGGCACGAGTTCGAGGCGGAGCCCGGGCAGCCCGTCCGCGTGCAGCGGGGGGGCCTGGATGAGGACGTTCCAGCCGTGCAGCCGGTGCGGGTCGATGCGGTCCACCTGGTGGACACGGCCGCCCCTGAGGCGAAGGACGTCCCGTCGGCGTGGTCGGCGTGCAGTGACCGTAGGGTCACCGTGTGGGGGCGCACCGCGTAGCCGACGGGGAGCAGCGTGTCGTCGAAGGCGATCCGCCCCGAGTCGCGCTGCCCGATCAGGCGCAGGCATTCCGCGCGGCCGAGGTCCTCGCGCTCCAGGTCAAGGGCAGCGTCACCTACTGACAGTGGCTTCGCGAGCAGTTGGCCGAGGTGCAGTCACGTCTGGACGCCGAGAAGGACCGGTTGTCCCGGCTGGTGATCACGCAGGAAACGGTGGAGGAGATTCTGGGTGAGTCGGCCTCGCCTGCCGCCGAACCTGTGCCGGCAAGCGAGGGCGTTGACCCCGAGACGCAGGAAGGCCGGCCTGCGGGGGAGGCAGGAGGGTGAGCAGCCGGTTGTGGTGGTGCGTCGGGGTGTGGTGACGGTGCGGCGGTGGGAGCCGGACCTGGGGCCGTCGGTGTTGCCGATGAGCACCGGGATGAACCGGATGTCCCTCCTCATCAGCGCCGCGTGCTCCTCCATCGCCCTCGGCGAGCGGAACAGCGCCGGGCTGACGACGGCGACGCAGGCCATCGAGTCCCTGATCGCCTCGTCCAGCCGGTGCAGCACCACGTCGCCGGGCAGGACGTCCCACTCGTCGAAGAAGACCGTCAGGCCGCCTGCTATGAATTTCCCGGCCAGAGTCCGCGCCCAGGCGGCGTCCTCGCCGGCGTAGGAAACGAATACGTCGATCAACGTCAGCTCCTTCTCCGAAAGATTCAACGCCTGCGACCAGCGCCGGGGGAGTGGCCGGCGATTATCCGTACAACTCCGTACGCGGCCGGTTACCATGACGACGAGCCGGGCCTGAGGAGGCGCTCGTGCAGGAGCAGGCACTCATCACGACCCGCGAGGAGTTCGGCCAGGCGCTGACCCGGCTGCGCGAATCGGCCGGGGTGTCGGTGCGCCAGGTGGCGGCCAAGGTGGGGGCCGACATCGCCCCCAGCACGCTGGGTGACTGGTTCGCCGGGCGCGGCCTGCCTTCCCTCTCCTCACGCGACCTGCTGGTCGAGGTCCTGCGGGTGTGCGGGGTGAGCGACGACGCGGCCGTCGAGCAGTGGCTCAACGCCTGGCACCGGGTACGCCGCGCGCCCGGCCGCCGCCCGGCGGGGCCGGAGCCGTACAGAGGGCTGGCGGCTTTCGAGACCGAGCACGCCGAGTGGTTCTTCGGCCGTACGGCGCTGACCGGGCAACTCGTCGCCCGCCTGACCGAGCCGGGCTTGCAACTCGTGGTGGGCGCCTCGGGCTCGGGCAAGTCCTCGCTGCTGCGCGCGGGGGTGGTGCCCGCGCTGGGCCGGAGCACCGCCGTGTTCACGCCGGGGCCGCACCCGATGGCCGCGCTGGCGCGGCAGCGGGGCGAGGTGCTGATCGTGGACCAGTTCGAGGAGGTCTTCACAGTCTGCGAGGACCAGGACGAGCGGACGAGGTTCGTCGCGGCGCTGAGCGAGGCGGCGGAGCGGGCGGTGGTCGTGATCGGCCTGCGCGCCGACTTCTACGGCCAGGCCATGCGCCACCCCGAGCTGCTCGCGGCGATGCGCTCCGGCCAGCTCGTGGTCGGCCCGATGTGCGAGGACGAACTGCGCGCCGCCGTCGTGGAGCCCGCCCGCAAGGCCGGCATAGAGATCGAGAACGGCCTGGTCGAGCTGCTGCTGCGCGAGGTCGCCCCGGCGCGTGCCGACGGCGAGGCGCACGAGGCCGGCACGCTGCCGCTGGTCTCCCACGCCCTGTACGCGATGTGGCGCGAGAGCCAGGGCAGGCGGCTGACCATCGCCGACTACCGCAAGGTCGGCGGCATCGGCAGGGCCGTGGCCGACAGCGCGGAGAAGGTCTACCTGGCCCTGAGCGAACACCGCCAGGAGCTGGCCAGGAGGCTGTTCCTGACCCTCGTGCACGTGGCGTCCGACACCGCCGCCACCCGCAGGAGCATGACGATCGCCGAGGTCCTCGCCGACCACGACCCCGCCGTGGCGGCCGAGGCGGAGGACGTGCTCGACCGCTTCGTGGCCGAGCGCCTGATCACCGTCGACCTCGACAAGGTGCAGATCAGCCATGAGGCCCTGCTCACCGCCTGGCCCCGGCTGGCCGGCTGGCTGGAGAGCGACCGGGCGGGACTGGTCGTCGGCCGCGACCTGGCCGAGGCCGCGGCGCGGTGGGCGAAGGAAGGCGACGACCCCGGCGCGCTCTACCGCGGATCGCGGCTGGCCGTGGCCCGCCTCTGGGCCGAGGGCGCCGGACCGCACGCCGCGCCCGGGCCGCAGGCCAGGCGGTTCCTGGCGGCGTCCGTCGAACGCCAGGAGGCGGAGGCCGCGGCGCAGCGGCGCGGCACCCGGCGGCTGCGCCGGCTCGTGGCCGTGCTGGCGGCGCTGCTGCTGCTGACCACGGCGGCGGTGGTGGTCGCGGTACGCGGGCAGCGCGACATCAGCGACCAGCGCAACGCGGCGCTGTCCGGCAAGGTCGCCAACGAGTCGGTCGCGCTGCGGGCGGGCAACCCGGCGCTGGCCGCCCAGCTCGCCCTGGCCGCCCAGCGGCTCACGCCGACCACCGAGTCGCGCGGCGCGGTGCTCAGCACGCTGGGCAACCCGTACGCCAACGTGCTGAGCGCCCATGCCAGCGCGGTCTACGCGGTGAACTACAGCCCCGACGGCAGGCGGCTGGCCACGGTGGCGCTCGACGGCACGCTACGCATGTGGGACATGACCGATCCGCTGCGGCCGGCCGCGCTGTCGTCGGTGGTGGGCGACGCCAAGGGCATTGCCGCGGCCGCGTTCGCGCCGGGCGGGGACGTGGTGGCCACGGCCGGCAACGACAACACGGCCGACCTGTGGGACGTGCGCGACCCCCGGCGCCCCGTGGCGCTGGCCGCGCTGAGCGGGCACACCATGGGGATCATCGGGGTGGCCTTCAGCCCGGACGGGACGATGCTGGCGACCGCCTCCTACGACGCCACGGCCCGGTTGTGGAACGTTACGAATCCCCGCAAGCCATACCTGGTGAGCACGCTCAAAGGCGCGCCCAAGGAACTGTCGGACGTCGCCTTCAGCCCGGACGGCCGGACGCTGGCCGTCACCGTCTTCTCCAACGACGTCATGCTCTGGGACGTCGGCGACCCGCGCCACCCCGAACGCCTGCCCGACCTGCGCGGGCACACCAAGGCGGTGCTGGCGGCCGCCTTCCACGGCGACACCCTGGCCACGGGCGGCTTCGACAACACCGTACGGCTGTGGGACCTGCGCGATCCCCGGCACGGCAAACACCTGGCCACGTTCTCCGGGCACGAGAACGGCGTGGTCGCCATCGACTTCGGCCCCGACGGCCGCTCCCTGGCCACCGGCAGCTACGACCGCACGATCCGGCTGTGGGACCTGACCGACCTCCACGCCGACCCGATCGTGATGACCGGGCACTCGAGCACCGCCTACACCGTGCGCTTCAGCCCCGACGGCCGCACCCTCGCGTCCGGCGGGCGCGACGACACCGTACGCGTGTGGGACCTGGGCCGGCCCCTGCTCGGCGGCCACCGCGGAACGGTCTACGCGCTCGCCTACAGCCCCGACGGCCGCCTGCTCGCCACGGCCAGTCATCCGGTGATCAAGATCTGGGACGTGTCGGGCGCCCCTCGCCCGCTGGCCACGCTGACCGGCCACGCCAACGGGGTCACCGCCGTCGCCTTCGCCCGGAACGGCACGCTGCTGGCCAGCACCGATCTGGACAGCTCAGTACGCCTGTGGGACCTCACCGACCCGGCCCGCCCCCGGCTCCTGTCCCAGACGAACGCCGGCATCGGCAACATCTTCGCCGCGGCGATCAGCCCCGACGGCAGGAGCCTGGTGGTGGCGGGCGAGAAGTTCGACGTGTACGTCTGGGACATCTCCGACCCCAGCCGTCCGGTACGCCGGGCCGTCGCCAAGGGCCACGAGGCCGCCATCAACGCCGTGGCCTTCAGCCTCGACGGCCAGCTGCTGGCCACCGGCGGCGGCGACCGGGCCATCAGGCTGTGGCGCACCGCCGACCTGGCCCCGCTCGGCGTCGCCAGAGGCCACGGCAGCACGGTCTTCTACCTCGCCTTCGACCGCACGGGCACGCTGCTGGCCAGCGGCAGCGGCGACCGCACGGCCCGGCTCTGGAACGTACGCTCCCTCGACCGGCCGATCGCCGTCCTGCGGGGGCACGCCGACAGCGTGCAGTCGGTGGCCTTCAGCCGCGACGGCCGCACGCTGGCCACCGCCGGCGACGACAGGACCGCGATGCTCTGGGACATCGCCGACCCGGCCAGGGCGACTCCGCTGGCCACGCTGACCGGTCATCTCGAGCAGGTCAACAAGGCGGCCTTCAGCCCGGACGGCGCCACCCTGGCCGCGGTGTCCAGCGACTCGACCGCCCGCCTGTGGCCGGTCGACCCCGGCGCCGCCGCCCGGCGGATCTGCGCGCTGGCCTTCCCGCCGATCACCCCGGCCGAGTGGCGCCAGTACCTGCCCGACGTGCCCTACGACCCACCCTGCCCAACGGACGCCGCCATCGGCCCCGCCCCCGCAGGCTGACCTACGCGTGGCGCGCACGCTCACCGCACCAGGACCCACCCGGATCCGTCACCCCCCATTACTCCAGGAGCGCGGCCACCGGGCTCGACCACCGGGCTGGGCATCCTACCGGGCCATCGGGGGCTGGTCGGGCTGGGCCAGCACGACCGCGCCGTCAGGCGCGCCGACCGGGGCGGGGCGGTCGGGCTCGGCCAGCGCGATCGCGCTATCACGACCGCGCCGTCAGGACCGCGCCGTCAGGACCGCGCCGTCAGGACCGGGCCGTCAGGACCGGGCCGTCAGGACCGGGCCGTCAGGCGGGGCCGAGGCTTGTGGCGATCGCGCGACCCAGCTCCTCCGGACGGGTGAACTGGGGCCAGTGGCCCGTGGGCAGGTCGACGTAGTCGGCGTGGCGGATCTTGGCGAGCTCCCGCGTGAACGCCAGCGACTGCTCCATCCACTTCCGGAGCGTCGCGGTCGAGAACTCGCAGGCGATGACGGTGACGGGCACCTCGTAGCGGCGCTCGTCGGACAGCCGCACCCGGTCGCTCGCGACCCGCGCCGGCGAGGGGATCGCGCGCTCGCGGAACGCCGCCCGCAGCTCGTCGTCGAGGTCGATGAGGTCCTCCTCCTCGAAGAGCCCCCAGTCGGGCAGCGGGATCTCGCCGTTCTCGACCGGGAGCTCGTCGTTGATGAGGCCGCCCTCGCCGGGAGGCACGCTGTCGACGTAGACGACCCGGGCGACCCGGTCGGGACGCGCGTCGGCGGCGACGTGCGCGATCGTGCCTCCGCCGGAGTGGCCGACCAGCACCACCTTGCCCCCGGCGGGGTCGAAGGAGTCGATCACCTTGACGACCGCGTCGACGTGGTCGCGCAGGGTGATCTCGGAGCGGTCGGCGTCTTTCGACTCCATGCCGGGCAGCGTGAGCGCGTGCGGGCGGTGCCCGGCCTGCTCGATCGCGGGGACGACCGCGTCCCACGACGAGCCGTCGAGCCAGAGGCCGGGAATCAGGATGATGTCCATCGCCCCGAGGTTAGAGCAGCCCACCGACAATATTCGTGGCCCGGCCGCTACTCCCCGGTCAGCCCGTCCACCGACTCCCGGATGAGGTCGGCGTGGCCGTTGTGCCGCGCGTACTCCTCGATCATGTGGCACAGGATCCACCGCAGGCTGGGCGCCTGGCCGTCGGACCAGCTGAGCGTGGCCAGTTGGCCGAGGTCGCCGTCGGCCAGCGTCTCCGTCACCAGTGACCGCGAGCGGGACACCGCCTCCTGCCAGAGCGCGAAGAGCTGCTCGGGGGAGTCGTCGGCGGCCGAGCGCCAGTCCCAGTCGCGGTCGGACTTCCAGTCCACCGTGTCCCACGGGGGCGGCCACTCGCCGCCGCGCAGCGACCGGCTGAACCAGTAGCTCTCGACGTAGGCCAGGTGCTTGAGCATCCCGCCCAGCGTCATCGACGACACGCCGACGGTCGCCTTCAGCCCGGCCGCGTCCAGGTCCGAGCACTTCCAAGCAAAGGTCGCGCGCTGAAAGTCGAGGAAGCCCAGGAGGGTCGCGGTCTCGTCGGCTGCCAGAGGCGGCTCGGGGCGGCCCTGCTCGTCCAGTTGAGTCATGATCGGTGAGTCTAGAGGCTCGGCAGGCCGCCTGGGGAGGGCGAATCTTGCCGGGATCTTGCCGAATCGGTGGCGGGGAAAGCCGCGCCGTTCGTACCGGACCACGGTGGAATGGGCGATGTCGTGCAGCGCAGGAAGACGGGATGCCGAAGTGCTCGATCGGGTCCGTGAGGCCGCCGGAACGGCGCTGGTGGAAGACGTCGGCGCGGTCGTCGCGGCGGCGGCGGCCATGTCCGGCCGGTTCCGGCGCGGAGGCAGGCTGCTGGCTTTCGGCCGGGGTGAGGCCGCCTCGGACGCGGCGCACGTGGCCGTGGAGTTCACCCACCCGGTGATCGTGGGCAAGCGCGCGCTTCCGGCGTTCAGCCTGGGCGCCGAGCCCTCCTCGCTGCCGGTGCTGGGACGCCCCCAGGACATCGCCGTGGGGATCCGGCCGTTCGACGGCGACCTGGCCGCCGCCCGCGGGCTCGGCATGCTGACCGTCGCCCTGACGGCGGACGAGGAGTGCGCGCAGGCGGAGCACGTGCTGACCGCTCGGAGCGCGGATCCGCTGGTCGCGAGGGAGATCCACATCACGATGTACCACCTGCTGTGGGAGTTGGTCCACGTGTTCCAGGAATCGGAGTGCCCCGCGTGAACGGCGAGCCGACGGACGAGGAGGTCTGCGACTCCTGCGTGACGTGCGGCGATGTGGCCGTGGCCGTGCGGGTCGTGGGACTGCTGGCCGACGGGCTGGCGCGCGCCGACACCGGCGCCGGGACCGAGGAGATCAGCGTGGCGCTGGTGGAGGCGCGAGTCGGGGACACCGTGCTCGTGCACGCGGGCGAGGCGATCGCCGTGCTCGGAAGGGACGACCGGTGACCGAGACGCTCTACCCGTTCCTGCGGCGCGACCCGCTCGACCCGCTGGCGTCCACCGCCGAGAAAGCCCGCGAGAGCCTGGAACTGCGGCGGCGGGTGCTCGACGAGATGGAGGGCCCGCTGGTGGCGTGCGCGGCGGCGCTGGCCGCCGCCTTCCGCGGCGGCGGGCGGCTGTTCACGTTCGGGAACGGCGGCAGCAGCACCGACGCGCAGTCGGTGGCGGATCTGTTCACCGGGCGCGGCCTGCCCGCGGTGTCGCTGGCGGCCGACACGGCGCTCGTGACGGCGCTCGGCAACGACGTCGGCTTCGAGGTGGTGTTCGCCCGCCAGCTCGCCGCGCTCGGCGGCGAGGGTGACGTCGCCTGCGCCCTGTCCACCAGCGGCGGCTCGGCCAACGTGCTGCGCGGCCTGGAACGGGCCGCGAGCCTGCGGATGGTGACCATCGGGTTCGCCGGCTCAGGAGGCGGCCGCATGGCCGAGGAGCGGCTGGCCGAGCACCTGTTCGTGGTCCCGTCGTCGTCGGTGCACCGCATCCAGGAGGCGCAGGCGACCCTCTACCACGTGCTGGCCGAGCTGGTTTCAGCCGCCGCACGGTAGACGGGCCGCCCGCCGACCAGAGCTCAGCAGATGCGGGGCAGTGGGTCGCCCACCAGGACGTCGACCACCCGGGTGCCGCCGAAGGTGGTGCGGAGCAGGACGAGCCCGGCCGGTGCCGCGGCGACGGTTCCGATGATCGCGGCCTCGGCGCCCAGCGGGTGGGAGCGCAGCACCTCGAGGGCCCGCCCGGCGTGCTCCCCGTCGACCACCGTGACGAAACGGCCCTCGCAGGCGACGTAGAGCGGGTCGAGGCCGAGCAGCTCGCAGACGCCGGTGACCTCCGGCCGTACCGGGATGTCGTCCTCCCGCAGGACGACGGCCACCTCCGACGCGTTGGCCACCTCGTTGACGACGGTGGCCACCCCTCCCCGGGTGGCGTCCCTCAGCGTACGGACGTGCTGCGGCATCGCGGCCAGCAGCTCGGCGACGATGGCGTGCAGCGGCGCCGTGTCGGAGACGATCGGGGCCTCGATGCCGAAGTCGTCCCTGGCCAGCATGATGGCGGCGCCGTGCTCCCCGATCGGGCCCGAGACGATGACCGCGTCCCCCGGCCGCGCGTGCGAGGCCGACAGCGTGACCGGCTGCTCGACGAGCCCGACCCCGGCCGTGGTGATGAAGCAGCCGTCGGCCTTGCCGCGCTGGACCACCTTGGTGTCGCCGGTCACGATCGTGACGTCGGCCGCCGCCGCGGCGGCGGCCATCGAGTCGGTGATGCGCCGCAGGTCGGCGACGGGGAAGCCCTCCTCCAGGACGAAGCCGGCCGACAGGTGGGCCGGCCGGGCCCCGCACATGGCCAGGTCGTTCACGGTGCCGTTGACGGCCAGGTCGCCGATGTCCCCGCCGGGGAAGAACAGCGGCGAGACCACGAAGGAGTCGGTGGTGAAGGCCAGGCGCTCGCTGCCCACCCGCAGCAGCGCGCCGTCGTCCAGGGGCGCGAGCAGCGGGTTGCGGAACGCCTCCAGGAAGACGGCCTCGATCAGGGTGTGGGTGGCCTTGCCGCCGGCGCCGTGGGCGAGCGTGATGCGCTCCTCCCTGACGACGGGCTTGCGCCGCCGGATCCGCTCGATGCGGGCGAGCACCTGCTGTTCGCGGTTCATGTCCGGCCCGCCTCCTCCGCGAGCGGCTCGGGAGCGGCAGTCGAGCGCAGCTCCTCCCGGCTGAAGCGCCCGAAGTTGTAGTACGCGGCACACGCGCCCTCGGAGGAGACCATGCAGGTGCCGATCGGTGTCTCCGGGGTGCACGCGGTGCCGAACACCTTGCACTCCCACGGCTTGAGCACGCCCTTGAGCACCTCGCCGCACTGGCACGACCGCGGGTCGGCGACGCGCACCCCGGGCAGGTCGAAGACGCGTTCGGCGTCGAAGCGGGCGTACTCGTCCGCCATGGCGAGGGCGGAGTGCGCGATGAACCCGAGCCCGCGCCACTCGAAGTGCGGCCGCAGCCGCATCACCCGGCCCATGGCCGACAGCGCGATGCGGTTGCCGTGCCACGGGACGACGCGGGCGTACTGGTTCTCCACCTCGCAGCGGCCCTCGGCGAGCTGCGTCAGCAGGCGGTGCACCGAGTCGAGGATGTCCAGCGGCTCGAACCCGGCGACCACCAGCGGCTTGCCGTAGTCGCGGGCGATGAACTCGTACGGCTCGCAGCCGATCACCGCCGACACGTGGCCCGGCCCGATGAACCCGTCGAGCCGCAGGTCCGGCGAGTCGAGGATGGCCTTGATCGCCGGAATGATCATGACGTGATTGCAGAAGACGGAGAAGTTGGCCAGCCCCTCGGCCTCCGCGCGCAGCACGGTCATGGCCGTGGACGGCGCCGTGGTCTCGAAGCCGATGGCCATGAAGACGACCCTGCGGTCCGGGTTGGCCCGTGCGATCTTGAGCGCGTCCAGCGGCGAGTACACCATCCGGATGTCGGCCCCCGCCGCCTTGGCGTCCAGGAACGAGCCCGCCCCGCCGGGCACCCGCATCATGTCGCCGAACGACGTCATGATGACGTCCGGCTGGCGGGCGATGTGGATGGCGTCGTCCACCCGGCCCATCGGGATCACGCAGACCGGGCAGCCGGGGCCGTGCACGAGGTTCACCTCGGCCGGCAGGTGGTCCTCCAGGCCGTGCTTGTAGATGGTGTGCGTGTGGCCGCCGCACACCTCCATGAACGTGTATCGGCGCCCCGGCCGGCAGCGGGCGGCGATCTGCGTGGCGAGCGCCCGCGCCGTGCCCGCGTCGCGGTACTCATCGACGAACCGCATCACAGGTCCTTCCTAGGCGATGTCCGAGGCGCGCAGCGCGTCGAGTTCGTCCGCGTACGGCTGCCCGAGCCCGTTGAGATAGTCGAGCACCGCCTGCGCCTCCAGCTCGGAGATCTTGGACAGCGCGAACCCGACGTGCACGAGCACCCAGTCGCCGGGCCCGAGCGCCTCGTCGGCGAGCAGGCCGACGTTGATGCGCCGGCGCACGCCGCTGACGTCCACCACGGCGAGGTCTTCGTGTTCGGGGAGGCGCTCGACGAGCTCACCTGGAATGCCAAGGCACACCGGGCACCTCCCCGTCGGAAGCGCCTGACGTGGCGAACGTGAGCGACTCCAGGACCAGCTCGTCGCCGCCGCTGATGTCGACGCCGTCGTCGCCGCAGCCCGGGCAGACCGCCAGGGTGTCCACCGACTCGGAGTGCTCGCCGCAGTTGCGGCAGCCGACCGTCATTGGCGTGATGACGAGCTCCACCACCGCGTCCTGCACGGTCGTGCCGGCCGCGGCCAGCGTGAACGCCTGCCCGAAGGCCTCGTCGACGACGGCGTGCCGGGCGCCGACGCGTACCCGGGCGGCCGCGACCGCCCTGCCTCCCGCCTGCTGCTCGATCAGCTCGACGAGCCCCTCGCACATCCCGATCTCATGCATGCTGCCCCTACATTCGCTCCATCTTGATGTATCGCCGGATGTCCGGCCACATGCGGATGACGACCAGCGCCATCCCGCAGAGCACGACCAGCTTCACCGTGCGCGACTTCCACATCTCACATCACCTCACCGTGGGTGCCGGATCGCGGGCGTCCGGAGTGGCACTTTCCGCAATCATTTCCATAACCAGGGACTTCACTAGACCGGCCGCCTCGCCGACCATCGCGCGTACCGGGGTGCTCAGCTCGAACGGGTCCTCCTCGACCGACGCCGGCTCGCAGCAGACGACCCGCACCCGCGCGGGGAGCCGGCCGAGCTGCCGGGCCAGCCGCAGGACCCTGACGGGGTCCATGCCGTGCGTCTCCACCGCCGCGTCGTCCCCGTCCGGCAATTCGGGCTCGAGGACGGTGAGCGTGCCGGGAGCCAGGCCACGCGGGGCCGCGTCCACGAACACCACGCCCGTGTAGTCCCGTTGCAGGGCAAAAGCCAGGTCCATGCCGCGGATGCCGAAGTCGACGACTTCCATGCCCGCTACGCCCGCCTGCCCGGCCAGGTGGCGGGCCACCTCGACGCCGAACCCGTCGTCCCCCAGGAACACGTTGCCGATCCCGGCCACCAGGACGCGGCCGGGGTCCGGGCGGCCGTCCTGCTCCCCGAGGGGCTCGATCTCCTCGGGGGAGTAGAAGAACCGGTGCCCGGGCAGCCGGGCCTCGCCCAGGTCGCGCCCGGGATCGTCGTCGAGCGTGACCGCGACGTGGAAGGCGCCCTCTTCGTCCTGTTCCACGCTCTCCACGACGGCCACGCGGCCGTCGAGCACGAGGTCGAAGACGTCGGCCTGCGCGCGGGGCCGCAGCCGTACCCGGCTGCCCGGCCCGACCGGCACGCCGCCGATGACCACCTCGGCGGGGCCGCGGCCCTCCATCCGGGTCCAGAATCCAGTCATTCGTGAGGCTCCGTCCTGCGCATGATGCCGTGCAACCGCATCAGCTCGTCGGGTGTGAGGGAGTCGCAGCGGTCGAGGATCGCGCGGGCGCGCGGGTCCCCGTGGCGGATCTCCTCCCGTTCGCGGTCGCTGAGGGCGAGCACGCTCAGCGTGAGGAGCTGGTCGATCTCGGTCGCGTCGAAGAGGTCGCCGGGGCTCTCCGGCGCGATCCGCGGGTGGTCGTAGAGGATGATCGGCGCGGACAGCACGGTGTGCCGGTCGCCCTCCGGTCCGGCGAGCACCGGCCAGACGCCGGCGTTGTCGCAGGCCGCTGCCTCCGCCCGCAGGTCCTCCGGCGGGTCCATGAGGGAGACGAACCGGGCCTGCGGTGCACGCAGCACGGTGTGCGCGGAGACCAGCGTGCGCCGCATGGCCTCCTCCCGGGTGCCCCCGGGCCAGGGCGTGGTGTTGACCACCTCGACCGTGATCCGGAACAGGTCCGCGCGCAGCCGCCGCGCGCTCGCCTCGATCCGGCCGCACAGCTCCCGCCAGCCGCGCAGCACGGTCCCCTCGGAAGACTCCTCCCCGGCGGGCACGTCGATCTTCTCGATGACCGGGCCGTTCAGCAGGTCCTCCAGGACCAGGCCCGGCATGCTCACCTCACGCTCCTGCGCCTCCTCGCCGGTGCCGGGCGCCTCCGGCTCTCCGGCGCGGAGCCGGGTGACGACGTGCAGGAAGCGCACGGACACGTCGACGAGGTCGCGGGGCCCGGCTTCGAGCAGGCACTCGGTACGCATCAGCCACGGGTCGCCGCCCGCCCGCCCGTACGCCTCGGGGTGCACGCCGCCGATCGTCCAGCGGTGCCGGTTCTTCAGCGACGACTCCCGGTACGGCCACAACAGGTAGCCCTCGTACAGCACGGCCTGCGCGATCTGCCTGACAGGATCCATGTGGGATCAGCCTCCGCCCGTCTCCAGCAGCGACCGCACCGCGTCGTCCCAGCCGAGCAGGGTGTGCCGGACCCGGTGCGCGTACAGGCGGTCGAACGTGCCGCGCTCCAGCCGGATCCAGGCGGTGTCCGGGAAGTGGCGGTCCATGAGGTCCTTCCACACCTCCACCGGCATGCGGAAGTCCGCCTCGGTGTCCCACGGCAGGCAGGCCGCCTGCAGGCGGCCGTCGTCGAGGTAGAACACCGTCCCGGTGAACAGGAACCGCAGCGGCACCTCGCCGTCCGGCAGGCCGTGCAGGTATTTGGCCGCGGCCACGTCGAAGTCGTAGGTGCACGCGACCGTGACCGGCGTGGTCGTGCCGCCGGTGAAGGCCGGGACGTGGGTGACGGTCTGCGTCCACAGCAGGCTGGACAGGTTGCGTCCCCACTCCTCCGGCGGGCCGAACAGCTCCTTGAGCCGTTGCGGCGCGGGCTCGTCGTAGCCGCGTGCGGTGGCGTCGATGCGGATCTGCGTGGCCAGCGTGAGCGCCTGGACCGGAGCGTCCGCACGCAGGTCGAGCCGGAAACACAGAGTGGGCGCGACGGCGGGCGTGGCGGGCTCGACGTCGCGCACCTCGATCCGCAGGGTCGGTGGTGTGGCCATTGATGTCGTCATTGACGTCGCCATTGATGTCGACGGCATCACGCGGGCGACAGGTTGGGCATGTCGGGGTCGATCGGGTCGTGCATGCGGGGGTTGACGCCGGTCGAGCGCCTGGCCGTGGAGCGGCCGTCGGGCAAATGGCCCTTCTGCTTGCCGTAGCCGCCCGGCGCGTTGCCCTCGGCCACGCCCTTGACGTGGGAGGGGGCGTCGGGGCGCACGTCGCGCCGGCCGGTCTTGATCGTCGACTTCTTTTTCACGCTGGGCTCCTGTCGCTGCTGGTGGCCGGCACGGTGACGGACCGGCCGCCGAGGTCGGTGAAGAATCGGGTGATGTGCTCGCGTACGTCCTTGCCGCCCGTCAGCCCCCGCCAGTGCGCGCGGATGGCTCCGACGAGCGCGTAGCAGTCGTCCACCGGCGCGATCCAGGCTTCGCGGTCGACGAGCAGGGCCTCGACGTCCGGCTCCAGCTGCCGCAGCACCGGGTTGTCGCGCCGCAGCAGCTCCCAGGCGGTCCGGTCGGCGGGCGCCCGCACCGCCCCGGCCGGGCTCGGGTAGTAAAGGACCGGGTCACCGGTGTCCGAGTCGTGGATCAGGAACACCGTGCGCACCGGGGCCCGCAGGCGGGCCCAGGCCCCCTCGTCCAGGCGGAAGCCGCTCAGCCGCCAGCGGCGCTCGGGCACCAGCCGGTAGTGCCCGCCGCCGGCCGCCGCGTGGTCGAACAGCACCTGGCAGGCGCGGCACGCGCAGCGCAGCTCGCGCCCGGCCAGCTCCAGCAGGTGGCGGTGGACGGCCGGCAGCGGCTCGGCGCACAGCTCGCAGCGCTGGGTGCGCCGTTCTCGCCGGGCAGGCTCGACTGACTGCGCGGCGAGCCGGCGCAGCAGGCCCGTCATGGCACCGGCGCCCGCGAGGCGGGGCGGACGGTCAGGCTCTCGATCGGGATCAGGGCCGCGTCCGCGACCTCGATCTCGACCCGCTCGATCTCCGGGGCCGCCTCGCGTACCGCGTCCCGGAGGGCCGAGGCCGCCCCGGCCGCCGAGGAGCGGCAGCCGGACGGGCGTACGCGCAGCCGTACCAGGTCGCCTTCGACGGAGAGCAGGTCGGCGGCGCCGGCCAGGGCCTGCTCCACCCGGGTCCGCGTGTCCAGCGGGTGCAGATCGTGCAGCAGGAGCAGGGGCGAGACCAGCTCGTCGGCGCCCAGGCGCGCCGCCGCCTCCTCGCCCACGAGCGTCATGACCCGCGCCAGGCCCTCGCCGTACAGGCCGAGCACCTCCGCGACGAGCTCCGTGGCGGCCGAGTCGGCCTTGTCGAGCAGGGATTCGATCCTGCGGACGCGCTCGTTCATCAGCCGGAGACGCTCGCGCCGAAGGTGGGCGAGTGGACTTGCTTGAGCACCTTGCCGCCGCCGAGGTACATGTGCACGCCGCAGGGCAGGCACGGGTCGAAGCTGCGCACGGTACGCATGATGTCGATGCCCTTGAACGAGTCGGCGCCGTTCTCCTCGAAGATCGGCAGCCCCTGCACCGCGTCCTCGTACGGGCCCGGCGTGCCGTGCATGTCGCGCGGGCTGGCGTTCCACGGCGTCGGCGGGTACGGATGGTAGTTCGCGATCTTGCCCTCGCGGATCACCAGGTGGTGCGAGAGCACTCCGCGCACCGCCTCGTGGAAGCCGACCCCGATTGCCTCGTCCGGCACCTCGAAGTCGGTGAACACCTGCGTGCGTCCGGCCCTGACCTCGCCCATCGCCTGATCGAGGAAGTACAGTGCCATCGCCGCCGCGTACGCCACGAAATAGGCGCGGGCGCGGTTGCGCTCGATGGTGTTCGCCCAGCGCGGGATCCTCCACTCCAGCCGCGTCTCCGGGAGGGACGCGCTCTTGGGCAGGTTGATCTCGACGCTCTGGCCGGTGGCCCGCACCGTGCCGGTGTCGACGAGGCCGGCGAGCGCCGTGGTCCACAGCCGCGCCAGCGGGCCGCCGCCGGTGTCGAGCGCCAGATGGTCGCCGGTGCGCGAGTCGTACCAGCGGGGGCTCATCACCCAGCTGTAGTTCCCGTTCTCCAGGTCGCGCTTCTGCGGCTTGGGCAGGGTCGTCTGGTTCCACGGGTGGCGCTGGTCCACCGGGTTGCCCAGCGGGTCGTGGGTGACGAACGTCTCCTCGGCCTGCCAGTCGTCGTAGTAGGAGCTGCCCAGCATGATCCTGATGCCGAGGTTGATGTCCACGAGGTTCGTCGTGATCAGCTCGCCGTCCAGCACGATGCCCGGCGTGACGAACATCCGGCGGCCCCAGGCGTTCATGGTCCGGTAGTCGTAGTCGACCACCGCCGGGTCCTGGAACGCGCCCCAGCACCCGAGCATCACGCGCCGGCGGCCGACCTCCTCGTAGCCGGGCATCGCCTCGTAGAAGAAGTCGAAGAGGTCGTCGTTCAGCGGGACGGCCCTCTTGACGAAGTCGAGGACCTTCAGCAGCCGCACCATGTAGTCGGTGAACACCTGAGGGGTGGCCACGGTGCCCACGCCGCCGGGGTACAGCGTGGACGGGTGCACGTGCCGGCCCTCCATCAGGCAGCACATCTCCCTGGTGATCCGGCTCACCTGCAGCGCCTCGCGGTAGAGGTCACCGCTGAACGGGTTGCACGCGCGCATGATGTCGGCGATCGTCCGGTAGCCGTGGATCGCGGAGTTGGGCGCCTGCGTCGTCTCGGCCCGGCGCAGCAGGCTCGGGTTCGTCTCCTTGACCATCTGCTCGCAGTAGTCGACGAAGACGAGGTTGTCCTGGAAGAGCGTGTGGTCGAACATGTACTCGGCGGCTTCGCCCAGGTTGATGATCCACTCGCCCAGTGGCGGGGTCTTGATGCCGTACGCCATGTTCTGCGCGTAGATCGAGCAGACCGCATGGTTGTCGCCGCAGATGCCGCAGATGCGGCTGGTGATGAAGTGGGCGTCGCGCGGGTCCTTGCCCCTCATGAACACGCTGTAGCCGCGGAACAGCGACGACGTGCTCTTGCACTCGACGACCTCGCGGTTCTTGAAATCTATCTTCGTGTAGATGCCCAGGTTCCCGATGATCCTGGTGATCGGGTCCCAGGACATCTCCACGAGCTCGCGGGCCTCGCCCTTGAGCTTCTTCTCACCCGCCGTACGGATTGCCACCTCGCCGCTCTCCCTCTCAACCGTTTCCCCAGCGCGGGTCGAACCCGCTCGTCAGCCTGCGGCGGTTGTGGCGCCACTTCGGCTCCTTGTTCGCTGCCTTGTTGGTGATCGCGCGAAGCCTGCGGATCATCGCGCCGTACGCGCCGCTCATCGCGACCGAGACGGACGCGCCCGGGGGCTCGTCCATGAAGGGCATGAACTTGTCGGGGAAGCCGGGCATGGTGCAGGCGATGCAGATGCCGCCCACGTTCGGGCAGCCGCCGACGCCGTCCATCCAGCCGCGCTTGGTGACGTTGCAGTTGACCACCGGCCCCCAGCAGCCGACGCGCACGAGGCACTTGGGGGAGTTGTAGTCATGGGCGAAGTCGCCCTGCTCGTAGTAGCCGGCCCGGTCGCAGCCCTCGTGCACGGTCTTGCCGAACAGCCAGGTGGGACGCAGCATCTCGTCGAGCGGGATCATCGGCGCCATGCCCGCCGCCTGGTACAGCAGCCAGGTCAGCGTCTCGGTGAAGTTGTCCGGCTGGACGGGACAGCCGGGCACGTTGACGATGGGCAGCCCGCCCGCGGAGCGGAAGTCCCGCCCCAGGTAGTCGGACAGCCCCATGCACCCGGTCGGGTTGCCGGCCATGGCGTGGATGCCGCCGTACGTCGCGCAGGTGCCGATCGCGACCACGGCCCACGCCTTGGGCGCGAGCCGGTCGATCCACTGGTTGACCGTGATGGGCTGGCCGGTGGCCGGGTCGTTGCCCATGGACGTCCAGTAACCCTCGCCGTTGATCCTCTCGTTCGGGATGGAACCCTCGACCACGAAGATGAACGGGCCGAGCTCGCCCTGGTGGGCCCGGTGGAACGGGGCCATGAAGGCGTCGCCCGTCTCCGCGGCCAGCACCTTGTTGTGCAGGTGCACCTTGGGCAGTCCCGGTACGAGCCCGAGCAGGACGTCCTCCAGGCTCGGCAGCGTGGCGGCGGTGACCGAGACCGTGTCGCCGTCGCAGCTCATGCCCTCCGAGGTCCACAGGATGTGCACCTCGTCCAAGGCTTTCGGTGTTTGTGTGGTTGTCATGGCCCAAGCCCCCTTGTTGGCCTGTGTAGAGGTTTAGGCCCCCATATCGCTTGGTATCCGACCTGCGACTCTACGTAGCGGACATACCGTGATGACGGAGGTTGTAAACCATGACGCAGACCCTGCCGCCCCGTACCGGCACCCGTGATGAGCTGCGCGAACGCGTGTCCACCCGGCCCGCGCAGGTCCTGATCCGCGCCGCCGCGCGGGGAGCGATCGGCTCCATGGCGATGTCCGGGCTGCGGCAGTTCACGACGGCGATCGGCCTCGTGGCGAAGGTGCCGCCCGAGGCCGTGCTGGAGCGCACCGTCCCGCGGATCTTCCGCCGGGTGCACCACCGGCGACGCCCCGCGGTGGTGGAGCTGACGCACTGGGGATACGGCACGGCCGGAGGCGCGCTGTACGGGCTGCTGCCGTACGCGTTCCGCCGCCATCCCTGGGCGGGACCGGCCTACGGCGTGGCGTTCTGGCTCGCCTTCGAGGCGGCCATCGCGCCCGCCCTCGGCCTGCCGCGCCATCCCCGCACCACGCCGGAGCGCCTGGCACTGCTGGCCGACCACCTGCTGTACGGGGTCGTGGTCGGCGCCTCCCCGTGGCCTCACCGGGACGTGCCGGAAAGCCCCATGGAGTGACCTATGGACTGATCGCCGAACCGGTCCCGGGCGGCGGCGACGGCCACCTGGCCGAGGCTGATGCCGCCGTCGTTGGCCGGCACGCCGGAGTGGGTGAGCACCCGGAACCCGGCCCCGCCCAGCCGGTCCACCGTGCGCCGCAGCAGCAGCAGGTTCTGGAAGACGCCGCCGGACAGCGCGACCGTCGTCAGCCCCGTCCCGTCGCGCAGCATCCGGCAGCAGCGCACGATGAGATCGCCCACGCCGTTGTGGAAGCGGGCGGAGATGACCGGCACGCCGACGCCCGCGGCCAGATCCGCCACGGCGGCCCGTACCAGGTCCGAGCCGGCCACCACCAGCACGCCGCCGTCGCGCGAGACGGCCGCCGGGTAGCCGCCGCGCTCGCCGGGGTCGGCGAGCTGCTCCAGCTCGATCGCGGCCTGCCCCTCGTACGTGATGGCGTCGCGCACGCCGAGCAGCGCCGCCACGGCGTCGAACAGGCGGCCCGCGCTCGACGTCAGCGGTGCGGCCTGCCCGCCCCGCCGGGCCAGCGCGCTCACCTGCCGCCACCGCTGCCCGTTGCGCCGGGCCACGGCCAGCCCCTCGTCGTCGCCGTCCAGGTACGCGGCGGCCATCCGCCACGGCTGCCTGATCGCCGCGCTGCCGCCCGGCATCGGCACGGGCGCCAGATGCCCGGCCCGCTCGAACGTGACCAGGTCGGCCAGCAGGAACTCGCCGCCCCACAGCGTCCCGTCGAGGCCGTAGCCGAGCCCGTCGAACGCGACCCCGATCACCGGGCCGTGCTCGCCGTTGTCGGCCAGGCAGGCGGCGATGTGCGCGTGGTGGTGCTGGACGGCGACCAGCTCGACGTCCGGCAGGCCCAGGGCGTGCTTGGTGGACAGGTACTCCGGGTGCAGGTCGTGGGCCACCACCTCGGGACGCACGTCGAACAGCGCGGCGAAATGCTCGATCCCCTCGACGTACGACCGGAAGGTCTCGTAGTCCTCCAGGTCGCCGATGTGCGGCGAGACGAACGCGTGGCGCCCCTTCGCCAGGCAGAAGGTGTTCTTCAGCTCGGCGCCGCAGCCGAGGATCGGCCGGGGCGCCTCCCCGGCCAGCGTGAACGGGCGCGGGGCGTGGCCGCGCGAGCGCCGCACGGCCATCCCCTTGCCCCGGAAGGGCCGCACCACCGAGTCGTCGGCGCGCAGGTGGATCGGGCGGTCATGCGTGAGGAACGCGTCCGCGATGCCGCCGAGCCGCTCCAGGGCGTCGCGGTCGTCGTACGCGATGGGCTCGTCCGAGCGGTTGCCGCTGGTCAGCACGATCGGGGCGCCCACGTCGGCGAGCAGCAGGTGATGCAGCGGCGTGTACGGCAGCATCAACCCGAGCTGGCGGCTGCCCGGCGCGACCGCCCCGGCCACCGCCGCGTCCGGGAGGCGCGGAAGCAGGACGACCGGCCGGGCGCGATCGGTCAGGAGCGCGGCGCCGGCCTCGTCCACCTCGCACAGCCGCCGGGCCGCGGCCAGGTCGGCGACCATGACCGCGAACGGCTTGTCCTCGCGCTGCTTGCGCCGCCGCAGCTCGGCGGCGGCGCCCTCGTCGCCGGCCGGCACCGACAGGTGGTAGCCGCCGAGTCCCTTCACCGCCAGCACCCCGCCCTGGCGCAGCACCTCTACGGCGCCGGCCAGTGGGTCGCCCGCCGCGCCGACGAGTCCGAGCGTGGGACCGCACGCCGGGCAGCAGATGGGCTGCGCGTGGAAGCGCCGGTCGGCCGGATCGTGGTACTCGGCCAGGCAGCCCTCGCACATGGCGAACCCCGCCATCGTGGTCAGCGGCCGGTCGTACGGCATCGCCCGCACGATCGTCAGCCTCGGCCCGCAGTTGACGCAGTTGACGAACGGGTAGCGGTAGCGCCGGTCGGCGGGGTCGGCCAGCTCCGCCAGGCAGTCGGCGCAGGTCGCGATGTCGGGCGACACCAGCGTGCGTGACGCCCCCGACGGGTCGCTCGCGACGATCTCGAACCGGCCGTCCGCGCGCACTGTACGGGAGGCGACGGTCACCCGCTCGATCGCGGCCAGCGGGGGCGCGTCGCGCTCCAGCCGTACCAGGAACTCCGCGATCTGGCCGCGCCCGCCCTCCAGCTCGACGAAGACGCCGTGCGCGTCGTTGCCCACCCGGCCGGCCAGCCCGAGCCGCGTGGCCAGCCCGTGCACGAACGGCCGGAACCCCACCCCCTGAACGACGCCCTCGACCCGGACCCGCACCCCCATCGGGCCAGTCTGCAACGAGAACGGCCCGGACTGAATCACCTCGTCGGCGAGGCGTGGATCGCTCAGGCCGGGAGGAGGCCGTCGAACTCCACGTAGAGGTGCCGGGGCCCGCGCAGGCCCGGGTTCGGCCGGTACGGCGGCGGGTCGCCGGCCAGGCGCGGATTGACCAGCCGCCGCGCGAGCTCGCCCAGCGCGAGCTGCGTCTCCAGCCGGGCCAGCGGGGCGCCGAAGCAGTAGTGGATGCCGCTGCCGAAGCCGAGGTGCTGGTTGTCCTGCCGGTCGGGGTCGAAGCGGTCGGCATCGGGGAAACGGGCGGGGTCACGGCTGCCGGCGGCGAGCACGAGGCTGATGACGGAGCCCTTCGGGATCGTCGTGCCCGCGATGTCGATGTCGGCCAGCGCGGAGCGCCGGAGGCTGAGCATCTGCACCGGCGGCTCGAAGCGGAGCAGCTCCTCGACCGTCCCGACGACCAGATCGGGCTCGTGGCGCAGCCGGTCCAGCACGCGGGGATTGCGCAGCAGGGTGAGCACGCCGTTGGCGACGAGGTTGACGGTGGTCTCGTGGCCGGCGACGAGCAGCGTCGAGGCGGCGCTCAGCAGCTCGTCCAGTCGCAGGTCGATGGCGGGGTCGGTGACGATGGCCGAGAGCAGGTCGTCGCCCGGCCGCCGCCGGTGGGCGTCCACCAGCTCTTTCATGTACGTGCCGAGCTCCGTCCTGACCTCCATGTTCCGCCGCTCCCGCTCGCCGATGGTCCCGGTCGTCGGGTCGACGGTCTCGATGATGGCCTGCGACCACCGGTGGAAGCGGGGCTCGTCCTCGCGGGGCACGCCCAGCAGCTCGCAGATCACCGTGACCGGCATCGGATAGGCGAAGTCCTCGACGATGTCGACCCGGGTCTTCCCGGCGAACCCGTCGATCAGGTCCGTGACGATCCGCGTGATCCGCGGTGCCATGCCGTCGACCCGGCCGGGGGAGTGGGGCGGCCCGAAGTGCCGCATCATCATGGACCGGATCCGGTCGTGGTCCGGCGGGTCGAGCCTGATGAAGGACGACGGCAGCGCCGTCCCCGACTCCCGCTCGGCGGCGATCTCGGGGATGTTGCGGACGTCGGAGCTGACGCGGGGGTCGTGCAGCAGCGCGACGATCTCCCGGTAGCCGCTGACCACGTAGCTGCCGTCCGGCTGCCGGGCCACCGGGGTCCTGCGGAGCTCGCCGTAGAGCGGGTACGGATCGGCGCGGTTGGCGTGGTCGAGGATCTGCTCGTAGACGCTTGCCGCTGCCAATTCCTCTGCCACTTCCGCTGCCACTTCCTCTGTCACGATGACGGCTCCCTGATGTGCTGGCTCGGTGTGGGTCAGTGCCGCGGCTGCAGCGTGACGCGCCGCTCGTCCGGGTTGTGGCCGGTCAGCACCACGGTCGCGCCGTAGGCGGGGGAGACCCGCTGCGGCACGTCGGCCGGCATGACCTGGACGCCGTCGGGCCGTCCGACCATGCCGGGGCCGGGCGGGAACGGCGCGGCCCGCTCGATCTGCGCCTGGTAGAAGTCGAGCCACATCGCCTGGTCGAAGGCGACCGCGGCCGTGATGCGGCCCCGGTTGCCGTAGACGGCGACGAAGCGGCGCTCGGCGACCGAGCCCTGCGCGATGACGACCTCGTCGGCGAAGGTCGGCACCCCGACGGACTTGATGTTGACGCCGAACTGGGCGGACCAGAAGACCGGCAGGGACACGTGCGGCCAGCGGTCGCTCTCGGCGCTGATCATGTTGTGCGCCGCGACCTGGGCCTGGGTCACCGCGTTGCCCCAGTGTTCGAGCGACAGGAACTGGTACTCGTACACCGGGTGCGGGAAGCGCGCCACGTCGCCGGCGACGAAGACGTTGTCGGTGACCAGGGCGTTGACGTCGAACGCGCGGCAGCCCGCGTCGCAGGCGATGCCCCACACCCCGGCGGCCAGCCCGGAGCCCTCCAGCCATTCGACGTTGCGCTCCGCGCCCAGCGCCGCCACCGCCACGTCCACGTCGAGCGTGGTGCCGTCGGACAGGCGCGCGCGGCGCAGGCGCCCCTCCCCGTCTCCTTCGAGCGCCTCGACGCTGACCTCGCAGCGCAGGTCCACGCCGTGATCGCGCTGCATGTCCGCCGCGATCGCCCCGATCGTCCCGCCCAGCGCGCCGACCAGCGGCGCCTTCCCGCGCTCGGTGACGGTGACGTCCAGGCCCAGCTCACGGCAGACGGAGGCGATCTCCGACCCGGTGAAGCCGGCGCCGATGATCAGCACGCGCCCGGGGCCCGCGGCCAGCCGCTCCCGCAGCCGGGCCGCGTCGTCGTTGGTACGCAGCAGGAACACCCCGTCCAGGGCGGCCTCCTGCGGGTTCGGCCAGGGCCGGGCGCGCGCTCCCGTGGCGATCAGCAGGCGGTCGAAGTCCACCTTCCGGCCGTCCGCGAGGCGAACCTGCCTGGCCGCCAGGTCCAGTCCGGTCGCCGCCTGCCCGAGCAGCCATTCGGCCTCGAACTCGGCCCGCCGGGGCAGCGCGGTGTCGTCGGCGGCCACTTGCCCGGTCAGGACCTGCTTGGACAGCGGCGGCCGGTCGTACGGCTCGTACGGCTCCGCGCTGATCAGGGTCAGCGAACCGGCGTAACCCTCCCTGCGCAGCGTCGCCGCCGCCCGCAGCCCGGCCAGCGAGGCGCCCACGATGACGATGCGGCCGACCTCCACGGGCCTCTTGCCGTTCACAGGCCTGGGCGGGGCGGCCTTCGCGGGCCTTCCGAGCGTGTGGACCTGGTCGACCACCAGGGCCTGGACCGGGCAGGCCGCGGCGGCGCGCAGGACGCGGGTGCGCTCGGAGTCGTCCGGGTGGAGCTCGTACATGAGGGCTTCGGAACGGCGCATCGCGAAGACATCCGGCGCGAGGAAGGCGCACTGCCCGTAGCCCTCGCAGCGGGTGAGATCAACGACGACTCTCATCTGGCTGGCCCTCTTCGCTACGTAGTGTGTTGATTACTGTAAGTAATCATGGGATGGCATACCCATTGCGGTCATAGCCACACCAACCGCCCGCGGAGTCAGTGGGAGGCGGTCAGCGCCAGCACGTCCGCGAGCTGGCGTGGTGTCGGCAGGATGCGCAGGGCCTCGTCGATCTCGCGTTCCGCCCACTCGCGGTGCCGCGGCTCTGCCGTCGGGTCCAGTGCGATGCGGGTCTGAACCAGCAGGAAGTTCAGGCGGCTCGCCAGCAGCATCGAGAAGTCCGCCGGCTCCGTGATGCGGCCCGGCCCGCCGGCACGCACGTAGGCCTCGTACATGGCCCGCATGGCGTCGAGGTCCGCGTCCGGGCCGTCGCAGAACCAGTCGAACAGCGCCCCGGCCAGCTCCCGCCCCGGCGCGGCCGGCCCGAGGTTGTCCCAGTCGACGACCACCAGCGTGCCCGCGGGGTCGGCCAGCACGTTCTCCGGGTGCAGGTCGCGGTGGCAGACGATGAGGTCGGCGGGATCGGCCGGCGCGACCGCCGCGCACAGCTCGGGCAGCGTCGCCACCCGGTCGGCCAGCCGCCCGGCCCAGGCCGCGTCCGTCTGCCACTCGTGCTCGGCGGGGACCTGGTGGTACCAGGCGGCGGGCGGCCCGCCGTCGGCCTCCGCCGTCGCGGCGGGAGCGCATCGGTGCAGGCGCGCCAGCAGCGCCCCGAGCTCGCGTGGCGTGGCCCGCGCCGCGAGATCGACCGGCCGCAGGTCCACCCAGTCGTACAGGCGCAGCCACGTCCCGCCGGGCGCGCTCAGCAGGTGGCGGCCCTCGCGGTCGGGGTGGCTGGCCGGCAGCCGCACCCCCGCCTCGGCCGCCCGCCGCGCGAACGCCAGCTCTGCCTCGATCAACGCCTCCGACGGCGGCTCGCCGAAGATCTCCTTCAGCGCGTACCGCGCCGGGCCCACCTCCAGCCGCCAGATCTGCCCCAGCGCACCCCGCGGCCCGGCCGACACCACGATGTCGGCGTCCCACCCGAACGCCTCGCGCACATGCGCGACCAGTTCCGTGACCACGCTCACCCCTCCGCGGCGAGATCCGTGCGCCCCAGTATGAACCGCGCGCACGCCTCGCCGGCAAGCCCGCGCCCGGCACGCTGAGGCTGGGCGACCGCACACCGTCACGCCCGCCACAGCGGCGTTCACTCGGTTGTCATCCGTATATGTCATGATCCACGAGTTCTCACGGATCTTGTGACAGGAGAAGGATGACTGCATTAGCGCGCCGCGCGCTCCGCGCCGCTCTCGCGGGCGGCCTGGCCGCGGCCGTGGCGATCTGGCCGGTGGCGGCACCCGCGGAGGCGGCCGTTGCCGCCGCCGTCTCGGTGGACTTCACCAAGCCGGTTCGTACGCTGTCCGCCGGCGACTACGGTGTCGGCATCACCGGGTACGGCGAGGGCTCGTACATCACGAACGACTCCCGGCACCGCGAAAACCTGCGCAACCTCAAAGCGGGCCGGATGCGCATAGAGCTGCACTACCAGGAGCCGGGCAACCACTCCAGCCCGATCGTGTGCGGCGGGTACAAGTGCGACACGACCATCACGGGTGACGCCTGGATCGCGGCCATCCGCGACCTGGGCGCCGAGCCGGTCGTCATCCTCCAGGTGGACGGCCGCCAGACCGCCGAGGTGAACCGGGACGACGCGGTCGCCCTCTACCGGCACTTCGCCGCTTCGGGCACGCCGGTGCGGCGCTTCATTCTGGGCAATGAGCTCAACTGCACCTGCACCCCAGAAAAGCCGGAAATGTCGGCATCTGAGTACAGCCGGCGCTTCAACCTGATCACCGACGCCCTCGACGCCGTGGACTCCGCGGTCCGCGTCGGCGGCCCCGCCACGGCCTGGAACGACCTGCCGTACATCAGGACGTTCCTGGAGGGATCGCGGGACCGGGTCGACTTCCTCGACTACCACGACTACGGCAACGGCCAGGACCCGATCACCGACGAGGACCTCCTGGGCGCCGCCATCCGCAGCTACGAGACGGACCTGAAGGAGGTCGGCGCGCTGGCCGAGTCCGTGCTCGGCCGCAAGATCGACCTTCAGATCGGCGAGTTCAACTCCGACTTCGACGACCCCGACGGCCACCGTACGCTGACCCACTTCAACACGCTGTGGGGCGCGGCGGCGCTGGGCCAGATCCTGCACGCGGGAGCCGCCGCCTACCAGTACGGCGACAAGAACGGCCAGCTCGGCCTGACCAGCACGAAGGGCGAGGGCGGCATCCAGCGCAGTGAGCCGCTGCCGATCTACCACGGCATCGGCATGTTCACCGGCGAGGGCCTGTTCCGCCCGTTCGGCACGACCATGGTGCAGGCGACGGCCGACACCGACCAGCTGTACGCGTTCGCCTCGGACTCGGCCAGGAACGTCGTCCTGGTCAACGTCGGCGCCCAGCCGCTGGAGACCAAGCTCACATTCACCGGCCTGACGGCGGGCACCGCCGCCATCTGGCAGAGCACCTCCGACGCGTGGGCCCCGCACCGCACCGGCACGGCCGCCATCGCGGGCGGCGCCGCGACGCTCACGCTCCCCGCGGGCTCGGCCACGACCCTGGTCATCGACCAGCAGGGCCTGTCCGCGACCTACTTCGACAACGCCGACCTGACCGCGCCCAAGCTGACCCGGATCGACCCGGCGGTGGACTTCGACTGGGGCGCGAACGCCCCCGACCCGGCCGTCTCCGCCGACACGTTCAGTGTGCGGTGGACGGGCAAGGTGATCGCCGAGCGCGCCGAGACGTACACGTTCATCACCACGAGCGACGACGGCGTGCGGCTCTGGGTGGACGGCACGCTCCTCGTGGACAACTGGACGGATCACTCCAAGCGCGACGACAGCGGCCAGATCGCGCTGAGCGCCGGGGCGCACGACATCAAGATGGAGTTCTACGACAGCGGCTACGACGCCATCGCCCAGCTCCACTGGTCCAGCCCCACCGTACAGCGGCAGATCATCCCCACGGCGAACCTGCTCGCCGGCTGAGCCTGTGAGCCCCCGGCCGGGGGCTCACAGCACCCTGGCGAGCGCCTCCTGGACGGCGGCCCGGACCGTGGCGGGATCGTCGAGGTCGAAGCCGACCACGAGCCCGTCCCTGAGCAGCAGGAGGATGTCGGCGGTCCGCTCCGGGTCGGGGTGGCCGTCGGCGGCCAGGAGGTCGCGGTAGAGGCCACGGACCCAGCGGCGATATTCGTTGATGGCCTGCCGTACGGGGTGGTCGGGGTCGGGATACTCGGCCGCCGTGTTGACGAACGGGCAGCCGCGATAGCTGGTGCCCGCGCCGAACTCGCACATGTAGGCGAAGATCTCCAGCAGCTTCTCGCGCGGCGAGGCGGCCCGCAGAGTCGTGACCAGGGTGCGCTGCAGCGAGGTCTGCTGGACCACGTAGGCGCGGACGAGGTCGTCCTTGCCCGGGAAGTGGTGGTAGAAGGTCGCCTTGGCGACGCCCGCCTCGGCGATGATCCGGTCGATCCCGACCGAGTGGACGCCCTCCGTGTAGAACAGGCGCGTCGCGGTCTCGAGGACGCGTTCGCGTGCCGGGCTGGGGCGACGGCCCTCCAACGTTTCTGCGCTCACCAGTTGACGATACCAGACAGACCTGTCTACTCTCATGTTCAGCGGCAGACAGACAGGTCTGTCTTAACGAAGGGCAACGCCATGAGCATCTACACCGCCATCGCCACCTCCGCCGGACGCGACGCCCGCGCGGTCTCCTCGGACGGAAAGCTGGACGTCAAGCTGGCCATGCAGAAGGAGCTGGGCGGCGACGGCGAGGGCACCAACCCCGAGCAGCTCTTCGCCGCCGGCTACGCCGCCTGCTTCGCCTCGGCGATGCGGCTCGTGGGCGCGCAGCAGAAGCTCGACGTCTCGGACGCGTCGGTCACGGCCGAGGTCGGCCTGTCGCCCAACGGCAAGGGCGGCTTCCAGCTCGACGCCACGCTCCGGGTCGAGCTGCCCGACTCCATCGCGCCGGAGGCGGCCCGGGCGCTCGTCGAGGCCACCCACCAGGTGTGCCCCTACTCCAACGCCACCCGCGGCAACATCCCCGTCAACCTGGTCATCGAGTAGCCGGATCGTCGGGGCGGCGGGCGACGGCCTCGATCTCCTCGGCGATCTTCCACAGCGGCGTGCGGCGGGTGGTGAGCACGACCATGACCTCGTCCGCGGCGGCCTCGGCCTCGAGGCCGTCCACCCAGGGGCCGAGGGCCTTGGTCACCTCGGAGATCGCCGCCGCGAGCCGCGCGCGTACGTCCCCTTGGCCGCCGGACCGCAGCCAGCCGCGCAGCACGTGGTTGTGCGTGGCCACCACGGCGGCGGAGGCGACCTCATGGCGCAGCCGGAACTGCTGCCCGCCGTCCTCCGCGCGGCGGCCGTCCATGTAGCCGACGAAGGCCCGCTGGTAGCGGCTGATGGCGGCGATCTCCCACTCGCGCAGCGCCGGCACCCGCCGCGTCAGCTCGTACCGCCTGACGGCCGTCTCCGGGTCCTCGGCGTACATGTCCAGGACGATCCCGGCGGCGTCGGCGATCACGAGGAGCGGCGAGCGCAGCGGAGAGGCCGCCTGGAGGAACTCCGTCACCCGCCCCAGGCACGCGTCGTGGTCGGGGAGGATCGCGTCCTCCTTCGTGCGGAAGTGCCGGAAGAACGTCCGCCTGGCCACTCCGGCGGCCTTGGCGATCTCGTCCACCGTGGTCGCGTCGAACCCGGCATCAAGGGACAGGCTGATGGCCGCGGACATCAACTCCCGGCGCGCGTCTCGCCTCGCGGACATCTGCTCCCTTCCATCCGCCTATGGGGTGCTTCACCGTACACCCGCTCTGGCGTCATGTCACTCAGTGCCTTATCTTAAGTCACTTAGTGCCTGTCCTTGAGTTGGGAGAAGCGAATGAGCCTGGCCGGCCACCTGCACGACGTGGCGGAGGAGTACCCCATGCTCCGCGAGGCGATCAGGGCCCTCGCCGAGGAGAAGATCGCCCCGCGCGCCGCCGCCGCGGACGAGAACGAGGAGTTCCCCTGGGAGGTCTACAAGGACCTCGTCGCGGCCGACTTCCACGCCGTGCACATCCCTGAGCAGTACGGGGGCGCCGGGGCGGACGCGCTGGCCACGGTGATCGTCATCGAGGAGGTCGCCCGCGCCTGCGCCTCGTCCTCCCTCATCCCGGCCGTCAACAAGCTCGGCACGGTCCCGCTCCTGCTGTCGGCCTCGGAGGAGCTGAAGTCCCGCTACCTGACCGCGGTGGCCGGCGGCGAGGCGATGTTCTCGTACGCGCTGAGCGAGCCGGAGGCGGGCTCGGACGCGGCGTCGATGAAGACCCGGGCGGTCCGGGACGGCGACGACTACGTCCTCAACGGCACCAAAATGTGGATCACCAACGCCGGTGTGTCGGAGTACTACACCGTGATGGCGGTGACGGACCCCTCAGCCGGGGCGCGCGGAATCTCCGCCTTCGTCGTCGAAAAGTCCGATGAGGGCGTCTCCTTCGGCCCCAAGGAGAAGAAGCTCGGCATCAAGGGCTCACCCACCCGCCAGGTGATCCTGGAGGACGTCCGCATCCCCGCCTGGCGCATGATCGGCGCGCCGGGCACCGGCTTCAAGACCGCCCTGGCCACCCTCGACCACACCCGCGTCACCATCGCCGCCCAGGCCCTCGGCATCGCCCAGGGCGCCCTCGACTACGCGATCGGCTACGTCAAGGAGCGCCGCCAGTTCGGCCGCCCGATCGCCGACTTCCAGGGCCTGCAGTTCATGATCGCCGACATGGCCATGAAACTGGAGGCGGCCAGGCAGCTCACGTACACGGCCGCGGGCATGTCGGAGACGGCCATGCGCGGGACCCCGGTCAAGGAGCTGACCTTCTTCTCCAGCGCCGCCAAGTGCGCCGCCTCCGACGCCGCCATGGAGATCACCACGGACGCGGTGCAACTGCTCGGGGGGTACGGGTACACGCGGGACTACCCGGTGGAGCGGATGATGCGCGACGCCAAGATCACCCAGATCTACGAGGGCACCAACCAGATCCAGCGCCTGGTCATGGCCAGGCAGTTGCTGAAGTAGGGGTTGACGTGCGGAAGCCCGGCACTTCCCGGATGGCGGGCGGGGACGACTGACCCGGATCGCACGTCTGACCGGGCCAAGTCAGAGCCGGGCCGCCGTCCAGCAGTCCGGCGCGCCAGGTTTCCCGCATCCCGCCAGCGCGTCGAGGACCTTGCCCAGGTCGGAAGTCCTGGCGTTGCCGGGGTCATTGGACTCCTGGTTCGGATCCGCCACCGTGTCGTAGTACTCGGGCTCCGCCTCGCCCTCGTACTCCACGTACAGCTCTCCGGCGGTGCGCACCGCCGCGTAGCCAGGCGGCTGTGAGTTCCCCGCCTGGAGCGGCTCGGCATCGGGGTCCGGCTCGCCTGGCGCGGCCGGGTCGGGCTTGACATGCTCGATCAGCGCCGCCCTCCGCCAGTCCTTCACCTTGTGGCCCTGGATGAGCGGCAGCAGGCTGCGCCCGTCGCGGCTGTCACGGGTGGCCGCGCCGACCCCGGCCATGTCGAGGAAGGTGGCGAACAGGTCGACGTTCTGGGCGATGGCGCCGGTCACCAGGTTGCCGTGCCGTCCTGCCGTAGGCCGTTTGACCAGCAGCGGCACCCGAACGTCGTGGTCGTAGGCGGTGGACTTGCCGCGTACGAGACGGTGCTGGCCTAGATGGAAGCCATTGTCGCTGGTGAACACCACATACGTGTTGCGCTTCTCAGCGTCCGTCAGCGTGGAAAGGACACGCGCCACCATGTCGTCCACCGACTGCACCATGCGGATCCGGTCGCGGAAGTCCTTGCGCAGCTCCTTGACCAGCGCGGGGGCGAGCGGAGCGCGGCGTACCCACGAAGGCTTGTCGGCGGTGTCCTCATTGAACGCCGGCAAAGTGCTGACGTCGATGCCGTTGCAGTCGGGCCCGCCGCAGTCGCCGTGCGGGAACTCCCCGGCCGGGAACTGGGTCTTGGGCCGGTCGCGGCGCGCGGGCGGGAAGCGCGGCTCCTTGTCGCCCGGCTTGGCGCCGATCCTGGAGTGCGGCGCGAACGGCGAAACCTGCAGGAAGAACGGCCGGCCCGCGGCGCGCTCGCGCGAGCGCTCGATGAAGTCCGTGGCCCGCTGGGCAAGCTCGTCCACGAGGTACGTGCCGTCGGAGGTGTCCAGGCCCGGAGTCTCCCCCTTGACGTAGCGGGTGAGCTGGTACTTGAACTCGCTGTAACCGCCGCCGGACGCCACATGCCACTCGTCCCAGCCGGGTGGGACGTGGTAATCGGCGCCCACCGGATACTCGTTGATGTACTTGCCGAGATAGCCCGTGCGGTATCCGGCCTGTTCCAGCGAGACGGCGTAGGTCCTGGACTCGTGCGGCGCGAACGCCTTGTAGCCCCCGTGATCGGAGTTCTTGTTCGTGGCCACGCCGGTGTTGTGCGGGAACTGGCCGGTGAACATCGAGGCGCGTGACGGGCAGCACAGCGAGTTGGACACGTAGTAATTGCTGAACGTCGTGCCGTCGTCGGCCAGGCCGCGCACGGTGTCCATGTATGCGAGCAGGTCGGCGGACATGTCGTCAACGAGGAAGAAGATGATGTTCGGCCGCTGTGGCTTGGCGACCGTGACCGTCCCTGCGCTCGCCTGCGAGACCAGGCTCAGGCTGAGGAGAAGCGCGGTGGCCACCGCTAAGGCTCTGCGGATATGTCGGGTCATCGCCATGACCGCCTTCTTTACAACGTTCGAAGATGAGGGTGGAACGCAGGCTAATAGCGCTCAATACGGCCGATCAACCGATCGATCCTTAAGGCTTCCTGGCAAAGTGAGCGGCGTGTCAGCCAGGTCGTCAGGAGGACCCCGCGTGCCCTGCCCCACCCTTCGGGACGGCGGATCCGGGTCGGGGCCTCGCTGCCGCCGGACTGGTGTGACCGGGGTCAGGTCGGCGCGGGTACCGGCCGGGCCTCCGCCCGCGCGATCCGCGCCTTGACGTCGCGGAAGTGCAGTCGCATCGCCTCCCGTGCGGCCTCGGCGTCCCGAGCGCGCGCAGGTGTGCCCGGCTTGTCAAAACCGCGTGTCCGGTGCCAGAACTGGCACGGGGCAGTTGACCTGCGCCTTCCGGGCTCGGCTGTTGTGCGGTCGGGAGATGCCGGATCTCAACGCCGTGCCGGCACCGGGCGGCGCGCCGGTCGCCGATCCGCAGCACGGGCGCCAGGGCCTCCCGCGTAACACCGGCGTCGCGGGCGGCCTGGACTGGATCAGGTCGGGGTCGACGCCGACCGCCCCTTCGGCCCGTAAGCCGGCCAGAGCGCCTTCGACCGTGACGAGCTGCGGGCGGTCGTCGTCCGTGAGGGGGACGCCCGAAGCCATCTTCGCCACATCGGCCGGTCCCCACCCGTGTCATCAGTGGAACTCGCCCGTGTCGACGACGTTCACGCTCGTGCCCGTCCAGCAACCGAGTGGCGTTGTCGGCGAACAGCTCCGCGACGGCCGCCTCCTCGTCAACCGCGAGGGCCGCGGTGTGGCGGCGACCTCATCCAGCGCCACTACGCCGCGCCCCCCAACTGGGTGCTGAGCAACCACGACAGGCCCCGACTGGGAGGCGACGCCGTCACACGCCGGATCCACGCCCGACGACGTCGAGCCGTGGCTGCCCATACCCGGATGGGCGGGACGGTTCAGCGTCGAGAGCCAGGAGCTCGACCCCCGCCCCTCTCCCTCGTCCGGGAACTCCTGAAGCTCCGGCGAGAGCTGGCCGCGCTGCGTCAGGCGGCATCACCGTGCTCTCCGCCCACCCGGACCATCTCGCATACCTCCGCGGCGACGGCGAGAAGTCACTCCTCGTGGCGGTGAACCTGTCCGACCGCGGGATGCCTCGCGTTTCCCGGTTTCAGGAGCGCCATCTGGCGAGCGAGACCGACTGCCAGGCACGGTCACCCTCGCACCTTTCGAAGCGCGACTCCTGCAGTGACCCCGCCGACGACCGGAAAAGATCGTCTCTCCTGTAGACGAGGTTTCCCTCGCGCGCTAACGTTGTCTTCGCCAGAGACGACGTTTGAGAGATCTCCGTGTCGGCCGTGGTAGTACTGGAAATCCGCGAAGGAGGCCGTACAGACAAGCAGGTGCACCCATGCCCGAGCGCTATCTCGGTGTCCTCGGCATCGCCGAGGCCCTGGGCGTGAGCCGTCATGCGGTGCACAAGTGGCGCAGCCGCTATGCGGACGACTCCGATCACCCGTTCCCCCTGCCCGACGTCGAAGTCGACGGAGCTCCCGGCTGGCGGTCCGATCGGCTGGCGGAGATCGTGCGGTGGCGCGAGGGGCTGCCCGGCCGCGGCGCGGGCGGGGGCCGTCCTTCCCTCGCACGTCAGGAGTACCTCAAGGAAGCAGGGGCGCGCGGCCTGACCCGCGACGAGGCCATACGCGCGCTCGCCACGTTCACCGAAGAGTTTCCCGAGATGACCGAGCCGGAAATCTGCGCCTGGCTCGTCGGGAAATGGCGCGGCTGAAACCCTTCCCCCAACCCCCATCAGCACGGAAGGCGATGACGCATGCCCGAAATCGGCGGAGACACCGCACCGGGATTCGAAGCAGTACGCGAGGCGTTCGCGGCCGATCTGGCCGGCGAGCCGGAAGCAGGCGCCGCGGTCAGCGTCTACCTGCACGGCCGGAAAGTCGTCGACCTGTGGGGCGGCATCGCCGACCCCGACACCGGCCGCGCCTGGGAGCGCGACACCCTGCAGCTCGTCTACTCCACCACCAAGGCCGTCACAGCCGCCTGCGCCCTTCTGCTGTCCCAGCAGGGCGAACTGGACCTCGACGCACCCGTGGCGGAGTGCTGGCCGGAGTTCGCGGCCAACGGCAAGGACCGCATCCCGGTCCGCTGGCTGCTCACTCACCAGGCCGGGTTACCCGCGATCGACCACCCGATCACCCCGGAGCAGGCGATCGCCTGGGAGCCCATGGTGACCGCGCTGGCGGCCCAGCGCCCGTACTGGGAGCCGGGTACGGACCACGGCTACCACGGGCTCACCTACGGCTGGCTCGTCGGAGAGGTCGTCCGCCGGGTGTCCGGCCGTAGCCTGGGCACGTTCCTCGCGGACGAGATCGCCGCCCCTCTCGGACTGGACCTGTGGATCGGGCTGCCAGAAACCGAGCAGCACCGGGTCAGCCGGATCATCGAGACCCCGCCCGACTTCCAGGCCATGGCCCGAATCGACCTGAACGCCCTTCCCGAACCCATGCGCGAGGTCATGGCGGCCTTCGCCGACCCCACGTCGTTGACCAGGCGCTCGCTCGCCGTCGTCACACCCCCGCTGGACCACAACAGGCCGGAGGAGCAGGCCGCCGAGATGCCCGCCACCAACGGCATCTGCACGGCCCGCGCGCTGGCCCGCTTCTACGCCGCGCTCATCGGCGAGGTCGACGGGCACCGCATTCTCACCCCCGCCACCCTGACCGCCGCGACCGCGGAACAGGCCAGTGGCGTGGACCGCATCCTGCGCGTGCCCGTCCGCATAGGCACCGGTTTCGGCCTCCCGACTCCGGACGCGTTCTGGTACTCCCCAACCGCCTTCGGATTCCCCGGCCGCGGCGGGTCGCTCGGTTTCGCCGATCCGGCGACCGGCCTCGCGTTCGGTTACGTCATGAACCACGTCGTGGAAGGCGTGCCGGATCTGAGGGCCGCGAACCTTCTCGCCGCGGTCCGGAACGCGATAGGCGCCGGAGCGGTCAGCCCCTGATGGCACCCGGACCATCACCGGGTTCGGGCCGTCCGATGGCTTCGAGTACTTCGTGAACTGGTTGATCAGCCTGGGTCGCGATGCCTTCGAGAAAGTGAAGGACAGCGGATCCGCTCCCGGCCGTTGACGGCGACGCGCCGTTCGAAGGGTGGATCTATCCGACTCTGACCGTGGGCAGATGGCGGGTCCCACTCCGGGTGGATGCGGGTGGAACCGGCCGTTCCTACGATGGGCGGGTGGTGGTGACTCCCCGCTGGCTGTTACCGGCCGGACTCGGGCTGCTGATGCTGCTGGTCGGGCTGTCGTGGGCGCAAACGATCACGCGTGGCTGCGACTGCGTGTGGCCGTTCGCCGGAGGGGGCGCCTTCCTCGCTCTCTGTCTCGTCATCGTGCGTACGGTGCCGGGCCGTTCCGCCGAGGTGGCCGGGCTCCTGGCTCCCGCGGCCATAGCGGCGCTCACGGGGCTCGCGGTCAACAGCATCGGCTGGTTCGTTCTGGTGATCTACATCGCGTTCGTCGCGCTGAACCTGCGACTCTGGCCGGGCATCGTCATGTGGCTCGCCTCGCTCTCCGTCGTGGTCGCGGCGGCGTTCACCACGCCGGACCCCGGGTGGCCCAACTGGCTGGCCGCCGTGACGCTCGTCTTCTGGAGCGGCTGGGCCGCGCGTTACCGCATCGAGGTGGGGGAGCGGTTGCACCGCGCGGAGAACGCCGCCGCCGCTGCCGCCGCTCTGGCCGAGCGGCAGCGGCTCGCCGCCGATCTGCACGACATCGTCGCGCACACGCTGGCCGTGACGGTGCTGCATCTGGGAGGTGCACGGCTGGCGCTCGAGCACGATCCCACGGAAGCGGCGGCGGGGATCGCCGAGGCCGAGCGCCTTGCCCGGCAGAGCATGGCGGAGCTGCGAAAGGTGGTGCGCGTTCTCGCGGAAGAAGGCTCCGACCCCGCCGTGGTCGCCCCCCAGCCCACCGCGCCCCGGCTTCCCGAGCTCTTCGAGGAATACCGGACGGCGGGTCTGGAACTCGAGACGAGCGTCGACGGTGAGCTGACGGCGGTGAGTCCGACGACCGGGATGGTGCTCTACCGGCTGGTGCAGGAGGCACTGGCCAACGCGAGCCGCCACGCTCCGCGAAGTTCCGTCGAGGTACGGCTGCGCATATCGGAGGAAGGCGCCGTGCGGGGCACGGTCACCAATTCATTGCCCGACAGCCCATCTCGGCACAATGGCGGCATGGGACTTCGCGCGATGGCCGACAGGGTGCGCATGGTCGGCGGCCATGTCACCGCCGGCGTCGAGAACGACCGGTGGGTCGTGCGGACGGAGCTGCCGGCATGATCTCGGTGGTGCTCGTCGACGACCAGGAACTCGCCAGGGCAGGACTGCGCACGATCCTGCGCCAGCCGTACGGGTTCGACGTGGTCGGCGAGGCGGCCGACGGCCAGGCCGCGCTGGCGGAGGTCGCGCGCGTCCGGCCCGACGCCGTGGTCATGGACATCCGCATGCCGCGGATGGACGGGGTCGAGGCCACTCGTGCCTTGCTGGCCGCGGACCCGGCGTCCCGCATCCTGGTGCTGACCACGTTCGGTGAGGACGGCGTTCTCGCGGCGGCTCTGCGGGCCGGAGCGTCAGGGTTCTGCCTCAAGGACGCTCCGGCCGAGGACATCCAGCGTGCCGTCCGGGCGGTGGCGGCAGGCGACGGCTGGCTGGACCCCGCCGTCTGCGGGCGGGTCCTGCGGCGTTACCGCGCGGATCCGGTGACCGACCCCGACGCGGTCCGGCGGCTCGGCGACCTCACCTCTCGCGAGCTCGACGTGCTCAAGCTCATCGGCCGAGGGCTCACGAACGCCGAGATCGCCCGCCGGCTCGTGATCGGCGAGGGCACGATCAAGACCCACGTCGGCCGGATCTTCACGAAGCTGGCGGTACGCGACCGGGCCGCGGCGGTCGTCTTCGCGTTCGACCACGGCGTGGTCCGCCCCGGGGAGCCGCCGCCTATGCCTGGGGTCTGACTCCAGGTTCTGTTCCCGGCCAGACGACAGCGGCGGCGCCGTCGGAAACCGTGGAGGCATGCTTCTTCAAGCCCCCCGTCTCCGGATCACCGCTCCCTCGCTCCCGGCGATCGCCTGGAGGACCATCGCTCCCATCGCGGGCGTCGTCGTGGTCACCTTGCTGGTGCTGAGCCCGTGGTACGGCTACCACCGCGACGAGCTCTACTTCCGCCTGCTCGGTCAGACCCCCGCCTGGGGCTACTTCGACCAGCCTCCGCTGACCCCACTCCTGGCGCGGCTGTCCACGGAGCTGTTCGGGGACACCATCGTCGGGCTGCGGGTCGTCCCCGCGCTGTGCGCCGGACTGCTGATCCTCATCGGCGCCGCGATCACGCGCGAACTCGGCGGCCGAGCGAACGCGCAGACGCTCGCCGCTGCCGGTCTCGGCACCGGGATGTTCCCCCTGCTCGCGGGGCACACCCTGCTGACCCAATCGGCCGACTTCATGTTCTGGACGGTCTGCATCCTGTTCGTGCTGCGTGCCCTGCTGCGCGGCGACGGGCGATGGTGGGTGGCGGCCGGCGCCGTCGCGGGAGCCGCCACGTTCAACAAGCACCTCATCGTCCTGCTGCTCACCGGACTGGCCACCGGCCTGCTCATCACCGTCGGCATGGCGGTGAAGGGGCCGCGTGCCGTCTTCAGCGACAGGTGGTTCTGGTCCGGGGCGTTCCTGGCGGCCGTCATCGCCTCTCCGAACCTTCTCTACCAGGCCACCAACGGCTGGCCCCAGCTCACCATGGCCGCCACGCTCAGCGAATCCGCGAATCGGATCATGTTCGTGCCCATGCTGGTGGCGCTGCTCAGCATGGGAGCGTTCGCGATCGCGGCCGTCGGGTGGCTCTGGCTGCGCGGGCGGCCGGAGACCCGGCCACTGGCCATCGCGGCCCTGGTGACGATCCTGCTCGGCTGGGCGTCAGGGGGACGGGCGGACTATGTCGCCGGGAGCGTGATCTTCGCCTTCGTGGCCGGCTGCGTGCCCGCCGCCGCGTGGATGGAGAGCCGGGCGGCCCGGCGTCGGCTGGTGTGGTGGGGACTGCTCGGCAGCTCGGTCATCGGGATCGTCGTGGCGCTGCCGCTGCTCCCGCTGTCGGCGCTCAGTTCCTCGCCCAACGAGGTGCCCAGGGAGTCGGTGGGCTGGCCGCGCTTCGCCGCCCAGGTGGCCGGGGTGTACCGGGCGCTGCCGTCCGGAACGGTCGTGCTCACCTCGAACTACGGCGAGGCCGGTGCGCTGGACCGGTTCGCGCCGGACATTCCCGTCTACAGCGGCCACAACGAGCTGTGGTACCAGGGGCCACCGCCGGAAACGGCGCAGACGGTGGTCGCCGTGGGGTTGCCGCCGGAGCAGTTGCGGCTGCGCTTCGCGCGCTGTGAATCCGCCGGGGTCATCGATCACGGCACCGGGGTCGCGAACGAGGAGCAGGGCCTGCCCATCACGGTCTGCTCAGCACCGCGTACTTCGTGGAAGACCGCCTGGCCCGACTTCCGGCACGCGAGCTGAGGAGCGATCATGAGCAACGTCCTGGTCATCACGCCGACCTACAACGAACGAGACACCCTTCCCGGCATCGTCGGCAGGATCCGCGCAGCCGTACCCGCCGCCCACATTCTCGTCGTCGACGACAACAGCCCGGACGGGACGGGCCTGATCGCGGACAGGCTCGCGTCCGAACTCGACGGCGTGCACGTCCTGCATCGGGAACGCAAGGAAGGGCTCGGCGCCGCGTACCTGGCGGGCTTCCGCTGGGGACTCGCCTGGGGGTTCGACGCGCTGGTGGAGATCGACGCCGACGGCTCGCACCCTCCCGAGCGGCTCCCCGCCCTGCTGAACGCGGCGGAGCAGGCCGACCTCGTCATCGGCTCACGCTGGATGCCCGGCGGCCGCGTGGCGAACTGGCCGCGGAGACGGGAGCTGCTCTCACGACTCGCGAACCGTTACGTACGGCTGGCGCTCCGGCTTCCCGTCGCCGACGCCACCGGCGGGTTCCGCGTCTACCGGGCCGCCGCACTCGAGGAGATCCTTGTCGGAGGCGTGGAGTCGCGGGGTTACTGCTTCCAGGTGGATCTTACGCTGCGAGCCGTACGTCACGGATGCACGGTGGCGGAGGTGCCGATCACCTTCGTCGACCGTACGAGTGGGGCGAGCAAGATGAGCGGTGGCGTCCTTTTCGAGGCGCTCTGGCGGGTGACCCTATGGGCCCTCAGGATACGGACACGCGATACTCACGCACCCACGCGTTCAGCTCGACGAGCTGCACCAGCGGCTGGGCGGCGCTCGCCCCGCCCGGCAGCCGCGCGTGCGGTTCGCCGGTGGCGATCTGTCTCGGCAGGGCGTTGAGGCACGGCGTGTCGAACATCGCGCGCAGCGGCGACCCGCTCGCGTTCACCGTCCACTTCGCCAGCGCCTGATCGTGAGCCGGGTTCTGGACATGTGGGTACGCGCTCTTCTGCCGGGTCAGCGTCGTCGGCGGGAGAATGTCGGCCATCGCGTCATCCGCTCCTCGCGGTCGAGCACGACGGCGAGCGGCCCTGCCATTCCGAGATGCAGCACCTCCCGCATCCGCGCGTCCAGCTCCTCCTCACCCGGCAGGCGCGGCACCTCGCCGAGGAGTCGCGCGTAGCGCACTTTCTCGTCGCCGTCCTGCGCGAGTTCCGGCGGTGACGTGCGGCGCGAGGGCCGCCAGCTCGTCCTCGGACAACGACTCCCGCCGCTCGAAGGCGCTCTCGACCAAGCTCCTGTTCAAGATCACACTCCCCGGCGGACGGTCGCGATGTAGTCGTCGTAGGTCTCGGCCCGCCGGATCTCCACCACGTCGCCGCCGCCGGTGAGCATCAGCTCGGCGGGACGCAGGCGGCCGTCGTAGGTGAAGCCGTGAGCTGCCCGAGCCACGCGACGGCGACATCGCACTCATCCACGACACCGGAACCCACGCTCCGGACACCGGCGCTGATGGCCTTCGTCGGCATCGGCGCGGAACGGCCGTCATGAAGAGACTCGTCGTCGTGGGGACAGGGCCGCGCCTGTACCGGGAGTTCATGCTGCGTCGCGCTGGTCCACGACGGCGAGGAACCGGCCGACCACTTCGCCCCCGCGCACCGTTTCCCGACCGCCGGCCTGCGATCGGCGAGCGCGAGCCGGCGGCGGGCGTCAGCGAGACAGTGTCCCACGCGGCGGTAACTCCGTCCTCGACAAGGACTTCCTGTCGATCTGACAAAAAGCTATGGTGTGGTCATGCCCGACGACCCATGGCAGCCGCCGCGCATCCTCCTCGCGGTCGACCTGGTGATCCTGACCCTGCGCGACGCGCGCCTGCACGTCCTGCTCGTGGAACGTGGCATCGACCCGTTCCTCGGGGCCCTCGCCCTGCCGGGCGGCTTCCTGCGTGACGAGCACGAGGACATCGAGGCGGCGGCGCGGCGCGAGCTGTCGGAGGAGGCGGGCCTGTCCGACGTGCATCTGGAGCCTCTGGCCGTGTACGGCGAGCCGGGCCGCGACCCGCGCGGCCGCGTCGTGTCCGTCGCCTACCTGGCCATCGCACCCCGCCTGCCGGAGCCCATCGCCGGCACCGACGCCGCCGACGCCTCCTGGACCCCGGTGGACGACGCCCTTGCCCCGGGCACGAACCTGGCGTTCGACCATCGCCGCATCGTCATCGACGGGGTCGAACGCGCGCGTACCAAACTGGAGCACACCACCCTGGCCACCGCGTTCTGCGCCGAGACCTTCACCATCTCGGAGCTCCAGCAGGTGTACGAGGCGGTCTGGGGCGTCCGCCTCGATCCCCGCAACTTCTACCGCAAGGTCCAGGGCACCCGCGACTTCATCATCGCCGACGGCCCGATGCGCAAGACCCCGAACGGGCGGCCCGCCCGGCTCTTCAAGGCGGGTCCGGCCCACGTCCTCAATCCCCCGATGACTCGACCTTAGGAGGTCGATGGTCATGATCGTGATCCTCACCGCGCTGGATCTGGAGTATCAGGCCGTCCGCGCGCACCTGACCGACCCGCGCGTACACCGCCACACCGCCGGCACCCGCTTCGAGCTCGGCCGCCTCGCCGGCGACGGACGCCGGGTGGCCCTGGGCCTGGTCGGCAAGGGCAACCACCCTTCGGCGGTGATCACCGAGCGGGCGATCGCGGAGTTCTCGCCGTCGGCGCTGCTGTTCGTGGGGGTCGCCGGGGCCCTGTGGCCCGGCATCGGCCTGGGCGACGTGGTGGTGGCCACGCACGTGTACGCCTACCACGGCGGCACCAGCGAGGACGACGGCCTCAAAGCCCGCCCGCGCGTCTGGGAGATCGCTCACGAGACCGACCAGATCGCCCGCCACCTCTACCGCACCGAGACCTGGACCCGCCGCCTGCCCGCGGGCGCGGCCGTGCCCGCGGTTCGCTTCGGCCCGATCGCGGCCGGCGAGGTCGTACAGGACTCCGCGATCTCCGCGCACGCCCAGTGGGTGCGCCGGACCTACAACGACGCGCTCGCGATCGAGATGGAGGCGGCCGGCGTGGCACAGGCCGCCCATCACAACCGGTCGCTGCCCATGGCCGTCGTGCGCGGCATCAGCGACCGCGCCGACGGCAGCAAGACCGCGACCGACGGCCTGAACTGGCAGCCGACGGCGGCGGCCAACGCCGCCGCCTTCGCCGTGGCCCTCGCCCAGGAACTGGCCGTGGAGCACGAGAACCATCCGGCGAGCAAGGCGAGAGAGGCGAACAGCATGTCCGACAGCGTGAAGAACGTCGCCCGCGACAACGCCAGGGTGGGCGTGCAGGCCGGGCACATCCACGGCAACGTCACCATCGGTCACCCGCCCCAGACCCCGGCAGCCGACCCGGCCGCCCAGCTCGCCGAGCTGCGCGACCGGCTCGCCAGGGCGCGCAAGGCCCAGGAGGTGGACGAGGACACGTTCACCGCGGCGGAGGAGGAGATCGCCGTCGCCGCCGAGTCGCTGTCCGAGAGCACCGAGGCGGGTAGGAGCAAGGCGATGATCGCGCTCAAGAAACTCCGCGGGCTCCTGGCAGACGTGGCAGAGCTGGCGGCACACGTGTCAGCCGTCATCGCGGCCATCCGGGGCGTCCTGTGAACGATTCCCCCTCCGGCCCGACCAACCTCGCCCAGGACTCGGCGAACGTCGCCGTCCAGGCGGAGGCCATCCACGGACCCGTCAACGTCTACCAGGTCGCGGCCGCCCCATCGCCCGAGGAGACCTTCGAGGTGGGGCTCAACTCCCTGCGCGCCGGGATGGCTCCGGAGGCGCGCGAGCACATCCGCGACGCCGTGGTCCTGCGCAACTACGTCAACGGCCACTCCTGCTTCTACCTGCTGCTGGCTCTGCTCAGCGGACGCACCCTGCAGCAGGTCCCGCCGAACGAGATCGCCATGCTGCGCTGCGTGCGCGGCGCCGTCAGGGACGACGACGAATGGGCCGACGCGATCAAGCTGGTCGACCACCTCCTGACGTCCCGTCCTCCGGAGGGCGGGGCTGCCGACATAGAGCAGGAGCTCCAGAAGCTGACCGACGAGCAGCGCAACGACGTCCTCCAGCACATGGAGATGTTCCTGGACAGCTCCGCCGAGGACGCCCTCTGGGCGCGCGCCTTCGACGCGGCCAGGAGCGACCGCCGCGCGAAGGACCGGCTGCGCCGGGCCTGGAAGTTCTTCCAGCCGGAGCCCATCGGCGCACGGGTACGGCCGGCGGATCCTGTCCTCATCGGACTCGGCACCTGGACCGGAGCCACGGCGACCAGCGCGCTGGCCCTGGCGACCGTCGGCTTCATCGGCGCCACGGCATGGCAGCACAGCGGGACGGCGGCGCTGTCCGCCCTGCTGGCTCTCGCGGCCGGCTGCTACGCGAGCGTGCGCAGCGGCGTGGAGTGGCGGTGCAGGAAGGAGCGCCGCCAGGCGAAGGACCGCGAGGATCTGCGCCGGCCGGCCACCACGCGCGGCGACGGTTTCGCGAGCAAGATCGACCGGCAGTTCAACCACTATTTCGCGCTGTACACCCCGCGCGACGCGGACCAGGCCCGCTGGCTCTCGGAGACGGCGGGCGTCCGCCGCGCCTTGCGTGACGAGGTCGTCACCATCTACCGGGAGAGCACGGTCAACGCCAAGCGAGTCGCCTGGCTCACCAGATACCTGGTCGCCGACGTCGCGCGGCGCTGGCAGGCGGGCAAGCTGTGGGACTACCGCAAGGAGCTGCGCGTCCCCTTGCTCGTGAAAGCGATGTGCGTGCTCGCCGCGATCGCGGCGGCCGCGGCAGGCGCCTTCCTGGTCTGGAGCGGCGCGCACGTCAGCCTGTTGCTCGTGTCGCTGGCCGCGCTCGTCGCCGTGGCCTCGGTCTGGTCCGCGGCTCGCGTCTGGTTGCGCATCGTCGCGGAGTACAGGCGCCACTCCGCCGACAAGGCGGAAAAGGAGGGACTGCTGGCCGGCCGCCAGGAGGCTTTCGACCGGTGGAAGCGCAAGCTCGCCGACAGGCCGGACGATCTCGAGATGGCCCGCTGGCTGGAGTGCGACCGCAAGGCGCTGATGGAGCAGGCGATGGGCCTCTACAGGCTGAAGCGGCAGGACGTCCTCGCCCACGCCTTCATCGAGGCGCCCGCCACGCCCTTCTACGACAGGGCACGCGTCGAGGGCGGGCCATGGCGCTATTCGAAGTACAAGATCCTGCTTTTCCTGCTCACCAAGGACGGTGTGCGGCAGTTGACCGTGCACCTCGACTTCCAGAAGGCCACCTTCCGCAGCCGGGCCCGCACCAACTACCGCTACGACGCGTTCACCTCCGTCCAGGTGGCCGAGACCGACAACGGAGAGAACGTCTTCGAGCTGACGCTGACCAACGGCGATCCGATCAAGGTCAAGGTGACCGACCCGCCCACGGATGTCACCGAGACCGAGGACAAGGATCCGCAAGGCGCGTCACAGCTGACCCTCGGCACGGCGGGGCTCGGCAACGCCCTGCACGTCCTGGAGGGGGTCGCCGCGGAGGGCAAGGAGTGGATCGCCTTCGAACGCCAACGCGAGAAAGTCCCCCTCGCGGAGGTGAGCAAGGCCGTGAACGCCATCTTCGCCTGACGAAACAAACAACTCCCGATGATCGCTCGTTCAGAGAGGTGGCGAAGCTGATCGGCGGGTCGCTGCTGCCGCCGCCACGCGCATGGTGGCGGTCCGGTTCTCGAGTCAGTGTGGAGACCGAACCGGGCGTTCGACGCGGGTGGGGTTGCCGCGTACGAGCTCGTCGTGGATGCGCCAGCGGGCGGTGGTGCCGGCGCGCTCCGCCGCCTCGTCGCCGTGCTCGATGCGCTCTCGCAGCAGCCGCATGGCGATGCGGCGGTTGAGGCTGAACTGCCGCTCGGTGTCGACCACGACGACGATGCCCGTGGGCCGGTGGGTCGCCCGTACGGCCGTGCTGGCCTTGTTGCGGTGTTGACCGCCGGGGCCGCCGGTGCGGCAGGCGACGATGTCGACGTCCGCTTCCGCGAACGTCGTGCGCGGGGTGTCGACCTGGCACAGTTGGGCGATGACGTACCAGTTCTTCCGGCCGGTGGTGGCCCGGTACGGGCTGGGGGCCTGCCAGCACAGGGTTCCGGTCCACGAGGCGGCGAACGCCTCGGCGCCGTCTCCTGCGATCCGGATGAGGACCGATCGGTAGGTGCCGGGCCGGTCACCGGGAACGGTCTGGGCCCGATGGGTCTCCAGGTCCTGCCGGGTGGCCTCGGTTTCCAGGCGGTGCAGCAGCTGGGCCAAGGCCCAGGCACACTCCTGCGGGCCGCGCCCGGCCGACATGAGCAGGTGGACGCTCACGGACGCCCCCGCTTGCGGCGGTGCTCCCGGTGGTCCCTCTGGGGCGCCGACCCGAGGTCGGGCGTCTTGTACGTGACCAGAGGGATCGTGGTGGCCACGGGCGTGGCCAGGTCATGGTCGACGAGGTCGTCGATCACTTGCTCGATGCGCTTGTAGGCCGTCGGCGCCTCCTCGAAGAGCAGCTGGCGGTCGCCGCACACCACCAGCGACCCCATCGGTGTACGGCGCAGCTCCTCGACCGTGTGCTTGGCCCGCCCCCGGCGCAGGGCGTCCGCGCGCGACATCTTGCGGCCCGCGCCGTGCGCCACGGAATGGCCGGCCTCCGGCCCGGCGTGGCCGGCCACGAGGTAGGAAGGGGTGCCTCGCGTACCGGCGATGAGCACGTCGCGGCCGTCACCCGGCGCCGCCCCCTTGCGGTGCAGGTAGATCCCGTCGCGGATCTCGACCAGATTGTGGCACTGGTCGACGATCGGCTCGGTGGGCTCGAACCCCAGGGCATGGGCGACCCGGGCGGCCAGCAGCCGCCGGTTGAGTGAACCCCAGCGTACGGCGTCGTCATGCATCGCCAGGTAGGCATCGGGATCAGGGGCGGGGCCCGCGCCGTGGACCTCGGTGTGCGCCCGCAGGATCCGTTCGCCCAACCCTCGGGAGCCGCTGTGGACGATGAGAACCAGGTCGCCCGCGGCGAGTCCGAGACGGCTCGCGTGGTCCGGCTCGAAGACGGTCCCGATGCGCGCCAGCTCGACGAAGTGGTTGCCCCGGCCGACCGTCCCGAGGCCCTCGAGGTGACCGGCGGGGATGTCGCCCTTCACCACGGCCCAGGCCGGGTCGTCGGCATCCCGCTCAGGGTCCAGCGCGCGATCGAGGTCGGGGAACCGGGCGGCGAGCTTCTCGGGTACGGCGCGCTTGAGCTTGACGGGGAACACGGCGATGCCGCAACCGATGTCGGAGCCCACCAGGAACGGGTACAAGATGGTCGACGCCATGGCGGCGCCGATGGGGGCTCCCTTGCCGGGGTGCAGGTCCGGCATGGCGGCGACGTGCATCATGCCGTCGAGGGCGGCCACCTGATGGCACTGCGCGACGGCATCGGACTCGATCCAGCTGGTGGGGGAGGCGAACACGGTGACGGTGGCCGACCCCATGGCCGGGGTGGACGGCAGCGGAAACTCCTGCCGAGAGGGTTGCTGAGACAAAGACGCTCTCTTCGCTGAACAAGGTATGGACGGGCGGCATCACGGCGCGAGTCGGCGCCGTGGCATCTCGGAGTAGCAGAGTGCTGTCCGTCAGAGGATCATGGACACCACATTCTCTGAGCCCGCCATACGAGGCAAGCGATTTTCGGCCGTACGGGCCCGTATGCCTGCACGCACCCTCACTCAACGACGTGCGGGTGCGCTGCGTTCGAGGCCGGATCTACACCACCCGACGGGACATGACCGAGCCAGGGCGGACCTGGCCCGGTGGCGCGGAAATCATGTCGCTGGGATGCGGCCCGGGCATCGGCTGCTGGCGGCGACGGCGCTGTCCCGCCTGCCGGGGGCTAATCGGCTGAGGGGATGCGGGACATCATGCGCTCCATGCCGTTGACCCAGTTGTCGCGTAGGGCCTGCGCGGCCTTGGGAAGGTCTCCGGCGATGAGCAGCTCGGCCACCACGCGGTGCTCGGTCGCCTCCCGCTCCAGCGGAGTGTCGTCGCCCGCCAGCAGATGGGCGTAGCGCCGCATCCCCGCCTTGACGCTGGTGATGAGGTCGAGCAGCCGCTCGTTGCGGCAGCCGCTCAGCAGCAGGTCGTGCCACTCGTCGTCGTGACGCTCTATCTCCTGCTGCTCCGCGATCCGGTCGGGGAACTCCTGGGCCATCGTCAGCAGCTCGGGTGCGATGCGGCGCAGGTGGGCGGGGTCGGAGCAGTCGAGCGCGAGCGACTCCAGCGCCGCGACGATCTCGCACAGCTCCCGGAACTCCTTGCGGCTCACTGGCGCGAACCTGAAGCCGCGGCCCTGGCTGCTCTCCAGCACGCCCTCGCCCGCGAGGGTGATGAGCGCCTCGCGCAGGGGTGTGCGGCTGACGCCCAGCTCCGCGGCCAGCGCGGCCTCGTTGATGTCGGTGCCCGCGGCGAAGTCGCCCCGGTCAAGCCTGGTCAGCAGCTCTTCCCTGATCTGCTCGCGCAGCGGTCGCCGCTCGATGGGCATGACGCTCCTTCGGTTTCCGGCCGGGCCAAGCTTACCGCTTGACGCGATACAAAATACTGCACTATGAATTCTGAATACAAAATATCACGAGAAGGGGGCGAGAGTGATCCTGACGCGCGTGCCCGGTCTGGTGTTCGGCGGCGACTACAACCCCGAGCAGTGGCCCGAGGAGGTCTAGGCCGAGGACGTGCGACTCATGGCCGAGGCCGGGGTGACCATGGTCACCGTCGCGGTCTTCTCGTGGTCGCGGCTGGAGCCGCGGCCCGGCGCGTACGACTTCGGCTGGCTCGACCGCGTCCTGGACCTGCTGCACGAGCACGGCATCGCGGCCGACCTCGCCACCGCGACCGCGACCCCGCCGCCGTGGCTGGTCCGCGAGCACCCGGAGGTCATGCCGGTCGACGCGCAGGGGGTGCGGCTGGAGTTCGGCTCGCGCCAGGGCTACTGCCCGAGCTCGCCGGTCTTCCGCGAGCACGCCGTGCAGCTGGCCACCGCCATGGCCGAGCGGTACGGCGGCCACCCCGCCCTGGCCATGTGGCACGTCGGCAACGAGTACGCCGACCACACGCTGGAGTGCTTCTGCCCGGAGTCGGCCCGGCACTTCCGCGCCTGGCTGGAGGCCCGCCACGGCACGATCGAGTCGCTGAACGCCGCCTGGGGCACGTCCTGCTGGGGCCAGCACTACACCGCGTTCGGCCAGATCGAGCCGCCGCGCAAGGCGCCAGGCCCGGTCAACCCGGCCCAGCTCCTCGACTGGCGCCGTTTCTGCAGCGACGCGCTGCTGGAGCTGTTCACGGCCGAGCGTGACGTGCTGCGCGTGATGACCCCGGACGTTCCCGTCACCACGAACTTCATGAGCATCCTGCACGGCCTCGACTACTGGGCGTGGGCCGCGGCCGAGGACCTGGTGAGCGACGACGCCTATCCCGACCCGGCCGACCCGGAGTCGCACGTGGCGGTCGCGCTCAGCTACGACCTGATGCGCTCGCTCAAACGGCGCCCCTGGCTGCTGCTGGAGTCGGCGCCGTCGGCGGTGTCGTGGCGCGAGGTGAACGTCCCCAAACCGCCCGGCATGATGCGGCTGCACAGCCTCCAGGCGGTGGCGCACGGCGCCGACGGCGTGATGTTCTTCCAGTGGCGTCAGGCCAGGTACGGCCCGGAGAAGTTCCACTCGGCCCTCCTCCCGCACGGCGGCACGCGCACGCGCGGCTGGCAGGACACCCTCCGCCTCGGCTCCGACCTGCGGCGACTCGCGGAGGTCGCGGGCACGGACCCGCGGGCCGAGGTGGCACTCGTGCTCGGCTGGGACAGCTGGTGGGGCATGGAGGCGCCGGAGTCGATGCCGTCCAACCGGCTCAAGCTCAAGGACCTGCTGCTCGCCTGGTACGCGCCGCTGCACGCCCGCGGCATCACGGTCGATCTCGCGCCGCCGGACGGCGACCTGTCCGGCTACCGCGTGGTGATCGTCCCGAACCTCTACCTGTGCACCCCCGAACAGGCCGGGAGGCTGGCGTCGGTCACCGGCGAGCTGGTGGTCGGCCCGTTCAGCGGCGTCGTGGACACCGCCGACCGCGTCCACGACGGCGGCGCGCCCGGCCCGCTGCGCGACCTGCTCGGCGTCGCGATCGACGAGTTCTGGCCGCTCACCGACGGCGCGACCCAGCCGGTGCGGTACGCGGGCGGCGCCACCGGCCTGGCCAGGACTTGGACGGAGTGGGTGCGCCTCGACGGCGACGATCCCGCGACGGTGCTCGCCACGTACGAGGGCGGCGAGCTCCACGGCCTGCCCGCGATCACCCGCAAGGGCAACGTCACCTACGTCAGCTGTCTGCTCGACGACGTGACGCCCGTGCTCGACCAGGTGCTCGGCGGCGTCGCGGCCGTCGAGGTGCCCGCGGGCGTGGAGGCGGTCCGCCGCCGTCGCCACCTCTTCCTGCTCAACCACACGACCACCCCGCAGCGGATCACCCTGCCGTACAGCGGCACGGACCTGCTCACCCAGACCCGCCTGCGCGGCGACATCGAGCTCGCCCCGCGCGACGCCGTAGTGCTCAGGATCGAAGGAGACACGTGACGCACCCGTACATCCCGAACGCCGAACCCGGCGTGCGGGCCGAGATGCTCGCCGCCATCGGCGCGTCGAGCGTCGAGGACTTCTACGCCGACATTCCCTCTGAGCTGCGCCTGGCCCGGCCGCTCGACCTGCCCGCGCCGTTCACGGCGGAACACGACCTGGTACGCCACATGAAGGGCCTGCTGGACCGCGTCACCGACACGGAGCAGGCGCTGAGCTTCCTCGGCCACGGCTGCTACCCGCACCACGTCCCGGCCGTGTGCGACGAGGTGAACTCGAGGAGCGAGTTTCTCACCGCGTACGCGGGCGAGCCGTACGAGGACCACGGCCGCTTCCAGGCCCTGTTCGAGTACGTCAGCATGATGGGCGAGCTGCTGGAGATGGACGTCGTCAACGTCCCGACCTACGACGGCTTCCAGGCGGCCGGCACCGCCCTGCGCATGGCGTGCCGTTACACCACGCGCTCGAAGGTCTGCGTCAGCGCCGCCATCAGCGCCGACAAACTGAGCAAGCTGCGTGACTTCCTCGCCCCGGACATCGAGATCGTCCTGGCCGCGGTGGGGGAGGGCGGCGAGATCACGGTCGAGGCGTTCGATGACTCCTACGCCGCGATCTACCTGGAGACCCCGAACGTCTACGGCGTCGTCGAGACCCGCGGCCGCGAGCTGGCCGACCTGGCCCACGCGCACGGCGCGCTGCTCGTGGTCGGCGCCGACCCGATCTCCCTCGGCGTGCTCGCCCCGCCCGCGTCCTACGGCGCGGACATCGCCTGCGGCGACATCCAGTCGCTCGGCATGCACCAGAGCTACGGCGGCGGTCACGCCGGCTACATCGCCACCCATGACCACGAGCCGCTGGTCGCGGAGTACCCGTCCCGGCTGTTCGGCATCGCGCCGACGAAGGTGCCCGGCGAGTACGGCTTCGGCGACGTCTACTACGACCGCACCTCCTTCGCGCATCGCGAGGAGGGCAAGGAGTGGGTCGGCACCGCCGCCGCCCTCTGGGGCATCACGGCCGGGGTCTACCTGGCGCTCATGGGTCCCCAGGGCATGCGCGATCTGGGCGAGACGATCCTGGCCCGCACCCGCTACGCCATGGACGCCCTGGCCGAGTCGGTCACGGTGCTGCACCGCGACGCGATCCACTTCCGCGAGTTCGCCGTCGAGGTGCCCTCCAGCGCGGCCCTGCTTGACGGGCTGCGCGAGCGCGGCATCTACGGCGGCGTCGCGCTCGATGACCGCACGGTCCTGGTCTGCGTGACCGAACGCCACTCCATCGCCGACATCGACCGGCTCGCCGCAGCCGTACAGGAGACGCTGTGAACACCACGGAGTCCTTCGCCGAGCTCCCCGTCGCGCCGAAGCCGCCGCTGCGCCGCTTCCACCAGGCGCGCTGGGACGAGCCGATCATCTTCGAGCTGTCCGCGCCCGGCCGCCGCGGCGTCGCCGTGCCCGAGCCCGGCGCCCCCCGCGTCGAGCTGCCCGGCTCCGTGAGCCGCGCGCAGCCGCCGAAGCTGCCCGAGATGTCCCAGCTGCACGTGCTGCGGCACTACCTGCGGCTGTCGCAGGAGAACCTGGGCGTCGACCTCAACATCGACGTCGGGCAGGGCACCTGCACGATGAAGTACAGCCCCAAGGTCAACGACAAGTTCGCCGCCGCCATCGCCGAGCTGCACCCGCTCCAGCACGAGGACACCGTGCAGGGCGTGCTGGAGATCTACTGGCGGCTCGAACGCATGCTGGCGGAGATCTCCGGCATGGCGCGGGTCTCGCTCCAGCCGGGCTCCGGGTCGGCGGCCATCTACGCCAACATCGCCATGATCCGTGCGTACCACGCGGCCCGCGGTGAGGCGCGCCGCGACCAGGTGATCACCACGATGTTCTCCCACCCGTCGAACGCGGCCTGCGCCAAGACCGCGGGTTACGAGGTCATCACCCTGATGCCGGACGCCGACGGCCTGCCCGACCTCGAGGCGCTGCGCGCCGCCGTCGGCCCGCGCACCGCCGCACTGATGATCACCAACCCGGAGGACACCGGCATCTTCAACCCCCGGATCAGGGAGTTCGTGGACCTGGTGCACGAGGCGGGCGGCCTGGCCTGCTACGACCAGGCGAACGCCAACGGCATCCTCGGCATCACCCGCGCCCGCGACGCCGGATTCGACCTGTGCCACTTCAACCTGCACAAGACGTTCTCCACACCGCACGCCTGCGGGGGCCCGGCGGCAGGGGCGTGCGGCGTCTCCGAGGACCTGGCGCCGTTCCTGCCCGGCCCGGTCGTCGCCTTCGACGGCGAGACCTACCGCCTGGAGACGCCGCCCGCCTCCATCGGCAAGGTGCGGCCGTTCCTCGGCGTCACCCCGAACATCGTGCGCGCCTACGCCTGGATCATGGCGCTCGGCGCCGAGGGCCTGCGGCAAGTCGCCGAGACGGCCGTACTCAACAACAACTACCTGATGCACAAGATCCTGCAGATCCCGGGCGCGTCCGCGCCGTGGGACAGGCGCAGGGTCGAGCAGGTGCGCTACTCGTGGCAGGAGCTGTCGGAGCAGACCGGGGTGCACTCGGAGGAGATCGGTGTCAGAGCCGCCGACTTCGGGGTGCACTACTGGACCAGCCACCACCCGTACGTGGTGCCCGAGCCGTTCACGCTGGAGCCCACGGAGTCGTACTCGAAGGAGGATCTCGACGAGTACGCGCTCATCCTGGCGCACGTGGCCGAGGAGGCGCGGCGCGATCCCGAGTTCGTCAAGGGCGCGCCGTACAACCAGACCGTCCACAAGATCGACATGACGTCGCTCGACGACCCCAAGGAGTGGGCGCCCACCTGGCGCGCCTACGTCCGCAAGCACCTGTCATGACGGGCGCGGCGGTGGTCGGGCTGGTCGTCAACCCGGTCGCCGGTCTCGGCGGCGCGGCCGGGCTCAAAGGCAGCGACGGCGTGGAGGTGCAGCGTGCGGCCCTGGCCAGGGGCGCGAGGCCCCGGGCCGGCGAGCGGGCGGCGCGTGCCGTCCGCACGCTGATGGCCCGCCGTCCCGGGACCCGGGTCCTCACGGTGCCCGGCCGGATGGGCGAGGACAGCGTGCGCGCCTCCGGCGCCCCGTACGACCTGGTCCGGCCGCCGACCGGGCCCTCCAAGGCGTTTCCCGGGGGGTCCGCCGGGACGAGCGCCGAGGACACGCGGCGCGCCGTGGCCGCCCTGGCCGGGGTGGACCTGCTGCTGTTCGCGGGCGGCGACGGGACGGCGCGCGACGTGCTCGACGCGGTCCGCGCGCTCCGTGGCCAGGCGCCGCCCGTGCTCGGCGTCCCGGCCGGGGTGAAGGTCTACTCCGGCTGCTTCGCCGTCAGCCCGGCCGCCGCCGGATTCGCCGCGGCGGAGTTCGACCCGGCGCGTACGGCCGAGGCCGAGGTGGTGGATCTCGACGAGGACGCCTACCGCCGCGGCCTGGTCAGCCCCCGGCTGTACGGCAGCCTGCGCGTCCCCGCCGCCCGCGCCGCGCTGTCGGGGCGCAAGACCGGATCGTCAGGCGTGGCGCCCGCCACCGCCGAGGGCGTCGCACGGGAGGTCGTGGCCAGGATGCGGCCCGGCATCCGATACGTCCTCGGGCCGGGCGCCACCACGCGGGCCGTCGGCCGCGCGCTGGGCCTCGCCACCACGCTGCTCGGCGTGGACGTGGTGGAGCCGGCTCCGGAGGGCGGTCGCCTGGTGGCGGCGGACGTCGCGGAATCCGAGCTGTTCGACCTGGTCAGCGGCAAGGAGGCGGTGCTGGTTCTGTCGGTCATCGGCGGGCAGGGATTCGTGCTGGGGCGCGGGAACCAGCAGGTTTCGCCCCGAGTGCTCGACGCGGTGCTCAACGGGGGCCGCTCCGGACCGGGTGAGCAGCTGCTCGTCCTGGCCACCCAGCAGAAGCTCGCGTCGCTGAAGGGACGGCCGCTGCTGGCCGACAGCGGCGACGAGGACCTCGACAACAAGCTCGGCGGGCACGTCCAGGTGATCACTGGATACCGCGAAAGCACGATTTATCGCATTTGTGCGGCAAGTGAGGAGTTCGACGGATGAAGACGCTCGACGGCAAGGTCGCGATCGTCACGGGCGGAGCCTCGGGCATCGGGCGGGCCACCGCCCTGCTCTTCGCCAGGCAGGGCGCCCGGGTGGTGGTCGCCGACATCGACGCGGCCGGCGCGGACGCCACCGTGGCGCAGATCGTCGCGGAGGCGGGAGACGCGACCGCTGTGGCGGTGCAGGCCGACGTTTCCGACCCCGAGGACTGCCGGCGCGTCGTCGGCGCCGCCGTCGAGACCTTCGGCGGCCTGCACGTCCTGTTCAACAACGCGGGCATCATCCGCCGCACCACCGCGCTCGACCTCGACGTCGAGGAGTGGGACCGCGTCATGGCGGTCAACGTCCGCTCGGTGTTCCTCATGTGCAAGCACGCCATCCCGGCGATGACCGAAGGCGGCTCGATCGTGAACACCGGGTCGGGATGGGGCCTCAAGGGCGGCGGCAACGCCATCTCGTACTGCGCCTCCAAGGCCGCCGTGGTCAACATGACCCGCGCGCTCGCCATCGACCACGCCAAGGCCGGCATCCGCGTCAACTCCGTCAACCCCGGCGACACCGACACGCCCATGCTGCGCGACGAGGCCCGCCAGCTCGGCGAGGACTGGGCCGCCTTCCAGTCCGACGCGGCAGACCGGCCGATGGGCCGCGCGGGCACCCCGGACGAGATCGCCCAGGCCGTGCTCTTCCTGGCCGGTGACGCGGCCAGCTACATCACCGGGTCCGCCCTCGTCGTCGACGGCGGCGGGCTCGCCTGACCCCCACACCCCCCACGCAACCCCCTGAAGGAGCCGACCATGAACCGTGCCCTGGCAGTCCTGGGCATCCTCGCCGTCGCGACGACCGCGTGCAGCGGCAGCGGCGGCGGGAACGTCCCAGGCGTGAGCAGCGGATCCGGCCCGGTCACCATCCGCTGGTCCACCTGGGGATCGGCCGAGGACATCAAGCTCTACGAGAAGTTCACCGAGGACTTCGAGAAGCGCCACCCCGACATCAAGCTCAAGCTGGAGCCGGTCGCCAAGTACGAGGACTACCACCCCAAGCTGCTCGCCCAGCTCACCAGCAAGACCGCCCCCGACGTGTTCTTCGTGGGCGACGACAACATCGGCAAGTTCGTCTCCGCCGGGGTGCTCACCCCGCTCAACGACAAGCTGGCCGGCCCTTCCTCCAAGAGCAAGCCCGAGGGCTTCTTCGAGGGCATCTACGGCGGCGCCAGGAAGGACGGCCAGATCTACGGCGTCCCCAACGACACCAACCCCGAGGTGCTCTGGTTCGACAAGAAGGCGCTCAAGGACGCCGGGATCACCGAGGACCCCGCCGCGCTCAACGAGGCCGGGCGGTGGACCATGGCCACGTACCTCGGCATGAACGCCAAGCTCAAGGCGGCGGGCAAGGCCGGGTCGATCTTCTGGAACTGGTACGGCTCCACGTACTCCATGATCAACGGCTTCGGCGGGAAGGTCTGGGACGGCGGCAAGTTCGTCGCCACCACCGATCCCAAGGCACGCGAGGCCCTGCAGGCTCTGGCCAAGGGCTACCAGGACAAGACGTTCCTCAGCGCCGACCTGCTGCCCGACAGCAACGGCCCGGGCCCGCAGTTCCTCAAGCACAAGGCCGGCTTCTACGCCGGAGGCCGGTGGGTGATCGACACCCTGAAGAAGGGCGGCGAGCTGGACGACTACGACATCGTGCCGTTCCCCTCGCAGACCGGCGGGCCCATGCCCGGCGCGGTGGCCGCCTCCTACCTGGCGCTCAACAAGGACACCAAGCTGCCCGAGCAGGCGTTCACCTTCCTCACCGAGTTCGTCAGCAAGGAGGGCCAGCTCATCAGGCTCAAGAGCGGCGGCGCCGTGCCGTCCGTCAAGGGCGCCGAGCAGGTCGTCCTCGCCGACGGCTACCCCGCCCATGCCCAGACCTTTCTCGACGTGCGCGACACGGGCTTCGCGAATTACCCCGAGGAGGTCGCCGTGCCCGGCCTCACCGCCGACATCAACGAGCACCTGATGAAGGTGTGGACCGGCAAGGTCGGCTTCGACGAGGGCATGACCCAGCTCCAGAAGCTCGTCGAAGGCAAGCTGGGCTAGCCGTGACCGTCCTCACGCGGGCCCGGCCCCGCACGGTCCACCGCGCGCGGCCGGTGCGCAACCGCGACGGCTGGTGGGCCGCGTTCTTCCTCGCGCCGCAGGTCGCCGCGCTGCTGGTGTTCCTCGTCTTCCCGCTCGGCTTCGCCGTCGTGCTGGCCTTCATGCGCTGGGACGGGCTCGGGCAGAAGGAATGGGTCGGCTTCGACAACTTCGCCGCCCAGCTCTCCGATCCCGGGTTCGGGCTGGCGGTGTGGAACACGGTCAAGCTGGCGCTGCTGACCGTGCCCTTCGGGCTCTGCCTCGCGCTGCTCATCGCCGTCGCGCTGAACAACGTCAAGGGCGGCGGCTTCTACCGGGTGCTGTACTTCCTCCCGGTGGTCACCAGCTCCGTGGCCGTCGCGCTGATGTGGCAGATCATCCTGGCCGGCAACGACTACGGCGTCCTGAACTCGTCGCTGGAGAGCTGGTTCGGCATCACCGCGCCTGACTGGCTCGGCGACCCCGGCTGGGTGATCGTGGCCATCGCCGTCGTGACGATCTGGTCGTCGCTCGGCCTCAACGTGGTGATCTTCCTGGCCGGGCTCCAGACGATCCCGCCGCAGATCGTCGAGGCCGCCCGCATGGACGGCGCGGGCAGCCTGCGCATCTTCCGCTCGGTCACGCTGCCGCTGCTCTCGCCGACGATCTTCTTCTCCACCGTCGTCGCGGTGATCAGCTCGTTCCAGGCCTTCGACCAGATCTACGTGCTGGTGGACCCGGAGGACAACGAGGGCGCGAGGACGATCGTCTACCAGGTCTACGAGCTGGGCTTCAAGGACTTCCAGTTCGGCATGAGCAGTGCCGCCGCGCTGATCCTCCTGGTCCTGACGCTGCTCGTGACGCTCGTCCAGTTCGCGGCGCAGAAGCGCCTCGTCCACTACGACTCGTGAGGGGGCCGGGATGCGACCCAGGCAGGTAGCCCTGCACGCCGGGCTCACCCTCGGTGGGCTGGCGATGCTGTTCCCGTTCGTCTGGATGCTGCTGACGTCGTTCAAGGGCGTGCGGCAGATGCTGAACAACCCGCTCGACTGGCTGCCCGACCCGTGGCGCTGGGAGAACTACCCCGACGCGCTCGGCGCGATGCCGTTCGGCACCGCGTACTGGAACAGCTTCTACATCGCCGCGCTGAACGTCACCCTCACGTTGCTGACCTCGGCCATGGCCGCCTACGCCTTCGCCCGGATCAGGTTCCGCGGCTCCGGCGTGCTGTTCGTGGTGTTCCTGGCCACCCAGATGGTGCCCGCTCAGGTGACGGTCGTGCCGCTCTACCTGATGCTGGCCAGGTTCGGCTGGATCGACTCGCACCTGTCGCTCATCGTGCCGAGCATCGCGAACCCGTTCGCGGTGTTCCTGCTGCGCCAGTTCATCAGGGCCGTGCCCGTGGAGCTGGAGGAGGCCGCCAGGATCGACGGGGCGGGCCGCTGGCGCTGCTTCTGGAACGTCGTGCTGCCGAACATCCGCCCCGGCCTCGGCGCGCTCGGCATCATCGCCTTCCTCGCGTCCTGGAACGCCTTCTTCTTCCCCCTGATCTTCCTGAACTCGCCCGAGCTCGCCACGGTGCCGCTGCTGCTCAGCCAGTTCTCCGGCCAGCGCACGGCCGTGGACTACGGGCTCATCCTGGCCGCCTCCGCGATCGCCGTCGTGCCGACGCTCATCGCCTTCCTCATCGGCCAGCGGAAGATCATCAACTCGATGGCCGCTTCCGGCCTGGGAGGTCGCTGATGCCGGACCTACGCGAACGCCCGTTCACCGACCGCGGCTCGCGGCTGCTGGTGACGGCGGCGGACGACGGCTCGCTCCGGATCGCCAGAGCCCTGTACGAGACCAGGCTCGCTGACGCGACGGTGCTCACCGGCCTGCGGATCCTTTCGGGGAGCGGCGAACTGCCGGTGCTGCGGGTGCTGCCGGACCGCGTGGAGTTCGCGGCCGGCGTGGCCATGGCCTTCGCGGGCCCGGACACGCTCGTCCTGACCGGTGCGGGCGCGCGGGCCGTGTGGGACGGCGGCGAGGCCGGCATCGACGGCTGCCTCACCCTCGTCGGCCCGGATCGCGCGAGGCACGACGCGGCGGCGGTGCTCGACGCGGCCGCCGCACGGTGGCGCGACTGGTTCGCCCGCATGCCCGCCGTGCCCGCGGACCTGCGCGAACGAGCCGAGGACGCGTGGTGGACGCTGGCGGTGAACCTGGTACGGATCCAGGGCCGAGAGTCACTCGTCCCCTCCAAGAACGGCTACGTCGGCCTGTGGAACTGGGACTCCTACTTCCACGCCATCGCGCTCAGGCACGCCGACCCCGCCCTGGCCAGGGAGCAGATCCGCATCCTGCTCGACCACCAGCGCCCCGACGGTCTGATCCCCGACGTCGTACACGACCACGGCGTGCTGGCCGAGACCACGGACCTGCCCCGCTCCGATCTGGCCAGGCTGGCGGAGCACGTCGGGGGCGGGCCGATCGGGGACGCCGTCCCCGTCACCAAGCCGCCGCTCACCGCCTGGGCGGTGTGGAAGGTCCACGAGGTGGACCCCGACCCCGCCTTCCTCGCCGAGGTCTACGAGCCGCTGGCCCGCTCCCAGGAGTGGTGGTTCAGGCACTCCGACCCGGACGGCGACGGCCTGGCCGAGTACCTGCACCCGTACTCGTCCGGCCTGGACGACAGCCCCATCTGGGACGGTGGCCCCCGCGCCGAGCCGCCCGACCTGAACGCCTACCTCGCCCTCCAGTACGACCGCCTGGGCGACATCGCACAGGCACTCGGCAAGGACGCCGCCCCGTGGCGAGCCAGGGCGCAGGCCCTGGTGGACCGCATGATCGCGCGCCGGTGGAACGGCACGAGGTTCGCCACCGTGGTCGGCGGGCGCGAGGCGGACGTGCGCACCCCGCTGGAGCTGATGCCGCTCTTCACCGGGAGGCTCCCCGCGGGGATCGCGGACCGGCTCGTCGCCGACCTACGCTCGCCCAGCTTCTGGGCCGAGCATCCGGTGCCGACCGTCGCCTTCGACGACCCGAGATTCGACCCCGAGGCCATGTGGCGCGGACCGGTCTGGCTGAACGTCAACTACCTGCTCATCGACGGCCTGCGCCGCTCGGGGCATCAGGAGACGGCCGCCGAGCTGCGCGAGCGCACGCTGGCCATGGTCCGCGACGGTGGCGGCCTCCACGAGTACTGGAACCCGCTGACCGGCCGTCGCGCGGGCCGCGCGACGACCGCCTTCGGCTGGTCGGCCGCCCTCTTCCTGGACCTCGCCCAGGAGGGCTGACCGCCCGGCGGCTCGGCGTCGGTCGTCGGCTTCATTCTGCGCTCGACGCGAGGCGCGCCGGCCGGTCGCGGCGGCGCGCTGCTCGGCTTCGGCGGCCGCCTGGTCAGCGATGCCGACGCGCTTCGCGCTGCCGGCCGCCGGTTCAGCCTGCCGGGCGGGCCGCCTCCATCGCCGCGGCCACGGACGCGGCCGCGCGCCCGATGGCCTTCGTCCCGGGCCGCGGGCCGCTGTAGCTGAGCGTGGCGGTGACGTTGGACATGCGGAACACCATGTTGGCCGTGTACGTGCCGTTCGCCCGGTGGACGGACGCGAACGACTCCTCCCCGACCACCGGAGTCCGGGTGAACGTGATGTCCGGATGCTCGTCCCGCAGATCCTGAAAGGTCTGCTTGGCGCCGACGAAGTTGGCCTTGGCCCCCTTGACGGTGGGGACCCGGTAGAGCGAGACGGTCGCGTAGGAGCCGTTGGCGCCGAAGTACTGGCAGATCTGCCGGTTGCGATGGTCTCTCTGGAGCGCGCCGCCGAGCAGCGTGCGGACCTGGGCGGCGGTCAGCACACGGCAGGAGTGCAGGTCGATGCCGAAGAGCGGTTTCCCGGCCGGTGAGGACGACACGGGCTTGGCCGGCGGCGTGGTGCCGCGGGTCGGCTCGGCGCTCGTACTCGTTCCGGGACGGGTCATCCCCCAGATCACCGCACCCGCCGTCAGGGAGAGCGCGAGAACCAGCGCGCCGCCCACGACGGCGAACCGGTGCCACGCGGGTGCGGGCCGCCGACCCGTGGGGCGGGTGTCCTCGGGAACGTCGCCCTGGGCCACCGCCTGCAACCACGCCGCCGCCTGTGCGGGGCCGCAGCGCCGCTGGGGCTCCTTCTCCAGCAGCGCGGCGAGGACGGGCGTGAGCGAGCCGGCCCGCTGCGGGGGCGCGGGTTCGCGCAGCAGCACGGCCGCCATCACCGCCGCCGCATTGGGGCCGGTGTAGGCGGCTCTGCCCTCCACCGCCATGTACAGGGTGGCTCCCAGCGACCACAGGTCGGCCTCCGGGCCGTCGGCCTCGCCACGCAACCGCTCCGGCGCGATGTAGCCGGGCGAGCCGTTCAGCAGGCCGGTCTGGGTCAGCGCGGCGTCCCCCACCACGGTGGCGATGCCGAAGTCGGTCAGCAGCACCCGCCCGTCCTGGGTGAGCAGCACATTGCCCGGCTTGACGTCGCGGTGCAGGACCCCCATCGCGTGCGCGGCGGCCAGCGCGTCGAGCACGTGCCGCCCGACCATGGCGGTCTGGGCGGGCGGCAGCGGCCCGTCCTCGCGCACGATCCGGTCGAGGGAACGGCCGTGGACCAGCTCCATCACGATCCACGGCCGGCCGCTGTCCATGACGACGTCGTGCACTGTGACGATCGACGGATGCGAACGCAGCCGCGCCGCGGCCCGCGCCTCACGCAGGGTCCGCTCGGTCAACTCGGCCCGGGACGCCTCGTCCAGATCGGCGGGCAGCCGCACCTCCTTGACGGCGACCTGCTGACGCAGCAGCTCGTCGACGGCCAGCCACACCGTGCCCATGCCGCCCTGGCCGAGCTGCGACATCAGCGAATAGCGGCCTGCCAGCATCATCGTCATGCCATCGCCATGCGGCAGGACGCGTCATCGTCGCATAAGCGGGCCATCCGCGGTCTGGACCCCGCGGGCACGAGTTTCGCCACTGGCTGTTCCTCCAGAGATGAGGGGTGTCGCATGGGCCGGTCGTACGAGCCGACGGCTGTGTCCCGGAGCCGGGCCCGCGGATGCCGCTCGGCATGCGGCGAAGCCCGTGGTGGGAAGGGCACACCGTAGCATGCGCGACGTCGGGCACGCGGCTCAGGACGATCATGCTGGATCTCGATTCGGAGATCGGGGTGGTTGCAGAGCCACGAACGAGACGCCCGCCATGGTGCGCATGCAGGACGCGGCACGCTCAACCGCCGACGCCGGCGAACCCGCTACCGCGCTCTTCGAACACCTCGAGATCTTCCACAACCGACAACGCAGACACGCCGCACTGGGCATGCTCACCCCGATCCAGTTCGAGAACGCGTCTGTAGACGGGGCTTGCGAGGACCTGCAGCAGGATCCCGTCCGCCTCAATGCCGACCGCACGAAGTGCGTTCTCGTTCACCTGAAGAACGCGGACCTGTACCACTCCGAGGTGCTCGGCCCCGATTTGCATGATCGACGGATTCATCGACGACGACCGCGGTGGCCCTCGCCGACGACACCGACCACAGCCGGACCTGCGGCGTCATCACGAGAACGCCCCACGGGCTCGCCGCCGCGCGCGGGGGTCCGCAGCGGCATCCTGCGGAACAGGCATGTCGGATCAAGCGCCGCTCCAACTCCGACCCCACGCCACGAACTCGGCACTGGTGGACCCGGTCACCTCAACGGACGGCGTTTCCACTGGGCGGTCAGCTCGGTCAGGCTGCCACATCCCGTCTTCTCGAGGATGCAGGTGAGGCGTTTCTCGACCGTGCTCTCGCTGACGTTCAACCGCCGCGCGATGTGCTCGTGGCCCAGCCCGAGCACCACCAGTTCGACCACGTCGAGCTCACCTGAGGTGAGGTCCCGCACGGAGGCCGGTACGAGGTTCGCCTCGAAGTACGGGCTCAGCAACGGGCCCAGCGTGGCCGCCATGAGCAGGTCGCTCGGCTCGATGGCGCGCCGATCACCGTCGAACGGCACCCCCAGCGTACTGACCGCGCCCGTGGCCGGGGACCTGACGACGATCTTCAGCATGTCGTCGATGCCGTTGCGGCGCAGGAATGTGTCGGCGAAGTCCCGCTCCCGCCCGGTCGCCCGCAGGCGGAGCTGCCCGAGGGTCGCCACACCGCGGCGGGTCAGGCAGACGATCCCGTCGCGCGAGGCGAACGGATTGTTCAAGCGCCAGCGCTCGACGTATTCCTCCACGAAGTCCGGCCGGAACATGGTGAGGTACTGCTCCTCGCCGTCGCTCCCCAGCGCCAGATACGCGGGGTTCTCGGCCACGAACGCATCGATCCATCCGAGATGGACGGCCACAGCCTCGGCCAGCACCGGATAGAGCTCCCCCTTCCGAGCCCCGGCCACTTGCTCCAGCACCTTGATGAGCCTTCGGTATTCCAGCTGTTCCACGGATCCGCCATCGCACTCGTTGATCGCTTCGGGGGAGCAGCCGGTACGGTTTTCTAATCCGACGGTCGCAGGTTCGAATCCTGCAGGGCGCGCTTCTCTACCTGCGGAAACTCCAGCGGGGGCCGCGCGCTGCGGCGGCATGGGGCAAATATGAGGCAAAGCTGAGTCAGCCGCTGAGCTGCCGCCCCAGCGCGGACGCGGCGTTCAGCGCCAGCCGGGCTGTCTCCCGGGCAGCATGGTGGGCCACCTCCGGCAGCACCGAGACGTAGGTGTCGGCGGTCAGCACGATGCTGGCGTGCCCGAGCATGGCCTGCACCACCTTCAGGTCGGTGTGCGCGGCCAGCGCGAGGGTGGCGGCGCCGTGCCGCAGGTCGTGCAGCCGGATCGGTGGGCGGCTACCAGTCGGCGGATCCGGCCGGTGAGGTAGTCCGGTCGCAGCGGCTCGCCGCCCGCGGTGGTGAACACGTATCCCGAGTCCCGCCAGCGTGTGCCCGCCGTCGCGCTCAGCTGCTCTTGCCGCTCGCGGTGCCGGGTCAGCACCCGTACGGTCTCCGCGTCCAGAGCCACCACCCGGCAGCCGGCGGCGCTCTTCGGCGGGCCGACCACGACCTGGCCGTCGGGCGTGCACTCGCTGCTGCGTCACCGTCAGCTCCGCAGCCTGCAGGTCGACGTCCGTCCAGCGCAGCCCGGCCAGCTCACCGCGGCGCCCGCTTGGTCCGCCGGGCCGTCCGCCCGGCGGTCCAGAGTGGATGCGGTCGGCGGGGATGGGGGAGTTCGGCGCCGTTGGCCGGGTTGACCGGGATCAGCCGGGCGCGCACCGCCGCGTTCAGCGCGGTCCGCAAGGTGGCGTGGATCCGCACCACGGTAGCGGGTGACAATCGGCGACCGGCGTGCTTGTCGTGCCTGCCGTGTTCCCTCTTCGCCTGCCCAGCGCAGACCTGAAGTTCGCCGTGGCCGACTGGCTGGCTCTCAACACCCTCACTGAGGAGGACGTGATGCCCGACGACGAGCTGCCGCTTCGTCCATTCATGGACGCGGATGTGACCGACTTCGACCCTGATCAGTCCTGGCTGCCGCAGGAGCCGGGGTCGGTGGTCGAGGACGAGAGCCCCGACGACGAGGAGGAGAGGTGGAGGGTGGTGAAGAAGCCTGAGGACGCTCTGCTCGGCGTCGTCCGCTCGAAGATCGGTACCCCGAGTCGGGGTCAGGCTGGACGAAGTTCGGTGCGTGGTGGGCCAAGCGGCACGGCAAGCTGGAGGACTGGGCGTTGGAGCCGTGGTGCGACATGTTCATCTCGTGGGCGGCCGATCAGGTTGGCCCGTCTGCGGTGGTGGGGGTTCGGCGTGGACGGTCGGTCATGCCTCCTGGTTCAAGGCCCGCGGCCGGTGGGGGCGAACCCCGCGCAAGGGCGCGATCGTGTTCTTCGACTGGGCCGGCTCCAAGAACATCCTGACGATCGACGATGTCGGCATCGTGGAGGCGGTCCGCTCGAACGGCACGGTGGTGACGATCGAGGGCAACACTGCCGACCAGGTCAAGCGCCGCGAACGCTCCATGAGCGTGATCGCGGGCTTCGGCTATCCGGCCTACTCCAGCAAGCCCGCGCCCAAGCCTGGTCTCCAGTTGCCTGGTCGCAGGGATCTGCCACGCACCGGTCTGGTGGTTACCGGAAGGAGGTCTTGCAGGCCGGTGGTGCGATCTATCGGGTGGCGCCGCTTTGGGCCGCGTTCCCCGGATCGAGCTCCACATGCTGAGTGATGATCTTTTGATGGAGCCTCCTGAGACCAGGACCAGGGGGTTGTCCCAACTCCTCCTCGAGAAGGCTCTTCCCCTCGTGGTAGACGTCCAAGGCGAAATCCTGTCGTCCTGACCGGTAAAGAGCGAGCATCAACTGAGATCGCAGGCGTTCATCGAGAGGCGAATCGTTCAATCGCTGCCGGAGCTCTGCGAGCACCTGGTTGTGTCGTCCCAGCGAGAGCTCGGCATCGAGCCGATTCATTATCGAGATCCGGCGTAGATCGTTCAGCCGGGTCGCCTCGCTGGTGAGACAAGCGCTGTCCACGTCCTCCAGCGCCGTCGGCCCATGCCAGAGACCCTCAGCTTCGCGATACAGGTGGATGGCTTCGATCTGGTCTCCGGCCTGCTGGGCCATGTCGGCCCGTTTCAGCAGCCGTTCGAAGCGGTTCGCGTCCACGGCGTCCTTTTCGAGGTCCAGTACGTATCCGCCGTCGGTGTAGTTCAACAAGCCCTGGTGCGGCACCAGGCTCCTGCGCAGCCGGGAGATTCTGATGTGAACTTGTTCGCGAGCCGTCATGATCGGATCGCTTCCCCACATGGCCTCGATGAGACGTTCCGTCGGAACGATCCTGCCTGCGTTCACGACCAGCGTCGCCAGCGCCATCCGCGCCTTTCCTCGTGGAAGCTTGAGGGGTCTTTCATCAGCTTCACCCCGAACCCTACCCAAGATCATGAATCTGAGCATGAGCCTTCCTTTTGCCTGATCGGCGACAACGTTGGCTTTCATCAGAAAAATGACTCATATGGCTTCCAAGCGGCACGCTACAGGATGGGCGCGCGCAATCAGGACGGTCGTTCGACCCACATATCGGCCATCGAGCGCACTCGCCAGCAAGAAGCGGGCCAGCCAGGATGCAAAGGCCGGAGAATAGCGAACATTGGTCAACGATACGCGACGAACCGGAAGCGCAAGGTGATGGTTAAGGGTGGGCCGGAATATCCCTGTAGGGTCCGCTGAATTCTCGTCAAGCGTCGTTGAGGATGTAAGAAGCCCGGTATGTAAGCAACTGGTGATCAAGGGGATGGTAGGCTCGGACCGACCTTCGCGAAGATGGGGATGAAGTCGGCGAAGAAGTGCGGGAGCCCTGAAGTGTGCCATTACCCGCGCGGTGCCGGGCCCTGGGCAGTTGTTTTCCGCAGGTCCACGCATGACATGAGGTGGTGAAGTTGTCTTGGCGCCGTATACGGCAATGTCGATGTTTTTCGTCAACAGTTTATGCGTCCATCGCAGCGGCATCGCCGAAAGCATTCGGGACGCGAACAATTACGCACCCGCCGCCCGAGACTTCGGCCACCCGAGCGACCGGGAGGTGGCACCTGGCCGGCAGACGAGCCACTGCATGTGGGCCCCGCTTCGGAGCCCCATGCGGGCCGGATCTCGACCACGCTGCCCACCTCGGCGTTCGCCACCTGTACAGCCACGTCCCCGAACAGGGACGCACACCGCGCGCCCGAAGAACATCCGGACGCACACCCGGGTTGCCTCAAGGCTGATATCCAGCCTGATGTCTCCTGCCGCCTTCCGTCGAGGATCTCAAAACGGGCTCGTCTGATTGTGGGGAAACATCATGCTCATACCGTCGGGGAAAGCTGGGCGCCGGCCTTCGGCCGAGGGTGAGGCGTGCGACGTGCTCCCAGGACAAATGGAGAGTGCGCTTCTCCAGTTCGTGTACCACTTCCAGCACAAGATCCGTGCCGTGGGGGTGATTCCCTGCGCCGCCCTGGCGGTGCCGGCGATGCCGCCCGGCGGGAAAATGTTACCCGTCGCGATAATCGCCGGCCTGGCCATCATCTGGAGTGTTGTCTACTACAAACTGGGCGTGACGCGCAGCCGGCCTCGGCTGCTCTTCGCCGTCGACCTCATCGTGATGACCGGGCTGTGCCTCACCCAATTCCTTACCGTACCCGACCGCCAGACGATGCACGGCAGCACCTGGATCCTGGCCAGTGTGAGCATAGTCGTGGTGACGTACCAGATGGCCTACCCATGGATGGTCGCCCTCCCATCCTCACTCCTCCTGGCCGCGGCAGACCTCGGCGGCGCGATACTCGACCGCGCGCACGGGTGGACATATGCGCTGCCCAACGTCGGCTGGCTGTTGGTGCAGACCGTGCTTTGCCAGTGGCTGTTCCAGCTTCTGCTCCGCCGATGTCGCTCCGCCGACGTGGCTGCGCTCAAGAACGCGGCGGCACGACGCCAGCATTTGGCAGTGGAGGCCCAGCGGCTCGCCGAAAGAGAATACCTGGCGACGTTGCACGACACGGCGTGCGCGACATTGATGATGGTCGCGTCGCGCGGGAATCAGATCCACCCCGACAATTACCGTGCGATGGCCAGAAGCGATCTGGAGCGGTTGACGCTCGAAGGCGTCCCGACCGGAGAATTGGATCTCGAAACTGAGCTCATGGCGGAAATCGACAAGCATCCGCTGCGCGTGGTGACTCGGTTCCACGACACCTTGGGGCACATATGGGGTCCTGCCGCCTTGGCTTTGCGCAACAGCCTCGGAGAAGCGCTGCGCAATGTCATCAGCCACGCCGGTGTGCACTCCGCACGAGTCACCGCATCTGTGAAGGAGGAAGTCGTCACGGTAACGATCACAGATGAGGGAGTCGGCTTCGATGTAGCGCACATACCGCCGCACTCCTTTGGGCTGGCCAAGTCCATCGTCGGGCGCATGGCCGCCGTCGGCGGCCGCGCCACGATCACTTCCCAGGTCGGGTGTGGCGCAGAGGTATGGTTGGAGTGGCCAGGTGTATGAGGCACTGGATGAGCAGGTCGCCGACGACCTTCGTGACAGGGTGCGCATCGCGGCGCTGATCATTCTCGCGGTCGTCCATATCGGATTGGTACTCCCGGCGCTCCTGGCGCACCTGTCCAACTACCGGTTTCCCTCGGTGCAACTCGCCGTGTTCGGGTTGCTGTCGCTCGTCATCATCATGGACGCGCTCCTGGAGGTGGCCGGCCGCGCTCGCCCCCGAAACTGGGCAGCTGTCTGGGCTGTCCGCGTCGTGCTGCTGTCGGCCATCGCGAGCAGCGAATTGCTCACCGCGCAGTTCTTCGGCACCCTGCATTGGACGCACCTGGAGGTGGGCTGGTTCGTGGTCGTCCTGTTCCTCGGCCGCAAACTGTCGACGGTCGCAGCGGTAATCGCCTGCTACCAGGTGATCACGCTCCTTCAGCTGATCTTGGCCGGGCTTCCTTCCATGACGGAGGGAGCAGGGATGGCGACCAGCGTGCTTATTGTGAGCACATTCCAGATTGCCACCGCCGTCATGGCCAACCAGGTGCGCGATTATGCCGTCGAGGCGAAGAGAGCCATGCGCGACCAGGAACGATTACGCCTTGAGGCCACGTTTCTCGCGCAGATGGAGGCGGAACGGCGAGAGCGGTACCGTGAGCTCAGGACCTCGATACTCCCGCTGTTGAGCGGATTGGCCGACGGATCGCTTGACGTACAGGACGAAGGCACGCGACGTCGCTGTGCGATCGAGGCCGCACGGATACGGCGGCTACTCGTGGAACGGGAGCAGGTGTCCGATCCCCTGGCACACAAGCTGCACGCGTGCATCGACGTTGCCGAACGAAGCGGTGTCGATACGCAGCTCGCCATACGAGGGGCACCTGTCAGTGTTCCCCGGAGGGTCTTGGGTGCGTTGACGGAGCCCGTCATCGAGGTGCTCGCGACTGCCGAGGGGAGTGCACGAGTAACGGTTGTACGCGGTCACGGTTCAGTCCGGGTCAGCGTCGTGGCTCATTCCCCGAAGCTGCACATACCCCAACCCCAGGAGCGGGGTCTGCAGGTGAGCACACTCCACTCCGGGGAACGGCTGTGGTTGGAGGTCGTCTACGACCTTCAGAGCTCGTCCAGTGAAACGATCCCGTCCTGAATGGCGCGGGTAATCAGATTCGCCTTTGTCCTGGCGGGGCGCCCGACGTTGGCGTATTTGATGCGGATGCGATCCGAGGTATGTGTTCACGGTGCGTACTGAAAGACCGAGGCTCTCTCCAACCATGGTCTTCGACTCCGACTGAAACCATTTAAGGAGTACGTCGATCTCGCGCGGACTCAGTGCCGGCCGATCGGCGGACATGTCACAGCCGAAGGCTCCGGCGAGCGCCGGCGGGGTGTAGGGCGTGTTGTTCGCCGCCGCGAGAGTGGCCGCGACGAGGTGCCTTTCTCCCTCCGCCTTGGTCAAATAGGTAAAGGCTCCCACCTCGAGGCACATCAAGGCCACCGCCTGGCTGTCATACATGCTGTAGACGATGACCTGCCTGCCCTGCGCGATCAGCTCCTCCGGCTGAACGTACGCAGGCGAGCCATGAGAGAGCTGCAAATCGAAGACCACCACGTCCGCCGTAGAGCCGGGCCCCTCCATGGCGATCGCGATGTCGGGCCCTCTCGCGGCTACCGTGATCGGCTTCCCTGATGTGGCGTACCAAGACTCAATACCCTGAAGCACCACGGGGTGATCGTCGATCAGAGCCACCCTCACTGGCGGAGGATCTTGGTCCATGTTGTCCTTCTGTCCTTCCGGAAGGCTGCATGGGTTTGGCGTGGACTATTCGGCATCGCTTGACGCGGGCACTTATCGGCCGTCGCGGACAGGCCGACGGCACTCCGTCAAAAGGAAGACTCGATGGCCGGGCGGTCCGGGTGGTGCGGTCGCCGAGGACACAATCACCGGTGACGAAGAGATGGTACGCCCATGGTGGTCGCATCTCTGACCGGCGACTGCTTGCGCCCTTGCCGGCCGCATGCCTTCCCGGAAAGTGGGCCAAGCCACGAACGGGCCCTGTGTGTGTTCGGAGGTCCCGCTCATTCCGCCGGTCGGGAGGTGTTCATTCCGTCTGCGACATCGATGATGAAATACATATGCCCATCTTTACCAGCTCGCGCGATCCGAGGATATTCGGCACGGTCATGGAAATAGCGGCAACGAAATTCAGTCCTGGCACCATCATGGACACCGTAAGTGGCAGTTGACAGGTATGTCAACTCTCGTGGTTCGCCCTTTTCGGGCTGTTCTGTTTCCTGATAGCGGTTGGGCCACTCAGGCCGGGATCCGCTGCCCTGGCCCGACCTTGCCGGCGACCTCAGAGAGTGTGGCTGCTGAACAGGTAATTTCGCCGCCGGGGACTGATCTCGTCGGTTTCCTGCCATCGGTCGCGCCGCCAGGCGTACATGCGGTAGCCCAACTCCAGCAGCGGCTCCGCTACGTCTCCCGCGACCATGCCGTACTTCTCGAGATGGCGGTCCTCGATCTCCAGCAGGAGTTTGGGCCGGTGGCGTTCGATCGTGTTGAGGCCGCCTTTCAGCACCGCCGATTCGAAGCCTTCCACGTCCACCTTCATGAAGTCGACGTGCGAGATCTGACGGGTGTCGCAGACGTGGTCGATCGAGTACACGGGCACTTCCAAGGTCTTGCCGGCAGAATTGCCCGAACCTTTCAATCCCGTCTGGAGGTGTGCCCAACCGTGGTTGGGGAGGAATCCGAACCGGTACGGCAAGCGGAGCTTCTGCCGTCCGTTGGAGGGACCGAGTGCGGCGTTGGTGGTGATCACGTGATCGGCGCCCGTGGCGCGGCGCGCTGACTCCAGGATCGTGTACGGCAGGTGCAGCGGCTCGAAGCTGTGCACCTGGCCGGTGCGCCCCACCAGGCGGGCGAGAGGAAAGGTGTACATCCCGTAGGCGGCGCCGATATCCAAGCACACGTCGCCGCGTCCCACGAGCTGGGACAGCCCGCGTAGTTCCGACTCTCGGGAAAGCGTGCGGGCCACTATTGCTGCCGCCGATAATCTGATCATGCCGGAGACGGTGACAGCGAAATCAGTGCGGGCGCATCACCCTCGGGAGCGTAACCGCCGGCTCTTCTGTGCCTCTGTGGAGGCAAACCCGGCCTCTACCAATCCACTCTTATAGGCCAGCGCCACTGCCTGCGCCCTGTCGCGCAGGTGGAGTTTGATGAGGATCCGGCCCACGTGGGACTTGACGGTCTCCTCGGCGATGGTCAGATTTCGCGCGATATCGGCGTTGGACTGACCGTCGGCAATGAGCCTGAGCACGTCGATCTCACGGGAGGTAAGCGCGTTGAGCCGCAACGCTTCGCGCTCGTCGATCGACTGCCTGTTCGTGAACTCCTTGATGAGCCGTCGGGTCACCGACGGCGCCAGTAACGCCTCTCCACCGGCCACCACGCGCACGGCACTGATCAGGTCTGCCGGTGGCGCGTCCTTCAACAAGAAACCGCTGGCTCCGGCGTGCAGCGCCGTGTACACATAATCATCCACGTCGAACGTGGTCAGGATCACCACTTTGGTGCCGGGAACGCTTTCGATCAGGCGCCGGGTGGCCTCCAACCCATCAAGATTCGGCATTCGGACGTCCATAAGCGCCACATCCGGTCGTGTCCTCTTAGCCATGGCCACTGCCTCGAGGCCATCTGCGGCCTCGCCCACGACCCGGATATCGGGTTGTGCCGACAATAGCGCCGCGAATCCTCCCCTGACCATCGCATGGTCGTCCGCGATCAGAACAGAGATCATGCTTCCTCCTGTGCCAAGTACGCCTACATGGCATAACGCCAGCGGGTCGGCGTTCCGGCGAAAATCGCCCAACAGCGTCATCTGCTCGCGCATGTCGGTCAGCCCGTACCCCAACCCGGGTACCGCCACGCCCCGCTGCCCTACGCATTCATTGCCCCAGGTCAACGTTGGAGTCAGGGGATTCGTGTGCCAACGACCACGAAATTTGGGAGACGAGCACGCCAGCGATGTTCTCCCATCTCACCGACAAGAAACGCCGCCATCGGGGAAGGCTTTATGCAATTGCTCATCATGCCATGGCCGAGGTCTTCCCTTCACCACCAGGGACCCGACCAAGAGACCCGGCATGGACGCTGACGCCGCGCATCTGCCCTGATGCCGCTTGGGCAAAGAATGCTCACGGTTTTCGCTGGTGGCCGAGGGCCTGGGCAAGAGCATGACGGTCGGTGATCTGCGTACCGGATGCCTTTGCCGGATGGGCGGCGCGCACGGCAACTGCCGCGGCGAGAGCGTTTCACGGCTCACGGGCGGGAGCGGCGCACCCCATGGGCGGACGGCCTGTGCACACGCCGCTCCCGGCATTCACGCGCGGCGATCGCCACGTCCAGGACCTGACCGGGGACGAGAACGCCGACCGTGGCATGCCGAAGTCCTTCGGGCGCCAATTGGCTGCGTACCGTCAGGCGGTCACCGAGATTGAGGGGCTCGTTTCGATAGGTGAGCGATAGGGCTCGTTCGTAGTCTCCTCATTGTTGACAGAGTCGGTGATGCGCCAACCGAAGGACGGCTCGTTCCGCCTGCGCCGATGGAGCCGCGGCCGACGGGTCATTCTCTTGCGAACAACTGGTGAGATGAAGGGTGACGACATGCACGAAGCCATTGGCTGGTACTTTGTCATGCTCCCGGACCGGGAAGGCACAGAAGCAATCACGGGAAAGCTCGGCCCGGACGCCCGGCCAATTTTGGAACACGCGTCCGGCCGGCCCTGGATTGTCGGGAGAATGCCAAGCGAGCTCGTCATGGGCTCCACCCCGGAGCGCAAAGGTGACCGGTTGGCAATCATCGGCTTCTCGTCGGCGACGCAGGAGATGCTGGGCCGCGTGGTGGACGGAACCGCGCTGGCCGAGCAACTGGATGCCTTGAGTCTCCGCCTGTCCGGCAGCTTTCATCTTCTCGGCTCTTTCGCGGGAAGACTGCGTGCACAGGGATCCGCCTCGGGTTTCCGGCGCATTCATCACGCGGTGATCGACGGCCTCGTCATCGCGTCGGACCGCGCTGACGTGCTGGCCGGGTTGGGGGGCTTCGCATATGACGAGGCCAATCTGGGGATCAGGCTGCTGCGCCAGCTTCCGCATCCTTTGGGGGAACAGCCGCTGTGGCGAGGAGTGAGCCCTTTTCATCCTGAGTAGCGGCCTTCTTCCACCAGCTGCAGCACGAGGATCGCCTGCACGAGTGCGGTTGCGCGATGCGGGCAACAGCGC